>JBLHME010000001.1:0-182378 GCA_047623225.1 Cryomorphaceae bacterium
TCACACTAAGTGTTAGCGCCCATTTTATAGTCAGTTTCGTTTGGCGTTCGCAAGTTCGTCAACGTTGGAAACGTCAGCGTCGATCACGTAATAGTCGGCTTGAGGATATGAGTACTAACGAGGCTAAAACCTCACAAGATAAATCTCCTGATTAACTCATTCTAAGCGCAGAGAGCCTGCTTCTAGGTGATATACCTTATCCATTTTATTGGCTAGGCCAATGTCATGAGTCACCATCACAAGCGCTGTTCCAATACGTGCATTAAGTTCTAACATCATATCGAAAACCACCTGCGCGGTTTTTTCATCCAAGTTGCCGGTAGGCTCATCAGCCATTACCACACTCGGCTCAGTGACAAGAGCCCTTGCAATAGCTGCACGCTGGCGTTCACCACCCGACAACTCAATTGGTCTATGTTGTAATCGATGCCCAAGGCCAATTTCATCAAGCAGCTCAGATGCCTTTTGCTTTGCAACTTGGGTATCGACTCCGCGGATCAATAACGGCAAGGCAACATTCTCAACTGCCGTGAACTCTGGTAACAAATGGTGAAACTGATAAACAAAACCGAGGTATTGGTTCCTGATCTCACCGCGCCGTTTATCCGAAACGCCAGACATTTCTTGACCATCTATCCAAACTGAACCTCTGCTTGGCAGATCTAAGCCACCCAGCAGGTGCAGCAATGTGCTCTTGCCAGACCCAGAAGCACCAATAATGGCAATACGTTCAGCAGTATCAATATTAAGGTTGATGTCGTGCAATACCTCAACATCGCTAGGGCCTTGCGTATAAACCATGCCAAGTTGTTGGCAATGCAGAATGGGCGTGAGTGCCGTCATATTACTCGTACCTCAATGCTTCGGCTGGCTGCGTTTTAGATGCTCGCCATGCCGGATACAATGTGGCCAACATGCTGATGACCAGTGATGAACATATAATAACCACAACGTCATTCCCGCGTAGTTCGGCAGGAAAGTCGGTAATAATGTACACGTCTGCAGGGAACAACTGATAACCGATCAGCCCTTCAAGAAACGCGATAATTGACCCCACGTTGAGCGCAGTGAACACACCAGCAACCGCGCCAATAAGAGTTCCCATAACTCCAGATGTAACACCTTGCACAAAGAATACTCCCATCACTTTATTGGGCGACAAACCAAGCGTGCGAAGAATTGCTATATCAGCACGCTTATCGGTAACCACCATTACTAAAGTAGACACTATATTAAAGGCGGCAACTGCGACGATTAAAAATAAAACTATAAAGGTCATTCGGCGTTCTACTTCAAGCGCTCTAAAAAAATTCTTATGTTGCCGCGTCCAATTATCCACAAAATACTTGTAGTTGAGCTGGGTCGCTAACTCCGCGCCTACTTGGCGAGCCTCATAAGCATTGTTTAGGGTAATTCGTATCCCGCTCACTTGATCCTTGGCTTTATATAACTTGGCAGCATCCGCCATGTGCACAAAAGCCAGTGTGCTGTCGTATTCATCAGGCCCAATGCCGCCGAATGTTCCAACCACCGTAAAACGCCGAAGCCGCGGCATCAGCCCCGCTGGAGTTGATTGACCTTGTGGGGAAATCAATGTGACTTTATCACCTATGCTCGCGCCTAATTTGAACGCCAAGCCCTCACCCAAAATCACGTTGTACTTGCCTTTTTGCAAAGCCTCAAAGCTGCCCTCTTGCATGTAGTCTTGCAATACCGAGACTTTAGGCTCTTCACTTGGTAGCACACCTCGAATCAAAGCGCCGGTTACAGAACCTCTGAGCGTTACCAATCCCTGTGCATATATATAGGGCGCATGACCTTTGATGGCATCATTTTGATCCAAAGCAGGTGCTAGCGATTGCCAGTCTTGCAACCAGCCCTCACTACCTGTCACGGTAATATGCGAAGTAACATCAAGGATGCGACCGCGCAACTCATTACCAAAGCCGTTCATTATTGAAATAACGGTGATCAATACCCACACACCGAGTGCGATGCCAATCATCGAGATTGCCGAGATAAATGAGATAAATCCGTTACGGCGCTTGGCTCGCGAATAGCGAGAGCCAATGAACAACGGCAAATTAGTTTTCCCCATAAGTCGCTTAGCTAGTCGCCTCAGGGCGCATATGCGGGAACAACAAAACATCTCTGATCGAAGGGCTATCGGTAAACAACATTACCAGACGATCAATACCAATACCTTCGCCTGCGGTTGGCGGCATACCATATTCCAAGGCGCGAATATAATCTGCATCGAAATGCATCGCCTCATTATCGCCTGCGTCTTTTTCTGCCACCTGAGCAAGAAAGCGCTCAGCCTGATCTTCGGGGTCATTAAGCTCAGAAAAGCCATTGGCGATTTCACGACCGGCTATGAATAGCTCAAAACGATCTGCGACAAAACTATTCTCATCATTGCGCCGTGACAAAGGTGACACTTCAACTGGATAGGCAGTAATAAAGGTCGGTTCAGCAAGTTTTTCCTCTACGGTTTTTTCAAAAATCTCAATTTGCACTTTGCCCAAACCGTAACTGTCTTTGATATGCACGTTCAAACTCTGTGCGTAAGCGACAAGCTTGTCTCGATCTTGCATGTCGTCTTCGCTTAGCTTGGCATTGAAATGCAAGATCGACTCAACAACCGTCATTCTATGAAAAGGCTTAGTGAAATCGATTTCCTGCCCTTGGTAACTAACAACTCCGCCACTCGTAACACTAGCAGCAATGCCCTTAAACATTTCCTCGGTGGTATCCATTAAATCGTGATAATCGGCATAGGCTTGATAGAATTCAAGCATTGTGAATTCAGGATTATGTCGAGTACTCAGGCCCTCATTACGAAAATTGCGATTTATTTCGAATACGCGCTCGAAACCTCCTACCACAAGACGCTTCAAATATAATTCAGGCGCTATTCTCAGGAATAATTTCATGTCGAGAGCATTGTGATGCGTCTCAAACGGGCGCGCTACAGCACCACCAGGAATGGCTTGCATCATTGGCGTCTCAACTTCCAGAAATTCCTTCTGTATCAAAAAGTTACGTATAAAACTTACTATCTTGGATCGAGTTTGGAAGACGCTACGGCTTTCTTCGCTCATGATCAGATCAACATAGCGCTGACGGTAGGAAGTTTCTTTATCGGTTAGCCCGTGAAATTTTTCTGGTAACGGTCGTAGAGATTTAACAAGCAGTTCAATATGGCTAACCTTAACGCTGAGTTCGCCCTTATTAGTTTTAAATATGACACCACGCGCTGCGATGATATCGCCGATGTCCCACTTCTTAAATTCGTCGTTGTAAAAACCTTCGGGCAAGGCATCACGCTGCACGTAAATCTGTACGCGGCCGCTGCGGTCTTGCAGATGAGCAAAACTAGCTTTACCCATGATGCGGCGGGTCATTAAGCGCCCCGCAATGCTGACTTCTATCGCTTGTTCTGCAAGGTCTTCTTTCTCAACATCACCGTATTGAGAACTCAGGTCAGCGGCCAAGTGCTCAGGCCTAAACTTGTTGGGATATGCAGAACCCGCTTCACGCCAAGCACCGAGCTTTTCGCGGCGTTGACGTATAAGTTCATTTTCATCGATAGGTGGTTGGTTGTCGTTGTTTTCCGTGCTCACTGTCTTTATGCCGTATTGATATAAGTTGTCTTTCGTTGTCTAGAGGCCCTGCTTTAAGCTGGCCTCGATAAATTGATTTAGGTCGCCGTCTAACACGGCATGAGTATTTCCGGTTTCTACGCCAGTGCGTAAATCCTTGATACGAGATTGATCCAATACATATGACCTAATTTGTGATCCCCAGCCAATATCTGACTTCTCATCTTCTACCGCTTGTTGGTCAGAGCGCCGTATTTGCATCTCATGTTCGTACAGGCGAGCCTTCAACATAGACATGGCAGAATCTTTGTTACGATGCTGTGATCTATCACTTTGGCATTGTACGACAATCCCTGTTGGCTCATGGGTAATTCGCACTGCTGAATCTGTTTTATTGACATGCTGACCGCCTGACCCGCTAGCTCGGTATGTGTCGATTCGCAAATCTGAGGGGTTAATCTCTACCTCTACTCGGTCATCAATTTCAGGGTAAGCAAAAAGAGATGCAAAGGAGGTATGACGTCGGCTTCCTGAATCGAATGGCGATTTACGCACCAGTCTGTGCACACCGGTTTCGGTACGCAAAAATCCAAACGCGTATTCACCACTGACTTTCACGGTTGCGCTTTTGATGCCAGCAACATCGCCAGCAGACAATTCGATGATCTCAGCTTTAAAACCCTGTGACTCAGCCCAGCGAAGATACATGCGCAAGATCATATTAGCCCAGTCCTGCGCTTCGGTGCCGCCGGAACCAGACTGAATATCAATAAATGCACTATTGGCGTCCATCGGGCCAGAAAACATGCGCTGGAATTCCAAAACAGCCAACTCCGCTTCAACGCTATCAAGATCGCCACTTATTTCATCGGCCAGCTCCTGATCTTGCTCTTCTGCCGCTAGCTCTAACATTTCCAAGCTGTCAGTTACGCCGCTTTCGACTTTATCCAAAATGTTTACTATTTTTTCTAAAGAGACTTTTTCTTGACCCAGTTTTTGTGCAAAGTCCTGATCCTCCCATATGCTCGGATCTTCCATCAGACGCAGAACTTCTTCTAGGCGCTCAGCCTTTGAATCGTAGTCAAAGATACCCCCTAAGGGCAGCGCCGCGCTGCTCAAGATCCTTAGCTTGTTCGAGTAGAGGGTTAAGTTCCATTGTATTGTTCTATGCGGGTTTCAAAGGTGTATTTCAGTCACGAAAGATACAGCAATAGCCTAACGATTAGAACTAAAAGTTATTTTAGAATTGCGCCCCTATTGAGCATTTATCACCGATTGCACACTGACAACAGGCCGCAGCCAAGGCCCATATTGCTTAAGATCACTGGATAAGTTTTGACGAGCAAATTCAGCCTGCTGCTTGGATCCATAGGCACCATATATCAACTTATAAAGAACGCTTTCAGAATCTGATTCAGCAAAGTAAGCCGCTTGAACATGCAGGCCGTGATCGTCGATAAAATTTCGAACTTTCACCTGCTCATTAAAAGCTAACATTTGGATAGTCCATTGTGAAGACGGCAAAGATGATATCCAAGCCTCTCGCCTATAGCGCTGCGCGGGCGCGTTGGAAATAACATCAGGCATTGCGGCTTTTTGCGTTGCCTTGCTAGCCAAAACAAGCGGCTTTGATGGTGTCTTGCCTAACTTAACACTGGCTGGCGCAAATCCTGCTTTGTCTGCAGCCAGAAGAAGCTTGTTTATCTCGATCTTACTGCTACCGCGCTCTGACAACCACATGGCTAAATGATAATACGCTGCGGCATAACCGTTTCGCGCGGACAGTCGAAACCATTTCTCTGCCTTGCCATCATCGGCATTGGATAGGTGTCGCCGCTGGTGCAATAAACCCAGGTTGAACATGGATTTAGCGTTTTTCGCTTTAGCACTCTTTAACCAATAAGACTGCGCCTGTTTAAACTCCCCATCAAGATAGGCTTGCATGCCAGCGGAATAGTCTGATTGTGTATAGGCATTGGTCACACTAAGCGATGCCAACATTACCAGACCAATCAAATAATTAGACAATTGTTTAAATGGCATGAAAGAGTGAATTTTAAAAGTGGTTGAAGCCAAAAGTGGTTGAAACTGGAAATGTCTAAAAATAAAAGAGGTCGGCATCGCCAACCTCTTTTATAGATAGATCGTGATTAGCTTACAAATTATAGCCCGTTTCTCCATGTTGGACTATATCTAGACCTTGCAGTTCAGTGTCATTGTCTGCGCGCAACGGCATTACGATAGCTATGAGCTTAAGCAAGATATAAGAGACTACTGCCGCATAAGCGCCAGTAGCGACTACGCCAGTGAGCTGAACACCGAGTTGGCTGCTTAGGTTCATGCCTTCGGCATAACCACTGCCACCATAGAGCGTTGATACAAAAACAGCAGCAAGAATTGTGCCTAAAGCTCCTCCCACTCCGTGAACTGGGAAAACATCTAGCGAATCGTCTATTTTTAATCGGTTCTTAATCAATTGCGTTGCGAAGTAGCAAACTATACCACCGCATAAACCAATGATTACCCCGCCCATAGGCCCTACGAAGCCAGAGGCTGGCGTTATCGAACCGAGCCCAGCCACCATGCCGGTCACAATGCCTAGCACGCTTGGTTTACGGTAACGAAACCATTCAATTGCCATCCATGCCAAGGAACCGGCCGCTGCACTCAAATGTGTCACAAGCATGGCCATACCGGCACTGCCATTAGCGCCAAGCGCCGAACCGCCATTAAAACCGAACCAACCGAACCACAACATACCAGCGCCAGCAACGGTTAAGGTTAGATTGTGTGGTGTCATTGGTTTGCTTGGAAAACCTTTGCGATTACCCACAACAATCGCTATCACTAAAGCGGATACGCCCGCGGTAATATGCACCACGGTACCGCCGGCAAAATCCAGCAACCCCATGTCTGCTAGCCAGCCTCCGCCCCATACCCAATGCGTCACTGGAACATAAACGATTAATGACCAAAGAATGGAAAACACAAACATCGGCGCAAAATTCATACGCTCGGCGAACGCGCCAACAAACAAAGCTGGCGTGATCATGATAAAAGTCATTTGGAATACGATGAATACAGACTCGGGAACGGTACCGCTCATTGAGCCCATAGTAACGCCAGCTAAGAAAGCTTTGTCCAAATTACCTATCCAATCGCCGTCACCACTAAACGCTAATGAATAGCCACAGATAAACCACAGCAATGACATCGCACAAGCGATTGAAAAACACTGCATTAAAACCGATAACACGTTCTTGCTTCGCACTAGGCCTGCGTAAAATAGCGACAGACCTGGTAATAGCATAAACAATACCAAGGCTGATGCCGTTAGCATCCATGCTGTGTCTCCGGTGTCTAACTGATCTGCCATCGCCGAGATTGGCATCAGCAACGAGCCTAGCCCTAAAGCTAGGAGCTTGAAAGTTCTCATTATTAATTACCTACTATGAGTTTAGAAAGGAAGTCTTTAGCGTGAATAGAATGTTGTTACAGAGCGTCATTGCCGGTTTCGCCGGTTCGAATACGCACAACCTCATCAAGAGCGGTAACAAATATCTTACCGTCACCAACTTTATTGCCTTTCGCCGACTCGACAATCGCATCAACCACCTTGTCTACAACGTCGTCAGCCACTGCAACCTCAAGTTTGGTTTTAGGGATAAAGTCAATTGCGTACTCGGCACCGCGATAAATTTCGGTGTGGCCCTTTTGTCGGCCAAACCCCTTTACCTCGGAGACTGTCATGCCCATTACACCTATATTTGACAACGCGTCTTTAACGTCATCCAATTTAAACGGTCGAATAATTGCCGTTACTAACTTCATCGTTCTCTCCTTCGTTGGATTGATGGTTTTTAATATCATAAAATATTAGTTAAATAGTAGTGAAAAAGATAGCTCCTAAGTTATTGTTATCTCGAATAAGCGAGACTCAATTAGCCAATAACGCGAGCCTTAGCAGCATCATACTCACGTTTCATGTTGGCAACACGATCTGACACACTTAAGATTTCATCAACAGCACCGATACCTTGACCGCAACCCCAAATATCCTTCCATGCTTTCGCATCACTTTGTTGATCAGTAATTTTCTGCATGGCGCTTATGTCTCCCTTAGGTAAATTGTCTGGGTCCATGCCCGCTGCTTCAATACTAGGTTTTAAGTAGTTCCCCGACACACCAGTAAAGTAATCTGAGTAAACAATGTCGCTGGAATCATAATCAACTATTGCCTGTTTATAACCGTCAACGGCATTGGCTTCCTTGGACGCGATAAAGGCTGAACCGATATAAGCAAAATCTGCGCCCATGGCTTGTGCAGCGAGAACGCCATCGCCAGTAGCGATTGAGCCCGACAAGGCTAAAGGACCATCAAACCACTCGCGTGTTTCTTGAACAAAAGCAAAAGGACTCAAGGAACCTGCATGACCACCAGCACCATTAGCCACGCAAATTAAACCATCCGCGCCTTTTTCTATCGCTTTTCTAGCAAAGCGTTGATTAATCACGTCGTGCAGCACAATTCCGCCATAAGAATGAGTTGCATGATTAATCTCCTCTTTTGCCCCCAAGGAAGTAATAATCAGCGGCACTTTGTACTTTACGCACAAATCCATATCTTCCTGTAGTCGATCGTTTGTCTTAAATACGATCTGATTCACCGCGAACGGTGCGGCTGGTTGATCAGGATTTGCTTGGTTATATTTATCAAGCTCCTCGGTCAAAAACTGCAGCCAAGATTCAAACTCGCCCTCACCCCGCGCATTGAGGGAGGGGAATGACCCGACAATACCAGCTTTGCATTGTTCTAAAACCATTTCCTTGCCGGAGATAATAAACATAGGAGCCGCAATTACGGGGATTGATAAGTTTTTAAAAATTTCGGGAGTAGACATCTTTAGGCGTTAGTTCTGTGGCAAATTATAATTTGAAACGAAGCCTAACAGTAATGAGGTCTGCCTGTCATCACCCTGAGGGAATCACGAATATTAGTTACAGTAATGCCCCTGCGTCTAAAGTTCTAAAGTGCTTATGAGTCCTTGAATTGCATAAGAGATTAGTTAGGATATGTAAACACTAAGTTTGTTGGAGAAATGAAATGGTATTTGGCAATCTTTTTAGTAAAAGCAGTAAAAGTAATAAGCGTAAGTGGACCAAATCGGATGATGCCGAGCTCAAACACGCTGCGGCTATACTTCTCTATAAGATGGCTAGAACTGATGGTGTTGCAGATAAAATGGAACTAATACATCTTAAAGAAATGCTGCGCAAGGAATTCAAACTACAATAAGCCGAACTTGACGAGCTAACCCAATACGCCACACAATCTCATGTCGCATCGATGCCGATTGAAACACTGACCCAAGAAATTCGCCAAAACTGCAGCAATTCCAAACGCATCAAAATGCTTGAATATTTATGGGTACTGGCATTCGTTGATGATCGAATCGACAAGAAAGAAGCTGAACTGGTCAATCAGGTTGCACAACGGCTGTTTCTAAATGAAGCCGAGATTGCTCGGGCACAGGAAAACGCCGAGAACACATTAGGAATAAGGTTTTGAGAGGTTTTTATTCCGCTTCGTGATATTTTGAGAAGCCGGTGACAGTAAACTCGTGGTACTCAAGTTTACGCTGATTGACTGTATTAACACGCCCTACTAAGTCGGGGCAGTGTCAATAGCGTTTAGGCGTAACAAAGCGCTTGAAGAAATCTGATGCTGAGACCGTCGCCAGGTCGGTCAGTTCGCCGGCATCGAAAAACGAACCTCGACAATAATCACATTGCTCGAACCAAATATGCGTTTGCTCGGGGTCGACCATTCGATTGATAGAACCGGCGCAGCGCGGGCATCGATAGTGCTCGATCTGGTTTTGCTTCTTGCCAGTCTTTACATCTCCTATATCCAGAACGGCGGCGGCCTCTTTGTTACGCAGATTGCTGAGCTTACCGTCGTCAAACCATAAGCCGTAACAGTCTGAACAGCGATCAACCTCAATGCCGTCAATTGTGACCTGCTGCATATCAGACCGACACTTAGGACAACGCATTGCGCCAGAAAAGTACAATCCGGTGCCGCTGGTAGATAACCCAACGGAGTAGTTCGGCGAACGCTTACTATCTTTTAAACGTTCGGATGTGTGTCGATGGAAAAATATGACCGCGACCATTAGCACAGTGATCGCGCCAAGTAGCAAGTAGGCATGCCGTAAGACGTCTGCTCGGCGATCACGCCATAGGTCTTCGAGCCGGCCGAAGAGCCGAGATTAGCCAGAGACATGTAAATGGCAAATTGTGTGGCCGAGGTTGCGCCGGAACAGATAGTCATTGCCAGTGCGATTATACAGACCATGGTCACCGGACCGAGCAACACCTAAGCCGCCAACATCACTTTGACATAGGTCGCGTTTTCTCACAGGTACTGCGTTTGAGCAAGAAGGAACGCGTGGGCGGCAACCAGCGAAACGGTCAAGATCAGCATTCGCTTAGCGCCGAAGCGATCGATCAATGAACCCAGACCCAGAGCCATTGCGGCACCCGTCAGACCCATGATCGCAACCAGATTAGACCATTCCGGCGCTGTCAAACCAAACAGCTTGATCGCCGCGACGGGCATCAAAGCATGACCGTAACCGCCAGTAAAGCCCTCTAAAATCATGATAGCGATCACAATTAGGCTGACGCGGGTCCACAACACTGCGTTCAGACTCTTCAATAGGTTGGCGAATGAAGAGAGGGCGCGTGCATCTGCCATCGCATTACCGGAAGTCCACGGCAGGCGGCGCTCTCCACGACGCTCAACCGTCAGCATAAAGCCCAGCAATACGATAGTCTGGACGGCTACGGCCACCATCGCAGTAACGCCCAAGCCGAACTTGACTAGCATAGTGCCGGCCACGGCCGAGGTGAGTCCCCAGCCGATGGCTTTGCCGAATACCATGAAGCCGTTCAATCGACCCTGCTCATTGACGGGTGTGACGTCGATAGCCATGCCGTCGACTGCCCCATCTTGCGTGGCTGCGAACACATTAATAAGCAGGCCAAGAATCATTAATAGGCCAATTTGCTCAACTGGGTTATCGATCAGGCATAACTTGCGCGCTAAAAGTTTACCCTCAATTGCAATATTACCTCTAAAGCTTATGACGGAACGTCGAATCACCGACATGCTCGGTATCTGGCTTACAGACATTCTCGAAAATGGCCTGCAGAGCACTCAATCTAAAACCGCAGCATCTAAAGTAAAGCTTTGAATTTTTCGATGTAACGAAGAAGGAGCTCTATAGGAAGGGAAAAAAACCATAAAAAAAGCGGAATCAATCTAAACGATTGATTCCGCTCTTCTTTAATGGTGCGCATGGAAGGATTCGAACCTCCGACCGCCTGGTTCGTAGCCAAGTACTCTATCCAGCTGAGCTACATGCGCGTATCCGGTCTTGATTTTTTCCTAACAATTACGAATTTCATTCGTAGCCGCTTTGTTAGCCGCGGACACTCTATCGAATTGAAATAGATGATTTTTGCCTGTCTTTTACAGGAACGCAAGATTAAGTGATATGAGTCACAGAATCAATGCTTTTTTTCGATTTCTGAGCGGTAAAACAATCAACTATGAAGTTCACTATTGGGTTACACAACCACTAACAACCACTGCCCGCAGGCAGCGATGATTAATGGCGGAGAAGGAGGGATTCGAACCCTCGATAGAGCTATAAACCCTATACTCCCTTAGCAGGGGAGCGCCTTCAGCCACTCGGCCACTTCTCCAATAGTTGCCCTGCTCCAAAGAACTAGGCGGTATCGGTTTTGTGTAATAACGAACTACTTATTACCAGACGAATCTTCATCGCTGAAATAATCAGCACCACGGCGATCATGATCACTACTGTAATCATCACCCCCGCCGCTAGGATCTTCATCGGCGCCACCTTCGGCACCCATGCGCTCTTCGCGCTTGATTCGTTGATAAATCTCTTCACGGTGCACAGGCACATCACGCGGCGCATTAATACCAATGCGAACTTGATTACCCTTGATACCAAGTACGGTTACTTGAACATCATCACCAATGTTGAGCGTTTCGTTAATACGTCGAGTCAAAATTAACATTACGATCTCCTGTCATAGTCTGTCTTCAAGAAGCTTCTATTTGCAGCTCCATGCTTTGCAGGACTTGCTTATTCAGCTCGTCGTTTTCGAAACCCCTCTAAGACAGGTGGGCGTATTATAGGGAACTAAAAAAGGATTTCCAGTCCTTAATACACCTTTTTCCAGAACTTGTTCATTCTGGAATAAATTAAAGGTTAGCATAGGTCGATGCAAATATCCGTAGAAACGAATTTAGTAACCTCTGCTTGCATTTATCTAACTTTCCAAACCAAATGCATCGTGCAAGGATTGCACAGCTTGATCAAGCTTGGATTCGTCAATAATTACAGACACCTTAATCTCAGACGTTGAGATCATTTGAATATTAATGTCGTTGTCAGCCAATGTTTTAAACATAGTATTAGCGACTCCGGAATGAGACCGCATACCCACTCCAACAATAGAGACCTTGGCGATAGCATCATCACCTTTAACATCTTGCGCACCTAATTCATCGACCAACTTTTCGAGGATCTTCATGCAAGGCTCATAGTCATTGCGCGGAACAGTAAACGTCAGGTCAGTAAAACCTTTAGCACTCGCGTTCTGTATGATTACATCAACGTTAATATGGGCGTCCGAGATCGGGCCTAATACTTGATGCGCGACGCCGGGATGATCGGGAATTCCGCGAATCGTTAGCTTTGCTTCATCACGCTGAAAGGCGATACCTGAAATCAACGGTGCTTCCATTGAACTATCCTCTTCTTCATAGGTTATGAGTGTGCCTTCGCCTTCGGTGAACGAAGACAAAACTCTTAGAGGCACTTTGTACTTGCGCGCAAATTCCACCGAACGGGTTTGCAGTACCTTAGCGCCCAAGCTAGAAAGCTCAAGCATTTCTTCCGCGGTTATGCTTTTCAGGCGACGAGCGCTTGGCACCACTCGAGGGTCTGTGGTGTAAATGCCATCAACATCGGTATAGATACGACATTCATCTGCTCTAATCGCTGCCGCTACCGCAACTGCTGTGGTATCCGAACCACCTCGCCCTAAAGTCGTGATATTGCCAGTATTGTCAACACCTTGGAATCCAGCCACCACGACAATTCGGTCACTATTAAGATCCGCAAGTATTTTGTAACCGTCAATATCAAGGATTCGAGCTCGCGAGTGAACATTGTCTGTTTTGATAGTGACTTGACCACCGGTGTACGATCGCGCATCGTTGCCACGTTCTTGTAGCGCCATGGCTAATAGAGCAATGGTTACTTGTTCGCCAGTAGACACGAGCACGTCCATTTCGCGCGCTGACGGCTCACCGGAGATTTCCTTGGCGAGACCTATCAGACGGTTGGTTTCTCCGCTCATTGCGGAAAGCACGACAACTAATTTTTCACCAGCCTGGTGCTTACGCATAAGATGATCTGCAACAGCGTTAATCCGCTCCACAGAACCAACTGACGTGCCACCAAATTTTTCGACAATAAGTGTCATGAACCCTAAACCTTAGCGCCCTCACTGGGCAAATTTTCTAGCAGAGCGCGATTAAACCCTGTTTAATCAAAGGTGTAAATCCCTCTCGTTGAAATAGCCAAAAAAATCGTCTAATTACTCTGAATTATTAACAAACCAACGTGATCTTTATCACTGTTGGGCGACCCAAGCAGAAACTGCGTCGATGCATTCGTCTAACCGAGCCGAATCGGGAATACCACCTTCGGCCATATCAGGTCGGCCACCGCCGCGGCCATCGGCAATGGAAGTGATGTGCTGAATTAACTTTCCGGCTGGAAATTGTTTACTGATCTGTTTGGAGACACCGGCTAACAATTTAACCTTGCCGTCCACCTCAGCGCCCAACACGATTATGCCATTGGTATGTTTATCTTTAAATTTATCGATGGTGTCGCGCAAAATGTCTTTATCAGCGCCTTCGTACACGGCAGATAACAGCGTTACACCATTTATCTCAATAATCTTGGTATCAAGATCATCGCCGCCTGCGCCACTCGCAATCATCTGCTGTAGTTTTTTCCTATCAGCCTCAAGAGATTTGATATTCCCTTGTAATTGCCCGATACGTTTCACCAAACCAGCTGGGTCAGATTTGAGTAGGCCAGAAGCCTCGCAGAGAATAGACTGCTGTTGCGCGGCCCAATTCAGGGCACCACGACGGCTGACTGCCTCAATTCTTCGCACTCCAGCAGCCACACCTGACTCGCCAACAATTTTAAACAAGCCTATTTCGGATGTATTGCTAACATGCGTACCACCACATAACTCAAAGGAGAAATTACTCATCGTGATGGTGCGCACTTCAGCGCCGTATTTTTCACCGAACAGAGCTTCGGCACCGGCTGCTTTCGCATCATCAATCGGCATCACCTTAGCCAGAACAGCATGTTGGCCGAATACCTCTGCATTGACTAAAGCTTCAACCTCAGCCAATTGAGCAGAACTAATAGGTGCATCATGCGAGAAATCAAAGCGTAAACGCTGTGCATTCACCATCGAACCCTTCTGTTGCACATGCCCGCCTAAGACTTGCTTTAACGCAGAATGCAGCAAATGTGTGGCTGAATGATTGGCGGCGGCCGCGCAGCGGGTCTCTGGGTCCACTTGCACGCTGACCGATTCACCATTTGTCAAACTGCCTGACTGAACAACACCGATATGTGTAAAAGCACCATTGGGCAACCGCCGACAGTCGTGAACAGTGATACGAGCAGCATCTGTAAAAATCTCACCTTCATCGCCAACCTGGCCTCCGCCTTCTGCGTAAAACGGTGTAGTATCGAGCACTACAATGATATTTTCGCCAGCGCTTACGGAATCGGCATCAACACCTTCAGATTGCAGCGCGACAACATTGCTAACACCTTTAAGGTTGTTGTATCCAGTAAATTTAGTAGCCACCTCGACGTCAATCGAGATGTCATTTTGGCCTGCAAAATTACTACTAGCTCGGGCGCGTTCTCGCTGTTGCTCCATCAAGGCCTTGAAGCCTTCTTGGTCTATCACGAGTTTTCTTTCACGTGCCACGTCGGCGGTCAAGTCAGCGGGAAATCCATAGGTGTCATATAACAGGAACACCAAATCTCCTGGCACCGTATCAGTCTCTAAGTCGGCGGTTTTTTGCTCAAAAATTCTCATGCCTTGCTCAAGAGTTTCTGCAAAACGCATTTCCTCCTTCTCTAGAGCCTGTTCGATGACCTCTTGCCTTTCAAACAACTCTGGATAGGCAGCGCCCATTTCTTGCGCCAAAGGCGCGACCAATTTATAGAAGAACGGGGTTTTTCCACCAAGTTGATACCCGTGACGAATAGCACGGCGAATGATTCTGCGCAGTACATAGCCACGCCCTTCATTCGAAGGGGTTACGCCATCGGCAATCATAAAGGAGCATGAACGAATATGGTCAGCGATTACCCGCACAGAATGATGGGTTTTATCTTCAACACCGATAACCTCACAGATTTGTGTAATCAAGTTATCGAACAAATCGATTTGATAGTTATTATTTACATGCTGCATGACTGCTGCCATGCGCTCTAGACCCATTCCGGTGTCGACCGAAGGCTTAGGCAAAGGCTTCATGCTGCCGTCTGCACTCCGGTTGAACTGCATAAACACCAAATTCCAGAGCTCAATATAGCGATCGCCATCTTCTTCAGGTGTACCAGGAGGCCCCCCCCAATACTGATCACCATGATCGTAGAATATTTCACTGCAAGGGCCACAAGGGCCAACATCACCCATGGACCAAAAGTTATCCTTGACACCAATGCGTGAAAAACGCTCAGGGCTG
This sequence comes from Cryomorphaceae bacterium, assembly GCA_047623225.1. Taxonomy (GTDB): domain Bacteria; phylum Pseudomonadota; class Gammaproteobacteria; order Arenicellales; family Arenicellaceae; genus Arenicella. The sequence goes on from JBLHME010000001.1 coordinate 15,511, forward strand.
GCACCAATCTCATTCAACCAAATATCAGCCGCTTCATCATCTTCTTCAAACACGGTGATCCAAAGTTTGTCTTCCGGCAGACCCAGTTCTTCGGTTAAAAACTCCCAGGCGAACTGGATGGCTTCGCGTTTAAAATAGTCGCCAAAGCTGAAGTTCCCTAACATTTCGAAAAAAGTATGGTGCCTAGCTGTGTAACCAACGTTTTCTAGATCATTATGCTTACCACCGGCTCTTACGCAACGCTGAGACGTGGTCGCCCTGACGTAGTCAGCGGTTTCATTGCCTAAGAATAAATCTTTAAATTGCACCATCCCTGCGTTGGTGAAAAGCAAAGTGGGGTCATTGCCAGGAACCAGTGAGGAGCTGGCCACTTTGCTATGTTGTTTGGCGGCAAAATAGTCTAGGAATCGTTGGCGCAATTCATCGGTTTTCATAAAGCGTACTCAGTCTTATCGTTCTCTTCATGCTCATTTAAACAAGAAGATTGAACGAAGGTTAGACACATTCAAGTCAATTAAAATTCTGTGGGCTCAGAGTCCAAAACTAACGCCTTAGGCATCTAGCGCACCTTGCTTGTTAATTAATCGAACTCTATCTCTGGCAAGGCCACTTGAATATGCTCCATGGTGAAGCCCCTACTCTGCATAAACCTTGCTCTTTTAGTCCAAGCATTATAATCGCTAACGGCGTCTACACCATACTTTTTCTCATGTTGCGCCACTGCGCAGACTGTCCATGCTGGCGAATTCATATCTAGGAATTCGGCGATCAATATATCGTTTATGCCTTTGCTGGTAAGCTCGGCGCGTATCTTAATTGGGCCAAAGCCTCTATTCGATCGAGCACGGATATAGCTTTCAGTGAAACGTTCATCCGAAACGTATTTATTCGATAGTAGCTCATCGAGTACGGCATTTACGATATCATTGAACTCGGTTTTACGACTTAGCTTATCGAAAATTTCCTTGACGCTGTGTTCGCGCATTGAGAGCAAGTGGACAGCGCTGTTGAGCAGGCGTTTATATTCCTTTTTTAAATCTAGCTCTTGATTGTTAGCTAAGCGAGCGCTTTGCAATTCTAGCCCACTGGCTTCACCCGCTATGTGCTGAGGCCAAATATCAGGAGCACTGGCCTTGCTCTTTCGCTTTGAGCTCTTGTGCTTCTTTTTAGATGCACTTAGATCAAGCGCCTTGCTGTCGAGTACTTCAAATTCAAACGGATTCTCATCGGCGGAGGGTTCAACCTGCGAGCGATTTCTTTTTTTGACTGGCTTAATGATCCTCATAACTCAGTATCTTATATCAAGTGATTCAATTTCAGCACTTTGGTTCCACCAAATTCAATATTGGTCATTTATTGGCTTCAACAGACTTGAGCAGTCAAACAGCCTGAAACACACTGGCGTTTCGAAACTAAACAGCCTTGAACCTGAAACGCACTGGCGTTTCGAAACTAAACAGCCTTGAACCTGAAACGCACTGGCGTTTCGAAACTAAACAGCCGGCCGATACAAAATAGGCACCCATAGGATGCCTAGCTGCGATTGATTAAGAAAAGTACTAACTAGGTAACGATTCGAACAATCATTTAGAGCCTCAGCCGAATCAAGAGTCTACCTCTACTTCATCAGCAGGTGCTTTTGCTTCTTCAACCCGAGCTAAACGAATTTCTCGCTCGGCTTCAGTCTCTTCACCCACCCCGAGTGCATTGCGAACCTTAGCTTCAATTTCTACCGCCATGTCGACATTTTCACGTAAAAAATCACGCACATTGTCCTTGCCTTGACCTATGCGTTGTCCGTCATAGCTGTACCAAGCACCTGATTTGTCGACTATGTCGTGTTCCACGCCAATAGAAATCAACTCACTCTCGCGCGAAATTCCTTGGTTGTACAAAATATCAAATTCAGTTTGTTTAAACGGCGGAGCTACTTTGTTCTTCACCACTTTAACTCGCGTCTGATTGCCGTAAATTTCGTCGCCCTTTTTGATGGCACCAATACGGCGAATATCTAAACGAACTGATGAGTAAAATTTAAGCGCGTTACCACCGGTTGTGGTTTCAGGGTTGCCAAACATTACACCAATCTTCATTCTGAGCTGATTAATAAATATCACACAAGTATTAGACTTTTGGATACTACCGGTCAATTTTCTCAGTGCTTGGCTGAGGAGGCGAGCCTGTAGGCCCATGTGCGAATCACCCATATCACCTTCGATTTCAGCCCTAGGCGTGAGCGCTGCGACTGAATCGATAACGATCATGCCTACCGCCGCCGAGCGCACAAGCATGTCAACGATTTCAAGTGCTTGCTCGCCTGTGTCCGGTTGTGAGACCAGCAGATTATCAATATCCACGCCAAGCTTCTGGGCATAGCGCGGGTCAAGAGCATGCTCGGCATCGATGAAAGCGCAGGTTAAGCCTTTCTTTTGTGCTTGTGCGATGGCTTCTAAGGTGAGTGTTGTTTTACCTGATGATTCGGGGCCATAAATCTCTACTACTCGCCCCATCGGCAATCCACCGACACCCAAAGCGGCGTCTAAGCCAATTGAACCAGTGGAGATAACATCGATGGCCTCACCGGTTTTAGGGTCGTCACCTAAGCGCATGACTGAGCCCTTGCCATATTGTCGCTCGATTTGCGTTAAAGCTGCTTGCAGCGCTTTTGCTTTGTTATCGTCCATTGCAATCTCCAGGAGAGTTAAATTTGTTCGTTTAAAATATATGCTGGTAATTTATACAGTATATTGAAAATTGTCAACCAATGTATTGAATATAATTTATTACCTTATTAAAACAATGACTTAAGGAGCTTTTTCAGTAATGAGGCGGCCGTTCATCCAGTACTTCGCCCAAGCCTGATTCACCATCGCCACCGCTACCGAGCTTATCTTTCACCAGCTCAAAGTTAGACTTCAGTGCATTTAACTCCTTTTGCTGACGGTAAAACTCATCGCCGAGTTGGCTCAATGCTTCCTCCAAAAATGCCACTTTAACTTCGAGTTTTTCAAGAGAATTAGTCATCGGCTTCTACCCATTGTTTACTGCGTTCTACTGCTTTATGCCATTGTTTTAGCAAGCCAACAATGGTCTCTTGGTCGATTTTTGGCTCGAACTCGCGCTCTACTGCGCGCACTTTAGTCAAATCACTCATCTGCCAATAACCGACCTGTAGGCCAGCCAAATAAGCGGCGCCTAACGCAGTCGACTCTAGTACTTTAGGCCGAGTCACTGGTTTTTGTAAAACATCGGCTTGAAACTGCGCTAAAAAGTCATTAGCGATAGCGCCTCCGTCAACATTCAATTGACTCAACTCAATACCACTATCAGATTGCATCGCTTGTACCACATCGTATATTTGATAAGCCAAGGACTGCAGCGTTGCTTTGGCAATCTCTGGCTGCCCTGAATCACGTGTTAAACCAAATATAGCGCCGCGTGCATACATGTCCCAATGTGGCGCACCTAACCCTGCGAAGGCTGGCACTACAACCACATCGCTTTCAGGATTAGCTTGCAGCGCTAAGGCCTCTGATTCGCTGGCGGATTCAAAAAACTCCAATTCATCACGCAACCACTGTACTGCTGCTCCAGCAATAAACACACTGCCCTCAAGTGCATAGGTGACCTTTCCATCAATTCGCCATGCAATGGTGCTCAACAAACCACACTTGCTATCAATGCGTTCAGCGCCAGTATTCATCAACATAAAACAGCCAGTGCCATAGGTGTTTTTGGCCATGCCCTTGTCAAAGCAGGTCTGACCGAATAGCGCAGCTTGTTGATCACCGGCGACACCCGCTATTGGAAGTTCCGCGCCCTGAAATTTCACAGAGCCATAATCAGCAGCACTATCGCGCAGATCTGGCAACATCGATTTTGGTACATTAAACAGCTCTAGCAGGTCACTGTCCCACTCTCCAGTGTTGATGTTAAGTAACATGGTGCGCGCAGCATTACTTAAATCAGTGGCATGCACTTTGCCTTCAGTGAGGTTCCAAATTATCCAGGAATCAACAGTACCAAACAATAAGTCTCCTGAATCAGCTTGCGCACGGGCGCCTTCGACATTGTCTAGAATCCATTCGATTTTACTAGCCGAAAAATAAGCATCGATAACTAGGCCAGTCTTGGCTTGAATCTTATCTTTCCAACCAGCCTTGGTAATTTCATCACAACGGGCAGCAGTGCGACGGTCTTGCCAGACAATCGCATTGTAAACCGGCTTTCCTGTTTTCTTGTTCCACACCACGGTGGTTTCGCGCTGGTTAGTGATTCCAATAGCGACGACATCATCTGGGGTAAGTTGAAAATCGGCAACCAGCTTCTGCAACACTGAAAACTGTGATTCCCATATCTCCTTTGCATCGTGTTCAACCCAACCAGACTTAGGGAAATGCTGAGTAAACTCCTGCTGCGAAACCCCAACAATGTCGGCGTCGTGGTTAAACAACACAGCACGTGAGCTGGTGGTGCCTTGATCCAAGGCGATAATCATTTTTTGAGTCACGTTTGCTCCATTGGGCTTGGGTATTTACACCAAAATAGTGATTTTATAGAGGCTACAATCAACACTAAATTAGGCCTAAGAGCTTAACGGATTTTGGACTTCAAACCAACTGCTCTACAATGGGCAAACCACAAAAACACTCTGGATTATTCATCATGGAAAGCTACACATGAAAATCGTCTACCTTGATCGCGCCACCCTCTCAGCCACTACGCAGTTGCGCGCGCCTCTTGGCCTACATGACTGGTCATGCTTTGACTCCACAAACCCCGAGAGTGTAATAGCGCGTTGCATGGGTGCTGAGGTTGTCGCGACCAACAAAGTCCCCATCACACAAGCGATTCTTGAGGCCTGCCCGAGTATTCGGCACATCGCTGTTTCTGCTACTGGCTATAATTGTGTGGATATTGATGCTTGTTCAAAACATGTCGTGAGCGTAAGCAATGTGCCCAACTATGCCAGTACTACAGTGCCAGAACACGTGATCACACTAACCTTGGCCTTACGCAGAGAACTTATTGCATACCGAGCACAAGTTATTGCTGGAAAATGGCAAACTAGCAAAACCTTTTGTGTGTTCGACAAGCCCATTCGTGATGTGCGCAATGCAACCTTTGGGGTGATTGGCTTTGGAGGTTTGGGTGAGGCAACTGGGCTACTTGCTAACGCTTTAGGCATGCAAGTGATTTACAGTTCTCCTTCTGACAAGCAAAGCGATTTCGCCAAACGTGTAAAGTTTTCGGAATTGCTAGCAAGGTCTGATGTCATCAGCTTGCATTGCAGTCTGACACCGAGCACGCATAATTTAATTGGCCAGCATGAATTAGCAAAAATGCAGCCGCATTGTATTCTTATCAACACCGCACGCGGAGGCGTGGCCAATGAGAAAGAAGTGGCACGCGCCGTTCAAGACAATATCATCGGCGGCATCGGATTTGATGTGCTTGAACAGGAACCGCCGACTCAAGGTTCACCGCTATTAGATATCTCCCACCTAGACAATGTCATAATAACGCCTCACACTGCCTGGGCGAGCGAACATGCACTGCAACGCGTAGCAGATATACTAATCGATAATATAGATGCCTTTATCGAACAAAGGCCACAAAATATAGTGAGCTAGCGCTCTGTCATTTTCATCACTTACAAGTCACTCACCCAATATGAAGTTATCCAACTTTGGAGAAAAATTCACCCGCCAATCAGGCATCAACCAATTGATGCACGACCTTGGCGATGCAGCTCATTCCAACCACCCTGATTTATGCATGTTGGGCGGCGGTAACCCTGCCGCGATTCCCGCTGCGCAAGCCTTGTTCGGCAAAGAGATGAAAGCCCTGATTGAAAACAACTTGTTCGAGAAAATGGTTGGTCTCTACGATGGGCCGCGGGGCGAACAAACGTTTCGTGAAGTGTTAAGCGAATATCTCAATCGAAAATTTGATTGGAATGTTGGCCCACAAAATATTTCGCTAACCAATGGTAGTCAAAACAGTTTTTTTTATTTATTCAATGCCTTAGCAGGCGAAATGCCTGATGGTCAGTTTCGTAAAATTCTGTTCCCACTGTCACCTGAATACGTGGGGTACGCAGATTCTGGCCTGTCAGAAAACATGTTTGTTTCAAACAAACCTAATATCGAACTGTTAGAGAATCGACAATTCAAGTATCGGGTGAATTTCGATGAACTTGAGATCAACGACGATATCGCCGCTATTTGCTTATCCAGACCAACCAATCCCACCGGCAATGTGGTGAGCGATCGTGAATTAGCCAAGCTAGCCAAACTCGCCAAACAAAATGGCATTCCGCTTATTATCGACAATGCCTACGGGCAGCCTTTTCCAAACGTGATTTACGCGCCAGCTAATATCTTCTGGAACGAAAATGTAGTGCTGTGCATGTCGCTGTCAAAACTCGGGTTGCCGGGCGCTCGCACCGGCATTGTGATTGCCAACCAAGAAATAACCAATACTATCGGCGCTTTAAGCGGGATCATTACCCTAGCCCCGAACAGTGTTGGCGCGGCTCTGATGACGCGCATGATAGAAGATCAGGAAATTGAACACCTGACCGAAGATATTATTAAGCCGTTCTATCGCGAGCGTTTAGAGGCAGCCCTTGAGGTTTTTCACCAAAGTTTCGAAGACTTACCGGTATTGATGCACAAGCCAGAGGGCGCATTCTTTCTTTGGTTGTGGCTACAAGACTTACCTATTAACACCCAAGAACTCTATGAAAGATTAAAAGCCAAGCAGGTATATGTTATACCCGGTGAAGAATTTTTCATCGACATCGACCCTAGTTGGGAACATACCCGCCAATGTATTCGCATCAATTACGGCCAACCTTTAGATCAAATGCGACGAGGTTTTGCAATATTAGCCGAAGAGCTTAGGTCTCTTTACTCATTGAGACCTCAGCATGAGTCCGGGGCGAAAGAAAAATAGGATGGAAGGTTTCCAATTGAGGCGAAACACGACGGTAATAACCGGTTATTGACTAGTCTTTCAACGAAAAGTGGGGGCATTTCATTCATTTTGATTCGCGCACCGACTTACACTGATGTCTCTTAACATAATAAAAACAATTAATAACGGAGAACCTCATGCACAACAAACTTGCTCATTGCCTTCTTTTTTTACGCTTATCAGTCGCGCTAGTGCTGATTATGTGGACGATTGATAAATTTGTGAATCCGGCGCATGCCACCGGCGTATTCGCTCACTTTTATTTTATTCCTGGTATTGAAGGCTCGTTAATGATGATGGTGGCCGCTGCCGAAGTTTTATTGATTGCTCTGTTTGTAGCTGGCCGATATAAAAAAGTCACCTATCTATTGGTGCTGATTATTCATACGGTTTCTACTCTCACGCCCTATGCCCACTACTTAGATCCGTTTAAAACTCCTAACCTTTTATTCTTTGCGGCATGGCCAATGCTAGCGGCATGTTATGCGCTTTATGTATTAAGAGATGAAGACACCAAGCTCAACTTTTAGACCTTAAGCACAAAATCAGCGGTTCGTAATCATAGTTGTGATTTTGAATCGTTGATTTTTATCGCGGCGGTGATTATGGTGTGCCTTTGCATATGGATACTTATATGGGTAACAGATGAAAACACAAGCAATACGACACCACTCTAAATGCTTAAGAAAAGGCCTCAGAAATCCTCTGACAACCGTGATCGCGGCTATAGCATTGAGTTTGCTCGCCTCAACTAGCCACGCGTCTAAACGACCATTATTCGATGAAAAGGCACCGCTTGACGCGGTTCTAACAGTGCCATTGGCCCAGGCCTATTCACAAAAAAAGAAGGATGTTCGCTTGTACCACAACGGAACATTTAGTTACAAGCAAGCGAGTGGCGGCATCAAGCGTTTACCGGTCAAGGTGAAGACGCGCGGCAATTTTCGTCGAGCCAATTGCAGCATGCCTCCCCTGCGGCTCAATTTTGCTAAAAAGTTGGTTAAGGGCAGTCTTTTAAACGGGCAAGATAAGCTTAAATTGGTTGGCCCATGTCAATTTGGCGGTATCTTCAAAAGCCTTATCGGGCTTGAGTATCTGGCTTACCAAGTGTTTGAAACAGTTTCTGACTACTCGTTAAAGACAAGATTGCTCAACTTGAGCTACGTGGACTCAGATAAAAAACGTAAACCACGCACGTCGGCTGCATTTGTTATTGAAGACATCGAAGATCTTGCCAAACGGCACAAGTTAAGGTTCCACTCGCCGGAAAAAATACCACGAAATCGGATGAACCTTGAGCACACCGCCTTAGTAGAAGTATTTGCTTACTTTATTGGCAACAATGATTATTCCACCTTAACCGGCCTGCCGGGCACCGACTGTTGCCATAATGTGCGTCTATTGGCCAACAAAGATAGTACAGGCAAGTTCATCCCAGTACCTTATGACTTTGATATGTCTGGCTTAGTCAACGCGCCGTATGCTGCACCACCACCGCATTTACCAATTAACGAAGTAAGAAAACGCTACTTCAATGGCTGGTGCAAAGATGACAAACATTTTAGAGACGCGGTGGAAAAATTCAAACAACACAAGCCTGAAATCATGGCTCTAGTTGATGATTCCACCTTGATAAATACGGCGATGAAGAAAAAGACCAAAACCTATTTCGAGAAATTTTATTCCATGGCCGATACGCCCAAACGCTACCAAAAAGAGATCATAGGTCGTTGCCGAGGCAAAACCACAACCAGCTAAAATTGAATTAAACCTTATTCGTTTGCTTGATTGATCACGCTAGGAACAAGGCTATCATTTTGCTGATCGTTTAAAATTTGAGAGGCTGTTCCGCTCCGCTATCAATTTCTCTCGATAGGCCAGAATTTTTGTATCGTTGTCGACTAAACGTGCGGCCTTGTCGAGGTAGTCGAGCACGCCATCTTGAGACGCTGGCAACTCTACGCGCTGCCCAGAGATTAGCGCATAAGCCTTTTCGCCCACCAACTCTAATGCCGCATTCGCACCGCCGTAGTATGCCGACATCCCCACATCGACCATCAAGACTTTACCGCCGAAGCGAGGTAAAATCGTATTAACCAGAGGTGTGTGTGCAATCACCATGCGCTCGACTCCAAGGTTTTGTAAAATTTCATCAAGAGCCGCTTCGTTGTCTGCAGTTTCTGCGAGCGTCGCCCAGCCCCTATACCAAAACGGCCCGTCAACATCATCGATAATTGCGCTTTCAGTAAAAGCGTTAGGATCCGCTAGTTCAGTGCGTACTCGAGTATTTAGATCACTCAGGCTCATGTCCACGTATTTGCTGGAAATACCGCCATGGACAAAAACCGCTTTGCCAACTTTTACCACAGCGGAATTTGATATCACCCATTTACCATACTCACCGCTGGGGTCCCAGGCCAAGCGATGCGCGACATAACCCAGTGGAAAACGAGCATTCCATTGCTTTCGATGGTCTTTACCCAGTTTGAAGTCTTCAGCTTCTGGGGCTGCGGCCTTTAGGGCGGCAACTGTCTGCTTGTAGTAAGCGTCGAGACGTTTTTTTGAATAGCTGTCTTTGAAGGCTTTGTATTCACCGGGGTGCACGTAACGCAAATCACCGGTGAGATTCATCACCTCATGATTGCCAATCACTACCTCGACTCGACCGCCGGCTTTGGCTGCTTGCTTTTTGAGCTTCCTTAATAGGTCGATAGCCTTACGCGAATCCGGCCCGCGATCGGTACTGTCTCCCACCTGAACCAAGGTGTCGGTTGCGCCGGACCATTTGTTTTTCTTATTAATTATACCGGTTGATTTCAACACCTCAACGAAGCGGTCAAAATCTCCGTGAATGTCGCCTACAGCCACTATCCTAGGTTGAGGGTTTAGATTTTCATCGTTTGCTGCTTCTAGCATTGGTGTCTGTCCATTGGCAGCAGAGCCAAACAATGTAGTTAAAATCAGCGTGGCGGTAATTGAGGCCCAAATAAACTGCACTATTTATTCTCCTCAGTATTGGCATTGGCATTGACATTGGCCTGCTTGGCGGCAGCCGCTTCTAGTTTCAAATGCGCCTTATACCTTTTTTGATCTGCAGCGTGCTGAGACTCTAACCCGTCGCCAAAAATGCACACGCAAAGCGCGGTATATGAAAAGAACAAGGTGATGACGGCGGCAATATCCAGCGCATGTATGCCGCCCGCGATACCCACTGCGATAGCCACGAAAATAAACAAGGTGTCAAAAGTATCGCTTAAGGCTCTTCGGAATTGAACACCTGCCACGATTCCCGCCAGACTAAATGCCAGGGCCAAACTGTGTTGCACCACCATAACGATTCCTGCGACCACCGTTGGTAGCACCAAAGTGGTCTCATCCAATGAATGGTCATGGTCTCCATCTACATTTATCGCTCGATGCACCCAGGATACTGGCAGCATTAACAGAAGGCAGCCGAGCATCGCATAGAACAGCGATAATGCATCATCGAACAAAAACTTATCACTCGGGCTGCTGACGTTGGCAGCTTGAAAGTCACTCTCTTCATAGTCACCACTGAGCAACGCATCTTCTAGCTGCGAAATTTCAAGATCTGCCGCACCAGACAACTCACTTACCCCACCCACTGGCAGGCCATCCACGAAACCAGGAATAAAACGCACACACAATGCGACCAAACTTATTAAAACTGCGTAGTAAACCGTTACCTTACACATGACGGCAAACAACGCTTTACGATCTTGCACTTGGGCAACCCATTGATCAGACATTCAGCACACTCTTACTTAATTATAATTGTTAGGCCACACCTTAAAAGATTTTATCCTCAGACTCAAGAATCGTTAGGTCGACACAGCCCTAGCTCTGGCTTTAGGCTATAATTCCGCGCATTCGAACAGCCAAACACGAGAATTTTAATGACTGCTCCCAAAATCGGATTTATCAGCCTTGGTTGCCCCAAGGCCTTGGTAGACTCTGAGCTTATACTGACCGAATTACGGGTCAACGGATACGAGATTGTGCCTACCTATCAAGATGCTGATATGGTGGTGGTGAATACCTGCGGATTTATCGACGCGGCAAAAAAAGAGTCGCTGGACACCATTGGTGAAGCGTTAAACGAAAACGGCAAAGTTATCGTGACTGGCTGCATGGGCGCTAAAGCTGAAGACATAACCGATATCCACCCTAGTGTGTTGGATGTGTCAGGGCCACACGCGTATAAAGCAGTACTAAGTGCAGTGCAAACCCACCTGCCCTACAAAATGGAATACGACCCGCATATCGACTTGGTGCCGCCACAAGGCATTAAACTCACTCCGAGCCACTACGCGTATTTAAAGATCTCCGAGGGTTGCAATCATCGTTGCAGTTTTTGCATTATTCCTTCAATGCGTGGCGACTTAGTAAGCCGACCTGCGAATGATGTGGTTGCCGAGGCCGAAGGCTTGTTGCGATCAGGGGTAAAGGAGCTATTGGTGATTTCTCAAGACACCAGCGCCTACGGCGTGGATACAAAGTATCGTACGACTTTTCACAACGGCAAACCGATAAAGACCAAGATGTTTGATCTTTGTAATGCCTTGAGTGAAATCGGCGGCGAACAGGCACCTTGGGTTCGACTGCACTATGTCTACCCCTATCCGCATGTGGACAATATTATTCCATTGATGGCTGAAGGGAAAATTCTGCCGTACTTAGACATTCCCTTTCAGCATGGGTCACCGAAAATCCTAAAAGCCATGAAGCGGCCCGGCTCGATTGACAACACTCTCAACCGCATTCGCAGTTGGCGCGATATTTGCGATGAACTGACAATTCGCAGCACCTTTATCGTAGGTTTCCCGGGTGAGACCGAAGATGACTTTAAACAATTATTGGACTTTATTGATGACGCCCAACTAGATAGAGTTGGCGCCTTTAAATATTCACCGGTCGAAGGCGCGACTGCCAACGCGCTGGACGGTCATGTGCCTGAAGAAGTGAAAGAAGAGCGCTTGGCGATATTCATGCAACGCCAAGCGGAGATTAGCACCGCTAAACTAGCCAGCAAAGTTGGCAGATCGATTCAGGTTATTGTCGATGAAGTTGATCAGGATGGCGCGGTAGCACGCAGTCAGGCTGATGCGCCAGAAATCGATGGTTTGGTGTATTTGAACGAAGAAACTCAGCATAATGTCGGTGATTTTGTAGAGGTAATGGTACACGCCAGCGATGAGCATGATCTATGGGCTAATAGCATTCAATAAAGCGCTGGCTTACAGATCCGATAACCGCCAGTGTTTATTGCGAAGCTCGATAAACTGGGAGAATTCAAACTAGGTGTAAAAACTCTATGCCGCTACGCTACATTATTGAACTTGTTGTTCTGGCCGCAATATGGGGCGCTTCATTTTTATTCTTGCGCATCGCTGCCCCAGAATTCGGGCCGATTGCTCTGATCGAAGTTAGGGTATTCATCGCCAGCGTATTCCTGTTGCCCATTTGGTATTTTGCTGATGCGAAGAAGCAGATGCGTTTAGTCAAACAGCATTGGCTGCCTCTGCTGATGGTGGGCATTCTAAATTCCGCCATTCCATTTGTGCTATTTGCCTATGCTACGCTCTATGTCACTGGCGGGTTCGCCTCGATACTTAACTCGACAGCGCCAATCTGGGGAAGCCTGGTGGCATGGTTATGGCTCAGTCAAAAGCCGAACTTTAGCAGCGCTCTTGGCCTAGGCATAGGCCTTCTAGGCGTCATCGTACTGGTAGCACCAAATATACAAAACGGTCTTGATAGCAGTGCTTTAGGAGCACTAGCCGCTGCGCTAGCATCCATCCTTTACGGAATTGCGGCAAATTACGCATCAGAAAAGCTCAACCGAGTGTCAGCACTATCTATCGCTACGTTTAGCCAGATCGCTGCAACCCTAGTGCTCTTGCCGTTTGCACTAAACTATTTCCCGAATAAGCCTATCTCCGCGCTCAGCTGGGCTTGTGTTTTCGGTTTGGGTGTTTTCTGTACTGGTATGGCTTACACCATGTATTTTAGACTTATTGCCAGTATTGGCTCATCCAAGGCAATCACAGTAACTTTTCTAATTCCCATCTTCGGCACATTTTGGGGCGCCGTGTTTATCAACGAGGAAATAAGCCTGCGTATGATTGTAGGAATGCTGATAATACTTTGCGGCACCGCATTGGTCACTGGCGTCATCGCACTGAGAAAGCCGGCGGCTAATTAGAATCGCAGATGCTTAACCGTCAATGAGTTATTACTTAGCTGGCGCAGACTGTCTATGCCAATAGCGACATGCAGCTTGGCATAATCAGTAGTAGCTTTAGCATCACTCGCTTCGGTTTTAACGCCATCCGGAATCATTGGAATGTCGCTGACCAGTAGTAATGCACCGGCTGGGATTTTATTTTTAAACGCTGCTGAGAATAAGGTTGCTGTTTCCATGTCTATCGCCATTGAGCGGGTTTTACGCAAATAGCGCTTAAAGTCTTTATCGTGCTCCCAAACTCTGCGGTTGGTGGTGTAGACCACGCCCGTCCAGTAATCTTCGTTATAATCACGAATCGTAGTACTAATAGCTTTTTGCAGAGCAAATGCTGGCAGCGCAGGCACCTCTGGCAACATATAGTCAGCACTGGTCCCTTCTCCACGGATGGCTGCAATCGGCAAAATCAAATCACCCACTGCGTTTTTCTTTTTTAGGCCCCCGCATTTTCCTAGGAACAGTACGGCTTTTGGCTTCACAGCACTCAGCAAATCACAAATTGTTGCAGTGTTGGGCGAACCCATACCAAAATTGATCATGGTGATGCCATCTGCTGTGGCACAAGGCATTGGGCGATCTGCACCAACGATTTCCACGCCTGCTTGGCAGGCAAACAACTCAAGGTAATTACTAAAATTAGTCAGCAATATATATTTACCAAACTTATCCAGTTCCATGCCTGTGTAGCGTGGCAGCCAATTATCTACAATGTCTTTTTTCGTCTTCATAGACGATAGTTTTACATAAGTAGATGACAATAGTCAGAAATTTGCGCAAATTAACTCTAGATAACGATCGTGCCCATGCTCTTAGAAAAGAGCATTGAGAAGAGCGTCCTAACAAAAAGAGCCCTGACAGATTAGTTCAATCGAGCTGTAAACCGGGTACCCTGCGGCACATTATCGTGTATCGATATCTCACCATCGTAGGCCTCCACGAGGCCCTTTACGATATGCAAGCCCAAGCCATGCCCAGGTGTCTGGCTGTCAAGCCGCACGCCTCTTTGCAAAATGGTCAACTTGAGCTCGTCATCAATGCCAACACCATCATCGTCAACCGTGAGTAGGGTCGCCAAACGATGCGAGTCTGTGTCATCTAAACGTTGGTTAATAACGCTAATCGACACCGATGATCTGGCCCATTTAAAGGCGTTGTCGAGTAAATTTCCAGCCAATTCCATCCAATCTCCTTGATCACCGAAGAATTGTACTCCATCGTCAAATTCAACATTAATTTGCAATGATTTCGTTTGATGCAACTTCTTCAGGCTATTCACTATTTGCTCGGTCGATGGACGTACATCAATCGGCTTGGCAAAACGGCGCCGACCAACTGCCGAAGCACTTTGCAATTGATAGTCAATAATGTTTTGCATAGAACTTAGCTGTTGCTTAGCTTCAGCTCGAGTTTGGTCGCTGTATTGCAAGCCATCGAGCACCGCTATTGGGGTTTTTAAACTATGCGCCAAATTACCCAGAACCTCCTTCTGCCGATTAATTCGCTGGTCTTCAAAATTCAGCAGTTGATTTAAGTTTTGCGTTAAACGACTCACCTCTACTGGGTAGTCTTCGTCAAAACGTTGTCGCTTGCCCTCTTCTATTTCACCTACTTGTTTGGTAACGCGGTCCAGTGGCTTTAAAGCCCAGCCCAGCAATAGCAACAATAAGCCAAGTAAAGTGCCGCCCAATACCAGCAACCATAGGCCCACGGTGCGCTGGTAGCGCGCCAGTCGTTTAGTGTATGCCTTGGAATGCTCAGAAACTTGGATGGTAAAAGGCAGGTCGCCTTGCTCGGTCTCCCACTCTATACCCAATGTCATGGAATACACTTGCGGCTTCTGCGGCCAACTTACTTTGTCAAAAAATTCGAATTCGCCAAGACCGTTTCTTAGCATAGGTAGGGCGTCTTCCATCAATGATGGAGATCGCCAAATTAAACCCAACTCCTTATTGTAAATTTGCGCAAATAAACTTGAATCTGCTTGCGAAAGTCGCGCTTCTGAGAGCGCCTCAGGCACCACTACTTTGCCTTCTATCACATCCACATTCGCGATCAGCAACAAGACTTGGTTGCGCAGGGCGTCTTCTGCATTGCTCAGCACGCTTTTTTCAAAGGCATTGTTTAAACCCAACGCCATTATGCCAAGAAACACCAATAGCAGAAGCGTGGCAGATATCAGTAAACGTCGGCGAAGAGAATACAAGGAACGCTTAGCCAGAGTTTCTAGGGATTCTGAAGCGGTAACCTCGCCCGCGCTGAGTTTCTATCGGTTTTAGCGAATTCTCAGGGTCGAGTTTTTTACGCAGTCGGCGAATAAATACTTCAATTGTGTTGCTATCTCTCTCGTCATCTTCTTCGTAGATATGATCAACTAAATCTCGCTTGGACAAGACCTTACCGGTATGCATCATCAAGTATGATAGAAGCCGGTACTCGTAGGCGGTAATGGCTAAAGACTCGTCATTTAGAAATACTTGCTTAGAAGAAGTGTCAATCTTGACTGGGCCGCATTCGAGTGAATTGTCGGCCAATCCAACAGAGCGTCTGAGTAACACTTTGATGCGAGCTAATAGCTCTTCTGGGTGAAACGGTTTGGTTAAGTAATCGTCACCACCAGCTTCTAGCCCTTCAACTTTTTCTTGCCATCGGTTTCTTGCCGTGAGAATCAGGATTGGGTAGCCATGCCCAGATTTGCGTAATTGTTTAATCACTTCCACACCATCCATCTTAGGCAAGCCCAAATCAATAATGGCTAGATCAATGGGATATTCCTTGCCAAAATATAAGCCCTCTTCGCCATCGCTGGCCACATCAACCACGTAGTCTTGTGCACGTAAGGCATCAGCCAATTGTTGCTGCAGGCTTAACTCGTCTTCTATGATGAGCAATCGCATGACAATTAGCGCTCTGCGCTGACTTGAATGTTGCGCACTTTGCCGTTTGGCATTAACACACGCACGTTATAAATTTGACGTTGCTTATTCAGTGTTATCTTTAACACTTTGGCATCGTAACGCCTCTTAACCTCTTGCATTACGTCGCCGCGTGAACGCAATTTCGCTTTCTGATTCTGCGAATGTCGCAAGGGCGTAAGAACGTTGCCCAATTGGCTTGAACTTTGATGCCGTAAAAAGTGTGTAGGGGCTTTCTCAGAACCAAAGGCATGCGCAACATTACCACCAAGCGCAACAAGCACTAGGGTGGAAACGACAATGACTTTAGTTAATTGATTCAACATGTTTGGATCTATTTTTAAATACTCATTACGTGCGTTATAACTATTTTAAGCTTCGATTGACTGTAATATTTGCGTCTAAAATCTAGCGATTTAATAGATAGCGGTCGAAAACCAAAAATTAGAGCAGGAAGCCAATCTATTATAATTCACTTCCTGCCCAGCCATCCCAATTCTATACTGGATCGACAGTTACCTTCACTTTAATTCTCTCACCAGGGTGCTCGCCCATTTGAGTGTGAAACACATTGCCGCGATATTTATAAGCAACATCGTAGCCGACTACTTCTTCACGTGTGGTGTAAGAGTCCTGCACTTCACAGCGTTGTACAGTTTCGTGGCGTGCACTATCGTAGCCACCACGGTCATAACGTTCGTCATCATAATCTCTGCGACGTTGGTTATCTTTCTTGATGTCTCGAGCCACTGAGCCACCCAGCACAGCTCCTGCAATGGTTGCAACATCACGTGCCTTACCGCCACCGCGCTTGCCTAATTGATTGCCAACCGCTGCGCCAATAATGGCTCCGAAAATCTCCGGCGTTCGCGACTTATGACGACCCTGTGAATAATCACTATTGCGTACAGTTTGTCTTTCGTCCCAGCATTTCTCTATGGGGCTATTCACCTGATAAGATTCAACCACAGGGTTTACTTCAACCACTTTAGCGTAGTCATACGATGAATTATTTTGCTTTGAATAATCGCGGTATTGCTTGGCAGTAGCGGGTATAGAAACGGCACTGATTACACCAGCGATGATGAGTGATTTGGTTAGTAGTTTTAAGTTCGTGTTCATAATATGACTCCTGAAATTACCGTTTTGGTTTTACATTTTGTTTAACGATGGAGCCACAATAAGTGAACGATGCTGAATGCTAACTGAATGAACTTATTAATTTATATGAGTCTAGTTTGATCTAATAAGCGACGATTACCGCCGCTACTTGCAAATTCTTTGCAGGTGCTAGTGCTAAATCCCTTGTTGCTGCAAATACTCCAACAGGGGTTTACCTACTAATTCCTCGCGCCAGCCCTTTAGGAGCTTTTTAGAAGTGCGATTTCGGTACAAGCTCTCAACGTCTTTACGCGTTCCTATAAGTGCTTGGGCCACCTTATGTTGCTTTGAATAGCCTGCGACCAACTTCATCATTGAAGTGCATACGCCTTTTTCTTGTTTGCTTAACGGCTCAACCTTGGGCCAAACTTTTTCTTCACCAACGACTACTTCAGAAATCAGCTTCACGGCTTGAGAGGCAAGATATTGCGCAGATTTTCTACCAAAAACACCCATGTCCTTTACTTCTTGCTCCGATGTAGGCCTTTTCATCGCTAAATCGAACAACTTTTCATCACGTATCACCCATGTTCGAGGGATATCGCGCTGTTGTGCCATCGCTTCTCGCCATTCTGCAAGAGCCTTTAGAGTGTATTGTTGAGGAATTCGTAGCCCTCCCCCTGAAAGACGTTTATAGGCAACGGCAGGATCGATCACGTAAAGATCTACATCATAGTAGGTTTCCAGTTCAGCGGTATACCACTGTGTTTTGCCACTGACGTCGAGTTCTGCAATTGCTTTATCGTATAAGGCCTCCAAATGCGCAACATCGTCACCTGCGTATTCTATCTGTGCAGCGCTAAGAGGCCGGCGAGTCCAATCAGTGCGCGACTGAGTTTTAGGTAGATCAACACCAAGTTGTTCCAACACTAGGCCGCCGTAGCCGATTTGCATATCTGAGCCGCAAAAAGAAGCCGCCAACTGGGTGTCAAAAATAGGGCTTGGTAACACGCCCAGAGTCTGGTATATCACCTCCATGTCTTGACGAGCAGCGTGGAATAATTTGAGCACACGCGGATTGGAAATTAATTCACAAAGACTGGATAAGTCTTCAATGGCCAACACATCTACACAATACTGATGTTCACCAATGCCCAGTTGTACTAGGCATAATTTTGCGTTGTAGGTTTTTTCACGCAGAAATTCAGTATCCACTGCCACCACGCCTGAATTTTCGCTGAGTTGATCAAATAATGGCTCTAAATCCGTGAGCTGCGACTGCTCCTCAATTAGGTGGTTCATATCTCTTTTTTAATTCACACTTTTTTGTATACTTATGCGCCGATGCTACCATGCTAGCTAAGCAAAACACACCTCGATTGAGGCAACACATATTAGCCATTGGGCTAACAAAAACAACATGTCTATAGTCACTCAATTACTTCAAATCATTCTGCGCAAGCGCCAACCGCAAGACCTCGAATACAGTGTAACGGCTGCCGTGGTGGTGGTGTTTGGGCAATTTGTGATGCAAGCCGCCATTATGAGCGGTGCACAGCAATACTCGCAGCCAATAGCATACGGCTTGGTATACACCATCGCCAACATGGTTGGCGTGCTTTTGCTACTCAGTATTTACAAGAAACAAGCACGCTTTGTGCAATGTATTAGCGCATTGCTCGGCGTCTCCCTGATATTGCAGATCATGTCAATTTTCGCTTTTTCAAGCGGCATTCTGGCATTTACTGGAGTGATGATCTGGTTCTGGAACATGTATCTGTTAGTGCTTATTCTGCGCGCCAGCCTTGATTGCTCTTTGATGACGTCGATTCTACTAACGATTGCCTATCATTTTTTCGTCGGCTTCGCGATGATTATGGTTTTTCCCGATTTACAAACCGAAATAGTTAGTGCTTGGCAACTAGCCGCTGAGCAGGCGCAACAACAGTGAATGTCCACATAATTGGTATCTGCGGCACTTTTATGGGAGGGGTTGCTCGACTTGCACGAGATATGGGCATGCACGTAACAGGCTCAGACGCGAACACATACCCACCGATGAGCACTCAGCTAGAATCCCTAGGAGTCGATCTATATGAATGCTATGGGGCAAGTAACGTTCCAAGTGATACCGACGTAGTATTGGTTGGAAACACCATTTCACGAGGCAACCCTGAACTTGAGCATGTTTTGGATACCGGCATGCGATATACCTCAGGTGCGCAATGGCTGGGTGAAAACGTTTTGCGAGGCAAATGGGTGCTGGCAGTGGCTGGAACGCACGGCAAAACAACTACCAGTAGTATGCTGGCCTGGATTCTTGAAGATAATCAATTGGCGCCAGGCTATTTAATTGGTGGTGTGCCAGAAAATTTTGGTGTGTCAGCCCGGCTCGGCGACACTCCATTCTTCGTAATAGAAGCCGACGAGTACGACACTGCGTTTTGCGACAAACGTTCAAAGTTCGTGCATTACCAACCTCGCACCTTGGTACTGAATAATCTCGAGTTTGATCATGCTGATATATTTAAAGATCTTGCCGCGATCCAAACACAGTTCAATCATTTAGTTAAAACAATACCCTCGCAAGGACAAATCATTCATAACCAAACATCGCCCGCTCTGGACGAAGTTTTACAGATGGGATGCTGGAGTGAAACGCAGAGCTTCAGCCCAGTAGAGAACTTCAGCCCAACAGAGAGCTCCAGCCCAAAGAACAATCACCAGCAGGAACAAAGCCTCGATTCAAAGAAAGTTGCCAGCCCTGATTGGTACGCCGAAAAGATGCGCGCAGATGCCGCGCATTTTAAAATTCATCACGCCGGTCAAGAATATGAAGTCAGTTGGCCGTTAATTGGCGATCACAACATGGCTAATGGCATTGCTGCTGTGGCGGCCGCCCACCACGTTGGAATTACTATAGAACACGCGACACAGTCGCTGGCCAGTTTTAAATCGGTCAAACGTCGGCTTGAGAAAATATTTGATGATGGCCGAATCCGCATTTTCGATGACTTTGCGCACCACCCGACCGCAATCAGCGAAACATTGCGCGCATTGCGCAACAATGTTGCAGAGCAAAAAATCATTGCGATATTGGAACCTCGTTCAAACACAATGAAACGGGGCGTTCATAAGCATCTGCTGGCAGATTCACTAGAAGCGGCCGATCAAGTGATGATTTATGCCGATCAAAATGTTAGCTGGGATATCAGTGAACTGGTCAGTAAACGAATTCAAACTTTTGCTGAGACCGATGATCTGCTCGAGGCTATATTGAGCCAACTCGAGAATCACGCAAGTAATGTTAATCTGCTGATCATGAGTAACGGTGGTTTTGACAATTTGTATCAACGTTTGATTGAAAGGTTAAGCTAACGTTAATCCTTGAAACCGTAAAATACCTATACAGACTCAACAGTTTGTGGCACATTTTGCCCATCATCTTAATAAAAAAATTAGAGAATTATTTCATGAAAGTATTGCACCCAAATTTGGCTAAGGCATTTCGTACCGGCGTTTTAGTTTTAATCGCTACAGCACTAATGGCATGCCAAGGTGAAACCTCAGCGCAAACCGTAGATGAGAG
The DNA here is from genome assembly GCA_047623225.1 of Cryomorphaceae bacterium. Classification (GTDB taxonomy): domain Bacteria; phylum Pseudomonadota; class Gammaproteobacteria; order Arenicellales; family Arenicellaceae; genus Arenicella. The sequence goes on from JBLHME010000001.1 coordinate 36,359, forward strand.
TAAATTCACCCCGGTAGCTTCGGCAATCACGGTATCAACTGGTGATAAAATCGAAGTCGCGGAATTATTTTGGTTTGGCTGCGGTCACTGTTTCGCATTAGAACCACACGTTAAAAAATGGAAAGCCAATATGCCTGCTAATGTAACATTTGTGAAAGTGCCAGCCATCTTTTCAAAACGCTGGGAATTTCATGGCCAAGCCTTCTACACGATGGAGGCGCTTGCAGTGCCTGAAAAAGCCTATGACAAATTCTTTCACAGCATCCACATTAAGCGTAATCACATTAACAGCATAGGTGCTTTAGTGGCATTTTTAGAACCCTTTGGTAAGAGCAAGGAAGACGTTGAAGCCGCCTTTGGCTCCTTCGCAGTAGACTCCAAAATGCGTAATGCCAAGAAGATCACCATAGCCTCCGGTGCTAGGGGCGTGCCAGCTATTGTGGTGGACGGCAAGTACTTGACCAATCAAACCTTGAGTGGCGGCACAGAAAAATTATTCGGTGTTGTTGATCAACTAGTGGCGAAAGCAGCGTCAGAACGTTAAAATCAGCGATCAAACAAACGCACCTAAAAAGGGCTGTCATTTGACAGCCCTTTTTAGTATCAGCGGCTAACTACAACACCGCTCTAGAATCAAGCTATCGAGAATACTATGGTCAATTCCGTAATAACCCCTAAAGGTCATTTAGACCTACTATCAAAAAGTGAGATTGCCTCGTTGCAAAGCTCCAGTGGTAGCGTTTATAGCAAGTTATTGCGCAACTGTGCGCTTGCTGTATTGAGCACGGGAGCCAACAGCGATGACGGCCACCAATTACTTGCCGCGCATAAAGATTTCGCAGTTGAACTGATTGCCGCGCCACGAGGGGTCAAACTCAAATTGAGTAACGCGCCCGAAAATGCTTTTGTTGATGGCGAGATAATCGAGGGAATTCGATCCCATCTTTTCGCGGTGCTGCGAGATATTGTATATCTGCAAGATCAGGTTCTGCTTTGGGAGGAGCAAGGCGAATCGATTACCGACATGGTATTTAAAACCTTACGCAATGCGCGCGTTTTCAAACCACGCAAAAGACCAAACTTAATAGTTTGTTGGGGTGGCCATTCAATAAGCAGCAAGGAATACGATTATTCTAAGGAAGTGGGTTATCGCTTGGGCTTGCGCGGCATGGATATTTGTACCGGTTGTGGCATTGGCGCTATGAAGGGCCCAATGAAAGGCGCTTTTATTGGCCATGGTAAGCAACGGTCTAAGGATGCTCGCTACGTTGGCATTTCCGAACCTGGGATTATCGCGTCAGAAGCACCTAATGCTATTGTTACCGAACTTATCATCATGCCAGATATCGAAAAACGCTTAGAGGCGTTTGTGCGCAGCGGCCATGGCATTATTGTGTTTCCGGGTGGTGCCGGCACTGCTGAAGAAATATTGTATATCCTGGGGATAATGCTAGACGGCAGGAACAGTGATATTTGCATGCCGCTTATTTTTACTGGACCCGCCAGTAGCCGTGAATACTTCGATCAGCTTGATGCGTTTATTGCACAAACCCTTGGTGCAAAAGCCCAAGCATTGTACGAGATTATTATCGATGATCCAAAAAGCGTAGCGCAAAAAATGTGTGCTTCTATGCGAGATGTTTACAGGAATCGCCGAAAACTTGATGATGCGTTCTTTTATAATTGGTCCTTACAGATTGCTAAGCCTTTTCAACAAGCCTTTGAGCCAAGCCACGCCAACATGGCTGCTCTAAACTTACAAAAAAACCAAGACCCGGCTACTTTGGCGGCCGATTTACGCCGCGCTTTCTCAGGCATTGTGGCGGGTAATATTAAGCCAGATGGTATTCAAGCCATTAAGGAACATGGTGTGTATACACTTAACGGCGACCCTGAAATCATGCAGGCTCTGGACAATTTGCTCGACAGCTTTGTACAGCAAAAACGCATGAAGCTGTCCGGGGAATACACTCCTTGCTATCGTATTGCTAGCTAGAACAATTGCTCAAACGAAATTGCCTGCTATATCACCAAACCTACTCTCGAGATTGCGCTAGTAAAATGAATTATCGAACAGATATTCAAATATTACGCGGTTTGTCAGTGCTTGTAGTAGTGCTCTACCACCTTAATATTGGTGCCGTTAATAGCGGCTTTCTTGGGGTGGATATTTTCTTTGTGATTAGTGGATTTCTAATGGCGGTGTTGTACTTTCCGCCAGGTTCTACTTCAAATGCCCTTGACACCAAAATTATTCGTGCTTTTCTAGCACGGCGTGCGCAAAGGATATTGCCAGCCTACTTTTTCATCATCATCGCAGTATTGATCTATGGCTATTTTGCATTACACAATGCTGAATATCGGGCGCTGACCCAGCACAGTATTTTTTCGGCTTTTCTAATTCCCAATGTTGGTGATTGGCTGCAAGCCAGCTACTTTGACGCAAATAATTTCCGCCCGTTATTGCATCTATGGTCACTGGGAGTAGAAGCACAGTTCTACCTAGTTGTGCCCATTATATTCGCAGTCTTTACGCGCTCCAAAACATTGCTAATTGCCCTTTCGGTTCTGTCCTTAGTGGCCTGTCTTGCCTTCGCAGGCCGATCCACCAGCTCAGCTTTTTTTCTCCTACCATTTCGGTTGTGGGAGTTTATGTTGGGTTTTTTGTGTGCCGCCCTGCTCACTAAAGGTGGCAACATTTCGAAACATCGACCGCTCCTAGGCAGCTTCGCCTTTATAGGATTAATGATTATCAGCGCTATCGAATTTGGTGAGGGCCTTCGTCATCCTGGGTTTATTGCGCTGATTAGCTGCGTATTAGCAGGCACAGTGTTAGCTACGGGTTTGCCCAAAGAATTTGAACAAGGTCTATTGGGTAGAAGCCTAGAGACATTAGGAAAGTATTCTTACTCTGTGTATGTGGTCCATTACCCAATCATTCTGTTATTTATCTATCAGCCGTTCAGTGGAACCGACTACCATTTTATTGCCAGTCTTGACCTACTCGCGCTGGTTACTCTAATTATTGTAGCCTCGGTGCTTTGCTACCATTTAATAGAGTCACCAATGCGCAAAGGGGTATTTTATAAACCCAAACCAATAATTGCTGTAATGGCCGTAGTTGTCGTCAGTTTGGGCGCATATTCTCTCAATGCACAGCAACTAGCCAGTTACACCGCAGAGCAACGTAGGGTTGCAGATGCTGTATATGATCGTACTCAATTTCGCTGTGGCAGCGTATTTGAGTTAATGCAGCCGCTGGCTCAGTCTTGTGAAGTTGGTGAACAGCCGCAATCTCCCACGCATAACTATTTATTGATCGGTAATAGCCACGCTGATTCACTTAAAACAATTTTGTCTGAACTCGCTTTTAAACACTCATCAGGCTTACGAATTTGGAAAGACAATTTCCCGCTAGGTTGGGGCAAAACCACTGCCGAGAATGTCTCAGCTGAAGTCGCAAAGTACAACATTGATGCGGTCATTGTTCACCAGTCACGAGACACCCTACGCAAAGCTCAATTAGAGGCTTTGATCGCCGCAGCCAATAGGGATGGGTTTCAAATACACTACATTGACCCAATCCCCGTGTGGGACAACAACGTACCTAAAATGGTATGGGACTGGTTGGAACTCGAAGTTGAAATGCCGAAGCGGACAATTGGCCAACACCATGAATTGAATTTCTTTGAGTTGAGCACACTGAATTCAATATCTGACCCTAGCTTAAATAGGATATTAATAAGCTATAAGACCTGTGGTTATGGCTGCAAAATCGTCAACCAGGAGGGTTGGCCACTGTACTATGATTCACACCACCTGAATTTGACTGGTGCCGCTTGGCTTGCTCCAGCGCTGACAAAAATATTCAAAGAAGCAGATTAGCCCTAACTCTATGGTAGCCACCTCGCTCACAGTATTGCTGATTATTTAGCTTGCTTATCAGGTCACTATATCGTCAAAAAATGACTTTATTCGGTCCGCCCATGAACTCTTTTCAGGACTATGTTTGCTGCCACCCTCGTTAATTGTGTCATCCAATTCTTGTAATAATTCACGCTGACGTTTTGTTAAATTAACCGGTGTCTCCACCTTAACCTCACAATACAAATCACCTACAAAACCTGCATTTCGGACATTTTTGGTTCCTTTGCCACGGAGACGAAACATCTTGCCTGACTGTGTTCCTGCTGGAATCTTTAGTTTAGCTCTACCGTCTAAAGTGGGGACTTCAAGGTCACCGCCCAATGCCATGATGGTAAAACTTACTGGCACTATGCAGTGTAAATCCACGCCTTCACGAGTAAAAATTGGGTGCTCTTTCAAAGACACTGAAACGTATAGATCACCGTTGACACCACCGGCTCCGGCACTTTCACCTTCTCCAGACAAGCGAATTTGGTCGCCCTCATCCACACCTGCAGGTATCTTAACCGAAAGCTTTTTATTCTCTCGCACACGCCCTTGACCACTACAACCATCACAAGGATCGGTAATGATAGTGCCTTTACCGTGGCATTGCGGGCAGGTTTGTTGCACTGAGAAAAAGCCCTGCTGGATACGCACTTGGCCTTGCCCATGACAAGTGCCGCATTGCGAAGGTGTGCTGCCTTTTTTAGCACCAGAACCGCTGCAAGTTCGGCATGCGGACATACGCGGAACAGTGATACTCACTTCGGTGCCACGCACCGCATCTTCAAGCGATAATTCCAAATTGTAGCGCAAGTCTGCACCGCGTCGCTGGCGTTGGCGGCCACCGCCACCTCCTCCACCGCCGAAAATATCGCCAAACATGTCGCCGAACATATCGCCAAAACCACCTGCGCCACCCGCGCCGGCGCCACCGCCCATACCACCCTCAAAGGCAGAATGACCAAATTGGTCGTAAGCGGCTTTTTTCTCGCCATCAGTAAGAATCTCATAAGCCTCTTTAGCTTCTTTGAATTTTACTTCTGCCTGCTCGTCGTCTGGATTACGATCGGGGTGATATTTCATGGCAAGACGGCGATACGCCTTCTTCAACTCGGCTTGATCAGCCGAATTGCTAACACCTAGTACTTCGTAATAATCGCGTTTTGCCATGATTTAAGGTTCTGATTTTGGTAAAAAGGCCCACGCCAGCATTAATAGCTAAGCGTGGGCCATTGTTACTCACCTTTGCGAGGGCAGAGCCCAGCGCTAGGAGTATTGTTAAGCGTCTTTGCTTTCGTCTTTACTTTTTTCGCTTTCGTCTTCGTCTTTAACTTCTTCGAATTCAGCATCGACTACATTATCGTCTTGTGGAGCTTCTTGTGCATCTTCAGCGCCCTCAGTTTGAGCATACATTTGCTCAGCTAACTTATGGCTTGCCTGCATCAAGGTTTCAACTTTAGCGTTAATCGTGTCTACGTCTTCGCCCTTAGTGGCTTCTTCAACTTCAGCAATCGCAACTTCAATCGCGATTTTTTCTTCTGCAGCGAGATTCTCACCAGCGTCTGCCATGGTTTTCTGCACGCCATTAATCATTGACTCAGCTTGGTTTCGAGCTTCAACTAGAGCTTTCGCTTTAGCGTCTTCCTCTGCATGCGCTTCAGCATCTGCAATCATCGCTTGGATTTCTTCGTCGCTCAAACCAGAACTTGATTTGATGACAATTTTGTTCTCTTTGCCAGTTGCTTTATCTTTAGCCGACACATGCATGATACCGTTGGCATCAATATCAAAAGTCACTTCAATTTGTGGCGTTCCGCGCATTGATGGCGGAATATCAGTCAAGTCAAAACGACCCAAAGACTTATTGCCAGCGGCCATTTCTCGCTCGCCTTGGAGCACATGAATAGTCACTGCGTTTTGGTTGTCTTCGGCAGTAGAAAATACTTGTCCAGCATTAGTAGGGATAGTCGTATTCTTATCGATTAATGCAGTGCGCACGCCCCCCATAGTTTCGATACCTAGAGTGAGCGGAGTAACGTCCAGCAATAGTACGTCTTTCACATCGCCACCAAGCACACCACCTTGGATCGCAGCACCCATCGCCACTGCTTCATCAGGATTCACATCACGACGCGCTTCTTTGCCGAAGAAGTTTTGCACTGCTTCCTGCACTTTAGGCATACGGGTTTGACCACCGACCAAAATCACATCATCTATTTCGCTGGCAGATAAACCTGCGTCTTTAAGCGCAATTTTGCATGGTTCGATAGTTCGCGTTACTAAATCCTCAACCAAAGATTCAAGTTTTGCGCGTGAAAGCTTCAACACCAAGTGTTTTGGCCCTGTCGCATCAGCCGTAATGTAAGGCAGGTTGATTTCAGTTTGTGAACTTGAAGACAACTCAATCTTGGCTTTTTCTGCGGCGTCTTTCAAACGTTGCATAGCAAGCGCATCGCCTTTTAGCTCAATGTTCTGATCTTTCTTAAATTCGTTGGCGAGATATTGAATTATACGATTATCAAAATCTTCACCGCCTAGAAAAGTGTCACCATTGGTAGATAAAACTTCAAACTGGTGTTCACCGTCGATGTCAGCGATTTCGATAATCGAAACGTCGAAAGTACCGCCACCAAGGTCATAAACGGCAATTTTACGATCACCGATTTTTTGATCCATACCATAAGCAAGTGCAGCCGCGGTTGGTTCATTGATGATGCGTTTAACATCTAGGCCCGCAATTTTGCCAGCATCTTTAGTTGCCTGGCGCTGTGCATCATTAAAGTATGCAGGAACTGTGACAACAGCTTCGGTTACTTCTTCACCGAGAAATTCCTCCGCAGTGCTCTTCATTTTTTGCAGAATACGCGCAGCCACTTCTGGTGCAGCCATATCTTTGCCATTGGCTTGTACCCAAGCATCACCATTTTTAGCCTTAATGATTTTGTAAGGCATTAGCTCGGCGTCGCGCTGAACTACCTTCTCATCGAACTTTCGACCAATAAGGCGTTTTACCGCATATAAAGTGTTGGTTGGATTAGTCACCGATTGGCGCTTAGCAGGTTGACCTACTAAAACCTCGCCGTCATCGCCAAAAGCCACGTATGACGGAGTTGTACGATCACCTTCGCTGTTTTCGATAACGCGTGGCTTGTCGCCGTCCATCACCGCAACACAGGAGTTAGTTGTTCCTAAGTCGATTCCAATAATTTTGCCCATAATTGAGTCACCTCTGTAAAAATTTGTTCTGCCCCTTTTGTGGGGCTTTTAATGATTTATTCAAGCGTTAATTAACACTTACTAACATCAGTTATCTACTACTTAGCAACCACTACCATGGCTGGGCGCAACAAACGTTGATGCAACTCGAACCCCGCTTGGATCACCGTAATAATGCAACCGGACTCAATTTCTTCTGAATCAACCATAGTCATGGCTTGATGCAAATTGGGGTCAAGTTTATCGCCCACTTGCGGGGCAATTTCCTTCACTGCAAACTTGGCAAACGCTGAGTTGACTTGCTTTAGGGTGATTTCAACTCCCTCACGCACGCTCTTAACTGTATCGCTGGGATCTTCTGCCAGTTCAACCGCAGTTGCCAGCTTTAAACTGTCAAAAACGCTTAACAACTCCTTTGCAAAGCCTTCAACCGCAAACTTTCTGCTATTGGCGATATCTTTCTCAGCGCGCCGCCGTACATTATCTTGCTCAGCTTTAGCACGTAAAAAAGCATCTTTAAGCTTGGCTATTTCAGCCTGAGCTGATTCCAGTTCGCTGGCCTCATCAACGGCGTCATCGCTTGCTACTTGCTCAGAATCAATATCAGCGACCCCTTCAACAGTTCCAGTGAAGCCCTCAGTAGACTCCTGGGATTTCAGAAGATCGGCCTCGGTTTCATGGGCGGTTGGCTCATTTTTGCTGTTTAAATCAGGTATGTCTTCACGGTTCATAAGTTAAAAATAGATCTAATTAGAAATCTGAATGGTGGATGGCTGAATTATGGGGATAGAATCAATCAGTTCAAGCGTTTCAGGGAATTTTTTTGTATTTTTTCATGCAAAAATACACTCAGACAATTGGACAAATGCATACAAAACGACTTCAGTCTCAGATTAAGCGAGCGCGAAATGATTTCCCCTTAATTTTGTCGCTGGATAATTTTTGCAATGCAACTCTCGAAACTTCTCTATCAACGGCAATATAGGCCCAATTTTCCATCACTTGGATCTTACCTATTTGCGTTGCAGAGATACCATCGCCCTTGGTTAAGGCACCTACGAGGTCACCAGCTCGCAATTTTTGTTTTTTGCCTCCTTCAACTCGTAAAGTCGAAGTTTGTGGCCGCCCTGGCGCCTGCTCCAAAAGTTCAATTGGTGGTAATTCCACCGAATCGAGGCGGCGCTCCAAATACTTTTCCAGTTGTTCCAGTCTAAATTGCTCGGAAGCTTGATAGAGCGAATATGAACTGCCTTTCTGCCCTGCACGACCCGTGCGGCCGATTCTGTGCGTGTATACGATCACTTCTCTAGGCAAGTGATAATTGAAAACATGGTCCAAAGAATCTATGTCCAGACCTCGAGCTGCTACGTCGGTTGCAACTAGTACCGAGATACTCTTGTTGGAAAATCGGACCAGTGTTTGATCTCTGTCCTTTTGTTCCATATCTCCGTGCAACGACGCTGCGCTAAAGCCCTTACTTTTTAATTTTCCTGCCACCGTTTGGGTCTCAGCGCGAGTATTACAGAACACTACTGACTGCTCTGCGCCTACCTGTAGCAGTAACAACATTAGCGCTTCTAGTCGGTGAGCCTCGTTGTCTACTTGATAAAATCGCTCATCAATACGTACTTTATCCTGACTTGGAGCTACTTTAGCAAACTCGGCGTTCTGCGTTATCTGCTCAACGATCTGCCTGATTTCAGGTGGATAGGTCGCACTAAATAAGAGCGTTTGGCGGCTACTGGGAATCTTTTCCACTATACTTTCTAACGTTTTCTGGAAGCCCATATCCAGCATACGGTCAGCCTCATCGAGTACCAAGGAACTTATATGGCTAAGGTCTAAACTACCTTTTTGTAGATGGTCGTCGATCCTCCCGGGGGTGCCCACCACGATATGCACGCCTTTTTGCAGGGATTCCATTTGCGCTTTGATTGGCGTGCCGCCGTAAAGAGTAAGCACTTTGACATTAGGAATGCTGCGCGCGAAACGCCGAACTTCGACTGATACCTGTTCGGCCAGTTCACGCGTGGGGCACAAAACCAGCGATTGCACTCTAAACGCTTTGTTGTCGAGCTTATTCAATATACCCAAACCAAACGCAGCAGTTTTACCTGAACCTGTTTGGCCCTGCGCGACGACGTCTCGCCCAGCCAGGATCAATGGCAGAGCCTGCGCCTGAATCGCGGTCATTGAGTTAAACTCCAATGACTCTAGATTGCTGAGTAATTCGGCTTTTAGTTCAAGAGATGCAAAACTGTGATCCTTCATCGGGGCTGTTACCATGATCAAAATAAGGGCGCTAGTTTACTCTTAGCCAAAACAAACTGGTAGTCCGATTTGCGCGGTAAAAAAAATACTCAATAGGACCCTAATATCTCCTGAAAATGATGTTGCTGGATGTATTTAACCTGTCTTTGCTCAACTACAAAAGTTCACCGAAGCAGAGAACTCTATTTTGCAGCGTTGCAGCCTATTTCAAAATTCGCGTAATGAACACCAATTTGCCTATCCAAGGCAATCGCCTACCAATTTTGCGCAAGCCATTAACAACATAGTCAGACGTAGCTTGGAGATGCTTTTGCATCCTATCGATGCTAAGGCAGTCGAAGAACCAAACCTATTATGACAGCATGAACTCATTGCTCCAGATAACAACGCGGCAGCCGTATAACAATAAAAAAGGCGTTCACCTAAATGAATACCTTTCTTATCGCCAAATTTAAAGCTTAAAATCACTGTTAGCGATTAGCCACAAACCCAGTTAATGCAAACTTAGTAACTAGACTGCCAAATAACTGAGCATCTAGGTCCCGGCAAATCGGTATTCTGAAAACTGTTCGCGCAACTTCATTTTATGAACCTTGCCTGTGGCCGTGTGTGGCAACTCATCAACGAAGGCAACTTCATCTGGCATCCACCATTTGGCAACCTTGCCGTCCATAAAACCGAAAATTTGCTCGGCATTGACTTCTGAGCCAGCAGCTCTAACCACAACTAATAAAGGCCGTTCATCCCACTTTGGGTGAACCACGCCAATTACAGCGGCCTCGGCAACTTCTTCATGACCCATTGCACAGTTCTCAAGATCAATTGAGGATATCCACTCTCCACCAGATTTAATAACGTCTTTAGTACGGTCAGTAATAATCATATTACCGTCGGGGTTAATACTGGCCACATCGCCGGTATCAAACCACCCATTATCATCTAAGGTAGACTCTTCATGCTTAAAGTAGCGCTCTACTACCCACGGGCCGCGCACTTTCAAAGCCCCGAAGGCGACCCCATCCCAAGGTAAATCATTATCCTTTTCATCGACAATTTTCATTGAGACACCGAATATTGGTCGCCCGGCGCGCACGCGAATCGCCGCATATTCTTCATCAGAATAATGTTCGCGAGAATGCTTTAAGGTATTAAAAGTACCTAAAGGAGCCATTTCAGTCATACCCCAACCAGTGGTAGTAGTAACCGCATAAAGTTTTTCAAAGTCTTCCATAATGCTTAGCGGGCAGGCAGAGCCACCAACGCCTACGCGCTGTAGAGAATCCACTCGCTTGCCAGTTTCCTTCAAGTAGTTAATCAGTGTCAACCACACGGTGGGCACACCTAAGGCATAAGTGACATTCTCTTCTTCAATGAGTGTTTGCAGCGTTTCGCCATCACCCATTTTAGAACCGGGAAATACCAACTTAAACCCAGACAACGCGGCTGAATAAGGCACATTCCAGGCATTTACGTGAAACATCGGAACAATCGGTAGCGCCGCATCTTGTGCGCCAATTGCCATACCATCACCCAGGCAAGTCGCATAAGTTTGCAGCACCAAGGAACGATGAGAATACAAAACGCCCTTAGGGTTACCCGTGGTACCTGATGTGTAGCACAGCGAACACGCGGTGTCTTCGCTTAACTCTGGCCAGTCATAACAGGCTGTTTCAGAGCCAATCAAGTCTTCGTAGCAATGCACATTTTCTATCGACGTTTCGGGCATAGACTCTTTGCCAGCCATAACCACTATTCCTTTAACGATGGGAATGCTTGATTGAATAGCCTCTATCAACGGCATAAACATCGGATCTACCAAGAGATATTGATCTTGCGCATGATTGATGATGTAAACCAACTGCTCTGGAAATAAACGTGGATTAATTGTGTGGCATACCGCGCCCATGCACGCCACTCCATAGTAGGCTTCCATGTGACGATAGTCGTTCCAGGCCATAGTGCCGACAGTCTCGCCTTGCTTTAAGCCTAGCTTATTAAGCGCATTAGCCAGCTGGCCAGCCCGATCAAAACACTCTGCCATAGTGTAGCGATGCCTTGGGTTATCGTGAGTGACCGAAACAATTTCGGAATCACCATTTATTGAACGGCCATGACGCATCAACATTTGGATGGTCAATTGGTCTTTCATCATTAGTCCTAACATGAGATATCCTCCTAAATTGGTAATCTATTGTTATTTTTTATTGTCTTGATTGAAGCTTGCACTCGGCGTTGACTCCTTGGTTTAAACCGCTTTGGCGCTTTCTAAGAACTCACCAAAATTAAGTCCGCTGCCTTCTCCGCTATCATAATGGTTGGCGCGTTAGTATTTCCTGAAATTACGTTAGGCATTATTGAGGCATCTACTACTCTCAAGCAATCGATGCCGTGAACCTTTAGTTCTAGATCTACCACCGACGCATTATCGATACCCATTTTACAGGTACCCACTGGGTGATACACAGTGTCGCATCGCTCTTTAATATCAGCAATAAGCTCTTCGTCGCTATCGCTATCGCTTGCGTAAAGAGGCTTGCCTCTCACCCTATCAAAAGCTGCAGATTTAAGCACCTGCTGAGTGATCTTGACTCCTGCAAGCAATGATACAAGATCACTTTTGTCGTTTAAAAAACCTATATCTATGACTGGTGTGCTGCTTGGCTTCGCATCCCGCAATGTGACTGAACCACGACTCTTAGGCCGCAACACACAGACATGGCACGAGTAACCATGACCCCAGTGCAGCTTGCGCGCATGATCATCGATCACACCTCGAATAAAATGCAGCTGGATGTTCGGCGAAACTTGACTCTTATCAGTTGAGATAAACGCACCTGATTCAGCGAAATTAGTCGCGAGCATCCCGCGGCGCTTACGCCAATATTTGTACGACTCGGCGAGTATCTTAAAACTGCCCAATATTGAGAAACCAAAGGTATCAAGCGACTTGGACTTATAACTCAATATATAATCCGGATGATCTTGCAGGTTCTCACCCACCCCCGGTAAATCGTGCAATTGCTCTATACCATGAGGGCTTAACTTATCGACTCCAGCAATACCAGACATCATAAGAAGTTGTGGTGATCCAAAAGCACCAGCACATAGCAGCACTTCTTTATTAGCTAAAATCTGTCTGGAAGTTCCATGAATTGTGGCCTGCACACCATACGCTTTTTTGCCCTTGAGCAATACTTTCTCGGTGAGCGCGTCGGTAAAAATTGTTAGATTGCCTCTCCTGCGTGCGGGCTCAAGATACGCTCTCGATGCAGACCAACGCTCAGCGTTTTTCTGTGTGACTTCGAACAAGCCAAAACCTTCCTGAGTTGGGCCATTAAAATCTGCGTTAAGGCTATGCCCCTGCTCTTGCGCAGCTTGCAAAAAAACATCATTGATCGGACTAGGGTCGGTGATCGGTGCCACATTCAGCGGGCCGCCTTGAGCGTGTAACTCAGTGGCTCCAGCTTCTCGGTGTTGAGCCTTTTTAAAATAGGGCAACACATCACTAAATGACCAACCGTCGCAGCCTTGCTCTGCCCATCTGTCGTAGTCCTGCGGCGCGCCACGCACATAAATCATGGCGTTTATCGAAGAAGATCCACCTAGCACCTTGCCGCGCGGCTGATAGCCTAGCCTATTGTTCAGACCCGCTTGTGGTGTGGTCAAATATCCCCAGTTTTTAAACTTATAACGCAGAGACGCTATCATTCCTAGAGGGACCTTTATCAGAGGGTTATTGTCAGAACCACCTGCCTCTATAAGGCAGACCGAAATGTTGGGGTTTTCGCTCAGGCGGTTAGCTAATACGCAACCGGCCGAGCCACCACCAACGATTACATAATCAAATGATTGTTGCTTAGCTATAGGCATAATAATTAATTAGTTAATTAGTAACTTGGGCGCTCTGACTTGCCTACTGTTATTGCTAGTTCATTACTGTTCTACTGGTTTGAGTAATGGACCTAAGCGTTTCGCAGTGCTCGGTCAAAATCAGGATGTTTAAAGGTAAAGATTATCACAGGGGCTTACTATTGGCAGCAGTTAGCGTGGATTCTTTTAGCAGTCAACCAACGCTAAATTATGGGCGCTAATCTGACAATAAAAGAAGGCTTACCGCGCCGAGTACTGCGGCCGGATTGACATCACTTTTGTGCAGCGAAATAAGATCCAAGCGCATATTCTGATAGTCTGCATTCTTGCGAAAGAAAAATTGCCCTACTGACTTAAGCGACACAGGTACCCCGCTGATACTTTTTGCAAAATAAGGGCCGGCCTCTAAATCATTGGCGCAATTTATGCAACGCATGCTTAGATTCCAGCCTCCGCCTGTTTCATTGCTAGGAACTCCCAATCTGAAATTTATTTGCTGAAGATTGGCTGAGGGTTCTATGGTTTGAGTAAACCGAGCGGTAATAGCAAAACTTGCTTCAACCACCTCAACAATAAACTGCTCGGCGCCGGTGGTAGTGAAGTCTTCAGGTAAAACGATGCTTCCGGCAAATATGTCAGCTGGTTCCAACTGCAAGTTGATTGTTCGGTCAGTATTGGCAGCAAAGGAGCTCGCATCCGCTTGACCAACTACCCCCGCACTTGCACTCCACCATCCGGAGGTTGTGATATCAAGATTTGCGCAGCCGCTGAGGCACACAAAGCGCACAGTCTTGTTAAGCACTTGCGGCGAGTTATCCAGGCGAATGGAATAATTAGAACTACTCTGTCCGGCAAGCAGGTTCACTTGGGTTGATGAGTATGCGACCTGGCTGTTAAAGGTAAATTCATCAATTGGCTCGGTGCGAACTTCAAAACGAGTTCCTCCTGAAGGAGCGGTGACACCACCTGGAAGGCTGAAGGTTCCACTGAACTGATTGGATTGCGCATGCGCTGCGCTGGCACTGAAAACAATAAACAGCGCTATATGAAGGAAACAACTGAAGAAAGCTATAAATCGTTGCAAGCTAGGGATGCCGCTGCGGTTGAATATTTGGGAGCACGGCTTTTGAGCAAGCAGTTAAGAGCCAGTGTGGTTTTGTTAGGCTTTAGAGCCGTATTCTACAGACCACCATGCACCGAAAGAGAGCAACACCAGTGATGACAAGGTTGCAACGGCTACCAATGGCGACAACACGATCGATTCAGGCACCACGCTCAAGACAAACTCTAATACGGTGCGCATTTCTACAAACATATACGCACAGATAACACCAACAAAAAGCCCAAGCAAATCGAATGAAATAACCGAACGCACCCCACGATTGCCAAGAATGTCTCGCTTAGTCGCAGCGGGCAAAGAATTGAGCACCACTTTGGTGAAGTTATCATCAGCCAACACTGGTTCTGAACTTCGCAGGGAATTAAACATCGCATCCAACTGTTGAAACTCTGTCTGCTTTCGCACAGAGCCAGTTTGCTCGCGGTGCAAATTTTTATTTAAAATATCATTCATAATTTAACCTTGCCAACCTTGCAAGCCAGCTTGTAATGTCACCCGCCCACGATTGATGTGCGTTTTAACGGTGCCGAGCGGGATGCCCATCAAGGTGGATATCTCTTGCTGCGTATGCTGTCTATGCAAAAATAAGTGTAGCACAGACCGTCGCTCAGGCTCTAGTTTAGCTAACAATCGCGCCACTTTTTTGTGTAAGCCTGAATCTTCGTCACCATGAAGCTCATTCGCTGTCAGCGACTCAGTCTCTTGCGTTGGCTCGTCTATTGATTGCAGATCCAGTTGCTTCTTTCTTACATATTGCAAAAAGGTGTTGTAACCTATTCGGTAAAGCCAACTGGAGAACTTGGCTTGCTTACGAAAACGGTGCAACTCCTTAAACGCTTGCACGAAAGCATCTTGCGTTAAATCATCCGCAAGCGCTTCGTTCCAATCGGTTAATTGACGCATTGAATAACGCAGATTAGATTGATGACGACTCACCAACTCCGCATACGCGCGTTGGTCGTTTTCGCTAACAGCAAGTTCGACCAACACGGCATCATCTATTATTTGTTTCACAATTTATGCGAATTGTTACTCCGGTCTAATTCGCTAAATCCGTCGGCTTGGTTTCATACTTCCAATACACTAGTCGAGCAATACCTATGAATAGAGGGATTAGGCCAAAGGCTGCCAAGGCAGTCTCGCCCAAGATAAAAGACGCAGCGATCATGCCAGCACCAATCGCCAAGGGGGTTACACCTCTTTTTAAGCTATTGGTTCCGCCGCCACTGAACTCAGCTAATACTTCCTCTGGTACATCCTTACCGGCATCAAGATAGGTGCGTACGAGGTCCATTTTTTGACGACGTTTACGCGACCCGAACATCAACAATATGATCAAGATAAATACCGGCATGCCAAAAATCAATACGATGGCCGTGAATGCAATCAAGAATTCTCGAACAGAAATACCGCCTGAATCATGTGAGTCAAAACTGAATCCATTAGAGAGTGCCACAACGATTTGTTCTTTCTCGTCCTCGCTCATACCCTCTAATTCTATAGCAATATCATCACTAATTTCTTTGCCAATTACTTTGCTTAATGTTGTAACGGCATTTTTAAGTTTTTTCTCGGCGCTATCTTCCTCATCACCCAGATTGATTGAGATGTTAAAGCCATCATCTTCTTCGGTGACTTCAGTTTGGTCCGAACTTGTAGCTCCTACACCAATAACGATTGCATCGGATTCTTGCGCGTAGGCAGAATCTAGATGAGCGAAACTCATTGCTCCGACCATCAGCAACATATTCAGGCCCAGTAATAGTTGTTTCATTTAATTTTCTCCAGTTAACCATAAACACCTTAATTTGGTGTTCTTAAAGGCTTAGATGCGTCTTCTTGTTATTCGGATTCACTTTTTTGCTTAGATTACAGCCTCGCGGCTCCTATTTACTCTATATGATTTAACTTTATAACTAAATTATAATTTCGCCTTTTGCATACAACACCGAATTCCCAGCGATCAAAACTCGATTCTCGGCCAATTCACAATGAACTTCTCCGCCGCGGGCTGAGATTTGTTTGGCCTGCATGCTGGTTTTATCAAGTCGTTCAGCCCAATATGGTATCAGCTTAGTAAACGCGGAGCCTGTGACAGGGTCCTCATTAACCCCCACAGCCGGGGCAAAAAAACGACTGACAAAGTCGTAGTTTGTTGAAGGGGCCGTAACAATAACGCCACGCGCTTCCAAATCTTGGAGTTGCTCAAAATCAGGTCGCAGGTCTGTTAACATTTGCTCTGATTGCAATACTACTAAATAGTCTACATTTTTTAAACAAATGCTGATATTAGCTCCGAGCGCCTCGCATAGACCATTCGGCACGGCGCATTGCAGCGCTTTTTCGGCAGGAAAGTTTAACTCGAGAAGCCCATTTCTACGCCTTACGTAAAGTCTGCCACTGTTTGATTGAAAACTGATTGACGCTTGCTCGACAGCCAATTCGTTGAATAGCACATGTGCGGTGGCCAACGTGGCATGACCACATAAATCAACCTCAACCTGCGGAGTAAACCATCGAATAGCATAGCCGTGGTCGTTTGCAACACAGAATGCGGTTTCGGCGAGATTATTTTCAGCCGCAATGGATTGCATCACCGACACACTCAACCATTCATCTAGCATGCAAACCGCTGCTGGATTGCCTTGGAAGACTTTGTCGGTAAAAGCGTCTATCTGATAAAACGGAATTTTCATTGTCGATAATGCTAGGCGGCAATATTGGCTAATCTTTGACCTTAGCATACCCGTATTGGTTTAACGAAATGACGCCTCAGCTGGACTGGATCTGCTGGACTGGACAACCCAAAGCACTCCCATGAGTTGACTGATAGCTATGCGTTGGCTAATAAATGCTCAACAACTTTATCACCGAACTCATCAGTTGAGAGCATGGTCACGCCGCTACCGGCTTTGGATAAATCTGACGTGGAGAAGCCGTCTGAAAAGACGCTTTGCATAGCATCCCAAACATTGCGAGCTTCATCGACCATATCAAAACTGTATTCCAGCATCATCGCCATAGAGCCAATCATCGAGTAAGGGTTGGCTATTTTCTGCCCAGCGATATCAGGCGCTGAACCATGAGATGGCTCATAATACGCTTTGCCATTGCTGCCCAAACACGCAGAGGGCATCAAGCCCAAGGAGCCCAATATACCGCCACCTTGATCACTCAAGATATCGCCAAACATATTTTCCATCACCATTACATCAAATTGTGCAGGGTTAAGGCATAGGGCTGTCGCCGCCGCATCAACCAAGATATTACGCACTTCTACATCAGGGTATAGAGGTGCTATCTCTTCCAAAACCTCATTCCACAAAACACTGGATTTCAGAACATTGCTCTTATGAATATTGTGCAGCACTTTCTTGCGGCCTTGAGCCAGTTTCAAACCTTCGTGCAGAATATTGGCGATTTGATCTTCGTCGTATTCCAACACTTCGCGCACAAAGCGCCTGCCCTGCTCATTGATGCCTACTTCTTTTTCGCCAAAGTATAAACCACCTACCAGCTCGCGCACCATGATCATGTCGATGCCTTCACCGATGATTTCCGCCTTAAGCGGAGAGAAGTGCCCTAAAGATTTCGGCAAGTAAACAGGTCGAAAATTAGCATAGGTGTTCAAGCGCTTGCGCAGGGGCAATAGAGCTCCGCGTTCAGGCTGTTGATCAATAGGTATTTTCTTTGACTCTTCGTGACTCAAACCAATGGGGCCTTTAACCACCGCGTCGGCTTCATCAACTAAACGTTGAGTTTCCTCTGGAAAAGAAGTTCCATGGCTAAACCAAGCACCGGCACCGAATGGGGCTTCGACTAGATTAAACTCCACGTCGTTACGGGCCTCGATGACTTTTAGGACTTTGATGCCCTCTTGCATTATTTCTGGGCCAATGCCGTCACCGGCGAGAATCGCAATAGTATACTTTTTCACGGAAATTCTATAAGTTTGTTGTTTAATTCGGGCTGCATTCTAGCTGATTTGAGCACCGAATCGAAGTCATTGGCGTAAAAGACTATGAATGATGACTATTCCTAATAATAGCCCCAAGCATTTACGCTAATCAATTGCCCTTCAGAGCAGTTAATACTGAGGCGCCTAGCACTTAGGCCTTTGGCACACCGATTAGCTCGCATAGACTGTTACACGCATCTAGTTACTATGCGCTCGCGTATTATAAAAAATAATTCAATATAAGTGCACCTCACATGGCTATAACTACCAAACTGAATCTCACCGCCCTAAAGTCATTTTCATTATGCTGTTTTTTAGCTGTGATGCTGCTCGCAGCATCCAGCAAAGCTCACGCGACAGAGGCTGAATATGAAACCATCTTAATGAAAGACGGCATCTATATGCTCTCCGGAGTAGGCGGTTCTTCAGGCGGAAACGTTGGAGTGAGCATAGACTAGGATGGCATTGCAACGATCGATAACGGTTACTCATCCGTGCTGGAAATACTACGAGCCGAAGTAGCAACGCTTAGCGATCAACCTGTAGACTATCTAATCAATACCCATGTACACGGCGACCACATTGGCAATAATGCTGCGTTTGGAGAAGATGGCACACGCCTCATCAGTCATGAAAATCTGCGCGCCAGTCTTGCCAATAAGGGAACGCACAGTGGCAAGAAGTTTGTTGCCGCGCAAAAGTCTTCACTGCCTGCGATAACCTTTGCCGATCGCATGACACTGCACATCAATGGCGACGCAATCAAAATAATAAATTTCGCAAACGCGCATGCCGATGCAGTGATACATTTTCAGCATACGAATGTGATTCATGCCGGCGACATTATGTTTAACACCCTCTTCCCCTATATAGATCGCAGTAATGGCGGCAGCCTAAAAGGTGTTATTGCCGCTTTAAAAGAACTTTCCAAAATGACCGATGCAGAGACCAAAATTATTCCAGGGCATGGCCCACTGGCGGATAAACAAGACATTGATAGTACAGTAGCAATGCTTGAGGACTCGGCGGCATTAGTTTCAGGACTTCTAGCCGAGGGTAAAAGCGATGCCGAGATTCTTAAGGCAAACCCACTGAGTAAATATCAAGCGTACTCTTGGGCTTTTATTACCACTGAAAAAATGACCAAACAAATACTCGCAAATCTGCGCTAAGCTAATTTGCCATCAGCGACAATAATTCCATTATTGTCGGAGTAAATCCAGTTGCCGGGTAAGATGGTTTGCCCGGCAAAAGTGATGGCCACGTCTAAATCTCCAAGACCGCGCTTTTGGGTTTTCATCGGGTGAATATTCAGCGCCTTCAGCCCTAAACTAATGTTAGCTATTTCATCGCAATCGCGAATGCAGCCATTAATTATCAAACCTGCCCAGCCATTGTTAGCGGCATTTTCAGCCAGCATGTCGCCCAATATAGCTCGGCGTAATGAGCCGCCGCCATCCATCACAATCACTCGCCCCTCACCTGGGGTACTCACTAGTTTTTTGACCACCGAGTTATCTTCAAAGCACTTGATAGTAACAACCTGCCCACAGAAGCTATCAACACCACCGTAGTTAGTGAAAATAGGGTCAAGAACTCGAATTTGGCCCTCAAACTGGTCACACAGATCTGGCGTACTTAACATGGCTATTTATTCCTCACATTGATGTATTCAAAAGGGCAATGTCTGCAAGTGTTGCCACAACAACGGCCTCTGGCAAGATGGTAGGCTTGGGTAAATACCATAAAGCCATTTTCCATATAGTAGTGCTCATTCTCTTTGAGCACGGGTATAGGCCAAGATTTTGGCTTGTCGTCTTGCCTCGGCTTGGTCTTCGTTTTAGGCATCTAAGTACTTCGACGATACTGGCCGCCGACCTCGAAAAATGCATCGGTTAGCTGGCCCAACGAGCAGTGTCGCACGGCGTCCATTAACGCTTCAAATCCATTGCCACCATCATTAATGGTTTGTTTGATATCGGCAATTACTTGTGGCGAGGCATCTTCATGACGTTGCTTAAAATCAGCTAGCCGAGCAATCTGGCTTTTCTTTTCTGCATCGGTTGATCGCGCTAATTCAATTTCGAATTCCTCTGCTTGGCCTTCAGGCAAGAAAGTGTTTACTCCGATCAAGGGGTAACTGCCATCGTGTTTTTTGGTTTCATACTTCATCGATTCTTCTTGGATACGACCACGTTGATAGCCGGTCTCCATGGCGCCCAGCACGCCACCACGATCGGATAATCGCTCAAACTCTTGCAATACAGCCTCTTCAACTAAATCGGTCAATTCGTCGACTATAAAGGAACCCTGATTAGGGTTTTCGTTTTTGGATAATCCAAATTCCCTATTAATAATTAGCTGGATAGCTAAGGCTCTTCTAACTGATTCTTCTGTTGGAGTAGTGATTGCCTCATCATAAGCATTGGTATGCAGGCTATTGCAATTGTCGTTTATTGCCAACAATGCTTGAAGGCTGGTGCGAATGTCATTGAACTGCATTTCTTGCGCGTGCAATGAGCGACCAGAAGTTTGAACATGATATTTTAATTTCTGGCTGCGTGAGTTAGCACCGTACTTTTCGCGCATCGAAACGGCCCAAATACGCCGCGCAACTCGCCCAATTACGGTGTACTCAGGGTCCATTCCATTTGAGAAGAAAAATGAAAGATTGGGAGCAAAATCATCAATATTCATGCCGCGAGCCAAATAGGTTTCAACGAAAGTAAAGCCATTGGCCAAGGTAAACGCCAATTGCGTTATCGGGTTAGCGCCGGCTTCGGCGATGTGATAACCGGATATAGACACCGAATAAAAATTTCTAACTTCATTATCAATAAAGAACTGCTGAATATCGCCCATCATCCTCAGGCTAAACTCGGTCGAAAATATGCAGGTGTTTTGCCCTTGATCTTCTTTGAGAATGTCAGCTTGTACTGTTCCGCGAACGGTTTTTAGCGCCGTGCCCTTTAGGTCAGCCGCTTCAATATCAGTCGGTTGTCGATTTTGTGCTTGCACAAACTGGTTTATTTGCTGATCAATCGCAGTATTCAGGAACATTGCCAATATCGCTGGTGCAGGCCCATTGATAGTCATAGAAACCGATGTGCTTGGTGAACAAAGATCGAAACCATCAAACAATTGCTTCATATCATCAAGTGTTGCCACAGACACACCAGAGTTGCCGATCTTGCCATAGATATCTGGGCGGGTCGCTGGGTCAAAACCGTATAAAGTCACGGAATCAAATGCGGTTGAAAGCCGATTTGCTGGCGCGT
Source organism: Cryomorphaceae bacterium (assembly GCA_047623225.1). Classification (GTDB taxonomy): domain Bacteria; phylum Pseudomonadota; class Gammaproteobacteria; order Arenicellales; family Arenicellaceae; genus Arenicella. The sequence goes on from JBLHME010000001.1 coordinate 57,984, forward strand.
GCTCAGACAAACGTTTAAACCTTAGATTAGTACGTTTAGGATCTCCCTCACCAGCAAACATGCGGGCGGGGTCTTCACCTTCACGTTTAAACGGGAATACGCCGGCAGTGTATGGGAATACGCCAGGCAAATTTTCACGCTTCATCCAGCTTAAAAGCTCTCCATGATCTCTATAACGCGGTAAGGCTACTCTCGGTACCATGGTACCCGATAGGCTCTCGCGCTTGAGTGCAGTGGAAACTTGCTTGCCATTGGCTAAAGTTTCATTCAGCTCTTCAGCAGAATAACGTGATTTTATGCCCTCCCAGCCTTCAAGTAAGCTGCGGTTTTCCTGGCTAAGAGAATTATCCTTATTTTTAATTAAATCAATAATTTGTGAATCACTAGTGCCTAGCATTCTCAACACTTCTTGCAGTGCTTGGCGCTCGCCTGCAATGATTGCCTGCGCTTCTGATTGACCTAGATAGCCACGCACTGTTTCGGATATCTCCGCCAAGTAGCGCTGCCGTGCAGTTGGCACAATTACCGAGCGCTCAGAAGGTATGCGTGAATCGATAAAAGGCAGCTTTGACTCCCACTGCCGCAGGCCTTTTTCTCGCAACACAGTCAATAGCCCATGATATGCGGCAGTCACACCATCGTCGCCAAAGCGTGATGCGATCGATCCATAAACGGGTAACTTAGAGGGCTCAGTACTCCACGCTTCACGATTACGCTGCACTTGTTTGGCTACATCTCGCAAAGCATCAGCCGCGCCCTTGCGGTCAAACTTGTTAATAATTACCAAGTCCGCAAAGTCTAACATGTCGATTTTCTCGAGTTGGCTCTGCGCGCCAAACTCAGGCGTCATAACATACATTGATGCGTCTACATAAGGCACGATACCGGCATCCCCTTGACCAATCCCTGGGGTTTCAACGACGATCAAATCAAAATCAAATTGCATAACGGCAGCAATGATATCTCTCAATTGGCTCGGCACCTCGCCGATTGCGCCACGAGTGGCAATTGAGCGCATGAAAATATTCTCGCTGTAAATCGAATTCATACGAATGCGGTCGCCAAGCAAGGCACCGCCTGTTTTGCGCCGCGTGGGATCAATTGCCAATACAGCAACACGCGCTTGGTCATCACTGTCAATACGAAATCGGCGCACCATCTCGTCTGTCAACGATGATTTTCCAGCACCCCCAGTGCCGGTAATTCCTAACACTGGTATCGAATTACCAGCCGATAATTTGATTTTTGCTAAGTTCGCTTCGTCTACTTGGTCACATTCTATGGCGGTAATTAGCTTGGCTAATTGGCGATAATCATCTTTATCAATCTGCGAAAATTCTAAACTCCCATTTGCATCGAGACCATCAAGACATCGATCAATCATGTCCTGAATCATCCCGACCAAACCCAGCTCCATACCATCCTGAGGAGAATAGATTCTGCTCACGCCATAGGCATGCAACTCCTCGATTTCATCTGGCACAATCACGCCGCCGCCACCGCCAAATACTTTGATGTGGTCAGCGCCGTGCTCCTTAAGCATATCAACTATGTATTTGAAGTATTCAACGTGGCCACCTTGATATGAACTCAAGGCGATTCCTTGCACGTCTTCTTGCAGCGCAGCCTGCACCACTTCAGCCACCGAGCGGTTGTGTGCGAGATGAATTACCTCAACACCCAGAGATTGTAATATCCTGCGCATAATGTTGATGGATGCGTCATGACCATCGAACAGGCTGGCCGCAGTGACAAAACGTAGTGGCGCACGCTGGCTACTTTGCTTGGTGTTATCGATCGATTGAGAAACGTTTTTACTATTCATATCTACCTCAACAATTTTGTCATGGTGCGCTTAAGACCTTCATGCAAACGCTTGGTTTCATTCATTTTTTCTGGATTTGCCAGCCAATAATATACAATACCGACAACCGTGGCGCTAAACTGCGCCGCAATTGAATCAGCTTCACGCTTTACTACGTCTGCAATGTTTGGATCCTTCAATATCCAGTTAACAACATCTTGAAAGCGGCGTTGATGAATCCCTTTTATAGTCTTGCTTAATTCAGAATCAGCGTTTACCGACTCAAACCATAATGTGTAAAAAGTGCGAACGTAATCTGGCGCTTCAACACAAAACAAATAGTGCTGATCTAAAGCTTGCTCAACTGCTGCGACCCCTACTCTCTTACCCGTCGCTTCTTTTAGCTGGCCTAACCACATTACGCCAAGACGACGTAACACAAAGTTGAAGAGATTATCTTTTGAACCGAATCTATGTCCAGCCAAGCCTCGGCTATACCCAGCCAATACCCCCACATCTTTCAGACTAGTCGCTGCGGGGCCGCGTTGCATAATCAATTGAACGGCTGCGTCAAACATCATCTGGTCCGATAGATCAGTGCGTTCTGTTTGTGTCATTCTAGGCTCTTTCGCGCCCGCGGCGTTCACCAGCGCGGCTACATCACCTTGTTCAGACAATTGTGGGAAGGCCGGACGATTCATTTATGAAAATGCCGCTTCACTCAATTCACACCCTATTTTGGCACCCGATTTAACTGCCGCACCGTAGGCGTTCGCCCGCGGTAACAGTTGCTGCAGAAAGAACTGTGCTGCGACAATTTTATTCTTGTAAAACTGCTGATCGCCCTGCTGAGCGTGCAACTTTTCTTGCGCTGTAACAATGCTGCGCAGATGATACCAAGCTCCAACTACATAACCCATTTGCATTAAGAAGTTGAACGATACCGCTCCTTCAAACTTAGGTGAACTGTGGGCATGGTCGAGAATGTAGCTAGCGACGTCTTGCAGCTCTGTTTTATAAGTAGAAAACACCAAAGCCAGGTCATCTTCAGCCGAAAAATCAGCCAGAGTTTCATCCATCTCTGCCATCAAAGCCCTAAATCCAGCGCCACTATCGCGAATCAATTTTCGCCCAACTAAATCGTTTGCTTGAATCGCATTGGTACCTTCATAAATAGACGTTATGCGCGCATCGCGGTAATGCTGAGCAACTCCTGTTTCTTCTATATAGCCCATGCCTCCATGCACCTGGATGCCTAAGGAAGTTACTTCGTTGACCAGCTCAGTGCACCAAGCTTTGGTAATTGGAGTAAGCAATGCAAAGCGAGTTGAATGATATTGACGCTGCTCCTCACTCAGCGCATGGACACGTAAGTCGTGAGACATTGACGCGTCAAAACACAGAACACGCATCGCATCGGTCAACGATTTCATTTGCATTAGGATGCGCTGCACATCGGGGTGGCCAATGATGGTAGTGCTTTCACCGGTCTCGGGATCGCGCCCCTGAACCCGTTGCTTGGCATAGTCCAGCGCGTCTTGATATGCACGCTCTGAAATCCCAGCGCCTTCTAAACCCACTTCAAGTCGAGCATGATTCATTAATGTAAACATGCAGTTCAGGCCTTGGCCAGGTTCACCAATCATATAACCGATGGCACCCTCATCTTCACCAAAGCTCATTACACAGGTGGGGCTACCATTAATACCCAATTTATCTTCGGTTGACACCACGCGTACATCATTACGCTCACCCAAACTACCATCAGAATTAACTAAAAATTTGGGCACCAAAAATAAAGACAGACCCTTAACGCCTGCCGGAGCATCGATCAGAGGAGCCAAAACAATATGCAAAATATTTTCTGTCATATCGTGTTCTCCCCAAGTAATGTATATCTTTTGCCCAGCAAGCCGATAATGATCGCCGTCTGGGGTGGCCTTAGTGCGCAAATTGGAGAGATCCGAACCAGCGTGAGGTTCGGTCAAATTCATGGTTCCGGTCCATTCACCGGTGATCATTTTCGGCAGATAGGTTTCCTTAATCGCTGAACTTGCGTGTGCATTCAAGGCATCGATCCCGCCCGCCGACAACATAGGGCAAATCGCCAATGCCATATTAGCGCTATTCCAAAATTCACTTGCCGCCATGTGTACTGTAAATGGCAGGCCTTGCCCACCATATTGCGGTGTGTGAGCCAAACTCATCCAACCTGCATCAACAAATTGTTGATAAGCCTGTTTGAAACCCGTGGCGGTCACAACTTCGCCATCGATCACCTTAGAGTGCTCGATATCGCCTATCCTATTTAGAGGAGCAAACACCTCAGCTGCGAATTTTCCCGCCTCCTCTAGTATTGCGTCTATCAATTCCGGACTTGCTTCTTCGAAAGCTGGTATCTCAGTTAATCCATTGATATTCAAAAGATCATTAAGTACAAAAGATACTTCGGAAATGGGTGCTTTATAATCTGCCATAAGGGGGTACTGGGTTGGTTGCTGTCAAATGTATAAATAATTTACTTGTTCGGAACAAGCAAGTCAAGTTTGTGGAGCCAATATGCTATAAGCCTCAACGCTAGGAGCGACATTAGTCAGCCGCAATCCACAACACAAAGCATGGTTCCTAAGCCTATTTAGACTCAACTTTGCGATATGAATAACCTACGGTTGTATACAATACATATCTTTTATCACTCAATATTGCGATTTGAGGCTCAATTAACCCACAAATTGTTGACAATAAACTAGGCGGTCGGCATTATCCGCGTCGATGAGAATACAAAGTCACCCAATTGTCGAATTGACAGATAAAACGCTGAGTGGTCAAACTACCGTCGCGCTGCGTGAAGCTATAATCAAAGGCGTTATTGCTCCGGGTGAAAAGCTTAATGAGCCCAAATTAGCTGAACAATACAAGGTGAGCCGAGGGCCTTTGCGTGAAGCAATCCGCCGCTTAGTAGCCATGCGTTTAGTCAAACATGTGCCTCATATTGGCGCAACCGTGGTCACTTTGGACCTAGCCGATGTAATGGATTTGTATGACGTTAGGGAAGCCCTGGAAGGTAAAGCCGCGGGCTTAGCGGCGCAAAACATGAGTGCCGAGCAAATTGTTGAGTTACGTGTTCTGTTACAAGTTCATCGTGATCACTATGAGAACAATGCTGGTGAGTATATGCAGGCAGAAGGTGATTTTGATTTCCACTATCAAATAATCAAAGGCAGTGGAAACTCTCTGTTAAGACAGCAATTATGTGACGAGCTTTATCACCTAATTCGCATGTTTAGGTACCAAACTAGCCGCTTTAAAACACGCTCAAACAGAGCCCTAATTGAACACGAGCAATTGATCTATGCAATTGAACAACGCGATTCAGCAATGGCTGAAATGCTCATGCGCAGACATATCGCTCGTGCAAAAGAGTCGATAAAAAAAGCACTTACCGAACCGGAAGACTAAACCTATGACACTACCCAGCGCGGGCCTGCGTTTTCGACAGGCACTAAATGATAGTAAGCCATTGCAGATCATGGGTACCATCAATGCTTACACTGCATTGATGGCAACTAAAATAGGCCATCAAGCAATTTACATATCTGGTGGCGCGTGTGCTAATGCCAGTTACGGCTTACCTGATCTGGGCATGACAAGCATGAACGATGTTCTGGAAGACGCACGACGCATCACAGCAGTGGCCGACACCCCACTTTTGATAGATATTGATACCGGCTGGGGTGGAGCATTTAATATTGCTCGAACCATCAAAGAATCAATTCGGGCCGGCGTAGCGGCTGTGCACATGGAAGATCAAGTTGCACAAAAACGTTGTGGCCATCGCCCCAACAAAGAAATTGTGTCTTCGGCCGAAATGGTCGACCGTATCAAAGCAGCGGTGGATGCAAAAACTGATGATGATTTTTTTATTATGGCGCGCACCGATTCTTATGCGATAGAAGGCTTGCAAGCATCAATTGACAGAGCCGCGGAGTATATAGAAGCAGGTGCTGATGGCATTTTTGCTGAGGCCATGGCCAGCCTAGAGGAATATCAAGCCTACGACGACGCCATCGATGCTCCACTTTTAGCCAATATGACTGAGTTTGGCATGTCTCCGCTGTTTGGTAAGACAGAACTCGCAGAGCATGGCGTTGACATGGTGCTCTACCCTCTCACCGCCACACGAGCTATGAATAAGGCTGCCGAGATGGTGTATCGGGATGTATTAGATAAGGGCCACCAGCGCGACGTGGTGGATAGCATGCAAACCCGTATGGAGCTGTATGACTACCTTAATTATCATGAGTATGAACAAACACTCGATACGCTCTTCTCTGAAGGCAAGAACAAGTAAGAAACAAAACATTTAGAGAGATACCAAAAAATGGCAACTGACAAAAAATTAGGCGGCGCAGGCCTGCGCGGACAAGTAGCTGGGCAAACTGCACTCTGTACGGTTGGAACACAAGGCTCCGGTCTAAATTATCGTGGCTACGATGTCGACGACTTAGCCGACAACTGTATTTTCGAAGAAGTAGCGTACCTAATTTTAAAAGGTCACTTACCGAGCCAAAACGAGTTAGACGTATACCAACGCAAATTATTGTCACTGCGCGAGTTACCTGAGGCATTAAACGCCGGTTTGGAACTAATTCCAGCCAATGCACACCCGATGGATGTATTGCGCACCGGCGTATCTTTACTGGGTAATCTTGAACAAGAGACGGATTTTTCACAACAAGGCGATGCAGTTGATCGCATTCTCGCACTGTTACCAGCGATGGTGGTGTATTGGTATCGCTTTACGCAAGATGGTGTGCGAATAAGCACTGACACAGGTGCTGCGACTATAGGCGGGCATTTTCTGCACATGCTGCACGGTGAAAAACCAAGCGAATTGCATGAGCAGGTGATGAACGTATCACTAATTCTTTATGCAGAGCATGAATTTAATGCATCGACCTTCAATGGCCGAGTGGCTGCCTCTACGCTGACTGATATTCATTCAGTTGTGTGCGGCGCTATCGGTACTCTGCGTGGCCCGCTGCATGGCGGCGCCAATGAGGCTGCGATGGAAATGATTGAGCAATGGTCGAATGCTGATGAAGCAGAAGCGGCGATTATGCAAAAACTGGCTAACAAAGAATTGATAATGGGCTTTGGCCACGCAGTCTACAAAGAGCGCGATCCACGCAACGCCACTATTAAAAAGTGGTCTGAGCGTCTGTCACACGAAACGAGTGATGAAGTTCTCTATGCCGCTTCAGTGCGCTGTGAAGAAGTAATGAAACGCGAAAAAGGCATGTTCTGCAATGCCGACTTCTTTCATGCATCTGCGTATAACTTCATGGGCATTCCGACCGGTCTTTTTACGCCTATTTTTGTAATGTCTCGAGTTACTGGCTGGGCAGCCCACGCGTTTGAACAACGAGAAAATAATCGCATCATTCGTCCATCGGCCGAATACACAGGCCCTGATCACAGAAGGGTACCCGCGATAGCTGATCGATAGCGACCAAATTTGCTAAACACTAGACAGGGCTGAGTTTTACTCGGCCTTTTCTATTTGTGGTGCTCGATTTCAAATCAAGTCGTGATCATGATCACAGGAACCATGATCAGCTATCGATGCCAAGATATTGCACTGTCTCATCCCCGCGGTGCTTTCGCAGGCTGAAATTCGCATCAGCTCCTGTTCAAGTTTTTGCAGTGCAGCAATCCGTTTGCGCACACTGTGTAAATGCGCTTGCGCGATTTGATCGGCTTTTTCACAAGTAATAGAATCATTCATCTTCAAGGAGATAAGTTGCCGGATCGACTCTATATCCAAGCCCAACTGGCGAGCGTGTTTAATAAACTTAAGTTGATCGAGATCATGCGCAGAATAGCGGCGTTGGTTACCCTGACTACGCTGCGGCGTATTCAATATACAAATCGACTCATAGTAACGAATGGTCGGGATCTTGACCTGGGTTGCTTTCGACAAAAAACCAATAGAATGCATAAATACCTCTTGAAGCTCTAGTAACTAGAGCAATTATACTTAAGCTATTAGATAAAACACAACTAGATACTATGTCATCACATCACCATTGCGCTGCCGAAGCGACCACTGCCCAGATGAGCCGAGACCCAATCTTTAGGCGCGTACTGTGGTTTGCTCTAGTGGTTAACGCCAGCATGTTCGTGGTAGAAATAATCGCAAGCCAAATAAGCAACTCAGTATCTCTACAAGCAGACGCATTGGATTTCTTTGCTGATTCAGCTAACTACGCCATCAGTCTATTTGTGATTGGCATGTCGATTAAATCACGTGCCAGAGCAGCCCTAATAAAGGGCTTTAGCATGGCCGCGTTCGGACTTTTTGTGTTGTTTACCGCGGTGAGCCGAGCGTATAGCGGAGAGTTACCTGAGACGATTATAATGGGTTCTGTCGGGTTTATGGCTTTGATAGCCAATGTCTCAGTAGCAGTCGCACTTTATTCTTTTCGAGGTGGCGACAGCAATATGCAATCGATTTGGCTATGCAGTCGAAATGATGCCATTGGTAATCTCGCGGTGCTGGTCGCGGCCGCGGGCGTGTTTTCTACTGCAACACGCTGGCCAGACCTAATCGTGGCTGCAATTATAGCTATTCTGAGTTTAAGCGCGGCTTATAAGGTGATTCGCATGGCCATTAGTGAAATCAGAGATTCAGATCACACCCATAATCACACTTAAGTGACGGCATTTTGAGTGGCACTAACTCTGCAATGTCACTCGCACGTTGCCTTCCATTAATACACGAGCATTGCGGCTCATAGTTGCCTCTAGAGCCAGCCATTGACCGCTCTCGTTGCTGGCTTGAGCACCCACTTGCAGGGTGCCGGAGGGATGACCAAAAGTGACCGAGCTGCGTGCGCCTCCGCCAGCAGCAATATTCACCAAGGTTCCAGGAATCGCGGCAGCGGTTGCAATGGCCACCGCAGCGGTGCCCATCATGGCATGGTGCAGCAAACCCATTGACAAGGCGCGTACCAGTAAATCAACATCGCCAGCACGCACAGATTTACCACTGGATGCTGAGTAATCTTTTGGCGCAGCAACGAAAGCAATTTTGGGCGTATGTTGCCGAATGGCGGCCTGTTCTAGATTGTCGATCAACCCCATGCGAATCGCTGCATGAGCTCGAATACTTTCAAACATGGCCAACGCTTTGGCGTCGCCATCAATATGCTCTTTGTGCTCGGTACCGATATAGCCAATTTCCTCAGCGTTAAGAAAAATGGTTGGAATACCAGCGTTAATCATGGTGGCACTAAAACTGCCGATTGCCGGCACGTCTAATTGATCGACCACATTGCCGGTTGGGAACATGGCGGAATCAGCTGAGGCGGGATCAATAAACTGCAATCGAATTTCAGCCGCTGGAAAAGTCACCCCATCTAACTCAAAGTCACCTGTTTCCTGAACCCGGCCATCACTAATAGGCACATGCGCAATAATGGTTTTTTTAATATTTGCCTGCCAGATTCTGACTTCAGCAATACCGTTGTCAGGAATACGTGACTCATCGACTAATCCATTGCTAATCGCGAATGGCCCGACTGCAGCCGAAAGATTACCGCAATTGCCACTCCAGTCAACAAAAGCTTTGTCGATCGAGACTTGCCCAAATAGATAGTCGACATCATGGTTTGGTTGAGCACTTTTAGACAAAATTACCGTTTTGCTGGTGCTTGAGGTCGCGCCACCCATGCCATCGATCTGTTTCGCATATGGGTCTGGGCTGCCAATCACTCTAAGTAACAATTGGTCGCGCGCTGCACCAGCGGTTTGCGCGACTGACGGTAGATCTTCCAACCTAAAGAAAACACCTTTGCTGGTACCACCTCGCATGTAGGTAGCGGCTACTTTTATTTGTGCTTTATGCGGCATTTGACGATTCCAAAAAATCTTGTGCAAAACGCTGTAAGACACCGCCAGCCTCATAAATAGTAACTTCTTCGGCGGTATCTAGGCGGCAGGTCATGGGTACTTGAAACTCCTCACCATTGCTTCTGAGGACACGTAACTGCAATTTAGCGGCATGTACTGGGGTGCCAATCACATCATAGATTTCGGTGCCGTCGAGCTGTAATGTTTTACGCGTTGTACCAACCTCAAACTCGAGCGGCAAAACGCCCATACCAATTAAATTGGTCCGATGAATACGCTCAAAACCTTCAGCCGCGATAACTTCCACACCTGCCAAGCGTACACCTTTTGCTGCCCAATCGCGGGATGAGCCTTGGCCATAATCTGCACCGGCAACAATAATCAGAGGCTGCTTACGATGCATATAAGTTTCGATTGCCTCCCACATTCGCATAACTTTTCCTTCAGGCTCTACCCGCGCTAAAGATCCTTGTACTACTTCGCCCTCTTCGAGCACCATTTCATTCAATAGTTTGGGGTTGGCAAAGGTTGCGCGTTGCGCGGTCAGGTGGTCACCTCGATGTGTGGCATAAGAGTTAAAATCTTCTTCTGGCAAACCCATTTTATGCAAATACTCACCAGCGGCGCTGCTGCGCAAAATTGCGTTTGAGGGTGAAAGGTGGTCAGTGGTGATATTGTCACCCAAAATTGCAAGAGGCCGCATTCCTGCCAGATTGCATTTGCCAGCGAAGGCACCTTCCCAATAAGGCGGGCGGCGAATATACGTGCTCTTTTCACGCCAGTCATACAGTGGGCTAATCTGTTTACCATCATTTACCTGAACCGCGAACATTGGATTGTAGACTGCGCGATATTGCTCCGGCTTTACACTTGAGGCAACGATCGCATCAATTTCTTCGTCATCTGGCCATATGTCCTTAAGCGTCACTTGATTACCGTCGCCATCGATACCCAGAACACCTTGCTCAATATCAAAGCGCGTGGTGCCGGCAATTGCATAGGCAACAACCAATGGAGGAGATGCAAGAAACGCCTGTTTTGCGTAGGGATGAATTCGCCCATCAAAGTTGCGATTTCCCGACAACACTGCGGTGGTATATAAATCTCGATCAATGACTTCTTTTTGTATCTCGGGATCTAAGGCGCCACTCATGCCATTGCACGTTGTGCACGCAAAACCCACCACTCCAAATCCCAATGTCTCAAGCTCGCTTAACAAACCTGCTTCTTGCAAGTATAACTGCACCGTTTTTGAGCCAGGTGCTAAAGAACTTTTAACCCATGGCTTGCGCAATAGGCCCCGCCGATTGGCATTTCTTGCAATCAATCCAGCAGCAATCATATTGCGTGGATTACTAGTGTTTGTGCAACTAGTAATAGATGCGATGATTACCGCCCCATCTGGCATAAGGCCATCAAGGTTTTCCACCACGCCTGAGATGCCGGCCGCGGCTAAGTCTGTGGTAGCAACACGACGATGCGGATTGGATGGTCCGGCAATATTGCGGACCACGCTGGATAAATCAAAGCTTAAGACTCGCTCGTATTCAGCGTTTACTAAACAGTCGCTCCACAACCCAGCGGTCTTCGCATAGTTCTCTACCAGCTGTACCTGTTCATCATCGCGGCCGGTTAGCTTAAGATAATCGATGGTCATCTGGTCGATATAAAACATCGCTGCAGTGGCGCCGAATTCAGGCGTCATATTAGAGATAGTGGCTCGATCACCTAAAGTTAGAGCACTCGCTCCTTCCCCAAAGAATTCAAGATAAGAAGAAACCACTCTCTCGTTGCGTAGAAACTCAGTCAGCGCTAAGACAATATCAGTGGCGGTTATGCCAGCCTGACGACGACCCCTGAGCTCCACTCCTACAATATCGGGCAGGCGAACGTAGGAGGCTCTGCCGAGCATTACGCTCTCAGCTTCTAGACCACCCACGCCTACAGCCAATACTCCTAATGCGTCAACATGAGGAGTATGACTATCGGTGCCAACCAGCGTATCTGGAAAAGCAACACCGTCAATGGCTTGGATTACTGGCGACATTCGCTCTAGGTTAATTTGATGCATGATGCCGTTGCCTGGAGGAATCACGTCTACGTTGTGAAAGGCATTTTTTGTCCAATTAATAAAATGAAAACGGTCTTCATTTCGACGATCTTCTATCAATCTATTTTTCTCAAACGCATCTGGCTCGAAGCCTGCGTGCTCGACTGCCAGAGAGTGATCAACAATAAGTTGGGTTGGAACCACTGGATTGACTTTAGACGGATCACCACCTTTCTGCGCTATAGCGTCGCGCAGACCTGCCAAGTCAACCAATGCTGTCTGCCCTAATATATCGTGACAGACAACACGTGCAGGATACCAAGGGAAATCTAAATCACGCTTGCGATAAATAATCTGCTTTAAGCAATCCTCCACCGACCCAGGCGGGCATTTTCGCACCAAATTTTCAGCCAAAACCCGCGACGTATAGGGAAGCTTCTGGTAGCTGCCAGGTTCAATCGCGTCAACCGCGGAGCGAGTGTCAAAATAATCTAAATTTGTACCAGCCAATGGCTGTCGAAAGGCGTTATTCATAGTCATTTCTGTGGGTTTTAGTAGCAATTATGCTTAAGTGGATATCTTATTCAGTCGAACAGGAAGATTACATTGTAAACAATATTCTGTATTGAAAGGCAATTTTAGTTCAAATACTGCTTTAGTCGATGAAAATTGTCGACAATATTACACAAGATCTTTGCATTTGGCCTCATATAACCAAAAGCAACCTTCACGCAAATTTCACATAACCAAAAGTTATTTCTAATATGAGCATAAACCATTTTAAAAACAATGATTCGGCACTCATATTACCTACATCGAGAGGCAATACACGTCTGCCGATATTTTTTTAAACTTAGTTTTTTAACTTTCACACAGGTGCCATTATGGAAATCATGATTGTCGTAACCATTGCTCTTTTAGGTCTAGTTGCTTTTAACGAAGTAAAAGACCACTAGAAGACCGGTTAACCAAAAAGCGTAAAAGTTGGAGCCAATACAATTGGCTCTTACGCACTAGCCTCACTCCTATTTGATTTAGCTAGAAAAACTTAAACTTAGAAGGCTACGCTCAAAAGGTGTAGCCCTTTTTTTGTTCTCAATCCAACGCTGAGTTGAAAACCTTAAACGCTATGAATAGTGTTTTGTGGCCACAGATAACATCGTTTTATGCACCGCCAAATTTGCCGCAATAATATTGCCGCTATCAAACTGAGATTGCTCGCCATGCAGATCTGATACTTTGCCTCCCGCTTCATTAACTATTAAGATCCCTGCGGCGATGTCCCAAATTTTTAACTTCGCCTCCCAAAACCCGTCGTACCTACCAGCAGCCACGTAAGCAAGATCTAATGCAGCGGCACCCAAGCGTCGAACACCGCTAGTATGCAACTTCAGCAAATCAGTCATGGTGCCGGTGAAGGCGTCAATCTCTTCAAGGTTCTTACCGCTGAATGGCACCCCTGTAGATAATAGAGCACCTCGTATAGAGGTCAATTGCGCTACACGGATCGGTTTTCCGTTTAGCGTTGAGCCCTGCCCGCGAGAAGCGGCAAACAACTCATTCTTTGCCGGATCAAAAACAACACCATGTTCTAATTTGCCAGCTCTACGTACCCCAATCGAGACCGCATAGTGAGGAATTGAGCGTAAAAAATTGGTAGTTCCATCTAATGGATCAATAATCCACTGATATTCAGCTTCAGCGCTCCCTTGCTGGCCGTATTCTTCACCTATTATTTGGTGGTCAGGAAACTCCGATTGGATTTTTTGTACAATAATCCGCTCTGATTCACGATCCACTTCAGATACGTAATCGTGCAAAGATTTTTGTTCAATATTGAGCGCAGAAATATCTTCGGCGGCTATTTGAATCGATTTGCCAGCAAGTTTTGCGGCCTCAATTGCAAGTTCTAAAATGGAGTTCATAAGGTCATTATCAAGTAGCACTGCTAGCATAGCAACAAAGTGCTTGACGAAATTATAGCTAAGCCAACTTAGCCCCAACTGAGAGATTCACAAGCACAAAAAAGGGCCGCTAAGCGACCCCCTTCAGATTCATCAATCGCTCAAGTTAATTACTGATATAACCGTCTAATCCGTGCGGAATCACCCTGCCTATCTGTCGGGCGACCATGTTTAAGTCTTTTAGTCCAGAATCATCCAACAACCAGCCTTGTACGGTGCCAATAATACCACCTGCATAAAAGTCAGAAATGGTGTCTAAATGGCGTGCGTCTAAATTATGATTAAATTGAAACAAAATCCGATCAGAAATCAATTGCGAAATTAGAGACTTCAATAAAGACAAACATTGTATTCCCGCTTGCCCGGTAAAGGCAGCGCGCATTAAAGTTCTGTCTTTATCGCACTCTTGTAAAAGGTTCTTTACCGAGAGCTCAACAAATTCTTCACGGCCTATAGATGCACTTTGGACCAAAGATTCAGTTTTGTTCCAGCTTTTATCGAACATCGCTTCAATTCGATTCAATAAAATTGATTGTTTACTATCGAAGTTTGAGTAAAATGTCTGGCGGCTAACACCAGCAGTGCGAGTTAATTCACCAATAGTGATTTCATCTATCGTTTTGCTTTGAAGATGGTGCGCCAATGCTATTTGCAGTTTTTCCTGGCTTCGTCGTTTACGTAAATCCAATTTAGTACCTCTGAGATAAAATTATCTTGTGCGTTTATTTAAATAACTGTATTTTTCGCCCCTACCTTTTGAGGCACTTTTTACTGGCAACCAAGTTACTTAAAACCTAAGTTGTATAGAGTCAGCGTCGTATGAAACCAGAGTCACTTAGTACCAATAGCTGAGCAAGCAGCTATGGTGCAATGTTCTCAACAATTGTATTAGACAATGATCCAGTAGCTTTGCCAACCAATCTATTTAAGTTATTACTAAACTTTACAATTTGATAAGTAAGTAACAGTCTGACAAAGTGTATAGATTATGCATAAACAGATAGTTTAGTCATTTCCCGTAACACTAGTTTATCTAAACGCGATACTATAAAAGCAACGCTCATATTGGAACCCAAAACGAGCATAAGACTGGCCATAGCTTTACCCAGAAAATGAAATCATTCGTGCATAATCGTTATATAAAAATCTCGCTTCGCCTCAGCTTAACAGCAGCTCTGGTCATCACTTTGGCGTCTTGTCAAACGCTCAATAGGGACACTCACAGTTGGCCATCTAATATACCGGCCCGCTCGATTTTCGTTGATGCCTATGAAACGCAGGTGGCGGCAGGCATCAATAATGAACGGCTGCATAGCCATTTGGGCTGGGTTCTAAAATTTTACCAAGGCACAGTTCTCTATCCAACGGGTTGGAATGGCTTGATAGAACGGCTGGTTAATAGCTTAGAAAACTTCGATGATCAGACCTTGGCCCGATCAAGGCTCGAACTGCTAGGTTTAGCAATTTGTATTGAGTGGGCTCAGACTAATTCTGCAAGAAACATAGATTCAGCGAACATAGCAGTTTGGGGAAGTGCTCTGCGAAGCTCAGTTGAACGCGGGGATCAGTTCAGTTTTATAAACAAAGTAGAGGCCGATGCGGCAGATTTAATTGCTGGCAAATTGAACCCAAGAGATATTTCTCTTGAACGGTATTATCCGACTGAGGACTATGATAATTTTTAGCGATAATTTTTGGCTTATAAATCCCTTTGTCCGCCAGCGTAAGAAACCATTATAAACATGATACGACGTTCATTCATTCTGATTATACTGCTAACAAGCGGAACTAGTCTGGCAGCACAGGAAAGTTCGCAGGGCTCGGAAGCCCCGCTAGTTCAGTACGAGCAAGGTCTGGATCACGCGCAACAAGCCCTAGAGCAAAAGGCCAAAGACAATAAGTGCGATTTTGTTGCTGCCGGCGGCGAAGATTTAGTCGATAATTTACGCAGCCAAACGCACACTCGACTGTGCAATACAGCTAGCTGGTTCGATGGTCTGTTTGGCGACGAATATCCTTTTGACGGAGAAAAATTTCGAGGCAAAGTTTCTCTCGGTTTTCGACAAGATGAGTTCGATGGCTTTGAACCTCGTCTGCGCATTCGAATTAAAACTGATTTACCCAATGTCAGCCAAAGATTCAGTGCCTTCGTAGGCCGCGTAGAAGAGGATAGCTATATTAGCAACACCGAGGTAGACGGAGACCGCCTCAATAACGTTGGCTTACGTTCGACCAATGATGATGAAAGCGAATGGCTCGTTGGTTTGGGCTATCGCAACCCTAACAAAAACAGCAACGGTTTAGATTTCTCAGTGGGTGCCAAATTAAGCAGTGGACTTGCTCCTTACGCCAAAGTCGCCTATCGGTACCTTTTTAAGCCCAGCGATTTACATTATTGGCACACCACCCAAACTGTATTCTGGCGCAAGCAAGAAGGGTATGGCGTTAGCAGCAAATTGGATTACACTCACATTTTGGGCGACCGAGATATCATGGAATGGGACACCAACGTTAAGTACACCGAAGATGCAGAACAATGGGAATGGATCAGCAGCGCCACTTGGCATCATGAATTCACTCGCACTACTGGAATTTCATCAAGGGTGTATGTGCGCGGGGAAGAAGAAAACCCCGTCTCAGTGCCCGAATATGGCATCACATTCACCTTCGTTAGACCTTTTCTGCGGGATTGGCTGATGGTTGAAACAGGTATTGATTTCCGCTGGGAAAAACAGGACGAATACGGCGAGTATGACGACGCGATACGCTTAGGCGTACAGTTTGAAATGCTCTTAGGTGATTATTACGGGCGCGAAAGAAAGTAGATCGATATTCGTTGAAATAATTTTGATTAGTTGTTTTAGGAGCAATCCCAAGCTAATAGATCTGGGTATAATTGACGGTTCAACTTAAACATAATCCTAGTTTTATAGTATGAGCTTTCACCCACCTAAACGTACCCTAATGGGCCCCGGCCCGTCCGATGTAGATCCGCGAATCAGTCTGGCTCTGGCTAGACCGACTATTGGTCATTTAGACCCCGAATTCATTCGCCTGATGGACGAAACTAAAGCCCTGCTGCAATATGCATTCCAAACCAGCAATGCCCTTACGCTGCCCATCTCTGCACCGGGCTCGGCTGGAATGGAAGCCTGCTTTGTCAATCTTTTGGAACCTGGTGACAAAGCCATTGTCTGCCAGAACGGCGTATTTGGCATGCGTATGAAGGAAAATGTCACTCGAATCGGTGCGACCGCAGTCATGGTCGAAGACGATTGGGGAACCGCAATCGATTTGGATAAAGTAAATCAAGCTATTGCACAAAACCCCGATGCCAAACTGCTTGCCTTTGTGCACGCCGAAACCTCCACCGGCGTACGCAGTGATGCGGCTGGACTATGCGCCCTAGCTAACAATGCGGGTATGTTGAGTTTGGTTGATACCGTTACAGGCCTGGCTGGCGTAGCAGTAGACATCGACGGCTGGGGCGCCGACGCGGTTTACAGCGGAACACAAAAATGTCTTTCATGTGTCCCTGGTCTTTCGCCAGTCTCCTTTAGTCAACGCGCACAAGAAGTTATTAGCACGCGTAAAACTCCAGTGCAAAGCTGGTTCTTAGACATGAACCTAGTAATGGGGTATTGGGGTGAAGGCACGCAACGCTCATATCATCACACTGCACCAGTAAATGCGATTTACGCCTTACACGAAGCACTTTGCATATTGAGAGAAGAAGGCTTGGAAAATAGCTGGGCGCGGCACCAACACAACCACAATGGCCTTAAGGCTGGCTTGTCCGCAATGGGCTTGGATTTAATTGTAGCGGAACAAGATCGTTTACCTCAGCTCAATGCCGTATCAATTCCACAGGGCATTGATGAAGCCGCGGTGCGTAAACAGCTGCTCAACGATTTCGACTTAGAAATTGGTGCCGGCCTGGGTCAGCTTGCGGGCAAGGTATGGCGCATTGGTTTAATGGGTTATAGCTCAAACCCTAGCAATGTACGGCTGTGTATAGGCGCATTAGAGACCGCTCTTTTATCTCAGGGAGCGGCAATATCACCTGGCGCGGCGCAACAAGCGGTCAATGCTTATTACAAAGCGTAAAGCTTTATAGAAAGAGTAAACGCCCGACTGCTAGAGACAAATCTTGAATGACCTTTCATGCTTCGTGAACTTAGCCCCACCAAATAAAAACATTTAGCCAATAAAAAAGCCCTCACAAGTGAGGGCTTTTTTATTGGCTAACAATCAATTTAATTAGATATCCCAATACATCGCATTTTCGAGTTGATTATCTGCCTCATTTAGAGACTTTCGAGTGCGACTCACAATTATTAAATTGCCACCCCGCACGGGCTTTACTCGGCTTACATATCCCTCGTAGCCGACATCAAACAAACCATCCACAGGCTTCCCTTTGATAAAAGCAAACGTCACCTGCCCATCAGCGGTTTCCAGGCTGGCGTGTAAACCACGATAAACACCCATGGGACAAATTTTACTGAATTGTAGATTATCCATCGGCTTGATTCTTAGACCGACATCATAGCTCGCAAGCAGTGCATTGGCATTTCGATTTGCTCTGGCAGAGTCCCAAACAGGTGTAATGGGTTGCTCATTCATATGTTCAACAACGCCCGATAATAACGCCTGATAATCTCGATCAATATTGCTGTTTGAGCCAAACTGATTACTGACCATAAACCCTGCTATGAACAACGCGACAGCGAAACTCGCGGCTACAGCATAACCACGCATATTGTTAGGATGAGAGGTTGCCTCTTGCTGCATCTCTTGTGTTAATTGCAAGCGAGCCACCAAGTCTTTAGGCATTTGAACTTGCAAGCTAGAGTTTAACTCAGAATCCATCTTTTGCACGCTACCTACATATTTGAGGCATTCTGGGCAATCTTTACTGTGCTCAATAAAGCTAATTTCGCGGCTATTGGGCTCAGAAAGCGCAAGCCGTTTAAAATCTAAACAATTCATTTAATTTGGACTCATATGAGTATTTTTCTAATCTATTAATAAAACAAATGGTGTACGCTATTCGCCTACCACACCTAGTTTAGGCGTAACTTCATGTCCGAGTATCTGGCGCATCTTCTTGCGTGCTCGAAACAACCGAGTCATTACTGCGCTCGAGCTAATATCCAAGATATCAGCGATCTCATTGCATGAAAATCCACCCAAGACCTGCATTTCAAGCGGCTCTCTATAATCCTGTGGTAAGCGTTGTAATGCGTTTCGCAGAGCGAATGCTTCTGGCCTATCGTCATAGCCCATACGCGAGTCTGCCAAAGTATCCATTTCTTCTACATCGGTGTATTTAAACTGCTTACGCTCAAATTGACGAGCGTGTTCGCGACGAAAAATGGTGAATAACCAGCCCTTAGCGGCCTTGGCTTCACGCAGACTATCAAGTGATTTCCAAGAGCGTAAAAATGCCTCTTGCATAACATCTTCGGCCATATGCTTGTCTTTACACAACCAAAGGGCGTACTTGTACAAATCCTGCGAATGCGCCTCAATCAACAGAGCGTATTTTCGTTTTTTATCCATCACGTTGTAATTGACCTGCTCCTGATCAATTTCATTGCTAATTTTCGTCATTTATTAAGAAACTCCAATAATGCTTTAAATACCGCTTTGGGTTGTTCAATCTGAAGCCAGTGACCAGCTTGAGCAATTTTTATGAAGTCTGATTTGGGGAAATATTCTTTAGCAACTTGTTGATAAGCTGGCTGCATGTAATCTGATAGTCCCCCTGAGATAAACTGACACGGAATCTCGGTTGAGAGCTTAGCAAGTTCATCACTGGGAAAGCCAATAATCTCAGACATATAATCAAACAAAACGCGCAAATTGATTCGCCACTTATAGTTTAACGGTGAACCGCTAAGGTTTTGCAGCAGAAATAGTCGTGTGGCGGAATCAGCAATAGCCTGTTTAAGGGCTCTATCAGCTTCTGCCCGAGAACCTAGTCGTTGTAGATCAATCTTCAGCAACTCTCGTAAAAACGGCGCATGACTATGTGAATAAGCAACTGGCGCTATGTCTAACACTGCCAACTTAGCGACTCGTTCTGAATGCAACAGGCTGAACACCATCGCAGTCTTGCCGCCCATACTGTGCCCACACAGCATTGCCTGGTCAATGCCATGAAATTCGATAAACTCCATTAGATCCTGCACCATATCCTGATAACTCTGCGAGGCGGCATGGGGCGATCGACCGTGATTCCGCTGGTCTACAACATAGACATCGAAATGATCTCCTAGTGAGCGCGCAAAACTACGCCAGTTTGAGCTGGAACCAAATAAGCCAGGGACAATTATCACTGGAGGGCTGCCTCGCAATGATTCAGGATAGGATTGAAAATACAATTGCATAGCCTATAGTTTAACAACGATTGGCCGAAATGAATCGAGCTAATTTCAATTCAATTGGCTACAATCTGCCAATGATTGAATTAGCACTTTTAATGGTCACAGGAGTCGCCACTGGGTTTCTTAATGTCATGGCAGGCGGCGGATCAATGCTCTCGGTACCCATAATGATTTTCTTGGGAGTTCCCGGAACGATTGCTAATGGTACAAACCGCATTGCAATTCTGCCTCAGAACATAGCAGCGGTATGGGCTTTTTATAGAAAAGGATTTTCTAATTTCAAACTGAGTCTTAGCCTTGCCGCCTGCACCATACCCGGAACTTTAGTCGGCGCTGACTTGGCCGCAAGAGTGCCCAACGACCAATTTAACGTTCTTTTGGCCATCATCATGGCGGTAGTGCTAATTGTGATGTCTCTACCCCAAGCAAAAACCTTGAAAAACAATACAGCTCCTAGCCGCAAACGCTTATTGATGGGCCATCTATTGATGGTTGCCATAGGTTTTTGGGGAGGATTCATTCACATAGGTGTTGGGTTTTTATTGATGCCGGTGCTAAATAGAGTAATGCAGCTAGACCTAATTACCACTAACGCGCATAAAGTTTTTATCGTTCTGGCCTACACCGCAGTGGCTTTACTGGTATTTGCATCTCAACTCGAGCTGATTTGGAAGTACGGCATAGCGCTTGGTATAGGAACTTGGACTGGCGGCTGGATCGCCGCCAACATGCAAATAGAAAAAGGTATTGGGGCCGTCAAGCTAACACTCAATGTAGTGATAGTAGCCTTCATTATTAAATTATTGCTTTTTTAAAATCAGTCACAATTTATTTCACGAAGTTTTTGACTGCTTTTTTTTCAGTTCACTAAAGTAATCGATATCTGTCGACAAGCCTAATACGTGTCTGCGCACTAAATCCATTGCAATAGCGGTGCAGGTGCGTTGAAAACCTTGACGAGCGATGGGCAAAAAGAATTTGCGAGCTTTAATAAAGTTGTTATCGCCCCACGCCATCCATACCGTTCCCACGGGTTTGTCTGCTGAACCACCGGTAGGGCCAGCTATGCCAGAGATTGCAACGGCGATATCGGCCTGCGAAGCCTGCAATGCGCCCGCCACCATTTCATTTACTACTGCTTCGCTAACCGCACCAAAGGTATCTAAGGTGCTCATTTGCACTCCCAGCATCTGGTTCTTCATGCGGTTAGAATAAGTCACGTAACCAGCTTCAAAAACATCTGAACTGCCAGCTTCACTGGTGACCCCGGCGGCAATCAAACCACCAGTGCAGGACTCCGCAGTGACAATTTTAAGCCCCTTGCCGAGCAACGCTTGATTCAACGCCTGACTCAATCGAGTGCTGTCTCGGCCGATAACATAGTCGGCAAAATGAACAATAAATTTATCCACCCACTGTTGGTTTAGATCGAGTAAATCATCACCAACTGTGCAGATTTTTATCTCGATGACAGGCATTTGCACGCGAAATCCAAGCTCAACATTTGCTGGCCAATCGGGAAATACTCGATTAACCGTATCTTGTAGGCCGGATTCGGTAATGCCAAATAAGCGCAAGCGACTAATCTGGCTGGTTGCTTCGATCGCACCATGTTGTTTAATCAGCGGTAACAAATGATCTTCAACCATTGGTTTAAGCTCACTGGGCACGCCAGGTGTACACATCACTAAACAATCATCATGCACGCAACGAAAACCGACTGCGGATCCATAAGGGTTATCGATAATCTGGCAGGCCGCGGGCAAGTCAGCTTGTTTGAGATTGGATTCAGTTAACAAAAATCCGCGGCGAACCGCCCATTCATCAAGCCGCTCATACGCTTGCTGGTTACGTTCGATTGGAGAATAAATCGCTTGCGACAGCGCCAACGCAGTCAGATCATCGACCGTTGGCCCTAGCCCGCCATTAATGATGAGTACATCCGATACTGCGCATAGCTCCCTAATGGAAGAAACTAGCAAACCTAAATCGTCGCCCACTACTTTCTTGATGTAGGGCACCAAGTTCAAATCCTTTAGCGATTGCGCGATGTAGGCGGAATTTGAATCCACCGTATCACCACTCATAAGCTCGTTGCCGGTGAGCAAGAGAGATATTTTCATTTATTTTTACCTTCTAGACTGAAAATTACTTATTGGCTAACACTAACAAGAAAATCACCCATCTATTCTGTGAGATATTCATCATCCGAAAGCAATAACATTAATACGCCAGCTATTGAAATCGGCTTCGGCAGCGGATCGGGCTCAATCAGTCCAGCCAAAGCCTCAGCGAACCAGGTTTGAGCAATCACCTGATAGCCAGTGACGTTAGGGTGGAGCCGAATTCGTTTGCCAGTGTGAGAGCTGGTTTCCTCACCGAGCAATCGAGTATAATAATCAGGATAGCTTACAAAAGCTTCAAACAAGCGAACCAAAGGCGTATTGGCATCCGCGACCACTGACACAATTCTTGAATTCTGGGCACTCACATCGCGATCGCTACGCGGTAGTAGATTAGCCACCACTGGTATAAAATTTGACCCTAGTGCGCGGGTTTTATCAATCATTTGGCGTACATTGAATGCTGTATCACTGCTAGTCAGACCTTGCCCTATATCATTGGTGCCATAAAGAATAAGGACATAATAATTGCCGCCCGCATATTGATTTCGAGTCGTGCTAAGTGAAGAAGATATTCTGCTAACACCGTTCGCTGAGGAGCTCCCGCCCACGCCCCAATTTACCACAATACTGGTGCGTTTTTCTTCTGCACCATTCAGCAACCCATCAGTCTCCACTAAAGGGCGGCTTGCGGGCAATTGAATCATTGTTTTTCCTGAACCAAAACGCTCCGTGAAGCCTTCCTCCAGGTTATAGCCAACCGCAATGCTGTCACCAAACAGCACCACCACCGATGGATCTGGTTCTGGGTCTGTTACTGCGAAGGCATTCGCAGAGTGGAGCAGCGCTAAAATAAGAATAGAGTATTTTAGATTTTTAAAATATTTTTTTGACATATCAAATAATTTAACGCGCCTTGCTAGCGGGCACTAACGTTGGGTTCTATTCTATACGATTGAATCAATTGATTTTTTGGCAGGTGCATAGTCACATAAATTTGCCCTGAGACAAATGACGGCAGACTCACTTTTTGCGGGTCCATGTCAGCAAACTCTCCTTCGGGTTGGGTTTGAGAAGTTTTGACATCACCTGAAAAACTCTTTTGCCTTAACACGTAGTCGCCCACCTCAAAGTCGTAGCTCTGCCACTCGACCTGCACAGTGCCATCTTCCAGTATTTGCGCAAGTGGCTTAATATCAGGCACTTTATTGACTGCATTAACCTGAATCGGCTCAGACCAGCTACCAGCATGTTGTTTTGAGACAAAAACATCACTTAAATCACTTTGTTGAGCAGACCAAAACACCCAAAGCGTTCCAGCAAAGTCGGTTACTAGGCTTGGAGAAACATTTTCATTGCCAAATCGAGAAAACACACTGGCTTGGCTCCATTCTTCGTCGGTGGATCCCCGTTTTTCCCACATTAGGACGGATTTACGTCGCTGTTGTTCGGTCCAAATAAGTACTTTGGTACCATCAGCCTGAGTAGCTAGGCTTGGAGTGGCAATCTCATTAGAATTTTCATAAATATGAATCGGGTCAGACCAAGTCTCGCCGTCCCATTGGCTGTACTCAATTACATTGTTCTCAGATCCTACCTCGGCCCACACTAATTCCGCCAGCTGAGCTTGTGTTGGCAGACACACAAAACTGCAGATTAGAGCCATGGCCAATTTCAGTCGCAGAGAGAAAATCGCTAAGAGTTTTGGATTACGCATAGACAAGTTCCTTAGTGTGCTGTTCCTTGGCGCAAAAGATCAGATGCGGCATTTTGCATTCGAGTACGCTGCCACAACAATTTGAATCGACTGCCGTCTTTCTGTTGCCAAAGCACAGCAGCACGAGTCGCAGCCAGCAACAAGCTTCTGACCCTTGGTGGCACATCGGCTTTCTGTAAGTAGTCCTGCTCTCCCTGGACAATAATCTGCGGGAGCATAATAGAAATATGCTTCTGATAAACGTCTGAACAGGCATCAACTAAATCTTCAGCAGAACTAGAACTCAAGCGCTCTACCGCCTGTGCGAACGCGCTAAATTTATCTTGGTCATGAAATAATTGGCTTTGCAACTGCATAATCGACATTGCATAACGCAATACCTCCACATCCATCGCCTGCGGTGACCGCAAAATACCTGCTTCGATCAATGCTAGCCCAGAACGAACCCCATCAATGCCGCCAAATACGGCTGGGGTGTTAAGCGCGTCTAAGACGAGCACAGATTTTATGCTAGGTTCGAAATCAAGCGTTTCGACCCTACCCTCTCGAGCGAGGCGCTGCACCTGTTTACACGCTTGTAATAGTCCAGCCAGCGCGATTGTACGTTCTTCAATTATATTCATGTGTTCTCAGTTTAATACGCTGCGATAAAATTCCAATTCTTTTCCAAGCGCATCTACATTATTAGAAACTTGACGAAAGCCATGGGCCTCATCTGCATATTCTACATAACGATGTTGCACACCTGCAGTTTTTAATACATCTATAATTTCCAGCGCGACCGAGGGTGGCACCACTTTGTCTTTAAGGCCTTGAAAAATAATCATTGCACTGTTCAGTTGCGCTAACTTATAGATCGGTGAACGTTGATAGAACTTACTCTCAGGCAAATAAGCTGACTCAGAATTAAAAACTTCATCTATCAAACGATCGGTATAGTGCTTTTCAAATTTATGGGTCACCTCGGCTAAAGTAGCTAGATTGCCAATGCCGTAATAGCTAGCGCCCGCCTTAAATATCTCAGGGAACTCGGTTAACGCCCGCAACACCGCATAGCCGCCGGCACTCTTTCCGCGAATGCAAACTCTAGATGGATCTGCAAGCCCCTTCTTGATCAATGTTTTTACGCCATCGGCAATATCACTGCTGTCTATTTCGCCCCATGCTCCATATAAGGTATCTCGATAGTGACGACCATAACCGCTGCTGCCTCGGTGATTAACATCAAACAAGGCAAAGCCGCGCGATGTCCAGAATTGTTTTTGCACATCGAAATGACCATAGGCTCTTGCAGTTGGGCCACCATGCACCAGCACGATCAGCGGTGGAGCAAGACCACAATCATAACTGGAGTTCTTTGGCGGATAATAAAATCCGTAGGCAGACTGGCCGTCACTGCATTGGTATTCGATATGCTCAGCTAGCGAAACTGCGTAATCTGGTGCGCTATTTTTTCGCACCACAGACGATTGTAAATCCTGCCCCGCAATTATTACGATACTGGGTCCAGTATTTTGCGCGCGTCGGACATAGATTGCGTTGGAGTTTTCATTACTGGACAAGTTTTGTATCGAACACGGCGCATCGTCACCACTTTCTAGCGGCCGAAAATCTAGGCTGTCTTGGTCCACCAAAACTAACTGGTCGCCAGTGGGTTTGCTGGCAATGGCTAACAACTTCGAATCGCTATACTGAACAATTCTCTGGTCGCCATATTGCCAATGAGGGTAACCAAACTCAACATCTAGCGATGTGACCCTTAAAGAACGCCCTTTAGCAAAATCGAAACAATACAAATTCCAATAATTTTGCGCTGTTTGAGCATTCCCAGCAAAGTCAGCTGAGTAAAATAAGCGGCCATTGTTGGAGAACATAAGCTGACAAACACACGCCGTGTCTTGCAAATCTAGGTCCAGTTGACTAACCAGTGCGAGACCATCACCCTGGTCCAATAATTGCGCACTACTCAAACGGTTCTCATCCCACGGCATATTGGGGTGGTCCCACTCAACCCAGGCAATACGCTGATCTTCTGGGTGATAGACCAAATTACTATAGAAGTCGGCGCCGCGTTGCACACTAATTGGCATTGCATCTGCGCTATCAACATTCAATACCGCGATAAAACTAGTGTTCTCCGCTGTCTCATCAGATAAATCCTGGCGCTCCACGATTGCCAACAAGGTTGAGTTGTCTAACTCAATAATATCGCTGTACATGAACAGCTCTGTGTTGCTGGGTTTGACACTCACCCTTTGTGGGCCTGATTGCACTGATGGTGCAGATAAATCATCCAATTGCTGACGATATAAACACTGGTCTGATCGATTGACAAAATACAAGTTTTGCCCAAATAACCAATATGGTTTGCCCCCATATTCACTGATTTTAGTGCCTAGGTCATAGAGAGCGGGTGTCAAGCATTGGCTTGCATTAGGAGTCTTTAAAATGAGCACCGCACGGCTGCTCTCGTTCTTTAACTGCGTGAGGTAAATGAAACTATTTGACTGCGCATTAATAAACTGTGGGTAGGAAAATGTTTCTCCATTGGTGAAGACTTTTTTAGCGCTTAGTGGCGATTGCCAATCCAGATAGTCAAGCATAACAAATCTTTATTTGCTAACACTAAGTGCTTGCCATCGCATCGTGGATTTGGTGTTCAGTTTGTGCTTACCAAAGAAGTCTATATGACCCTCCAATGCACCCAACACAGGGACCGACGGCCCGTATAGGGGCTTCTTAAGGCTCGCAACGACATAGGGCTGCATAGTTTGAATGCTTTTTATTACGCCTTTTTTAGTAAAAAATGCAATGGCGAGTGGGGCCACAACGTTATTCATATGAAATTTAGGCATAAACTCACGATCAAACAAAAATAGCATTGGCTCTTGTTCGACAGTTGACTCACAAACACGTTGAAAACCGGCAGCCCTGCTACGGCTATTCTTGGCCGTCTTTACCTCAACCGCAAACTGGCTACCGTCTTGCCGAGTGAAGGTGACTAAAGATTTGGGCATAACCCGCAGAGCAGCATTATCTATTTCGCAATCGATTGTTTGCGCAGCTACGCAAGAGGCTCCGGTGGTTAGCAAGGCAAGCGTCAAACACGCGATGCGAACGCCGTTACCAAGTCTCCTATGCTGTTTTATGACACCGAATATCATATTTCAGATACTGAACCACGCATGATTGATTGAATTTGCTCTGCTAATTGCAATGCTCTTAGCCCTTGCAATCCAGTCACCATTGGCATCGCGTTGCCTCGCGCAACTTCAATAAAATGCGCCAGCTCGACTTGCAAAGGTTGTTCCGCATCAAAATTAATGTGCTCTATGTCTAAAGTAGGGAACTGACTGTCTTCGGGAGTTTCTCCCTTGGTCACAATGTCCAGCTCTTGATCCATCAAATTAATTCCATAGTAACCTTCGCTACTGAAAACTCGGAAACGCCTAAAGCGCTTATTCGAAACTCTGCTCGCGGTAATATTGGCAACCGCGCCCCCTGGGAAAGTAAGTCTAACGTTGGCCAAATCGATATGATCAGTGATCACACAAGCGCCTATCGCCTGAACGTCCACCGGCTCTTCATCAAATAGTGACAACACTAAGTCGAGATCATGGATCATCAAGTCGGTAACAACATCAACATCGGTGGCACGTTCTACAAACGTTCCCAATCGATGCACTTCAATATAACGTGGCTCAGAGACCTTGTTCGCTACAGCTCTTAGCGCTGGGTTATATCGTTCAAGGTGACCGATCAAAAATGGCGCTTCGTTTTGTGCAGCCAAATCAACTAACTTTCGAGCTTCGTTCACTGTCGCAGCAATCGGCTTCTCGATGAGCGTGGCAACCCCTGCTTCTAGAAATGGTTGCGCTACGTCAAAATGCAACGACGTGGGGACCACAATACTTACGGCATCAACTTTATCCACCATCTGCAAAAAATTGTCAGTGGCAAGACACTGGTATTCTGCGCTGAGTTTTTCAACTGCCGCCAAATCCGTATCTGCCAGCATGACCAACTCTACATTTGGCATCTGGTGATATATTTTTGCATGGATTTGGCCAAGATAGCCGACGCCCACCACGCCTACTCTGGTTTTTGTGCTCATAGATTCTTTATAATAGCGGTTTTTCTTAGATTCGCTTACAACTTAGATTATACGTTAATTTTGTCGCAGATGAGTAATGACTGGGCCTTTGTCATACGCATCTTTAAAGTTTTACGGTAAACTCTAGCACAACATTAACTGTGGCGATGCTCAAGCCACAACATTGCGCTGCCCATTGCCTTTTATCGCATGTCTCAAATTATTCTTCTCAATATCTCAGGCGTAGACCGCGTCGGCTTATCTGCTGATTTTTACTCAGTTATTAGCGAAGTTGATGTGCGCATACTCGACATAGGTCAATCTGTGATTCATGACCAAGTCTCACAAGGCATGATGCTGCAGTTACCCGCTGAAGCGAACCCCGATGCACTCAAGTACCAATTGATCGAGCGTGCGAGGCAACTTGACCTTAGCGCAAGAGTTCAAGACGTGAACCTTGATGACTATGCAAAATGGGTAACGCAACAAGGAGCAGACCGCTACTTCATTACGTTATTAACGCGTGAAGTGTCTGCCGAAGAAATCGCGCGGGTCACCGAGGTCACAACTGAGCAAGGACTCAACATCCACGATATTGTGCGATTGAGCGGCCGAGTACCACTGGATAAACCCGTCACCAACGAGGTTAAATCCTGCATTCAATTTTCAGTTCAAGGCAAAGCTCGTGATGCTGAACAAATGCGCGCTAGCTTCTTGAAAATTGCCAGCGAATTAGATGTGGACATTGCTATTCAGAAGGATGATGCCTTTAGACGTAACCGGCGCTTAGTTTGCTTTGACATGGACTCAACATTGATAAACGCTGAGGTGATCGACGAATTAGCCAAACGCGCCGGCGTGGGGTCTGAAGTAGCGGGGATTACAGAAGCGGCTATGCGCGGTGATATAGACTTCACCACAAGTTTCACCCAGCGCATGGCTCTGCTAAAAGGCTTGAGCGAGGAGGTTCTTGCCGACGTGGCCGCGAATTTACCCATAATGGACGGCGCCGAGACATTGATTAAAAATCTCAAAGCGTATGGATTTAAAACAGCCATTTTATCAGGCGGCTTTAGCTACTTTGGCGAATACTTACAAAAACGCATGGGCATTGATTACGTCTATGCCAACACATTAGAAATTGAAAATGGCGAGCTCACCGGCCGTGTGGTCGAACCTGTAGTCGATGGTAATCGAAAAGCACTATTACTAAAACAAATTGCTGAAAAAGAAGGCGTTAATCCGCAACAAACCATCGCTGTAGGTGACGGTGCCAACGATTTACCTATGCTCAGCGCCGCCGGCTTGGGTATCGCGTTTAGAGCAAAACCCTTGGTGCGCGAGTCAGCAAAGCAATCCCTCTCCACCCACGGACTAGACAGCATCTTATATTTGCTCGGATATCGGGACCAAGATATCCAGCGCTAGTCGCGAGCCCGATTACAAACAGCCCTGAGCCAGACTACTATACTAATAATCGCGAGCGGACTTCTTAAGTGTTTGCACCTAGGGTAACTTCTAGATTATCAATCAGACGAGTTACACCAAGCAATGCTGCTGCTAAAATCACTAACTCGGTATCGCCCCTCTTGGCCGGCTGTAAGTCATATTGTCGACAGACTGAAATATATTGAGGCTTAAAACCAGCCTTTTTAAGGTTTTGCTTAGCGACTCGCTCTAGCTCTGTGATTTCTTTTTTTGAGCGTACACTTTGACTTTTAGCTAATTCATTTGCGATCAATTGCAATTCCTGCTGCAACGATGCAGCGGCCTGCAATTGCTTGCTTTTCAGGTAACCATTTCGTGACGAGAGAGCCAGTCCTTGTTCCGATCTAACGGTATCAACACCAACCACCTGAATGGGATAGGCCATATCTTCAACCATGCGCTTGATTATGGTGAGCTGCTGGTAATCCTTCTTACCGAACACAGCCACATCCGGCTGTACCATATTAAATAAACGACTTACGACGGTGGTCACACCGTAGAAGTGCTCAGGACGATCTTGGCCGCAATACAAATCGCTTATCTTTGGTACATAAACCACTGTTTGATCTTCGAGGTTACCGGGATACATTGTTTCTTGCTCTGGTAAAAACAATGTATCAACTCCAAGCTCAGCCAGCTGGCGAGCGTCTTCATCAGAAGTTAAGGGATAATTATGGAAATCTTCGTTTGCCCCAAATTGTGTGGGGTTTACGTAAATACTAACGACAACATATTCGCTATGGCGCTGAGCAATTTTCACCAATTCTAAGTGGCCCTGATGCAAGTTGCCCATAGTGGGCACGAAGCCAATGGTCTTCTTGTCCTTGCGAGCAGCAGAAACAGCAGCTCTAAGCGACGATACTCGTTGGACCTTATTCACTCAAACTATCTCCTAACAACTCACTAACACAATCAAAAAATACATGATCAAAGACCTCCAAATAAGTCAGGGTGAGTTATGTAGAGGTGTCGATTAACTAAAACTATGCTCATCTGCAGGGAAAACCCCAGTTTTTACTTGGCTTACGTAGCTTTCCACCGCGGCAGATACCGAGCTTGCTTCTTGCATAAAATTTTTACAAAATTTTGGGCTCTTTTTTGGGTATATTCCGATCATATCCTGCAAAACCAAAACCTGTCCATCACAGTCTACACCAGCCCCGATTCCAATTGTAGGAATGGATATATTATCAGTGATTTCAGCTGCTAATTGCTTTGGAACTGCCTCCAACACTACTGCAAATGCACCAGCCTGCTGCACCGCTACTGCATCCTCAATTAGCTGCTTGGCCCCTGCGCCTCGACCTTGAACCTTAAAACCACCCAGTTTATGTACCGATTGGGGGGTCAATCCGATGTGCGCGCAAACTGCAATGCCACGCTGAACCAAAAATTTTATCGTTTCAACCTGCAATTCACCGCCTTCTAATTTAATAGTATGCGCTCCGGCACGCATCAAGCGAACCGCACTCTCATAAGCCTGCTCTTTACTCACTTGGTAGCTGCCAAAGGGCAGATCACCTACAATCATGGCGTTTGTGCAGCCACGAGCGACACATTGCGTATGATAGATACTGTGTTCAAGAGTCACATTAACTGGTGTTGGGTGACCCTGCATCACCATCCCCAAAGAATCGCCTACTAAAATCGCATCCACTCCAGCTGCGTCAATTAAGCTAGCAAAACTATAATCGTAGGCGGTAAGCCAAGTAATTTTATCACCGGCCTCCTTCATTTTCTTCATAGTGTTAACGTTTACGGACATATTCGTTCTCCTGCACTCTTGCTGATCGATGGATAAATGAGTTTATAGCGCTTCGTCCAGCGGATTAAAGAAATGTTTGCCTGCGTCGATACGACTTATATGATCGACTAAGGCTGAGTAATGCTGTTCATTTTCAATGGGATTGATTTTTGCTGCATTCACAATTAATAACGGAGTATCGCTATAACGATAAAAAAATGCAGTATAAGCATCGGCTATTCTTTGTAAATAAGTCGCTTCGATGGTTGCCTCATACTTTACGCGGCGTTTTTTGATGCGCATTTGTAATACTTCGACAGGCGCTTGTAAATAAATCACTAAGTCGGGCTCAGGCGCTTCGATGGTTAGGGTTTTATACACCTGCTGATAAAGGCGAAATTCTTCATCGTTCAGCGTTACCTGCGCGAACAAGGGGTCTTTCTCGATCATAAAGTCCGCTACGCGGCCAGGCATAAACATATCTTCTTGTTTTAAATCAGCGACTTGCTGAACCCTTTGAAATAAAAAAAATAACTGGGTCGATAAGGCAAAGCGCTTAGGCGACTTATAAAAGCGTTGTAAAAAAGGGTTATCCACTGGTTTTTCTAACAATAGGGCTGAACCAAAAGTTTGCGCCAATTTTTTAGCTAGACTGGACTTCCCCACGCCAATAGAACCTTCCACAATAATAAACTTGCTCGACACACCGCCTGACAGCACGTTGTTTCGCGAATCATCTTGAGGTGGATCTTCAAAGCTTTGTTGAGACACGTGAGGCGGCATAAAGAATGTGTATGAACTGGCCGCCAAGTATAAATAACTTTAACTAATTGGGGATTCTTTTTTACGGTATCATTACGATTCCCAACACTGAAATAGCCTAGTTACCGAATAAAACCCATGAAAAAGGAGACTACATATATGAACAAACTAACTTCATTAGCAACCTTGGCCTTGCTAAGTCTGAGCTTGAACAGTCACGCAGACTCACCGAGCTTCACCTACGTCGAGTTGGAATATGTGGCTGCCGGAAGTTTCGAAATATCTGATGATTCACTATCAGTAGACGTCGACATAGATGGCTACGCGCTCAACGCTAGTGTTGAGCTGGGTATCTTTTTCTTACAAGCCAGTCGCTTTGAACTTGAAAGCGATGTAGTGCTAGATGCAAGCCTAAAAGACAGTATTTCGAGCATTGCCTTGGGCATGACATTTGCACTACCCCAATCCCAAGTGTACGGCCTCATTAGAGCGCGGCATGACGATCTGTCGCTGCGCGGCGGCGGCTTTGACGAAGATACCGACGGAGGCGTGGTTGGTGCAGAAGTGGGCGTGAGGATCAACTTAACAGATCGCTTTGAACTAAATGCCAACGCAGGCGTCCCTAGTACAGAAGATGGCAAAAGTTTTGGTGTTGGCGCGCAATTTTTCATTACTAAAAATATTGGCATCACCTTAGATTTCAGTTCATTGGAATTAGAGGAAGATGGCATCACAGCCAACTTTGACACAACCTCAGTGGGCCTACGGTTTACATTCTAAGCAACGCTAACCTTAAAATTAGTGAACCAATCCAAGTAAATTTCCCGTCGTAAACTATGCAGAGCAAAAATGATCAAGCTGATTCAATTGAAAGCAGCAATATGAATGAAATTGAGCAATCCATCGACGGAGCGAACAGCTCAGATCAAAGCGCAAAACCACCGGGCTTTAGTAGGCTATTGCTCGACATGTTGTTCTGCATTGCGATTCCCGTGTTCATCCTGCGCAAATACAGTGGTGACGACAGCCTAGGCCCAAGCCTTGCTCTTATCGTCGCACTCGCATTTCCTTTGATGACTGGCATTTTCGAATTTATCAAAGACAAAAAAGTCGGCCTTATGGCAAGTATTGGCTTTATTAGTATTTTGCTTACAGGTGGCATCGGGGTTCTCAAACTACCCAAAGAGTACATAGCGATCAAAGAAGCCTTGGTGCCTCTGGGTTTTGGCCTCGCGGTTTTGTTTTCCACATTCACCAGTAAACCATTGGTGCGCACCTTCATCTATAACGACATGTTTATGGAGACTGAAAAAGTTGCCCAACGACTCTCAGAGACCAATCAAAGCTCTGCGTTCGATGCACTTATGGTCAAGGCTACCTGGATTCTTGCTGCTAGTTTCCTGTTGTCTTCAATTCTCAATTATGTGCTCGCGAAAATAATTATAGTCAGCGAAACAGGCACAGAAGCGTTTAATCAAGAGTTCAGCACTATGACTCTTTTAAGCTGGCCAGTGATCGCACT
This sequence comes from Cryomorphaceae bacterium, assembly GCA_047623225.1. Classification (GTDB taxonomy): domain Bacteria; phylum Pseudomonadota; class Gammaproteobacteria; order Arenicellales; family Arenicellaceae; genus Arenicella. The sequence goes on from JBLHME010000001.1 coordinate 91,557, forward strand.
GCCGTCCACCATTGTCACCATGTACGCGATGTATTTCGTATTTACACGAATCTTGCGCATGACTGGCTTTGAACTGGAAGAGATTTTGCGTCAGTAGCACCTGAGCAGTGCCTTTAGACTGCTAAACCTGCGTTGTCTAGTCGCGGTAAAACGGTTACATTAGCTGGCTACTTCAGCCCCCTAAAGTAAGTCCATGTCTGCACTGCTAGCAAAACGAAAAATTCTTGTCACCAACGCCCTGCCTTATGCGAACGGCCCATTACATTTGGGCCATATGGTGGGTTTTATGCAAGCAGATATCTGGGTGCGCTTTCAGAGGCTTAGTGGCCACACAGTGACATTTGTGGGCGGCGATGACCAACATGGTACGCCGATTATGCTTGGGGCTGAAAAACTTGGAATAACACCCGATGAGTTAACCGCTCAAATTGAAACGGCTCACCTCGAGTCTCTCGCTGGCTTTCACATTGACTTAGATAATTATACTGGCACTCATCACGCCGAGAACAGGCGCATTAGCTCCGAGATTTACTTAAAAATCAAGCAAGCAGGGCACATCGATGTGCGGGTAATCAAACAAGCCTATGATGAAGAAAAAGGCATGTTTTTACCAGACCGCTACGTCAAAGGCACCTGCCCCAAATGCAAGAGCCCTGAGCAATACGGTGATAACTGTGAAGTCTGTGGCACCACCTATGACACCACTGATTTAATCGATTCGTATTCAGTGCTGTCAGGTAAGCCGCCCATTGAAAAAGAGAGTGAACACTATTTCTTTAAGGTCAGCGATTTCACTGAAATGCTTGAGAATTGGAAAAATTCAGATGCTTTGCAACCAGAGATTTCGAACAAACTTGAAGAATGGTTTGATTCGGGATTGCATGATTGGGACATATCACGTGACGCACCTTACTGGGGATTTGAGATTCCAGAGGCGCCCGGTAAATATTTTTATGTATGGTTAGACGCCCCTATTGGCTACATGGCGAGTCATAAAGTCTATTGCGACAAGACCGGCGACGATTGGAATGAATATTGGCAAGCTGGCAGCAACACCGAGTTATTCCATTTTGTCGGCAAAGATATTGTACGCTTTCATACCTTGTTTTGGCCTGCACTATTAGAGGCAAGCGGCCATCGACTACCAGATGGAGTATTCGCGCATGGTTTTTTGACTGTGGATGGCGCAAAAATGTCCAAATCACGGGGAACATTCATAATGGCCCAAACTTATCTGGCCCACCTTAATCCTGAGTATTTACGTTACTACTACGCTGCCAAATTAGGCAATAACGTGGTCGACATGGATCTTAATTTGGATGATTTTGCCGCCCGCGTTAATTCAGATATCGTTGGTAAAATGGTCAATATTGCCTCGCGTTGTGCGGGATTTATCGCTAAGCGTTTCGATGGTCGTCTAGCGACTCAAAGCGCCGCACCAGAACTCCACAGTGCATTTGCCGAGGCCTCCGAATCCATCGCTGAGCGATATGAAAAGCGAGAATTTTCGCAAGCCATGCGCGAAATAATGGCGCTGGCAGACAAAGCCAATCAATTCATAGACGAGCACAAGCCTTGGGTTCTAATTAAGGACGAAGATAAACTTGATGAAGTTCAGCAAGTTTGCACTGCTGGCATCAATGCCTTCCGTTCGCTTTGCGTGTACTTAAAGCCAGTATTGCCACAGTTGGTTACTGAAGCTGAGCATTTTCTCAATATTGAAAAACTTACCTGGCAGGATTTGCAGACGCCTTTGCTAGACCACCAAATCAATAAATTTAAACCACTGATGACGCGCATCGAAAAAGACGCGATTGAAAAGATGATTGAAGACAGCACAGAATCACTCGAAGCAACACTTGGCTCTAATTCTCCATTAGCTAGAGACCCTGTGTCTGCTGAGATTAGTTTCGAAGATTTTGCCAAACTCGACCTACGAGTAGCGAAGATCGTAGACGCTCAACATGTGGACGGCGCAGACAAATTGTTACAATTAACACTGGATATAGGCGGAGAAACCCGCAACGTTTTTGCTGGAATTAAATCCGCCTACGAGCCAGAACAATTGCGCGGCAAGCTTACCGTGATGGTGGCCAATTTAGCGCCGCGCAAAATGCGCTTTGGGCTGTCGGAAGGAATGGTATTAGCAGCAGGGCCTGGTGGTTCGGATTTGTTTGTATTGCATCCAGACGACGGCGCAGAACCTGGCATGCGCGTTAAGTAGCCGAGCCATACCATGGACCGCGACGCGAAGATCAAAGCCGTAGATGATTGGCTTCCGCAAACCCAGTGCACACAGTGCTCGTTTCCGCGTTGCCGCGATTATGCAGTGGCTATTGTCGACCAGAAGGCGGATATCAATCAATGCCCACCTGGAGGTGACACGACTATCAGAGGTCTTGCTAGCCTTGTTGGAAAAATCGGCAAACCACTGAATCCTGAATTTGGCATTAATAAGCCCAAGCAAATAGCTGTTATCGACGAAAGCATCTGTATTGGTTGTGTTATGTGCATCAAGGCCTGCCCCACAGACGCCATTGTTGGGGCCGCAAAACTAATGCACACCGTGATCGAACACGATTGCACTGGTTGTGAGCTATGTTTAGAGCCCTGCCCGGTTGATTGCATTGACATGGTTGATCAGCCTCAATCATCAGATCTCAGCTGGCGTTGGGATGATTACTCACCAGCAGCGACCACACGAGCGCGATTGCAAACCAATGCCAAACTCGCACGTGAACAAAAGCGCCTTGAAGCAAAGAGTTCAGAAAAGAAACTTAAGGAACTGCGCAAAGAAAAAGGCAGTGAGCAAATCAAACTGGATATCGCGGCTGCGCTGGCACGCGTTAAAAACAGAAACTCATGAACAAGCTAAAGCGTCATGAAATATTTAGTCGCTTTCGAGCTGAGAATCCCAAGCCACAAACTGAACTCAATTACAGCTCCAATTTTGAACTTCTCATTTCTGTAATATTGTCGGCCCAGTCAACGGATGTTGGCGTAAATAAGGCCACAAATAAGTTATACCCCGTTGCCAATACTCCCAAATCAATCTACGCGCTGGGAGTTAACGGACTTAGTCAGTATATTAAGACTATAGGCTTGTACAATAGCAAAGCTAAAAATGTGTTCGCTACATGCAAAATGCTAATGGATTTGCATAACAGCGTAGTTCCAGAAGATCGTGAGGCCTTAGAGGCACTGCCAGGAGTCGGCCGTAAAACCGCAAATGTAGTGCTAAACACTGCATTTGGTCATCCAACCATGGCGGTCGATACCCACATCTTCAGGGTGTCGAACCGGACAAAAATTGCCCCCGGAAAAACTGTATTAGCCGTCGAAAAAGGATTATTGAAGTTCATCCCTGAAGAATTCATGGTAGATGCGCATCACTGGATAATCCTGCACGGCCGCTATACCTGCATTGCCCGCAAGCCACGCTGCGGTTCATGCATCATCAGCGATCTCTGTGAATTCAAAGACAAGCAGATAGATGATTAACCTCGAGGGTCTGGGGCGAGTGGCAACCGGATCTAGTTATGGTGCTATTGCACATGATGAGCACGCACGAAAAGCCGTTCAAAAGGCACTAAGCAAAGTCGATCAATCATCGATTGGAAGCGTTCTACTATTTCTTACCGGCGCCTATGCTCATAAACCACAAAATGCCATAAAAGAAGCCGTCAAGGCAGCGGGCACTCCCTTAGTGTTCGGTTGCTGTGCAATGGGATTGCTCAGCGACCAAGAATGGTTGCTAGATGTAGAAGGAGCTGTGGCCATGGTATTTCCTCGGGAGCTTGGACTCCAGCCTTTGTCTGTAATGTTGCAGCAAGGCGTTGAACCGAGCATGGTGCTTACACTTAGTTCGCCCAACGCGGCAGCAATCGCAATTAATTCCCATGCCAGACCTCAAACAGGCGCTATTGCCAGTGACGAGTTTGGACATGGACCTTTTTCTGTCTGGCAGAGCGGCCGTATTGTGGAACGTGAGTTCATGCACGCAGCGCTCGCAGTACCTCTGCAACACCACTGCGTGTTGGCTCATGGCGTTAGGCATATATCACCTACCATGCAAATAAATCGCGCTGACAGGCATCGGCTTTTTGAGATAGGCGAAAAGCCTTCGGTTGACAACTTATTGCGGCATCTGCCACAAAACATGCAGCAAATAGGCCTTGAGCACCCATACAATTTGTTATGCGCGGTTTCTGAAAACAACGACCCAGAGTCCATACAGCAAGGCCACTATGACCTACATCATGTGGTGTCCACGCAACAAGATAGCGAACAAGAAGTCTGCCTCAGTGGCACCACAAAGGCCGGGCGCCATATGTTCTGGGCACTACGAGATGCTCAGTTAGCGCAATTAAATCTGCACAGAAAGCTGCTGCAATTGAGATCATCAATTAAAGGTGAGCCCGAATTCGCATTCATGTTTGCTAACATCAGTCGCGGGCCAGAATTCTATGATGGGCCAGACCGTGATCTTGAGATATTCAAAGAGATATTTCCGCACACGCCGTTATTGGGTTTTTACAGTAATGGGGAAATCGCGCCTGGGCATAAGTTACCGGCGTTTGTACACCGTTATTCGACTGTGGTTAGCCTCTTCACTGCAGACAACTAGCTGATAGCTCCATGATATAGTGTGGGATATGGTCTTAAGTCCGAAACCACTAAAATACAACGCTATGAGCTCACATTCCCAGACCCCGACCACCGAAATTGTCTATAAAGATGGTGGCTTTGTATCGCCGCTAGTCGAACTCGACAGCCAAGTGAACATTCCCACAACCGGGCCTCATTTTCATGAGGTGCTGGCTAAGCACAATATCCAACTTCGGCATGAGCAACCAAATGAATTGCAAATAAACCTAGGAAAGCTATGCAACCTGGCTTGTCACCATTGCCATGTTGACGCTGGCCCGAAACGCACCGAAATCATGACTTGGGAGGTCATGCAAAAAATACTCACGTGGGCCAGTTCATCTAAGGTCGAACGCGTTGACCTAACCGGCGGAGCGCCGGAGCTTAATCCACACTTTCGAGAATTTTGCGATGCACTTTTGGCTATGGGCATCGATATAACTTCACGATGCAATATCACTGTTTTGTTCGAAGCAGGTCAAGAGGACCTTGCATACTGGTACGCCCAACGCAAGATTCGCTTGGTCTGTTCCCTGCCTTGTTACACCGAGGACAATGTCGATGCGCAGCGTGGCAAAGGTGTGTTTGACAAAAGCATCGCCGGCTTGCAACTGCTTAATCAACTTGGCTATGGTCGGTCTGATGATTTGCCCTTAGATTTGGTTTACAACCCTGGAGGCGCTTTTCTACCTCCAGAACAGGCGGGCCTTGAGCAAGATTATCGCAGCATGCTCGGTGATAACTTTAGTATTGTATTCAGTAGCTTGCTTGCTATTACAAACATACCGATCAACCGATTCGCGCACGCGTTGAAGCGTGACGGCGAATTGGAAGATTATCAAAATTTGCTGGTTAGCAATTTCAATCTTGCCACGGTGGATCAACTTATGTGCAAACACCTAATCAACTTAGATTGGGAAGGCCGCGTTTACGATTGCGACTTCAACCAAATGTTGGAGATTCCAATGAGTGGCGAAGCACAGCGTTACTTGTGGGATATTTCAATTGATTCAGTAAAAGGACAAAGTATTGCCACCAACCGACATTGCTTCGGCTGCACAGCCGGCTCTGGCAGCAGTTGTGGAGGAGTTTTAGCTTGAGCCTACTTATGACAGTGCAGCGCATGCTGCTGATTGAAATTAGCAACTGCTTATAAATAGTTGGCAAATAGCGAATGGTGTAGCTTAATTACCAGGCCTTATGCGCAGTATTAAGTCATTGCGACAGAACAGTCGCGCCCAATTGAAAAAAGCGTCAGCGAAATAAAAGCCGGCAACACGAAAAGTCTAAAGCGAACAAAAAAATAAATGTCGAAAAGAATAATTGCGGCTAACTAAACATGAGGAATGTTTAGTAGAAATATAAATCGGACCCCATCAAAAAAGGAATTTCCCAACCCCTACCCAAAACTTTATATATGATGAAGCCGATCTATATACCCTACCTAACCATGATTCGATACTACGTTTAGGTACGCAGCTTGTATAGATACTAAGGTAGCGACTTAATCAGACCTTGGTCTGATTAATTATTAGTTAGAAAGTTAGGCCGTTACCAAAACTTAGATAACCAAGGTGCGAATTGAAAACTCTGCAACAACCCGCTACCCACTTTGCTGTGCGCTCTTGCGTGCGGCTTTCTTCATAATTTCCTTCAGAGGCTCGTACCCTTCGGGCATTTCTAAGACATCGTTCTTTTCGCTAAAAGCAGCATGATCGGCCAGCATTTCAGTCAACAATTCATTATTTTCACTCGAGAGGTCGGTTGTTTCACCAGGGTCTTGATGAAGGTCGTATAAGCGCCAAAGACCGTCTCCATAAGGTGGGTTGTTACGCGTAATTTTATACTGCCCCTTAAAAGAGCGGCTTGCCCAGCGGCCTCTACTCCAATCGATACTTCTGGCCCATAGACATGAGTAGCTTTGCCTGTGAGCGCTGGTAGAATACTTTGGCCGTCAAAACTATCACTTTCTGATAAATCAATATTTGCCATTTTTAAAATTGTCGGAGCAATGTCGGTGACAAATTAAAGTTATGATTTTTTTTGCCTGAGGGTATACCAGGCCCGGATAAAATCAGAGGCACTCGCAGACCACCCTCGCCTGCATAGAATTTGAAAAACGCGCTGGGTTCAGCAGCAGCACTTGCAAACTCCGGACCAATTGCAGGTATGCTACGTTTACCCCCTAGGTTTTCATAATCATTGGAAACGCCGTTTGATGCAAACCAAGCCTCTATTCCTGGCAACATGCTAGGCGCACTTGCCTCTGGGCCGTTATCAAAAGTGACTATGAATATTGTATTTTCAATACTCTCCATTGTTCTTTAGATACTCAATGAGTCGCCCAAGATGGCTGTCCATCGCGTCAATCATTCCAGCATTTATTGCCATTGACTTAGCTGCATACTTTTTTTGGTCGCACGTGAGATCATCCCACTTTTCTAAACTTGGGTGCATGTCTCCAAGCTTGGCAGTTGACGGCACCAAATCCAATTTCTTAGCATTAGCAAAACGTTTTTCTCTTAGCGCCTACCAGCCCTCAGAATAGGTGTCTTTATATTTTTCAATGTACTCTTTTGGAGCTTGCACCGGAATATGCACAGCTTGAAAAATTAAAAATGCAAAAAGGAGCTTCAGCTCCGAGCTTGTCCGCTTTTGACTCATTCATAAATCCGATTATTTCATCAACCAACGACAGTGAAGAATAAAAAACACTTGGCTCTCCGTCTTTAAACCAAGGCGGTTTACCCTGCCCAGGAAAATAAGGACGCTGCTTATAATTATCAGCACCCGAAGCATTTAGAACATAGCCAGGATCGAATCCTTTCTTTGTTGGCAAAGTTTTTTCAGAATGTCCCAAATGCCATTTACCAGTTATATATGTGCGATGTCCTTTTGGACTTCAATCGGCTTGCGATAGTTTTTACATTATCGTCCAGAACCCCCTCATAGCCTGGCTTGGCTTGGTATTCTGGCGGTAAAAAAATGGCAAGTTAGGCACTCCAGTGCGATGACTGTCCATACCGATTAATAATATCTTACGCGATGGCGCGCACATTGGTGAGGTATGAAAGTTAGTAAGCATAGAGCCGTTGCTTGCCAGCTTATCAATGTTAGGCGTCTGAGCTTCGCCCCCATAGGCGCCAAAATCCATCAGCGCTACATCGTCGGCTAATATGAGAACAATATTGGGTTGGTCTATATGCCCGCTATGTAGGCTGATTGAGGAATTATCCTGCCCGGAACATCTACTTCGCATGGCTGCGCATATTGTGAGCGCTAGATTTTTTCATTGTAACTATTACCCGCTCTATCAACAGTTTCTTATGCAATATAACAGCAGCAGTTAATCATCATTAGCAGTGGCCATATTAAGAGAAAATGATCAAGAATCGGCGTAATCGGAGCGGCACAAAACCTTGCGCTCAATCCAAAAAAGCAGCGAGTGAAAAGGCCTATTTACGCTTTTTTCTGCCCATTTCGTAGGCTTTGATCGCCGCCTGTACCCTATTGCTTACATGCAATTTATGCATAATATTGGTCATGTAATGTTTGACAGTTTTTTCGCTTAGAAATATGTCGTCGGCTATCTCGCGATTACTCATCCCTATGGATAGTTTTTCCAATATCTGTCGTTCGCGATCATTGAGATCAAACTCTTCCTGTGTTTCCTTTTCCGACTCTTCTGTGCTGCGCATTAAAAGGTTAACCGCTAGGTTTGTAGAAATGTAGGACTCTCCATTGTCGATATCACGCAATATGGAAATTAGATCTTCAGATGCTACGCCCTTTAACACATACCCGCGCGCGGAAGCCTTTAAGGCCGCTTGAACATCATGTTCTTGCTCAGATACGGTAAGCATAATTATTTTAATTATAGGCACTCGACGGCTAATTTCATTAGCTGTTTCAATACCGCCACCAGGCATGCTCACATCCAATAAAATCAGATCAGGGAGATGTTTCTCCGCCTGAATTATCGCATCTTCCTTGTTTCCGGCCTGAGCAACAACATCAAAATATCCACTTTCGACAAGAGTCGTAACCACTCCTTCGCGAAACAAAGGATGATCATCCACAACCAAAATTGTAATCAAGTCTGACATTATTTTATTTCTTCCATATTTTTCAAAGAAAACCCAATCCCCTAATTGGCTAGATCATCGTATATGACAAAGCCTATGTCCATGAACAATTGTTTACATCTACAAAATTTTACATATGCAAATTAGTCTAGCTGCATAAACAAATAGCTCGAAAAAACTCCCACATCTAACGCGATTACGTAACTTCCTCATCGAACAACGAAATGGATATCTTTAACGCGGTGCCAATACCAAGCTCGCTATTAATACTAAATTTGCCGCCTAGACTTTCTACCCGATCTTTCAAACCCAGTAAACCAAGGTGTCCGCCCTTTCCCTGTAATTGAGACATTCGAAAACCCATACCGTTATCCTTCAAACTCAAAAACAATTCTCCATTTTTAACTTGCGCTGTAATTCGACACTTTTCGGCTTGCCCGTGACGATGCGAATTGTTCAGACCTTCCTGAACAAAACGATAGGCCGTAATCTTAATCGGCAAGGGAATATCACTCTCAAGATCGACATAGTATTGTGTCACGTTAGTGTTTGAATTTGCGCCATGCAAGGCAACTACTTTTCTCAAACATTGCTCAAGACTTAGGTCTTCTAATTCAGGAAGCACCAAGCCAGATGAAATTCCGCGAATTTCGTCCAAAGAATCATCCAAGGCTTCTTTAACAGCGTGAAACTCTTGCCCCAGCTCTTTCACCGCTTCTGAGCGGCCTATTTTATTCAATTGAAGCACCGCATAAGCAATCATTTGCGCTGGTCCATCGTGCAGATCGGCGCCTACACGTCGAAGAAATTGTTCATTAAGTTCAACTGCACGAGCACTAGCAGTTTTCATGCTCTGCTGCATAGTCTTATTAATAGTAAGCAGGTTAGACAAACGCGCAATCTGTTGATTTAGCCTTTGCTCTTGATCCTCAATAGTTTGAACTCCCCGCCTGAAAATAAAATAAAGTACTGAAAATAAAAATAGACTACCAAGCGATACGAATACAAACAGTCGAAAGCCAAAGTTGCGGGCTCCAGCCAATTCATGATCCACATCGATTATTACTTTTGCGATGGCAATCGTAGCACCGGCGCTATCTCGTAATTGAAGAAAGCTAGTTAAATGCATTGGGACGTTTTGTGCTACGTCTTTCCATGCGTCTATCGCCAAAAAATTTTGATCGTATATTTTTGACCGCGTTTGGCTCTTATACAGCACTGGCAAATCAAGCAATTGCGAATCACTTAATCGCAGCCCAGCTTTTGATGCCCAAAGCATTTTATTATCTTGGTCGTATATTCCTACCGATTCAATACGATTCAAGCTTCTAAGTTTGAGGCCAAGCGCCGCAAATTTCTCACGCTGCGCACTGCCTGCCGCTGATTGCTTCTGCACTTTGTCTAGGTCCTGTTCTGGACCCACTACAGCGTTTATCAAATCCATTTCTTGATGTCTATTTTGATAGGCTTCCATCTGCTCAGCAATAGCCTCCATAGTCGATTCCAGACCGTAGGAACGCAGCAAGTAATAACCACTGGCAGTAATCAATACTACGATCAGCAACGTAGCGAGTAGCCCAGTCACAACAAATCTAAGCGTGAGATTTCGCTTTTGCTCATCAGCCGTGTTGTAAAGAGTAAATTCGCTCATGGATGGGTAGATTACTGAGGGTCGATTATAAGGTTTATTTATATTCTTGGGACAGCCTAAATAGACAGCCCAAACCCAGGCGCCTCATCTCTCTTGATCAAACCCCACATCAACATGATAAAAATATAATGCACGCTAGTTTGATTTCGACAAAACTGCTTTGAATGTTAACCACCACGACACTAGGAAGGCTCCTCCCCCCAACGGTGCAATCGCCCCTAACCACGACTTATCACTTATCGATAGTATATACAAAGATCCGCTGAAAAGGAGTATTCCAACACACATTAAAATAGCTGCCGCCTTAAGTAGTGAGGGGCTGAACCCTTGATTTAATAAGGCGCCTAAAACAAATAAACCAAAACTATGGTAGAAGTGATACTGATTTGCTGTTTCGAAGGTTCTTATTCGATCATTGGCAATGAGCAAATCCGACAGCGCGTGCGCGCCGAAAGCGCCTAACGCTACCGCCAAAATTGCAGCAATCGAAGCGGCTAAATAAATCCTTCGCTGAAAGTTAGCGGTCACCAATTCTAGATTGCGCAACTAACCCCAGTCCCCCCGATACCGCAATACCCTTGCGGATTCTTAGCGAGGTATTGCTGGTGATACTGCTCGGCATAGTAGAACGTTGGCGAGGCTAATACCTCAGTTGTGATTGGCGGGTAATTTGCATCTGTCAAAGCCACTTGGTAATTCTCAAGAGCGACTTGTGCCATCGCTCTTTGGCTTTCACTCGTACAATAAATACCCGAACGATATTGAGTGCCTTGATCACCACCTTGGCGCATGCCTTGTGTGGGATTGTGTGCCTCAAAGAAAATTTTCACCAAATTACTAAAGCTTAATTCACCTGGGTCAAACACCACCAACACCAACTCGTTGTGACCCGTTCGGCCAGTGCAAACTTCTTCATAGCTGGGATTAGGCGTTATACCCGCACCGTAACCTACCGCTGTAGTATAAACACCATCGAGCTGCCAAAATTTGCGCTCCGCACCCCAAAAGCAACCTAAACCTAAATAGACCTTCTCTAAATGTTCTGGAAACGGCTCTTGCAATGGCCTGCCATGCACAAAATGAACGTTATCAACTGACATTGCAATGTCGCGCCCTAGCAATGCTGTTGCAGATGTTGGAAGTGATGATTTGTTGGGTAACACGGTCTTACTCTCATGAGGTTATGCTGTAAGAATAAGTATATCACTCACTATGTCAAAATGACTTTAGTAAATTAAATGTTAGCCTACGAGTAAATACTATTATGAAAAAACTAGCCGCCGTTAGCCTGATAATCGCCCTACTGGGATTTAGTGCACTAAGAGCCAGTGACCAAGTTACGCCAAATCAAGCGGACTCGGTGCATCAAAAAACCGCGGTTTTTGCGGGTGGCTGTTTTTGGTGTATCGAAGCAGATTTTGAAAAACTAGATGGCGTATCAAAAGTAGTCTCCGGCTATACTGGGGGCGCAGCTGAAACTGCAAATTACAAGACAGTTTCTTACTCTGAGACCGGTCACTACGAAGCAGTACAGGTGCACTATGACCCAAGCAGCGTAAAATACTCTGAATTAGTGGAATATTTTTGGCGACACGTTGACCCGACTAATGATCGAGGTCAATTTTGTGATTCTGGGAGTTCCTACCTGAGCGCCATCTTTTACGCCAACGATGAAGAGCAATCTATTGTAGAAAAATCGTTAAATTCGCTGCGAGATAACAAGCCATTTGCAGACCCAATAGTGACATTCACTGGCCCTGCAAAGCCTTTCTATTTAGCTGAAGACTACCATCAGGATTATTACAAAAAGAACCCTATTCGCTATAAATATTATCGCAACGGTTGCGGTCGAGACAAACGCGTCAAACAACTATGGGGGAATCAAAAGTAGAGTAGATAGCGTGTTGTGGCCTAGAGAAAATTCTGGCCTACAATTCCTTATCGCGCGCGCAGGCGATACAATATTCAGCGGTCAAATCGACAAGCAAGCGCCCTGTGGCAATCCAATTATCGCATTCGAGGCATCTGCCATAGTCGCCATCTTCGACTCGTTGCAATGCAGCCTCGATTCGACTGAGTTGTATCTGCTGCAGATGCACGCTTGCTTGAGCCATTGCTTGGCCTTGCATGGCGTCCATTCTTGACAACCTGCCGACGCTACTCTGATCCAATGCCACTGGCTTAGCAGAATCAGCCACCAAGTCAGCGACACCCAAGGTTTGCTCTTGCAATGTCAATAGACGTTGTTCGAAATCTTCTAAATCAATTGTGCTAATCACTCTATCGGTCAGGTAGTGCTGAACGTTGCAACAAGGTTTCCATTGGTGATTCATCAAACGCGATATCAAACTCCTGTAGCTGATCCGCACGCTCACTGGTAAGACCGACGAAATCAAATTTATCTCTGTCCATTAGGTGAGAGTTGGTAATTCGTGACATCGACCTAAAAACATTAACCACCCTTCCTGGTTGCAACTGATCCCAGTCGTACAACATTTGCTTTATTTTTTTGCGCTGCAAATTCTCCTGCGAACCACAGAGGTTGCATGGAATGATCGGAAATCCGCGCAGTTGAGAAAATGCCTCTAAGTCGGTCTCACGGCAGTATGCCAGCGGACGAATAACCACGTTCTTCTTGTCGTCGCTGATCAATTTCGGAGGCATACTTTTTAGCCTTGCGCCATAAAACATGTTGAGAAATAATGTCTCAACCATATCGTCCATATGATGGCCTAAGGCTATTTTAGTGGCGCCAAGCTCGTTTGCCGTTCGGTACAATATTCCTCTGCGCAAACGTGAACACAAAGAGCAGGTGGTTTTTCCAGCGGCAATTTTATCAGTGACGATACTGTAGGTATCTTCTTCGACTATTCGATAATTCACACCGAGCCGATCCAAATATTCAGGCAGTATGTGCTCAGGAAAGCCAGGCTGCTTCTGGTCAAGGTTAACCGCCACCAATTCAAAGCTAATTGGCGCCTTAGCCTGCAATGCCTGCAATGTCTCAAGCAGCGCATAGCTATCCTTGCCACCCGACAAACAGACCATCACAAGATCGCCTTGTTCGATCATATTAAAATCGGTGATAGCTTTACCAACATTGCGCTGCAAACGTTTTATGAGTTTGTCATCGCTGCGCTGTTGTTTTAATGGATCCGTCATAGAGCTGTCATGATTTGCTAGAATGGCGCGTATTCTACTGTATGAACGTACCTAAAATAAGCCTATTAAGTTAATCTAATACCTTAGATAAAGCTAAACCTCTGTCACGAGCCTGTAATATAGACAGGTTGTAATACATCTAAATAAGTTCAAAACCCCTTTTGTAGTTAAGCACATGCCCAACCACATACTAATTGTTGACGACGAATCGGCCATACGCGATATGGTTCGTATGGCGCTAGAATTTGACGGATTTACCGTATCCGACGCCAGCAATGCACATCAAGCCGCGACTCTTCTCGAGCAACACGACATTGATCTGATTTTGCTCGATTGGATGATGCCCGGTGTCTCAGGCATTGACTTTGCCGCACGTATTAAACGTGAGGGAAGGTTTCATGTTGGCATAATAATGCTTACCGCACGCAGTGAAGAAGACGATGTACTAAGAGGTCTGGATATTGGCGCGGACGACTACATAAAAAAACCGTTTTCCACAAAAGAATTGATCAGCCGCTGCAAAGCTGTTATTCGGCGTTTATCCAACGATAAAATTGCCAACGAAATTGCTAGCATGGGCAGGATCACTATTGATTCAACGCAACATCGAGTGCTTATTGATGGCTTGAATGTTGATTTTAGCCCGACTGAGTTTAGGCTTCTACATTTCCTCCTTAGTCATCCAGATCGTGTTTTTGCTAGAGATCAATTGCTTGATAGAGTGTGGGGCGATCAAGTATATGTGGAAGATCGAACAGTGGACGTGCATATCCGAAGAGTGCGTAAAGTACTAGAAACTTACGATTGCGATAGTTACATTAATACTGTGCGAGGCGTCGGTTATCGCTTCTCACTACCGACTCAATAGATTGAAGCTCATTTAGACCATGGCATCAATCTCTTGAGCTAGTTACACTACTATTATGCAAGTTGATATTTGGAAGTTCATCATACTAATGGCGGTTGCGACTGCCCTGGGGATAATTGTTGGTTATCCTCTTGAATGTCTATTAGTAGCTACCTTTGGGTTCTCTGTTTGGCAGATTTATGAAACCAATCTTCTTTATCGGTGGGTGCGTAGGCCTCGATCAAACTCATCACTCGAAACGAGCGGTCTAAATTTTCAAATTCACCGCGAGTTGCATCGGCAAAACATAAAAAGTAGTCGTAGAAAAACACAGATGAAATTGTTGCTCAAACAGTTTCGTAACGCGATTGGAGCGCTGCCTGACGCAATTATTTTGATTGATGAAAGTGGTAAAATCGAATGGGCAAATGGCAATGCAAGACAAGTTTTAGGGATTCGTTGGCCTGAAGATTCAGGAGTGCGCTTCGAGAATCTTATACGCTACCCTGAAGTTACCAAGTTATTGCAACTGCCAGAGCCAAACATGCAAGGCGTTGAAGTAAACTCACTATTAAGTAAAGGCAGCACAATTAACATTAAATGTGTGCCTTACACATCATCGCTACGTATGATCGTGGCACGTGACGTTAGCCGCTTGATCAAAGTAAACCAAATGCATTCTGATTTTGTTGCCAATGTGTCGCATGAACTTAAGACGCCATTGACAGTATTGCGAGGCTACTTGGAAATCATCGCTGATAGAAACGAGATTCCTGAGAAATTTCGCAAGCCACTAGCTCAGATGAATGTACAGAGTGCGCGCATGCAATTGATTGTCAATGATCTGCTCTACCTAGCTCGGCTTGAAGAGAACGACAACGTAGGGCCGCAGACTCTAATCGATGTCTCACTGCTTATTAACGCTATTATCGAAGCAGCACAGCCGTTCATTGAAGAAAAGCATCATAAATTAGAGTTAGACATAGACCACTCCCTAAAGGTTGTTGGAGCACAAACCGAACTGCACAGCGCATTTTCAAACTTAATAAACAACGCAATTCACTACACGCCTGAGAATGGTCTGATCCGAGTAAGTTGGCAGGCCAATCTTGACGGTCCAGCATTCTGTGTCAGCGACGATGGCATAGGCGTCGCGCAACAACATTTGGGCCGCCTCACACAGCGTTTTTACCGGGTGGATGCGGATAGATCTCGCGAAGGCGGTGGCACCGGCTTGGGCCTAGCGATTGTTAAACACGTATTGCAGCGTCATGATGCAAGCCTGCAGATAGAAAGCGAAGAAGGCGTTGGCAGTACCTTTAGATGCCTTTTCCAAATCCCTCATGTGGTGGCGTCCAGCTCTAGTAAAGTGGTCTAGAGGCTTTGCAAGCAATCGTTCTTGCTGAGCCTAATCTGTCACCCATTCACAACCAGCTGATTGCGAAAATACTGCAAAATCTCCTGCAATGCGGTATGCGTTGGGTGGCCTTGCTGATCGACAAAATCAAGCGTTAATACCGAATGACCAGGCCCGGCGATGGTGGTTAAATCTATGCGCTGACGATCATCATTCAGACTCGCTGCAAGACACTTAAATTTGGCAGTGGTTGACATCCAATCCTTCTCAAAACGATAAGCCTTGATTGGTGCGGTACGATCGATGTTTTTTTTGATCGATTCAATTTCAGCTGCACTCATGTGCAAGGCATCTTGTTTTAGAAATGGCATGGCGGGTTGCGATGCCACCGCCGCCAAAACACTTTCATCACCCATCAGAGAAATCGCGAAGTTACCGGTCAAGCACATACCAATAACACCCACCCCTTCTGATTGGTTTTGCTGCTTAATGTCACGGCACAAAGCCTTTAGCCAATCCACTATTGGACTGCTTTGATTCTGAGAGAAAAGACTAAACTCACGCCGCATGCAAAACACTCGAAGCAAATTGCCTCCGACATTTGTACTGCCTATCGGCCCAAACAGGTGTGGCAAAGTGACACTAAAACCTTGCTCTATAAATTTGTCGGCGAGCCCCAGAGTCTCAACGCCGATACCCGGAAGCTCTTGAATAATTACTACTTGAGGTCCTCTACCGCGGGTGTATACGTCGTGGCTGATGCTGTCGCCATTTCGCGTAGTTGCGGTGAAACTACTCTTTTGAAATTCACTTATGCTGCTGTTTGACATCTTCGATCCTCTTTGATCAAACCTCATAGGTGGTTTGATGGTGTATTAACATTTCCCATTTGGTATTGTGGGGTAAATGCCGCGGCCTGAACACACTAATTGACCAAGGAGTGAAATATGCAAATCCGCAATTCAATCCAAATTGAATTTATAGCGCGCAGCTAAATGGCGCTAATTCTTCTCACAGCAGGAACCAGCAAGCTGTTTAGCGAGGGCGGTTTTGCAGCTTACTACGCTGCACAATTTGGTGCAGAAAGCCTGCGTATCAACTTGCCCAATGGCCTGGTTAAACTTTACCTGACTCTTATCCCTTTTGTCGAATTGGCGCTCGGCTCGGCGCTTCTATTCGCACGACTTAAGCCCTATACGATTTACGCATGGTATGCGTTCATGGCCTCATTGTTGGTGGGCCATTATGTTTTACAGGAATGGTCTAGCGTGAACCAAATGCTGAGCTACTTTTTCTTAGGCATGGTTAGCCATGCACTCCCCAGCTACTTAGATCGAAAACAGCCTTAAGTAGCTTGTTGTGTGTTTATAAATAAATGATCCTATTTTTTAGCTAAGTGCAATTTTGCAATGACATAAGCATGATCGCTCGGCTTGTCAGACTCTTCACCCGGCATAATGCCAATCAGCTCATTACCATGAATAATCTCATATTGTGCTCTATCCTTCGTCAAATTTGCATCAACAACACCATGCATCAATACTTGTAACTTGCCACGATGGTTATAGTCGTAACGCTCGGTTTCGGGCAGTAGCATCACTAAATTAACGCTGTGCTCACCGGTCAGCGCCTGCAGAGTTTTGCTGTGTTCGGTATCATTGAAATCTCCGGTGACGTAAAACGCTATGCCATGATCGCGTAAAATCTCGGTTTGCCTGCGGATGCTTTCAGCTTGCTCAACCCTAACTGGGAGCTTGGCATCAACGCCAGCATTTTCAGGCGCGAAGATGCTTTCTTGATGCCGCTTTGACGCCAAATGCACATTAATCACTGCGATTCTTTGGCCCGATCCACGCTCTATAAACTCACAAATTAGGGGCTTTCTCGATCCCTTGTAGCACTCTTCGTCATTTCCGAATGTGCGCACCGACTCATTCAGCAACTCAACCCTTTGCGGGTTGTACAGATATCCATTGCGAATATTACCCCCTGGTTGACCACCATCTTGGCCTACAACCGGCGCGACATCGACCCACTGATAACGTACACCGCTTAACTTTTCTATGGTTCTGATCAAAAGTTCATAGGTGCTGCTGGCATCTATAGTTTCGCTTATCTCGGCTCCGTCGTTATCTTGTATTTCTTGTAATGCGACGATATCAGGATTATTAGCCTGCAAAACAATCGCTTGTGCCAACGTGTGAAACCGCCCTTTGCCCCAATCATCATCGATATCTTGACGCGGATTAATTACCTGCGACTCGGACTCAATGTGTGGGTCTAGATTGAAACAATTCAAGGTCATAATCGTAACCGCACCCGCTTCAGGCTCAAGAGAAGATTTAGTCAGGCTGATAAAATTTGGCTCAACCTTAAAAGGATCACTCAGTGCAATTTGATAGGAATCAACTCTATAATTCAGCGGGCCCTGTATGCGACTAGTCAGTTTTGCTCCCACATTTAAGCGCTGTGCATGATTGTAGTTGGTAATCCTAAACCCTGGGAACCAACGCAAAGGATTCTCTGCAGATGTTATCGCTCCGCCCTCTTGGCTGCGTAAAAAAGATCGGTCGGCATCCAATGCCAACACATAGTCACCGAACTTATTACTCGGCGCAATGAAAGTCTGCTCTGCAGCAAGGCTTACTAACATACCTTCTAGGCTGTTCAATAGCTTAGATAGGTCGTCGTTGGCAATTGTCAGCGGTAATAGATCTAAATCAACTGGCTCTACTTTTGGACCATCGGTGGCATGCACTATTGAGCTTTCAAAACGTAATTGGGTAACCGGCTTAGCGTTTTCGTGCTTAACATAATCAGTAACTTTGCCAGTAACTTCAATATCGCTATCTCGACTGGCTGTCCAATCAGGGCTGTATACAAAAACTGCGTTAGAACATTTTTTGTCCCAATGTTGATTGGTGTTTTGCAAAAAGAAACCGCGACGCAAAACACCAGTTACAACCCCGCGGATGGTCACGGATTGCCCTGCATACGGTGACCTATCACCCTCTCCTTGTAACTCTCTAATTGCTATCACGTATTGAACTCTGTTAAATAACTAGGCTCAAAAGTATAACCAAAAATGACCAAACTACGGTTGTAGTTTGGTCATTTAAATAAAACCAAAAAGTTCGGGGAAAATCTAGCCTGAAGAAAACTTTAGGCTAGCTGCGCATCAATTTTTTCAGCGCTAGAGTGTCGCACGTCTTGCCCCTCGACCAAATAAATAACATTCTCACAAATGTTGATACAATGATCACCGATGCGTTCTAAAGAGCGAGCTGCCCACATAACATCAAGCGCATCAGAAATATTTCCTGGGTCTTTTTTCATATAGTCCACGAGCCGAACAACCACTCGGGTGTACTCCTCATCAATACTCGAATCCATGCGCATATTGGCGACCGCCGAACGAGAATCCATTCGAGCGTAGGTATTTAGAGTTTCGTGCAAAAGTTCTTTAACGTGCTCACCCAGTGACAACAACCCCTTGAAGGCCTTTGTTGATGCATCATTATCCAATGCATGCCGTACCATATTAGCCACACGCTCAGCTTCGTCACCAATACGTTCAAGGTCTCGCACAGACTTGGTCGTGGCAATAATGAGTCGTAGGTCGCCGGCCGCCGGCTGACGTTGAGCGAGTATTTGAGTACATTCCTTATCGATCTGCATCTCAAGCTTATTTACCTTGTTATCAAGCTTTTCAACGTCAACAATACTTTCGCTGTCGCCGTCGCCTAATGCTTCAAGAGTTTTGTCGAGCTGCGACTCGACCATACCGCCCATTTTAAGAACCCGCGATCGAATTTCGTCTAGTTCTTGATCAAATTGGCGAGAAATATGCCCGCCTATCAATAAATCGTCGTTCATAATATTTTATCTATTTACTAACCAATACGGCCAGTTATATATGCCTCGGTTAATTGGTGTTGAGGATTTGTAAATACGGTAGAGGTGTCATTCACTTCAATTAGCTTACCTAGGTGAAAATAGGCGGTACGCTGTGATACACGCGCAGCCTGTTGCATGGAGTGGGTGACGATACAAATAGTAAAGTTTTGACTGAGCTCGCTAATCAACTCCTCCACCGTTGCCGTTGCAATCGGATCTAGTGCTGAACAAGGCTCGTCCATCAGAATGACTTCTGGATTTACCGCAATCGCACGTGCTATGCACAGTCTCTGTTGCTGCCCGCCAGATAAACCAGTAGCTGGCTCATCTAAACGCTCTTTTACTTCTTTCCACAGGCCACAACGAATTAAACTATTTTCAACCAATTCATCCAACTCAACCTTGTGATCAGTGAGACCATGGATTCTTGCTCCATAGGCTACGTTTTCGTAAATTGATTTTGGGAACGGGTTTGGTTTTTGAAACACCATTCCAACCCGCGCGCGTAGCTCGACCACGTCAAGACGTTTTTCATAAATATTGAGATCATCCAATTTGAGCTCACCTTCTATTCGACAAATATCAATGGTGTCGTTCATTCTATTCAAACACCGCAAGAACGTTGACTTACCGCAACCAGAAGGCCCAATCATAGAGATTACTTGGTGTTTACCAATGTCTAGATTGACATCAAAGATTGCTTGCTTTTCAGCATAGAAAACGTTGGTGTCGCGCACGCTAATTTTAGGGTCCGCAAGAAGCGGCGACCCTACGGTTTGATAGGTTTCTTTATTGGTATCGAGCATAGTATTCTGTGCAGTGTTCATTATGTATTAAGGCATCGCTGTAGAATATTTCATTAGGCGATTTTTGTTTGAATTAAAAGTATTGTCTGAGCTACCAACGGCGCTCTAGGCGTTTTCGCAACCAAACAGCGAAACTGTTCATAAATATAAGAAAAGCTAAAAGCACCATAATTGCAGCGGAAGTTTTTTCAACAAACGCTCGTTCAGGGCTATCTGACCAGAGAAAAATTTGCACCGGCAGCACTGTGGAAGGATCAGTAATCGTTGTAGGGGAATCAACGATAAAGGCAACCATTCCAATCATCAACAAAGGCGCGGTCTCACCCAAAGCCTGCGCCATTCCTATAATAGTGCCAGTCAACATACCGGGCATTGCCAAGGGAAGCACATGATGTATGACAGTCTGAACCTTAGAGGCTCCCATACCATAAGCTGCCTCACGGATTGATGGTGGCACAGATTTAATCGCAGCTCGGCTGGAAATAATTATGGTGGGCAATGTCATTAATGTGAGAACAAAGCCGCCCACTAAGGGCACTGATCTAGGCATACCGAAAAAGTTTATAAAAACCGCCAATCCCAATAAACCGAAAATGACCGATGGCACCGCCGCCAAGTTATTAATATTAACCTCTATGAAATCGGTGATTTTGTTGCTCGGAGCAAACTCCTCGAGATAAATCGCGGTTGCCACAGCGATTGGAAAAGACAATGCAAGGGTCACTAATAAGGTCAAAACCGAACCAATAATGGCGCCTTTTATGCCCGCCAACTCTGGCTCGCGCGAGTCTGAATTTGAGAACAAAATAGTGTTGAATCGGGTAGTAACCGACCCAGCCTCAGCCAACCTTGCCACCAGATCTTCCTGCGCTTCGCTTAATCGGCTAATTTTATCTTCGGGCAACAAGTCTCGCCCGTAGCTATGTCGATAGTAAACGTCGAAGTCATCATCAGCGATCATCGATATAACTTTAGTGGTGCCCATCAACCTTGGGTCAGCAATTACCATGTTACGTAAAATCAGCGGCATGTCACTGGTGAATAGCGAATACAACTCGCGTTTTTGTTTGCGCTCTGTTATCTCTGGATATTGCGCTCTCAGGGATTTCTTGAAGAATGAACCAAAACTTGCGTCCTTGATCTCTTGCACACTACTCTGCGGTGTTAGCCCCAAGATATCCTGATCAAAAGTGATACTGACGTCCACGTAAGTTTGAGTGAACGCTCCTATTCCCTTAGAAATAATGTCGGTGAATAAAAACAACACGCAGGCAATACCAAAGCCAATTGAGATTCGGCCGAACCAACGAAAGCGACTTTCGGCGCGATGACGCTTCTTAAGTTGAGCCGCTACCCGTTGCGATTTACTCATGATCTCGCTCTGTTCGCTTTGCTTGCCTGCGGTATTATTCATATTGCTCTCGATACTTCTTCACGACGCGCAAGGCAATCACATTCAAGGCTAGGGTTATCACAAACAGGAATAGTCCTAACGCGAAAGCTGCCAAGGTCTTGGCGGAGTCGAATTCTTGGTCGCCAACCAATAGGGTAACTATTTGCACCGTTACAGTGGTCACAGCTTCTAAGGGATTAATGGTTAGGTTTGCTGCTAGACCGGCGGCCATGACAACAATCATGGTTTCGCCTATCGCCCTCGAGGCGGCTAACAGCACAGCCCCAACGATGCCCGGCAAAGCGGCAGGGAAGATTACCTTCTTGATGGTTTCAGACTGCGTTGCTCCCAGCCCAAACGAGCCATCGCGCAGTGTCTGCGGCACCGCATTTATCACATCGTCGGATAAGGAAGATACAAACGGTATAATCATAACACCCATGACAATGCCGGCAGCCAGTGCACTCTCGGATGAAACAGCCAAATTTGCCAACATATCTATGCCATTCTCGGCGCCCCAGTCACGTAATGCATCACCATACTGGCGAATAGCGGGTGCGACCGTTAGTGCAGCGAAAAAGCCATACACAACGGTTGGAACGCCTGCTAGAATTTCTAAGGTTGGCTTGACCCATGCGCGTACGCGCCGACTGGCGTACTCAGACAGATAGATGGCCGACATCAAGCCTACTGGAACGGCAATCAGCAAGGCGATAAATGAGATCAACAATGTGCCCGCGATCAACGGAATAACGCCGAATGATCCAGAGGCACCAGCTTGGTCGGCTCGAATCGCTATTTGCGGGCTCCAATGGGTACCAAATAGAAAATCAAAGAACGGTACTTTTTGGAAAAAATTAATCGATTCAAACAACACTGAAAAAATGATACCGAAGGTGCTAAAAATCGCGATACTGGAACACACAAACAGAGTCACATTGAATATCTTCTCCACCGAGTAGCGAGCATTGTGCTGCGGCCTAACTGCGCGAAAGCCGAGTATGCCACCAATAAGGAAAGTCACAATCGCCAACACCGGCATTGCTTGACTGCTCAAGGCACGGAGAGAGATAAGTTGTTCTACCGCGGGCGCATATTCACTACCGATACCTTCTATTGAGCCGATGCCACTGGCAACATTGCTCACCTGGCTTAATACCAAACCAAGCTGCTCATCAGCTAATTGCTTGGATTCAAGTGGCAGCTTGCTTTTGACCAAGGAATCAATAACTGCGCCATCAAATACCGACCAGATCAAAATTAATGCTATGGCTGGAATAAACGCCCACAGCGCCATCAGACTTGCATAATAACTAGGCAAGGTAGCGAGGTGCCGCACGCCGCCAATCGGTTTGGCGATCTGCCTGGAACGTTTCAAGCCTAGAAAATAGGCAATGGCAGCTCCAACAGCAATAAAGAATATAAGTGAGGTAAGTGACATCTTAGTTTAAAGCGTTATGCAAACGGGGTGGTCTCTGAAATTGAATTTAGGAAATTTTAAACAGCTTAGTTTACAGCAACATGTCAGTGCAGATGCAGTTGTCATTCTTTTCTATAACGAAAAAACGGATGAGTATAAATACTCACCCGAAACAAGCGAAAATGGATGATCGTGTGGCCTACTAAATTCATCGGCCACACTTGCATTTTCAAAAGGAGGAAAATTTCTCGTTAAGGCTAGAATTACAAAGCCAAGTTATTCAGTTCCTTAGCGCTATTTGCCATGGCGTTGTATTGTTCGCCGCCAAGAGGAATCAGGCCCTTGTCGATCAAATAGCCGTCTTCACCAATCGTGTCCTCGGATACGAAGGTGTTCAAGTATTCTTGAATGCCCGGTACTGTGCCGATGTGGGCCTTCTTGACGTAGAAGTACAATGGGCGACTGACCTTATAAGTTCCGGTGGCAATTGCTTCAAAAGTTGGTGCATTTCCATCAATTACAGAACCTTGTACTTTGTCTGAGTTCTGATCCAAGAAGCTAAATCCAAAGATACCAAGAGCATTGGGGTTAGCGACCAACTTGTTGACAATCAAATTATCGTTTTCACCAGCTTCAATATAGGCACCATCTTCGCGTACAGAGCGACCTATGATTTTGACCATGTCTTTACCTTTGGCTTTCGCACCTTTCTTTTTGACTATCGCGGCCCAAGCATCCTGTACACCTAACTTGGTAACCAAACCCATAATTTCAGCAGTTTGATTAGCCTTCATTTTTCGCAAGGCACTGATGTCAGGCACCATACGCGCTCCGCCTTCTAAGGCCAGCTCGACAAATGCATCACGCGTTCCCGATGTGGGCGGTGGGCCAAGCACCTCAATTTTACTGGCTGGAAGCTTAGGGTTAACGTCTTTCCAAGTTTTATTTGGATTTTCGATTAACTTACCGTCTGGCCCAGGTACCAACTTAGCCAACGCTAGGTAAATATCCTTTCGGCTTAATTCAAATGGCGCTGAACCTTTGCTGTTGGCCAGCACGATGCCGTCATATCCAATCAAGACTTCAACGATTTCTGTCACGCCATTTTTCTGGCAAGATTCAAATTCACCAGATTTCATACGACGAGAGGAATTAGTTATATCTGCCGTGGCAACACCAACACCTTTACAAAATAATTTGAATCCGCCACCTGACCCTGTCGACTCAACTTTTGGGGCCTTGAAGTCTGTGGACTTACCAAAGCGCTCAGCAACGACAGTTGCGAAGGGGTAAACGGTTGATGAGCCAACGATGCTGATTGAATCGCGAGCGGCTGCGGTGGAAATATTGCTAATCGCCGTGACGGCAACAAGACCAAGAATAAGTTTTTTCACAGTTTTCTCCGGAATGAGGTTATTTATTAACTGCGTGCATCCTAGTGATTCCGTATGACAGTAATATTACAAGCTCATCTAGAAAGCTATTTTTTCATAAACCCCTGATTGTTAAGGTAATTCATCATGAATTCTCGGGATTGTGATTGAGCTTGCTTAGCCATTTGATCACTCCAAGTCAGATCTAGCTTGCCACTCGTTCGTTGGAGGTAGTAATCGCGAACATGTGTATCGTAACCATCAAGCACTTCACGCATTAAAGCTGCGGGCACGTACTTATCTTGATGAACTATAGCCGCTCTCGGGAGTCGTGGCTTAATCTCTGGATTTTGGTTCGGGTAGCCTAAACATAAACCAAATACTGGATACACAAGTGTCGGCAACTCCAACAGTTCAGTGACCTTGGTTGGATCGTTGCGAATACCGCCAATATAACAACACCCTAGGCCGATACTCTCTGCAGCAATTACAAAATTTTGTGCCAACAAAGCCACATCTATGGTTGCGGCTAAAAATTGCTCTGTCCAAGCAAAGTCAGCAGGCCGCCCTGCCGAAATT
This sequence comes from Cryomorphaceae bacterium, assembly GCA_047623225.1. GTDB lineage: Bacteria > Pseudomonadota > Gammaproteobacteria > Arenicellales > Arenicellaceae > Arenicella. Next base: position 116,774 of record JBLHME010000001.1, read on the forward strand.
TCAACGCGTTCAGAGTTGCGGCTTAGATCAGCACAAAAAACCAGGAATTCAGCCGCCCCTGCTATGTAACTCTGCCCTCCCGCCAACTCAACAAATTGCTCCCTTACTTGCAGGTTGTTTATTTGCACAATAGAAACCGCTTGGATATAACTCGATGTTGATGCTGCTTGAGCGGCAGTCACTAGCTCGGAAAATACATTTTCAGGCACTTGCTGATCCGTAAACTGACGAATTGACCGATGGTTTTTAAGCAATGCAATAAATTCGTTCATCCTATTTCTCCGCCTGCTGCACTAACACGAATGGAGCCACCACAACACTCCACAATAAGGCACCTTCATTAAACCACTCTCTAGCCTGGTCATTACTTGGTGCGGCCACCTTATTACTTGTCAGCAAGGGCTCTAATTCGGCCCGCCTATCTTGCGCAATTAATGCTGCTGTTGTTACCAAATCAAGCTCTGCAGATACAAGCAGAACTGAACCTTGTGCAAAAAACTTCTGTAGCTCGCTCCATGCAATTTTTGCTGTCTCGGAATGAAGCTTCTCGATTAACGCAGGCTTTTCTAATTTTTCATTCATAACTGTAAGGTATCAATATAGAGTTTGAGATTAATAGGTTCACTATTATTAGTACGCTGGAATTAGTACGCTGGACATAAAAAAACCTCAGCAAATAATTGCTGAGGTTTTTATTAAACATCCTAAACGGTTGCTACATCATAACAACGATTTAAAGAGTTTAGTCTTTAGCTTCTTCAACTGCATCTGCTGAAGCGTCAGACGCATCATCAGCAGCACCTTCAGCCATATCGGCTGCGTCGCCTGCCGCGTCCATAGCACCATCTGCTACAGCTTCACCAGCGTCTTTAACCATATCAACTGCGTCGCCTGCTGCGCCCACAGCAGCGTCTGCACCGTCAGTTGCGGCGTCGCCAGCGTCTTTAGCCATGTCAACTGCGCCTTCAGCTGCGTCACTTGCAACATCAACAACGGCTTCAGCAGAATCGGCAACTGCTTCAGTTGCCGAATCAACAGCGTTTGCCGTCGCTTCTACAGCTTCAGACGCCGCATCTTTTGTCGCATCAATTGCGTTGCTAATTGCAGATTCGTCATTGTTGTTGCCACATGCCGCAAGCGATAACAATACTGCCAAGCTAAGTGCGCTTTTATTAAGTAATTTCATGAATTGTTCCTAAGCTAATGAATGTTTTATTGTTGAGTCAGTGATTTTTTTTCTGCAAACCTAGGCAATGCCTTAGTTCCGCACCCAATCTGGGTTAATGCTCAACAAACAGAAAGTACCGTTTCCTGAGCATTGCACAATTATACATAAGCATCGATGCGATACAACGCATTCAGAGCAGACACTTGAAATAGTCAAATTCAACGTGGTTCTTCTCTAATCCATTAATTATAAGTTAACAGTGCAACTTCGATTGATTCTGTGCCGACTTTGGTGTAAAACTGCGGGCTTAATTTTTAAAGGTGTTCTTGAACACTCTACCTAATTCCCCAGTATAACCAACCTTTATATTGGCAACACTATATTCAGAGAAAAATTCATGGCCGCAAAGAAAAAAGCTGCTAAAAAAGTGGCTAGTAAAGTTACATCAGCCGCAACTAAGATTACCAAAAAAGTGACCACGAAGGTTGCTAGCAAAAAGAAGGCAACCGATAAAAACGTTTCCGGCGCCGCGCTGGCAGACAATTTGATTCATGGGATCGAGCCATATACTGCTAAGGCTAACGAGAAGTACATGAATCCAAAGCAAGTCGATCATTTTCGCGACATTCTTATTGCATGGAAAACTAATCTATTGGATGAGGTTTCGAAAACAATCCATTTGATGCAAGATGAAACCATCAATCATCCGGACCCCAACGACCGCGCTAGCCAAGAAACAGATATGTCTCTGGAGCTGCGTAATCGAGATCGTGAGCGAAAACTACTGAAAAAGATCGACTCCACCATAGTCAGAGTCGATAACGATGATTATGGCTGGTGTGATCGCTGCGGTATAGAGATTGGCATACGCCGGCTTGAAGCTCGACCCACCGCTGAACTATGCGTAGACTGTAAAACACTCAATGAGATTAAAGAACGTCAAATGATCTAGAAGCGTAAATTACGCCTCCAATAGATGAATGGGTGTTCAAACAAAAGATAAAAAAAGGCCTGCGATCGCAGGCCTTTTTTTATCTTTTGTTTGAACCTTTGCCTAACTATGTGGATTCACTCACGAACTCCACATATGCCTGCTCTCTAAGCTCTCTAACCCATTGATTAAATTCACGATCTGCGCGCTGTCGTCGCAAATAACCATCTGCGCGATTACGTATCATTTGATCAGTAATGTTTTTCTTGCGGCGATCCTCCACGCGTAAAATATGCACACCAAATTGCGACTCAATCGGCTGACTTACTTCCATTAATGGTAGTTGGGTATAAGCAGCTTCGAACTCTTTAACCATCTGCCCCGGCGATACCCAATCCAAACTCCCACCATTAGCAGCGGAAACCGAGTCATCAGAATATATACGTGCCAATTGCTCAAAATCTTCACCGTCTAGTATTCGTTGTCGAATATTAAACAACTTTTTGGATGCCTGTGATTTGGCCACTTTGCTTTCAGCGGTTATCAAAATGTGCCTAACATTACTTTGGACTATTTCTGTACGGTCGCCCTTGAGATCTAACAATTTCAATATGTGTAGGCCATTAGAACTCTCTAGCACTGGTGTAACTCCCCCCACCTGCACATCTTTGATTGCATTTAAAAACACTTCAGGGAGTTGCGCTGCCGTGCGCCACCCCATGCGCCCTCCCTCTTGTCCATCAATACCTTCTGAATAGGTAAGTACTGCCTCTTGAAAACTCAAACCGTTGGCAATTTCCTTTCTGATACGTTGCGCTAGCTCAATATTTTTATCTGGATTCTTAATCAACAAGTGTGCAATTTCATACTCAGAAGCATCTTCATCGAGCTTATTAGCCGCTATAAATCCGTCGATTTCATAGTCTGGCACTATAACCCTTGCCCGAGCGTAATAGTCAGTCAGCCTAGAGATGGTTAGCGATTCTCTAACAGTCTCAGCAAATCGCTCAATAGGTTGGCCGCTTGCAGCCAAGTTACGCGAAAACTGATCTAAAGTAAGCTTTTGTTGCCCGGCAAAGCGCTCGATCGCTGACGCTAATTCTTGATCAGTGACAGTAATTCCTCGCCGCTCTGCTTCTTGAATTTGCAATCTATCAGAGACCATTCCGTCCAATAGCTGTTTTTCTAGGTCTTCAGGTTTTTCAGCGTCACTTCGTTGCAATTCAGCCATCACCGATTGCAACCGATATTCAAATTCCGATTGGGTGATGACGTCTTCGTTAACAATCACTAAAACCTTATCAGTGTACTCAGCAACAGCCATATCGGACTGCGCGATAAGCAATGATGCGCAAACGAGAGCATTAATCGGTAGATGTCTAGTTATTTTTATCATAAAATTTACATATAAAACAATGGCTTACACCACCATCCTTATAGATTACCTTTTTATTTTCAGTTTCATCAGAGTTTAGGCACACTGATTCTAATTGAACTACTCAAAATAGCGCAAATAGCTACGCATATTTAATATTTTGAACTGCTTGAGGATGAACCGACCAAGGACTATAGGCCAGACCGAAATCTACCCAAAGATGTCAATTCCAATTCTATGAAAAAGGAAGTCTTCTTATCATCGATGTTTCGATTACTAATCCGATCCTGACCAAGAACTCGCAACTTCCAACAACAGGAGTTGTACTCCAAGCCAGCATCTGTCTGTAGACTTTCAGAATCTTCAATTGAGTAACGCTCTGATCCAAAGAACTGCCAGCGATCCGAGAGGGGCCAATTGATATTCAGTGTCAATTGGTCGACGTCACGGGTTCTACCGTTGCTTCGATAATATCCCAAAGTTAAACGCTTGCGATTATCGTCTTTAGGTTCATAACCCAAACTAAAGCGCGTTGTACGGACTTCGCCTTCTTTATGATCGTATTGTACAAAGCCATAAGTTGTCCAAGGGCCTTTAGATTCGGTTCTTATTTCTGCCAAGAAATCTCCTAGCCCAGATTCAATGGGATCCCTAGAGCGGAGATTTTGTTGCAAATCATCAATCAAATACAACTGACCAAAACTCGCCTTTAAACGTTGATCACCCGTTTCATTATCGGTAATTCGAGTTGTGAGGCCTAAGGTGACTTGATTGGTATCGCCTACTCGGTCACTACCGTAAAAACGGTTAGAACGAAAAATATTACTGAAATTATTCAACGAAACTTGGCTGGTATCAAAGATAGGCGCAAGGTCTTGATCTTCGTCTTCCGGCGCATAAGCATAGAATAATCTCGGCTCTAATGTTTGCAGTGCACCTTCACCAAACCACTTAGTGTTTTTTTCAAAATATACACCAGCATCTACGCTAAAAATAGGCACAGTGAAAGACGGATCTTCGGGCAAACCTTCAGCCCGATTGTTCAAACTGTAGCTACGATGGTGGACTGATAGGGATGGCTTTACATAACCCCACAGGTTTTCAAATGGAATTTGCACATATGGATCAATCGCGGTCCGTGTGCCTTCAACTTTGAAATCCTGCGCAAAATTGGTATGGCTGGCATTCAGCCCATACTTCATACCCATTGGGCCTTTAGGCAGTAAGGTGCTAAAGCTCAGAGACGGCATACGCTCATATGGCTTGCGTGATTCGGAGATTATCGGGTCAATAATCTGATATTCCTTAGCGAGAGCGCGAACACGAAAATAATCGTGAGAGTAGTCAAGCTGTACATCACGCGGAACATAAGTTGCACTGAAATATCTAATTTCATTGCGCAGATCATCGAAATAATCAACATCAGATACATCGTTATAATTTATTTTGCCTGAAAAATTATCCGTAAACTGTTGGTAATGTTGGATTGTTAGTAAATCACGATCATCACCAAACAGCTCGTCATCGGGTAATACTTCGCCATACACATAGGTGTTAGAATTCTGTGTGCGAAGGCGATATTCTACTCCAAGTTGCGTGCCTCGATCCGAATAGTACCGAGGAGTAATGGTAGCATCTTGATTTTTCGCGATATTCCAATACCATGGGAAATCAATAATATTACCTGACTCTTCGTCAGAGCCAAAACCTGGCGTTAGAAAACCAGTTTTGCGCTCATCGTTAATGGGGAAGGAAATATACGGCGTATAAAAGACAGGTACGCCTTTAAATCTGATAGTCGCGCCGCGAGCTTTACCAACACCACCATTTTGGTCCAACTCCAAATGCTTAGCGCTGATCATCACGCTATTATCGCCCTCTGGACAAGTGGTGTATTTAGCATTCTCGAGGCGCAACAAGCCTTCGCCTTCCAAATTCAGTACAGCTGCTGAGCCACGCGAATCGATCGATACAGTATCAATACCATCGGCACTGCTAATGCGTTTTGCTAATTTAAACTGGGTATCGACGAGCTGACCAATTTGTGTCGGGGCGTGCACGTCAATAGATTCACTGCTGAGATAGTCGCCGTTTTGCGAAATCATCTCTACATTGCCACTGGCGACTACACGTTCTGTATTGCGATAATACTTTAGTTCATCTGCGACAATAGTTTGCCGACCCTGAGCAATCTCCGCATTGCCACTCAAGGTGACAATGTCTTGTCCTTGCGCAGATACATTGTCAGCTTCCAGAGACATTGCGTATTGCCCATCTTCATTCGGCTGCAATGCTGGTGAAGCAAATTGTATTTCTGACGGCATGCATGCACAGCTAAGCATCTTACAAGCCGCATAACTTGGGGTGGCAGTCAGCGTACTGATAAAAATTAAGCTTGCAAATACATATGCGCTTAGTGCCAAACGTCTAGAATGTGACTGGGTTTTGTCAAACATGAAGGCTTACCTCATTGGCTTTCTAGGTGGTGCAGCTTTGCGGGGCTAATTGCACTAAGAAATATCATTATTTTTATACCAGCCGCCCCTCATACTACTGAGAGCTAAGCTGACGTTTTCTGTATAATCGCAGTCTCGCATTATAGAGCAATACGCACCTAAAGCTAAGCCGTGATGCCCGCCTTTTGACTAATAAAACCGTAATTGTTTGGCCAACGCATATCGTGGATACAAGACTAAATTTATTAAAACACTGGTTGAGCCAAGAGCTTAAGTTAAACATTGAGAGTATCTTGCCTGCATCCGCCGATGCTAGCTTTCGCAGATATTTTCGAATTCTTACTCAAACAGACGTATATATCGCAATGGATGCTCCTCCTGAAAAGGAATCGCTTGCAATGTTCATTGAGGCTGATGGCGCGCTGGCAGACTTGGCTGTGCATGTGCCAAAAATTCACGCGCAAAATCTACAGCTCGGTTTTTTGCTGCTTGAAGATCTCGGCACAAGAACCTTCCTCGATGAACTAAGTGATGACCCTAAGCGACACTATAGCGCAGCAATAACCAGCCTAATTAAAATTCAGTCGGGTGGTGCACATTCAAACCTATTTACTCCGCCGAGCTATGATGCCGCCAAACTATCGCAGGAAATGGATTTATTTTCAGAATGGTATATGGGCCAGCATTTGGGCATCAAACTGAGCGTGCAACAAAAAAATGATTTTGAAATGGCTAAAAGATTCCTGGTAAATACTTGCCTCGATCAACCTCAGGTATGGGTGCATCGCGATTATCATTCACGTAACTTAATGATCACCACAAAAAACTCTCCCGGAGTGATCGATTTTCAAGACATCGTGCTTGGCCCAATCACTTACGACCTAGCATCGTTATTTAAAGATTGTTATATAGAATGGCCCCGTGAACGGCAACTCGAGTGGCTACAAGAGTATATCGATCTCAGTAATAATGAGATTGCATTAGAGGATTTAGTCACTTGGTTTGATCTTACTGGTCTGCAGCGCCACCTAAAAGTATTGGGTATTTTTTGTCGCCTGAACTACCGAGATGGAAAACAACAATATCTCAACGACCTTCCCTTAGTGGCCAAATACACTCTTGATGTATTGCAGCGATATCCACAACTGGGTAATTTTGCAACTACGTTTAAACCATTTATCGAGCAAGCGCTATGAATTACTACGCGCCCGCGACTACTTCTGTGGTTCTACTGGCAGCTGGTCGCGGCCAGCGTATGCGATCACTCACTGAACAAACACCAAAACCTTTACTCAAGGTAGGCGGTATTTCACTCATCGAGCACCACCTACGATCATTTCAATCCCAAGGCTTTAGAAATATAGTCGTGAACCTAGACTACCTAGGCAAGAAGATAGTTGAACAACTAGGTGACGGCGCACAATACGGCCTGAGTATCGAATATTCAGATGAGTCCGAAGGCGGCGCTTTGGAAACCGCAGGCGGTTTAAAACATGCTCTGCCACTGATTAATAGTGACCCGTTTTTAGTGGTTAATTCAGATATTTGGGTGGAGTGTGATTTCACTGAACTGCTGGCACCGCTCACAACATTAGGCCGCTTAGTGCTGGTTAACAATCCCAGTCACAATCCCCAGGGAGATTTTGCCCTCAATCATTCGGGGCTTTTACAAAATCGTTCGCGAGGATGTTTTACATACAGCGGAATCGCCTTGTATAGAAAGTCTATTTTCGAGGACTTGAGTTCGGGCAAACAGCCGCTGGCACCGATATTTCGCCAACTTATTGCAGAAAAACGCCTTGAAGGGGTTAAGTACAATGGTGTTTGGACCGATGTTGGTACCCCTGAGCGACTGCAGCAACTCAATCAGCAACTGCGTCCATAAGATTATTTAGAGATTGGCTACGAATTTATCAACCAACAATCTTCCAATCTGACCTTGCAGTGGGATTTCAGAAACCAAATCGCAAAGCTGCGTGACTTGCAGACCTTGATAGCCGCATGGGTCGATATTAGCAAATGGCGATAAATCCATATCAATATTAAAACTTAGCCCATGATAGCTATTGCCTCGCCTAAGCCTAAGCCCAAGGGCAGAAATTTTCGCCTGCTCGACATAAACCCCGGGCGCATCTGTTCGGCGTTGAGCGGTGATCGAAAACTCACCGAGAGTGTCAATTACAGATTGCTCCAAACTATTCACTAGGCTCTTCACGCCGATTCCAAATCGACGCAAGTTAATAAGAGGGTACATCACAATTTGACCTGGGCCATGATAGGTAATTTGCCCACCCCTGTCCGTTTTTACAATAGGAATAGCGCTCGGCAGCAAAGTTTGCTGATCACAGGCAGTCCCTTGCGTGTATACACGAGGATGTTCAATCAACCATATTCGATCTCGTGCCGATTCATCCCTTTGACTGCTAAACTCACGCATCACATCCAAAGCTTGTGCATAGTCAGTGAGGCCATACACCTCCACATCGAGTGTACGGCCGGATCCACTCTTCACTTCGAATTGCTCTACTAAAAGCATAGAATCGGCGCTTCTAGCAAGAAGTGATTTCTGAATTGCGTAATAGCTCTGAGATTTTTCACAAGTTCAATTAAAGCGTCATCACCACACTTGGCAATGACGCTATCGATTGGTAAATAGACTCAAGTTCTTGTCGAGAATTCAACCTCACATTAGCCGAAACAGATTCGAACTTTCCTGTCCTGCTTGCATTGGTTTTTATAACCAGTAAAGCGCTCGCGCCCACTTTGGACACGATCACGTCTCTGACAAAGTTGCTGGCTACCTGCCCTGGCTGTACCCTGCACATTACCTTAAACATATAGTCACAGGGGTACTCGATAAAATCAAAGCCATCTTTTGGGTCGATTGGGGAACTCATGGTTAACTCTATTCTTCGGTAAATAACTTCCAGCGCAGCTTAATCGAATCAGTGAAACGTTTCCACACACCGCCGCGTTTAATTGCGCTCATTGAAATCAATGGAACATCGGTCACATGCTTACCATCGAGAGTTAAAGTCACCAAGCCCATAGATTGACCCACCGAAATTGGCGCCTCGAAAGGCTGGCTAAGTTGTAAGTTCATTACCACGTCTTCACTGCGACCAGCGGGCACTACAATTGATGCGTACTGAGCCGCCTGAAGCCTGACTTGGTCAACTTCACCACCGTACACCGGCGCACTCACAATGCCACCTTGTTGATCCAGCATTGTCACTGGAGAGTACGCCGCATAGGCATAGTTCAACAAATTCAAAACTGCTGTTTCACGCGCCCTAACGCTCTCAGAGCCCAACACCACCGCAATCCAGCGTTGATTTGCACGAGAAGAGCTACCAACTAAACAATAGCCTGCGGCCTCAGTGAAGCCTGTTTTAAGGCCATCAATAGTAGAATCCTTCCACAATAATTTGTTACGGTTATATTGTGTAATATTATTGTGTGTGTAATTTTTTTCTGAATACCATGCGTAATAATCTGGATGCTGCTGAATAATCGCAGCGCTTAATGCTGCAATATCGCTGGCCGACATCATGTGTCCTGGCGCGGGCAATCCGGTGCTGTTTACAAAATGTGAATCCTGCAAACCCATTTCGCGTGCAGCTTGATTCATCAATTGCGCAAAGCCTATTTCACTTCCGCCAACGTACTCGGCCAATGCAATAGCGGCATCATTGCCTGATTGAATAATGGTGCTTTTAAGTAAGTGCTTAAGCTCAATCTTGGTATCAACATCAGCAAACATCCGCGACCCTTCGGCGCGCCAAGCGGCTTCGCTAATTGGAACTTGATCGCCAAATTTTATGTCACCTGATTGCAAACGATCGAACACTACGTAGTTCATCATCAATTTGGTGATGCTCGCAGGCGGCAAAGGTTTACGCGCATTTTCACCCGCCACCACCCAACCACTATTAACTTCCAGTAGAGCCCAAGCAGCCACATCTAATGGCGGCACAGGCAATGTGTCCTGTATTGGATTATCGCGCTGCTTAGAATTTAGTGCATGAACTTTAGGGCCACTTACCATCAAAAAAAAAATTGAGAAAATGAATATAGCGCCGCTGCGTAACATCTAGTTTGATACCTCATCTGCAGTTTCTGGAATAGTTTCGACCATCACATTTGTATCTATTATCGAGTTCGCTCTACTGCTAGCAATCGCTTTGCTCAACTCGTGCACCGCCATAGCATAGAGAACGCTCTGGTTGTATTTAGTGATAGCATAAAAATTAGGGTGCGTGTAGAAAAAACGTTCCTGGACCATCGAAGCGTCGTCCGTATTATTTTTCACTGACCATTTACCCACTTTTTGTGATTTGGCCTCAGGTAGCTTGAGGCGTTGTCCACGATAAATTTTACCCTGGCTGTTTAGATTATTTAATTTAAACAGTGAAACACAACTCATTTTGAATTGTTCAGCGATCTGACATGCAGTATCGCCAGCTCGAACAACATATACATTACTGCGTCGCGGCTCATTAACAGTTTCGCTGGCATCCAACATCAGCACGTTAAGCGCTTCTTGGTCGGCGAGATCGTGATTGAGCAATGCTCCATCGGCCCTCAGATCCTTCGCTGTATATAAGGTTTTGCGTTTTCGATTGGCTCGTTGCCGAATCGCTTCGCTTACCTCAAGGTGATGCTCAGACGTGACGGCTTCACCAGGAACCCAACCATTTTCTATGAAATAGTTAGCTATGCTGCCAATCGCATCTACCGGTTGATCAATAAGATCCACTATTCCATCGCCAGAGAAGTCGACCGCGTAATGGCGATAACTGCTGGATATAAACTGCGGGTATCCAACTGCCCCCGCGTACGAGCCTAGGACTGCAGCGCTATCAAGCTTATTCTCCTTACTAAGTATTAAAAATTCTCTGAGTTCCTTGGCGAAAAAAGCACTACGCCGAGGATAACCAATAACCAGCGTCACTAAACTATCGAGTACTTTATGTGAACCGCGATATTTTCCAAACTTAGACTCGACTCCTATTATTGCCACTATGACGCTTGCGGGAACTCCATATTTTTGTTCCGCGCGGCGCAAAGTATCTTCATGCTCTTGCCAAAAGCTAACACCTTGGGAAATACGATCTTCTTGTAAAAACAATTTACGATATTTGCCCCAAGTAAATTTATATTCGGCTGGGTTTAGCATTGCATCGAGCACAGTCTGTTGCTGGGTAGCAGCCGCAAACAACTGTACTAACTCAGCTTGCGTGTAATGGTTTTCAGCAACCAATTGGTCAGCCACCGCCTGCAGCTTTGGGTGTTCCTGCAACGAGATGGCTGAAACTGAAAAAGGCACAATCAAGGTTATAATTAATAACAGCAAACGCTTATACGAGCGCATACCTGTCTGTCTCTTTATAAGACATTTTCGTTTGTTTTGGGGGATCATCGGGACATCAAGCTGCGGTGTTTGTGTATACCCATCAAGATACCAAAGCCGGCCATCAGAGTCACCATAGATGTGCCACCGTAACTTATTAAGGGTAGAGGAACGCCAACTACAGGCAGCATTCCAGAGACCATGCCTACATTGACGAATACATAAAAGAAAAAAGTCATCGACAAGCTGCCGGCTAACAATCGAGAAAACGTATCTTTGGTGTAATAAGCGATATAGAGGCCTCGACCGCTAATTGCAACATAAAGAGTAAATAATAAAAGCACGCCGATATAACCAAATTCCTCAGAAAACACTGAGAAGATAAAATCGGTATGTCGTTCAGGAATAAACTCAAGCTGGGACTGGCTACCTTCGCCCCAGCCCTTACCTTGGACACCCCCCGAACCAATAGCAATCATCGATTGAATACTATGGTATCCCGCTCCTAATGGATCTGACCAGGGATCGAACAAAGTCGAAATTCTACGTTGCTGATACGGGTGCAAAAACCGATACAAAATCGGTGCAGCTATAGCGCCTAAAACAGCTAGAACACCAATGCTTCGCCATGCAAAACCGGCTAAGAATATAATCAAAGTTCCAGACATCAAAATCATGATGGTAGTGCCTAGATCGGGCTGCTGTAAAATCAGCCCTGCCGGAAGAACCAGCACCGCTGCTGCATACACTAGATTAAGGTTGCTTGGTGGCAAAGTCTTGCGAGTAAGCACCCAGGCCACCATCATCGGTACTGCGATTTTCATTAATTCAGAGGGTTGAAATCTGACTATACCCAAATTCAACCATCGCTGTGCGCCCTTGCCGGTATAGCCAACCGCCAACACCAGAAGCAACATAATTAAGCCAACGCTAAAGATATAGGGTGCCCAACGAAACCAACTGTCTGGCCTAATTTGCGCCAATACAATCATGACAAAGATGGCAAGCAACATGCGCACCGACTGATTGACCATTAGCCGTGTGCTCTCGCCACCAGCACTCCAAAGGATCAACAAGCTAACCCCGCATAAGATAAGCAAACCAGCCAATAGTGGTAAATCAACCTTAATCCGAAACACGAGCCAACCCCTGAGCGGTGGAAACAGATTGCAGAGAACGAATGAAATTATCTTCAAGCTGTCCAATATTACTCTGTTCTGAGGCCGGCACATCAATGATGGGTGCGTTGGCATCAATTCCAAGTAAATAAAAGTCCATCACCTTGCGCGCCACAGGTGCCGCCACGCCACTACCACTGCCACCGTTCTCGACAATGACAGCCACTGCAATTTTGGGCTTATCGACCGGAGCAAAAGAAACAAATAGAGCATGGTCTTTCTGAAATTCAGACAATTTGCTCGCGTCATATCTCGCGCCTTGTGCAATCGCCACTACCTGCGCTGTGCCGGTTTTACCTGCAATTGTGTACTCTGCGTTTAGGCCGGATCGGCGTGCGGTGCCGCGCGGGTGTTCAACCACGCCTTGCATCGCCTCTATAATTGTGGCGAAGTTACGCGGTTTTGCGACTGCTGCGCTCAATACCGCACCTTGCTTTGAAATGCTATCGCGCTCAGCCTGGGCGCCGCTGCCATGCACCATCCTATCGACTAGGCGTGGCTCAATTCGCACGCCCCGGTTAGCGAGGGTTGAAGTCACTACTCCTAGCTGTAACGGTGTGGCCAGCATGAAACCTTGGCCAATTCCAGTAATTAGTGTCTCGCCAGGATACCAAGGAGTGCTGCGCGCTCTGCGCTTCCACTCTTGAGACGGCACCAAACCTGATGGCTCTCCCTGCAAATCAATTCCAGTTCTTTGTCCTAAGCCAAAGCTACTCAAAAACTCATGCAGCTTGTCGATGCCTAAGAAGTTAGCAAGCTGATAATAATAAACGTCGCAAGATTGCATAACCGAGTCAATCATAGACATCGAGCCGTGCCCCTGCCTTTTCCAACACCGATATCGATGTGAACTGCCCTTCAACTGGTAATAACCTGGGCACACAACTTCCTTTGATTTACTCCATCCGTTTTCCAAGCCGGCCAGCGAGATTAGGCCTTTGATCGTTGAACCCGGCGCGTAACGGCCGTTTAGGGCACGATTTAACAACGGGCGATCAATATCTTCACGCAAGGCATTGTATGAGCGATGATCTATTCCATTTACGAATTTGTTGGGGTCATAGACCGGATTACTCACAAACGCCAAGACGTGCCCGGTTTCCGGCTCTATGGCAATCACGCTTCCGCGCCGCCCGTCTAAATACTCACGCGCTTTGATCTGCAGATCAGCGTCAATATTGAGGTAAATGTCATGGCCTGAAATGGGTGGGTTGCGATCTAATGTTCTAACCCTTTGGCCATGGGCATTAGTTTCTACTTGCTCAAAGCCTACTTTGCCTAGGAGGTGTTGTTCGTATTTCGCTTCTATACCCAGCTTGCCAATATACTCAGTTCCCTTATATGCCTTACGGTCTATACGATCTAAATCACGTTGGTTGATACGACCTACGTACCCCAACACATGAACAAGTTCACCTGCATAGGGATAATGCCGCTGCAAACGCGCCTGAACCTGAGCTCCTTTAAATCGATGCTGATTAACCACAAATCGCGCAACTTCCTGCTCAGTTAAACTGAGCTTTAGCACTTGCGCCTCAAAATCGGGGCGAACACGAACTTGTGCTTCAAACTTGCGAATCTCACTTGGAGATATTTGAATGATCATAGCAACTTCGTCCAAAAGAGCATCCATGTCATCTACTTCGTCGGGCAATAACTCGAGCGTAAATACAGGTATATTTTCAGCCAAGACCTTGCCGTTGCGATCGTAAATCTGGCCTCGCACAGGTGGCACGGGAACCAAACGCACTCGATTGTCTTTTGATAACACCTCGAAACGTTGAAAACTAGAGATCTGAAGATACCAAATCCGGCCTACCAAGATTAAGGTCAAGAGGCACAGCAACACGACCAAAGCGATCAGTCGCGAATGAATAAGATTCGTTTCGCGAAGGTAGTCTTTTAGTTCCAGTTGCTCCATTGCCATATTCTAAATAAGCGCTCAGCGAATTCGCGCGATACGACGCAACTCTTCCAGCAAAATAAAAACAAATGGCCAAACCACCATACATCCGACCAGTGAATACCAGTACTCGCGAGTAATCGTAAAATCGGCCACCATGCCGTAGAGCCACCCCGTGATCAATTTGAAAACACCTATAAAGAGCACTACTAACAATGTTTGCTGCCACATCGACAGCGCACGTAATTGTTGATGTGAGGAATTGACGATGAATGCCAACGTTGCCAAACCAAGACCTTGAACTCCAAATTTTCGAACGAACAGAACCTCTAACAGCAAGCCGATAACAAACCCAACAAACGGTCCAAAACGTTCAGGGGCATGCAGGGCCCAGTAAACAACTATTAACGCTATCCAATCTGGCCAAAAATAAAACATCCATTGAGGTAACCGAATCACCATCAACACTAATGCTACGAATGATGAAAATGCCACGGCCCAAAACAGGCTGGCCGCAGAATTTCTACTGTGCGTATCCATTTATTGCTCCGAACCCAAGGGTTGGTCAGCACTCTGGGTCGGCACCAATTCAGGCCTCAGCTTTGCTTCGCGCGACAGCAGCAATACATGATTGGAACGATCCAACTTTGCGATTGGGCTAGCTGACACTCGAATAAAGGCCTCGTCTTCAATGACTTTGACATCACTAACTACGGCCACTGGGTATCCATTTGGAAATCGCCCACCTAAGCCAGAGCTAATCAACACGTCACCCACCATAATGTCTGAATTTTGGTTAAGAAAAGGCACTCTTAGCAATGACACACTGCCGGTGCCATAGATAACAGTGCGCAGACCATTACGCTGTATCTGCACCGGCATCGCATGTCCCGGGTCTGTTATCAACATTATGCTACTGCTCAAAGGCATGACCTCAGTAACCTGACCAATAACACCACGGTCGTCAATAACTGCTTGGCCAGTATACACGCCATTGCGGATGCCACGACTTACTAGAATGCGATGATTGTATGGGTCGATGCTCACATTGACTAATTCAGCCAATGTAATCTTTTCGTTCAAACGCTCTGAAGCATCTAACAGGGATCGCAAATCTTGATTTTCTTCCTGAAGTGTACGCAACAATAAAGTTTCAGACTTCAATTGAAAATATTCATTACGTAAATTTTCGTAGGCTATTTTTACATCTGGTTCGGCGGTCAAGGCATTATCAAAAAAGCGCCCTATTGTGGCTGGTATAGACGCAAGAGCTTGAATCGGCGATAAAAACACTGACAAAACATTGCGTGGGCCATTAAGCCAAGTGGAACGTGCATCAACAACCATTAGGGATAGAGACACTGCAAGCACCACTGCAAAGTTGTACCATCCAGAACTTTTACGAAATGCGTTCGGCACTTAAACCTTGCTCATCGTGAAACAACAGAGTCATAGTGAAACAACAGAGTCATAGTGAAACAACAGAATCATAGTGAAACAACAGACTAGCGAGACAATGCCTCGCTATACCCAATTTGAAATTCAACGCCACTACTCACACAGCTCCGAACAAGCAATCTTATTCGTGAGCAAATACGTCGCCTAAGTTATCCATTTCTTCCAGTGCACGACCACATCCGCGCACCACGCAAGTTAGTGGATCGTCGGCGATTACCACAGGCAGCCCCGTGTCTTCCATCAGCCGGCGGTCCATATCGCGCATTAATGCGCCACCACCAGCAATAACCATACCCTTGTCACCAATATCCGCGCTTAGCTCAGGCGGTGTTTGTTCTAGTGCTTGCTTTATAGTTTGCACAATGGATTCCAAAGGATCACTAATCGCTGAATAAATCTCGCGACTGCTCAATGTCACTGCTCGTGATAAACCTTCGGCAATGTCACGACCTTTAACTTCCATTTCGCGTTCTTCAGATTTATCCCACGCAGTAGCAATGGCTTTCTTAACGCGCTCAGCACTGGCTTCGCCGATTAGAAGCCCATGATTGCGCCGCACATGATTAATGATTGCCTCATCAAAGGTATCACCAGCAACTCGCAGAGAAGTCGAATACACAGTACCGCCTAAGGACATAACCCCCACTTCGGTAGTGCCACCACCAATATCCAATACCATAGAACCTGTTGGTTCTGCGACTGGAAGGTTTGCACCGATTGCGACCGCCATGGGTTCTTCAATCAAATACACTTCGCGCGCACCGGCTCCGTAAGCAGACTCACGAATAGCTCTTCGCTCCACTTGAGTCGAGCCACAAGGCACACAAATAATGATGCGTGGGCTACCTTGTAAAAATCGGTTCTCTTGTACCTTCTTGATGAAGTACTTAAGCATTTTTTCAGTGACATTAAAGTCAGCGATCACCCCGTCTTTCATAGGCCGAATTGCCTTGATCGAGCCGGGTGTTCTGCCGAGCATTTTCTTGGCTTCTGTGCCAACTGCCAAAATGCTTTTACTGTTCAGGCCACCACCGGGCGCATAGCGAATAGCTACCACCGATGGCTCATTTAAAATGATGCCTTTTTCTTTAACATAGATGAGTGTGTTCGCGGTTCCTAAATCGATCGCTAAATCGTTAGAAAATAGGCCTAAAATACTGCGTAGCATGATGTTTTGGGGTATGTTCCCTGGAGATTTATTTTTATTATGTTTGTTGGAATATTGTACATCGGAAACACGACCTACGCTATTCAACAAAACGCCTAACTGTGGTAATTTCGTGGTTTATCCAACGTTTTCTGCGCCCAGCGCATTTCTCGCGCTGTATACCCTCTAAAATCAGGTTAGTTTAGTAATATTGCTCTACATCGGCGCATGTTCAACAGCACCATTAACATGGCCCAAAGCCTTACTAAATGGTCCAATATCAAACCGAAATATAACCTTCAACACTAATAATCGATTAGGTAACTTCATATGGCATTAGACAAACAAGCGGTTCTCGCAATCGCACACTTAGCACGCTTAGAAATAGACGACTCAGAAGTGCAGAAATACAGTGCTGAATTATCCAACATTCTTGGATTGGTCGAACAAATGGAAGCTTGTGACACCACCGGCATAGAGCCAATGACGCACCCTTTTGACGCAACCTTGAGGTTGCGCGAGGATGTTGTCACCGAAACTAGCCAACGCGATAAGTTTCTCGCTTTGGCACCAAGCTCTGAGGACGGATTGTATTTAGTTCCGAAGGTAATCGACTAATACTTACCGTTAATTAAGCTTGGCAGTAATAAGCGCAGCACAGACCCAACACACTACCCAGGAATAAGTTTTGAGCATAGACACTCTGGCCTCATTGGCGGCCGATTTAGACAAGTCAAAAATATCCAGCGTGGAACTAACGCAGGACTATTTAGAAAGAATTAAACAATCCAAACTGAATGCGTTTATTAGCCTTAACGCAGAGCAGGCGTTGGCAAGCGCCGAGCAGGCTGATGTGCTACGAGCTAAGGGCGAGAAATCGCCGCTTTTGGGTATACCCATTGCGCAAAAAGATATCTTTTGTATCGATGGCATTCGAACTACTTGCGGATCAAAAATACTTGAAAATTTCATAGCTCCTTACACCGCCACAGTAGTAGACAATATGCACAGACACGGCGTGGTGAGCTTGGGCAAAACAAATATGGACGAATTCGCCATGGGGTCGTCCAATGAGTCTTCTTATTTTGGTCCAGTCCTCAACCCTTGGGGCACAGAGGGTGAACCATTAGTTCCTGGAGGCAGTTCTGGCGGGTCGGCCGCGGCGGTCGCAGCACAACTTGCACCTGCCGCAACCGGCACTGATACCGGCGGCTCAATACGCCAACCTGCCGCTTTTTGTAATCTTACTGGCGTGAAACCTAGCTATGGCCGATGTTCACGTTATGGAATGATTGCCTTTGCCTCATCGCTAGATCAAGCCGGCCCGATGACTCACACCGCTGAAGATGCCGCGCTAATGCTTAACAGCATGGCTGGTTTCGATGAAAAAGATTCCACCTCTTTAGATGTGCCTATGGAAGATTTCACTGCACAGTTGAATAACTCCCTCGACGGTTTAACTATTGGCCTACCCAAAGAGTTTTTTGGCGAAGGTTTAGACGATGAAATTGCCAGCCTGATTGAAGATGCGGTTAAGAGTTATGAAACTCTTGGGGCCAAAATCAAACATATTAGTCTTCCCAATTCGCATTTAGCTCTGCCTAGCTATTATGTCATTGCACCTGCCGAGGCATCTTCAAATTTGTCACGATTTGACGGTGTTCGCTACGGCTTACGTGCTGATGATTACGATGGCCTTGATGATATGTACAGCAAGACTCGCACCCAGGGCTTTGGCGATGAAGTTAAGCGTCGCATAATGATTGGTGCCTATGCGCTGTCTTCTGGTTACTACGACGCTTACTATTCACAGGCACAAAAACTGCGCAGGTTGATATCAAACGATTTCTGCAAAGTGTTTGAAGAATGCGATGTATTAATGGGCCCCACCACCCCCAGTACGGCCTTTGCACTCGGCAGCCGCAGTGATGACCCTGTCTCTATGTATTTAAACGACATTTACACCATACCGGTTAATTTGGCAGGATTACCTGCGGCATCTATACCGGCCGGTTTAAGCAAGTCTGGCTTACCCGTTGGGCTGCACATTATCGCGCCTTATCTACATGAGGCAAAACTACTCAATGTGGCGCATAAGTATCAATGTGAAACCGATTGGCATAACAGTGTTGCGCCTAGCGTAACTGGAGGCCAACCTAATGTTTAACTGGGACCAACGTTGGGAAGTTGTAATTGGCCTTGAAGTGCATGCTCAGTTACTCACCAAATCGAAAATATTTTCAGGCAGCTCAATAGCTTACGGTGCAAAACCAAATACTCAAGCCAGCGCAGTGGATATTGCATTACCGGGCGTGTTACCCGTAATGAATATGGAAGCTGCTCGCTTGGCGGTTAAATTTGGCTTAGCCATAGGCGCACACATTAACAAGCGCAATGTCTTTGCACGCAAAAACTATTTTTACCCCGATTCGCCTAAAGGTTATCAAATTTCTCAGATGGAATTGCCCATTGTAGGCATAGGCGAACTTAATATCGAAACGCAAGATGGGCCAAAAACGATAGGTATCACACGTGCCCACCTTGAAGAAGACGCGGGCAAGTCATTGCACGAAGATTATCAAGGCCAATCTGGCATTGACCTGAACCGTGCTGGAACCGCCCTGCTAGAGATCGTTTCAGAACCTGATATGCGCTCACCCTCTGAGGCTGTGGCATATCTGCGTAAGCTGCACAGTTTGGTGCGCTATATCGAAATCTGTGATGGCAATATGCAAGAGGGTTCGTTTCGCTGTGACGCCAATGTTTCTGTAAGACCACGCGGTCAGCAGGAATTAGGAACCCGCACTGAGCTTAAGAACATCAACTCGTTTAAATTTGTAGAGCGTGCCATGGAGTACGAGATTGAACGTCAAATCGATATCTTAGAAGACGGCGGTTCAATTACTCAAGAAACGCGACTTTACGATTCAGACAAGCACGAGACACGCTCCATGCGGTCCAAAGAAGAAGCGCATGATTACCGCTACTTCCCAGATCCTGATTTACCACCGATGGTTCTCGATGATGACTTTATAGAGGCTATTAGAGCCACTCTCCCTGAGCTCTCGACTGAAAAGAAAACGCGATTTCAAGAGCAATTTAAGATATCCCTAGAAGATGCTGAAGTTCTAACCGCTAGTCGTGAGATTGCGGATTACTTTGAAACTACTTTGTCCAAAACCAAGGCGGAAGCCAAAGTAGTGTCGAATTGGCTGATGGGCGAATTATTCGCGAAACTGAACAAATCAGATTTATACATAGATGATTCGCCAGTCAGCACTGACCAATTTGCTCTGCTGCTCGATCGGATCACTGACAACACACTTTCCAGTGCAACCGCCAAACAGGTTTTCGCGGCACTTTGGGAACAAGCTGGCGATGTTGACCAAATAATTGAAGACAAAGGATTAAAGCAGATCACCGACACTGGCAAGATAGAGGCTATTGTTGATGAAGTAATCAAAAGCTGCCCTGAACAAGTGCAACAGTTTAAAGACGGTAATGAAAAAGTCATCGGCTTCTTAGTCGGTCAAGTGATGCAAAAATCCAAAGGTAAGGCTAATCCGCAAATGGCAAACCAACTTCTGCAAGAGAAAATGAGCTAATGAATGGGCCTATTTTTTCTGAGCTTATCGATTCCTTAAAAGCAGATGGACCATCGAGCTGGTCTGGAACCATTACCGACAATTGGATGCAAGGCCGAACCACCTATGGAGGTCTTTCAGCCGCGCTATGTCTGCAAGCGGCGTATTTAAGCTACCCAGACTTGCCCCCCTTACGCTCGGCTTCGATTAACTTTGTCGGCCCGACTAGCGGTAAATTTAAAGTTACAACAATCGTTTTGCGTGCAGGGAAATCTGTGACTTACATAAGTGCTGAGCTTACTAGCAGCAAGGGTTTAGCCACGCATGCAGTTTTGACTTTTGGTGCCAGTCGCGAGTCACACTTCGACCGAACCTTTACTAAACCACCACAGGTGCCACAGCCTGAACAATCTGAGGAATTTCTCAACCATGGACTTGAACCTCAATTTCTCAATAATTTTGAACGCCAACTCGCTAGTGGAGCAATGCCAATCTCCGCCTCGGATAAAAGCGAACACTATATTTGGGTACGTCATAATGACCAACAGGCCGATAATCTAGTGGCGCTAATGGCACTTGCCGATATGCCCCCGCCTGCGGTATTCCCCATGTTTAAAGAATTCGCGCCGGTAAGTTCGATGAACTGGATGATGAACTATTTAAGTGAGGATATAAGCACTGAAGATGGATGGTGGCTAATGCGCTCTGCGGCTGAACATGCGCGCGATGGATATTCCAGCCAGGACATGCAAGTGTGGAATAGCCGCGGTGAATTGATTATTACCGGGCGCCAAAACGTGGCAATTTTTTACTAAATCCATCTTACCGTCAATCAGCTTGTGTCCATCAAAGTGGTCGATTATGAGATTTGAGCCCAATCACTAGGCCCAATTAATCTTTCATCCATAGCAAGAATTATCACTACGATGACAAACTTGTGTTTATAACGTGATATCAATCATCAAACAGTTAAATGAAATTAAACGCTTCTTTGAAAACCATAATTGTTACCGCAGGAGTTACTCTCGCCATTATCTTGGTAAAGTCTCCAATTTTTGATTCTCTACGAACGACTAAACTGGTTCCTAGGGTCTTTGGCAGCGTAATAGACATGCGCATGATTCCAACTCAAGTGTTTTTTGATACCTACTACAGTTTTGAGGTGATTTCCGATTTCAAAAATCATCGATTCGTCTACCGTGATCTAGCAAATGGTTGGAAGCCCGGTGTTTGGCAGCAAACACAAATGTCGAGCTTGAAAAGACCACACGCCATCACTTACCACCCCGCTACCGGTAAATACTTCGCTGTAGACACATCCAATCATCAAGTCATTAGCTTCAACAGCCTAAGTGATTCTAATTCCGATATTCAGCGATATTCCATATTAGGCAATCATGCGGTAGGCAAGCGCCCACATGACATCGCATTCAATTCTTCCGACGGGTATATTTATGTTGTTATCAATACGGGCATAATTCGTTTTTCACTTGTTGAGAAAAAAATAACTGATGTAACTTTTGTTTCAAAAAAGCAGATCAATCAAGCAATTCGAAAAAAATATCCCGACGCAAGTTTTGCAATCGGTTATACCCGTTCCATTTCAATTGTTGATGGCATTGTTTATTTAGTCAATTCGACGCAAAGCAATATCATTCAGTTCAATAGTTTCTCCGAACCCGATTCTTGGACCGCACATATAAACAAAGATCGTCCCAAAAAATACGCCTAAAAAGGAAACTTCAAAAATGACGGGCTTATCTTGAATGATATTGAATTTTTCAATGGCCACTGGTACGGAACGAACTATTACGCATCAAAGAGACATAACTATTTGGGCTCGGCGAACAACACGAAAAACACGTTGATTATGTGGGAAACATGGGAGGGTTTTGAGAACTCTAATTGGCAAGACATTTCCAATCTAGTTCACCCCGAGGCCATACCCTACTATTTTTCGATATACGAAAACCGATTATTCCTCTCAATGTTCCACATTGGAAACAAAGAAGGTAAAGGTAGCGGGATATACGAAATCAAAAAGCCCCTATTTTAAGCAAAATCATTTCGAGCTCGATTACATCCAGTTCACCAGTCTGCGACCAGCATCAGGTCCGCCCAAATTAGTTGCTGACAAAATTATGGAACCTCTCGAAACAAAGAGTTTGAACCAAGCATTTCGAACCCACCAAACAAAAAAAGACCAGCAAAAGCTGGTCTTTTTTATTTGGTGCGCCCGGAGGGATTTGAACCCCCGACCAATTGGTTCGAAGCCAACTACTCTATCCAGCTGAGCTACGGACGCATAAAAACGGTAACGGGGGCGATTATAAGGCAATCGCTAACTAGATTCGACCAGTCTTTGCGCTCAATTTGCAGAAAAGTCTCTATAATCAGCATTCCAATCTCAGCTCTAAACCCTACTCATGCCTGCGGCTAGAAAACCTTCAAAAACTGTGTGGCAAAAAACCATTGAGTTTCCCGAGCACCTGCCCGTATCTGAACGCCGAGAGGAGATCGCTGAGGCAATTAAAAATCATCAAGTATTGATCCTTGCCGGTGAAACTGGTTCTGGTAAAACTACTCAGCTGCCTAAGATTTGCATGTCTTTAGGTTATGGCACTAAAGCACTCATTGGCCATACTCAACCACGCCGCATCGCTGCACGCACCGTCGCCGACCGAATTGCCAAGGAACTAAACACCAAACTCGGGGAAACTGTGGGCTATCAGGTAAGGTTTAAGGATGTATCCAGCGCAGAGACACGAATCAAATTAATGACCGACGGCGTATTGCTTGCCGAACTACAACGCGACAGGTTATTAAAGCGCTACGAAGTAATTATCATCGATGAGGCGCATGAACGCAGTCTTAACATAGATTTTTTATTGGGTTTACTCAAACCACTTTTAAACAGGCGGGCTGATCTAAAGTTGATAATCACCTCTGCCACCATCGACCTCGAAAAGTTTGCCCAGCACTTTAGTTCAAACAACAAACCCGCGCCGATCATTGAGGTTTCGGGACGAACCTACCCAGTTGAAACCATATATCAGAGCATAGAAGGCGCGGCCAAGATTCTACCGGATGTGATTTCTGAAACCGTTGCGCAGATCATTCGTGACGAAGCCAAGGGTAAGTATCATACAAGCGGCGACATTCTAGTTTTCTGCGCAGGTGAAAGAGAGATTCGCGACACCGCGCAAGCGCTGCGTCAAGCAAACCTACAAATCGAGGTTTTGCCACTTTATTCGCGATTAAGCGTTGCAGAACAAAACAAGGTATTTCAAAAAGCGCACAGAAGAAAAGTAGTGCTTGCCACTAACGTTGCTGAAACATCCATCACCGTTCCGGGGATCGCCTATGTAATAGACCCAGGTTTGGCACGGATTGCTCGTTATAGTTTTCGATCAAAGGTTCAACGCTTACCAATTGAGCCTATTTCTCAGGCAAGTGCCAATCAACGCTTGGGCCGTTGCGGTCGGGTTGCCAATGGTGTGTGTATTCGCCTGTATACAGAAGAAGACTTTCTGTCCAGAGATCAATTTACACCGGCTGAAATCCTGCGCAGCAACCTTGCTTCAGTAATTCTCAAGATGTTGCGCTTGGGTATACGTGAAATTGACAAATTCGAGTTTATAGACAAGCCCGATAAGCGCCTGCTCAACGATGGCTACAAACTTCTGAGTGAATTGGCTGCGGTTGATCACCAGCGTAAGCTAACTGCGTATGGCAGACAGATGAGTGATCTGCCGATTGACCCAAAATTCGCCAGAATATTGATCGCCGCGAATGAGATCGGCTGCCTACGCGACGCCCTAATAGTAGTAAGCGTTTTATCCGTAAGGGATCCGCGAGAACGCCCGGCCGATAAACAAGCGGCAGCAACACGGGCCCATCATTGGCTAGAGCACTCACATTCAGAATTTTTCTCTTTCCTCAGTCTATGGCAAGCCATTAACAACGCCCGAGACGAACTCAGTAATACAAAATTCAAACAATTATGTGCGCAACGATTTTGGTCAATCGCACGAGTTTTCGAATGGCGCGAGCTTTATCGGCAGTTGGCCACACAGTCAAAGTCCCTAGGCTGGGAGCTTGAAGAGTGGAACAACATAGAATTACCTATTGAAGGCGAAAAAAAAACCAAAGCGATTAAGACTCAATTCAATGCTCGATACCAAGACATTCATTTAGCCTTGATCAGCGGACTTTTAGGCAATATTGCGAACAAAGACCTTGATGGCAAATATATTGCCACCCGTAGCCGCTCTGTAAACTTGTTTCCCAGCTCACCGAATAAAAAGCTCAAAGCCAAATGGCTGCTTGCCGCCGAGTTCATGGAAACGTCTCAGTTGTTCATGCTAACGACTGCGGAAATAAAGCCAGAATGGATAGTCCGAGCCGCCAATCATTTATGCAAATACAGCTATAGCGAGGCCCACTACGAGAAAAAGTTAGGCAACATCCGAGCAAACCGCAAAACCCTATTTTATGGATTGGTTCTAAATGACAAAGAACTGATAAATTATGCCGCTATTAATCCGGATGAATCTCACGCTATTTTTATTCGACAAGCGTTGGTAGAAAATCGCTACACAGCATCTCAGCCTCTAGCGTGTCTTGAACATAATGCGGCACTAATTAGAGAGATCGAAAAGGTAGAAACCAAAACAAGACGACGCAATTTACTTATTTCTGACGATATCCTGTATCAATTTTACCAGCAGAAGATCCCTTCAGATATTTTCAATAATGCATCTTTCGAGAAATGGGCATCTAAGTCTTCAAACTCTGCCAGCCTCCTGCTAAAGCGCTCTGATCTTTTGAGCAGCGCTATCGATGAAACTGAATTAGCTCAATTCCCTGATCAAATAAGTGTGTTGGGAAAATCTATCAAAATTAGGTACCAATTTAATCCAGGGCAATTGCATGATGGCGTAACCATGATCATCCCCATTTCTGTGCTTGCTCCATTCCCGGCACACATTGGAGAGTGGTTGGTGCCAGGGTTGCTAAAAGAAAAATGTACTGCGCTGATCAAAACCCTACCAAAATCGCTACGGCGTAACTTTGCGCCTGCTGCTCAGGCAGTCGAGCGCGTTGTTAATAATTTATCTTCGGGCAATACTTCACTGACAAATTCATTGGCTGAGCAACTGTATAAAACACGAGGGGTTGAAGTAGACCCAACGCTATTCGACCCTAGTAAACTCGACCCCTACTACTTGGTGAACTATCGAGTGATTGATGTTGATGGCTCACTGATTGATCAAGGCCGAGATTTGAGTGAGTTAAAGCAACACTTCGCGTACGCAGTGCAATCTAGTGTTCATGCAGAGCACGCCCCAGATAGGAAAAAATTGGAACGGCATAAAATTGAACTATGGGACTTTGGGGAAATTGCGCCATCAGTACAATATCAGCATCAGGGAATGAGCATAACCGCCTACCCGATGTTGAAAGTAATGGACGACGAATCTGTGTCGCTTGTCATTAGTGACAGCAAGGGCGATGCCAACTATCAAACACAACGAGCAGTTTTGCAGCTTGCGAAAATGGTCCTCAGCTCGCAGTCAAAATCACAGGGCTATCGGTATCTACAAAGAGAGTTGTTCAAATCCAAGGCGGAGAAATCTTCTGGCTTAAATACATTGGCGCAAAAATTAAACACGGCAACACCTAAATTGTCTAGCAAAAATGGTTGGATAGAAGAAACGATTACCGCTGCACTGTCTGAGGCCTGTTTTGAAACAAACCTAGACACCGTCAGAGACGCCCAAAGCTTCAGTTCGGCGCTCTCTAGCGGGTCGCAAAAATGGGTTAGTTGTGCACTCGAGTTTGAGCGAATACTTTTATTAGCCTTTGCAGCGCGAGACGATATTTTCTCCGATCTAAATTCAGTTACAGCCAATGACTTGCAGGCTGACACCGCGATTGAAGATATTAAGGCACAGCTCTATCGAATGTTCGAACCAAATTTTCTGCGCTACACATCGGTGTCGGAGCTCAAACAATACCCTCGATATTTACGCGCTATTGAGTTTCGAATCGAGAGCCTAGCTTACACAAATAATACATTGAACAAGGAGCACGCTCTGCTCAGCATGCAATCTAAGTTCGACCAACTGATTAATCAAAACAAGCAGGGATTAGATGTTGTATATACGACTCAACCAAGATTGAAAGAGTTTTCGCTGTTGCTGCAGGAGTGGAGAGTATCAATTTATGCTCAACATCTTCGCACTCAAATTCCAGTATCAGAAAAGCGTCTACAAAAAGCTTGGGCTTTATTGAACGACAGCAGCATAACAAAATAGCAACGCCTGCTCGCGTCGAGTCGATATTCAGCGACTAGTTCGCGCCTACGATTTTGCACACACTTTGAAAATAGTCGATCTACACAAGCGCTAAAAAGAAGCGCACCAACATTATCCACAGCAACACGCTGGAGGCGATGTAGGAGTAAAATCGGTGCATCACTCGATTGTAGGTGCAGTGGATGCCTGCTTGAACAGATCTAAGGCCTACAAAACCCCAAGCCAGATCGCTGTACAACTCATCTACTGAGCCGGTCATAGCGATTATGATGCACAATGCATAAAATATGACTGGAATCTCAAACATGTTTTTGAAACAGTTTGCTGGCGCATTCACTTTATCGTCTAAAGCAGCGTTTAACTTCTCTGGCGTTACGATAGATTGAGGGTCAACGTTGAGTGCATTTAATGCAACAACACGTTTAATAAACATATTCAGCCACACCAACATAGTGATAAGCATGAGCACAACTACTGGTAACAATATAGACGTCATAAGTAAACCCTCGTTCTAGTGTCTTAATAGAATATAGCACGTAATTACTGTGGTTCAATTGCGAGCAACGTGTTAGTTTTTAATCATGAATTCAGCGTTAAAAATCACCGCAGTAATTTTATCCGGCGGCCGTGGCATGCGCTTTGGAGGTCAGGATAAGGGCTTACAAAATTATCAAGGGCGCGCTCTTATCGAGCATGTTATTGCTGCCATAGAACCGCAGGTAGGCAATATCATTATTTGTGCCAACCGAAACCTAAAATCATATGCGGACTATGGTTTTACTGTGGTGCAAGATCAAAGCAATGACCATCAAGGCCCCATGGCTGGCATTAGTGCTGCCATAGTATATTTGGGAGAAGCCAATCCGCAGGATGCAATACTCATAAGCAGTTGCGATTCACCCGCACTGACGAAAAATTACGTGGCAAAAATAGCGAACAAAATAGGCAGTGCAGAGATAGCGGTAGTTAATGACGGTCAACGAAACCAAAATTTGCACTGCTTAATTAAAGGCTCCGCTTGGCCCTCATTACAAGCGTTTTTTGATGGCGGAGGCCGAGCCATGCACCGTTGGTTTAAGCAGGTTGGTATTGTAGAAGTCGACTTCTCAGAGCAAGCCCCGTGTTTTCAAAATATAAATTTGCTAGCAGATTTGGAGCAACAAAATGATCAGTAAAAAAGTCGCCTTGCTTGGAACTTGGGGCGTGGGGAAAACCAGTTTAGTTCGACATTTTGTGCACAGCGTGTTCGAACAGAAATATTTGTCGACCTTGGGCGTCAAGGTTGATTAAAAAGTGGTCAGAGTTGATGAGCAGGATGTAAACCTCATGTTGTGGGACATAGCAGGCTCGGAAGATCACTTTAGCGTGCCAATGCATTACATCAAAGGCGCCTCGGGCTATTTGCTCATCATTGATGGTACGCGCCGCGAGTCTTTACTCCGAGCCATCGACTTAGTAAACCTTATTGAAGACCAAATAGGCAATTTGCTTTTTGTTGCAGTGGTGAATAAATCAGATTTAGAATGGGAAATTTCTCACCAAGAAATAGAACAGAGCTTGTCCAGCTTCGATCAGGTGTGGTTCGCTACCAGTGCAAAAACAGGGGGAAATATAGAACTCGCCTTTGCTGCTATTGCTGAACGCATAGTGTGAAAAAACAGTACTCTGAGTAATTCTCTACGCGTTTCGGTTTTTTTACACGATTGTCCAGAAATCTATAGATCGATCACAGTTTCGGCCTTGGCCATTTCAAAATGTTGGCCGCTTTGTTCCAATCTTCTTTGCAAGGTTTCAACTATCCAATTGCGTTCATCCCAGATTCTATTCGGGTCGTGATGGCCTATATAGGTTCTTTTTACATTACAGCGCTCGGCCATATCCATAACATCCTCTATACAGCTATGCCCCCAATCTTTACGCGACACACTTACCGGCGAACCAATGCCCTGATGACCATGGTATTCAACCTCGAAGAACTGGCCATCTGGATACAGCACACCGGCATTCATTGAATGCTCTATAAGGCGTTGCTCAGCTTGTTTGCTGGCTACTTGCAATGGATTGTCGTCGTCATCGCCCTTATGCAATTCGTGGTCAGAGCAATAAATAAATATCTTACCATTGTGTTCAACCTTAAACCCCAAACAAGGGTCCGGGTGAAACACTTCAAACGCGGTGATTGTAGTTTTACCTATTTGCAATGGCTGCTGAATATCGTGGTATCTGCCCACCATCAGGTCAGCTTCTTTTGGGGTCGGCTTTTTTCGAAATCTCTAAGTTCGGTGGAATCGAAATACGCTGGCATTAATTCATAATTCAACGGCGTTTGAATACCAGCTAATTCCATATCAATGCGGTGAGAGAATATTCCTAGATTTTGATCCAGTGACTTCAGATACTCATGATTCGCGTAGATGTGTAAATTGTTGCGGGGATCAAAGCGCACGGCCGCTTGATCAAAGCCTTCGGTATAATCAAAATGTGCGTGACTGCCAAGAATATAAAGATGACGCTCATCAGCATCTGCCCATTTACGCATGATGTCTTCTGCGCAAATTCTAAAGCCACTGCCGCAGTCGATAACGATATCGTAGCCGTCTGAGGTTTCTATCCTAAAGCAGGTTGTCCAGCCTCCATAAACTCGTTGTTCTGGTAAATAAAATTTCGCGCGAAACTTTGTTAGGCTTTGTCGAGTTAAAGGCTCACCCAATATCTCTTCAATAGAACAATCAAGCTTACCTGCTGTGCTGTGCTGCTGTTCGAGATTTTGGAATACCTTCTCCAGCAATTGCAAATCCGAGTGCAATCGTCATTCATCGCGCTCAGCCTTGGCCGGGAACACCGAACCACTGCCCTGCACTCCATAAAAATGAACGCGCATATTAGTGATATCTTGCTTCATAGTCTTAGGTACACCTTATGTAACATCACTTAACAACAACCGCATTTGCGGCCTTTATCCGGTAGTTGCTACTGTGGATTCTCTCAATTACCAATATCCGCGTTATAGCCTTCACCACCTGGTGTGCCATCGGCGCCAAAGCTCCATAGGTCAAATGACGACGGGTTTTTAGTGCCTGGGTACTGGTATTGATAGACGTTCTTCCAAGGATCCTTTGGAACACTTGGTCTTATTTGGCGCCATGCACCCTTGCCACCCGGGTTAGTAACCAAGGCTTGTAGGCCTTGAGCGGTGCTCGGAAAAGAATAATTGTCCAGTTTGTACAGTGCTAAATGACTGCCTATCTGGCTAACATCTGCCCGCGCTTTAACTTCAAAGGCTTTATCTTGATTGCCTACCACGCTTGGCAAAATAAAGGTGGCGAGGAGCCCAATAATCACAACCACCACCATAATTTCGATCAAGGTAAACCCTTGTTGGCGTTGTAATTTGGTCATTATTATCTTTGAACTATGCATTTTTCACCTATACGCTCATTGCTAAAAATTTATCATTTGATCCAAATTGAACACTGGCATCAAGATAGCCATAACAATGGTAAACACTAAACCGCCCATGATTAAAATCATAGAGGGCCCGAGCAGGCTTACCATCATTGATATTCGAGTTTGCATTTCGTTTTCGGTTGCAGTTGCGGCTTTATCCAGCATGTGATCTAGCCTACCGCTATTTTCGCCGCTGGTCACCATGTGTACCAATAGCGGAGGGAAATTGCCATTTCTATCAAGCGCGCGACCAATAGACACACCTTGGGCAACCTCTTCGGTAGCCTGGCTTAAATCGTGTTGCAGCACTTTGTTAGTCATTACGCCTTGGCTAGCACGCATAGAAGAGAGAATGGGTACGCCAGAACCGACCATTATAGACAAGGTGCGGGACATTCTCGCGGAGTCAACATTCTGCACCATTTTACGCAATCCACGAATTTTCAGGAATAAACTGTGCAGCCAGTAGAGTGGCGCCTTTTGTTGGAAAATATACCGCAGAGCCATAATAACGACACCCACTCCCATTAAGACAAACAGTCCGTAATTAACCAGAAAATTGGATATAGAAATAACCGTGGTGGTTAATAAAGGTAAATCCTGACCTGTGTCCTCATAGACTGCAACAACTTTAGGCACCACCATCACTATTAACAATACCAAAATCATTGAACAAACAATGAATAGAAAAATAGGATAAACAATCGCCTGCGTGACCTTTTGTTGCATCGCATGGCTGTTCTCTAGGTAGTCTGCCAGGCGATCCAAGACGCGATCCAGTGTGCCTGACTGTTCGCCCGCTGAAATTGAGGCTCGATAGATTTCTGGAAAACTATTCGGGTATAGCGCAATCGCATCAGACAAAGAATAGCCCTCGGTGACCAAGGAGCGAATGTCGCTGATCACCGTTTTCATTTTGTGCCCTTCAGATTGCTTAACAATGGCGCTGAGTGTCTCCTCCACCGTCATCCCTGATTCCAGCAAAGTAGCCAATTGCCTGGTCATAATCGACAGATCATTGGTCTTTATTTTTATCTTACGTGTTGTGTTGCTTGGTCCCTGTGATCTATTCAGCGCACTCTCGGAGATCGACTTCACCTCTAAGGGCACCAAACCCTGTGCACGCAACTCGGCGCGAACTTGTTTGGCATGATCGCCTGAGGTAATACCCTTTACGGTCTTACCATTTGCGTCCAAAGCTTGATATTCGAAGGCCGCCATCGCTTAGGACTGCGTTACACGAAATACTTCGTCTAAGGTGGTTTGGCCCTCAAGGACTCGCTCAAAACCATTCTGCATTAAACCGTTGGAGGTTTTACGTGCCTGTTTAGTTAATCCATCTTCTGATGCCCGGTCGTGAATCAATGAACGCATCCCTTCATCAATCTGCACCAACTCATAAATACCCAAACGCCCTCGATAGCCAATTTGATCACACTCAACACACCCCTTAGCATGGAATAATGTGGCATCAGGATGTTGCTCTAAATTAAGTAATTCGCGTTGAGATTCGTCAGGAGTAAATGTTTGCTTGCAATCTGGACAGAGCCTTCGAACTAATCGTTGCGCCAGCACACCAACCAAACTCGATGCGATGAGAAAAGGCTCAACGCCCATATCCACCAATCGTGTTACAGCACCCACCGCCGTATTGGTGTGTAATGTCGAGAGCACCAAATGGCCAGTCAAACTAGCTTGCACCGATATTTCAGCTGTCTCCAAATCCCGGATCTCGCCCACTAGCACGACATCAGGATCTTGACGTAAGATCGAGCGCAACCCACTGGCAAAAGTGAGGCCAATTTTGGTGTTCATCTGCGTCTGCCCTACTCCGTTCAAGTCATACTCCACAGGATCTTCGCAAGTCAGTATATTTAGACGCTTGCGGTCAAGCCGGTGCAACCCAGAATACAAGGTAGTCGTTTTACCAGAACCCGTTGGGCCCGTTACTAACAAAATGCCGTTTGGCTTATTAATCAGTACTTCAAATGTGGCGAGGATATCGGCGGGCATCCCTAAGGCAGATAAGTTCAATCGGGCACTCTGCTTATCGAGCAAACGTAATACCACCCGCTCGCCATGCTGAGTGGGCAAGGTTGACACCCTCACATCAACAGGATGCTCTGCAACGCGCAGCGACATTCGACCGTCTTGAGGTAAACGTTTCTCGGCGATATCCAACTTCGACATCACCTTTATGCGCGAGACTAAAGCCCCATGCAATTCACGTCGTGGCGAGACAATGTCACGCAGCACTCCATCCACTCGAAAACGGACCACTGATTCTTCTTCAAACGCTTCTAAATGTATATCTGACGCATTTTCTCGAATTGCCTGAGTTAATAGAGCATTGATCAGCCGGATAATTGGCGCGTCATCATCGGCTTCTAGTAAATCAGTGGTTTGCGGCATTTCCTCAGCTAAACGCTCAAGATCAAGTCCGCCGTCCATGTCATCCATCAACTGTGTTGCCTGACTACCGCCTTGATCGTAGGCCGCTCTCAAGACAGTATCGAATTCCGACGCAGTCACTTTATTCAGTATTAGCTTTACATTGAAGCGCCGCTTTAGCTCAGATAGAACAGCTAGTTTGGGAGTATCTACACAAGTGATGGTGGCACTCTGATCGTTTTGATTGTTTACCAGAACGTTGTGTTTTTTTGCGAAGGAATACGGTATCAAAGAACCACTTTGAGGTGGTTCTAATGGTTCGGTATTATGGGTTGCCGCTTCGCTCATTGCCTGTGAAGATGTTTAGTTATTATCGGCGGGAAAACTTCAATTGCGGTAGGTACAGGCCTATCCCAATCAATTCGATTCTCGCTACCCGGAGCCATCTCAGCCTCAACCTTCTCCTCCAAAGACTGGTTATTTTTACTTTCCATTCTAAAATCATTCTCCTCAACTGGCTGATCATCGCGCTTAGGCATAAACAAACCGCGTAAGCCCTTAGGTGCGGGCGAACCGCCTCTAGACTTTTGCTCTCGATCTAAGCGCTCTTGACGCTCGCTGCGCAATTTACCATCGCCTGTCGACTTATCGTATTCAACCAAAACTGCGGGGTCGGCATCTTCGATCATGAACGACGAGGTATTTAATCGAGATATTTCACTATCGCGACGTAAATCTTCGTATTTGTCCTTACTAAACTTTGCCAGTTGATCCGGAGTGCGAATGATTCTTGGCTTAAGAAAAATCATTAGATTTCGCTTTTCTGCAGTTTTACCCTTAGAGCGGAATAACGCTCCAAGCAAAGGTATCGAGCCCAAAATTGGCACCCTAGATTCAGTGTCAACCACGTTATCAACCATTAGGCCGCCTAACACCACCACTTGCCCATCGTCGACCTGAACAATCGCTTCAATAGAACGGCGGTCGGTAATTAAATCAGCTTGGCCTGCCACCGCAGTCGTTGAAACACTGGATATCTCCTGCATCACTTCCAACTGTATGGTTGCGCCATCACTGATCTGTGGCTTAATTTTTAGTTTAATACCAACGTCTTTTCGCTCAATGGTTTGGAAATTATTGCCAGTGCTGACTTGTTGATTGCCTGTGTTATCAGTAGTAGTGCTGTTGTTAAAGCCGCTATTAAAACTACCAGTAATAAAGGGCACTTCTTGGCCTACGACAATTTCTGCAGACTCATTATCTAAGGTGAGAATAGTCGGAGTAGATAGAATATTACTGTCAGTGTCTGTTCTCAAAGCATTAATCACAACGTCCAGATTGTATTTCTTGAAGCCTTCAAGTGATGCAGTCAATCCCCCAGAGGCCAAATTAAACGCAGACGCAATGGTCGCGGTTCCGATTGGCGTAAACGGATCATCTCGATTGACTATATTTCCAACTTGATTAGTAACAGAGGTGGTGCTATCAGTGGAAGTAACAGTTGTGTCATTCGGACCACCGGCGCCCCAAGTCACGCCCAGATTGGCCGCCTGGTTCAAAGAAACCTCAGCGATCACGGTCTCGACAAACACCTGAGCACGCCGAACATCAAGTTTATCCACCACACCCTGAACCGATTTTAGTTGGTTTCCAGAGGCTTTCACAACAAGCGAATTAGAAGCCTCATCAGCCTGCACTGAAAATTCACTGACCGCACCTTTAGTACTGGTCGCGGTCACGTCATTGAGTATCGAAACCAAATCTTCAGCTTTCGCATGTTTAAGACGAATCACGTTCACATCCGATTGCAATTCACGCTCAATATCCAACTCATGGATCAATGCTTGTATCTTGACGTACTCATCGTCGAGCGCAGAAATCAACAAGGAATTAATCGAATCGTAAGGCTGAATAATAATTTTACCCGATGCCACTGCATCCCTAGGTGCGTCACTGGCAGTTACCAACTGGGTAAGCGCGGTGGCTAGCTCGCTCGCTTTCGCATGCTCTAAAGGCACCACGCGAATATTAGAGCGTTTATCTGGAACGTCAATTTTGCGAATAATCAGCAGCACCCTTTGAATATTCGCCGCGGTATCAGTGATGATCAAGCTATTAGATGGAACATGCGGTGCAAAATGACTACTCGGAGGAATCAGTGGGCGGATAATCGCACTCAAATCCTGCACCGCTGCATGCTC
This sequence comes from Cryomorphaceae bacterium, assembly GCA_047623225.1. Classification (GTDB taxonomy): domain Bacteria; phylum Pseudomonadota; class Gammaproteobacteria; order Arenicellales; family Arenicellaceae; genus Arenicella. Next base: position 151,686 of record JBLHME010000001.1, read on the forward strand.
AAGCTGAATAATCTGTGTTATCTGCGAATCGTTATAATCTTCAGTCGGAGTGAATAAGGTAGGCGTAGGCCGCTGTTTGATAACATTACTTGGCAACACTTTTATTATATTTCCGATCTCGACGGTCGCAAAATTATGCACTTCCAATATCGACAAAAACACGTCATAAAGCTGGTCTGGGCCAAGCGTCGCGCCAGATATAACAGACACCTTGCCTTTAACCCTAGGATCAACAATGAAATTTTTGCCGCTAACCTCGGCAACGGTATTGATTAAAACTCGTATATCAACGTCTTGAAGATTCAACGTAACCTGAGCTTCTCCCTTTTCCTCATCATTTTGTGCCACTGCAGGTCCAACACCTACGCACGTGCAAAGCACAGCGCAAAAGATAGTGCCAAGCGCTCGCTGCCTGACCCATCCGTTATTAGCACCCAATTTCAATTGAGTATAGCTCGAAGCTTTTCGCATAAGTCTCTGTTTGGCTTTTGTTGTTGTTCTTGTTATTGAGAAATGGTCATTGTTCATCATACTCAAAATTGTACTTAGTGACCACGACAAAGGTCTGCTGAGACCGTATGCTTACAGCATAGTAATGTCTCAGAAATGTGCATGATCCTATACTTTGATGACCTGTTTATCGCTGAATTAGACTCGGTTTATTTGTAAATTGTCTTGAATAAAATCCTGCACCTTGAAAATATCATTTTCAAGCACCGTATAACGTTCCTCGCGTTGAAAAAGACCCGCCATATGCTCTGGCAGTTCTGCCGAGACATTTGGCAAAGCCTTGGCCACTTCAGCTGGAAACTTAGCTGGATGTGCGGTCGCAAGGCAAATTATTGGCGTGCTCTTATTTCGCCGCTTGCTGCGCGCCGCCGCAACGCCAATAGCGGTATGTGGGTCGAGCAAATAGCCACTTGCCTTATAAACTTGCGCAATCACCTTTAAGGTGGATTGATCGTCTAATCGATAACTCGAAAAAAGCTTCCTTGCGCGACTCAAAGCTTCATCGCTAAGAGACATAACATCGGATTCAAGCTCAGATATCAATCGTTGAATTTCAAACCCATCTCGGTCGTATAGATCAAACAGAAGCCGCTCGAAATTACTCGACACCATTATATCCATACTCGGCGATAGAGAGTGTTGAAGCGCCTGCTTACTGTGGTCATTATTGCTAATGCAGCGATGCAAAATATCGTTGGCGTTGGTGGCAATGACAAGCTGCTCAATGGGTAGACCCATCTGCTTGGCTAAATACCCTGCAAAAATATCTCCAAAATTACCAGTAGGCACAGAAAATGAAACCGCTTGCTTGGGCCCGCCCAAAACAAGCGCCGAATAAAAATAATACACTATCTGCGCCATAATACGCGCCCAGTTGATTGAGTTTATTGCCACCAGTTGACGGCCATCAGGGAGAAACGACTGGTCCCTAAAACTAGCTTTAACCATGTTCTGGCAATCGTCAAAATTACCTTCAATCGCTATATTGAAAACATTGTCATCAAGTGCCGTGGTCATTTGCCTGCGTTGCACCTCCGATACCCTGTTGTGAGGGTGTAAAATAAAAATATCTATATTTTCACAGCGACGACAACCTTCGATGGCAGCCGAACCTGTATCACCCGAGGTAGCCCCCATCACTACCACCCTTTGATCACGTCGTTGCAGAATATAATCAAACAGATGGCCGAGAACTTGCAGTGCAAAATCTTTGAAAGCCAATGTTGGGCCATGAAACAATTCCAACACCCATTCGGCATCGCCTGTCTTGACTAGGGGCGCTATCGACTCATGGCGAAACCCTATATAAGCTTTATCGATTATGCTGATCAAGTCTTGATCTGCAATTTCACCGCCAATGAATGGTTTGAATATTTTGAAAGCAAGTTCTTGGTAGCTGAGTTCTGCCCAGCTAGCTATCTCAGTATATGAAAATTTAGGCAACGATTCTGGCACATAAAGGCCGCCGTCGCTGGCTAAACCCGTGAGTACAACCTCTTCAAAACTCAGCGCTGGCGCTTCACCACGAGTACTAATATATTTCATTGCGTGCCTGTAATTAGTCTAGATGTTCAACGCGAATGCGAACCACATCGGCTCGCACATCGGTCATCGCTTCAATTTTTTTAATAGCCTGAATAATACGACCCTCAACGGTGCGTTGAGTAATCAGTATCACCGATACAAATTGCTGGTCTTTTTGTGGTTCTTTTTGCGTGATTGCTTCTAGGCTGATATCCAAATCAGCGAATACAGTTGAAAGTTTTGACATCACGCCTGCAACATCATTCACTTCCACTCTTAGGTAGTAGGCTGTCTCAAACTCATCTGGAGCCTTAATTTTTCGTTGCTTTATCTGACTCGGCTGGAACGCTAGGTGAGGCACACGATTACATGGCTCAGCCGTTATAGTGCGCGCCACATCCACGATATCAGCAATCACAGCCGATGCTGTCGGTTCGGCGCCAGCGCCAGCGCCATAATGCAGCGTGTTGCCCACAGCGTCGCCCCTTACCATTACGGCATTCATGACGCCGTCAACATTGGCTATCAATCTCTTTTCAGGAATAAGTGTTGGGTGAACTCTTAACTCTATGCCGCTGTCATCTGCTCTGGCAATTCCAAGGTGTTTGATTCGATACCCTAGCTCTCCAGCATAGGCGACATCATCCAGGCTAAGCGCCGAAATGCCCTCGGTATATACTTTTTCAAATTGTAGAGGAATGCCAAATGCAATCGACGCCAAAATAGTCAGTTTGTGAGCCGCGTCGATACCTTCAACATCGAATGTTGGATCCGCCTCCGCGTAACCCAATTCTTGCGCCTCTGCCAACACATCGTCAAAGCTGCGTCCCTTGTCTCGCATCTCAGTCAGTATAAAATTTCCGGTTCCGTTAATAATCCCAGCAACAAGTTCAATTCGATTAGCCGCAAGACCCTCGCGTATGCTTTTAATAATGCTAATGCCACCTGCTACGGCTGATTCAAATAACACTGACACGCCCTTTTCTTGAGCAGCAGCAAAAATCTCATTGCCGTGCAAAGCGATTAGGGCTTTGTTTGCCGTTACCACGTGCTTACCATTGTTAATTGCCTGTAAAACTAGGTCTTTCGCGTCGACTTCTCCACCTATTAATTCGACTACGATATCTATACTTTGGTCATTGACGATTGAATAAGGGTCTTGGGTTAAGACAAGTTGGCTACAATCACAATTACGCTCACGATGAATATCTCGAACCGAGGCCATAGTTACCTCAATCGCTCGCCCTGTGCGCCTTAGAATTTCATCTGCATTGCGCTGCAACACATTGGCAGTGCCACCGCCAACGGTTCCTAAGCCTAAAATGCCTACTTTAATTGATTGCATGGGTTATCTCTTGTGCCTATACGAGTTGCTAGGCTTTGGGTATTACGTTTTAATTCTTTCTGGATGCAGCAGCATAGATTTAATACTGCGGATGGCCTGGCGAGTTCGGTGCTCGTTTTCTATGAGACCAAAGCGCACATATTGATCACCATAGTCGCCAAAACCAATACCTGGCGAGACAGCCACTTTGGCTTCTTTCAATAAAATTTTACTGAATTCCATCGAACCTAACTCGGCGAATCGCTCAGGGATTTTAGCCCAAACAAACATAGTTGCCTTAGGCTTTTCGACCGGCCAGCCAGCCGCGGTTAAGCCGTCGCATAAGACGTCTCTACGACGTTGGTACATGGCGCGAATATCTTCGATCCAGTCTTTGGCTTCAGGTGCTTCAAGAGCATAAATAGACGCTATCTGGATTGGCGTAAACATGCCGTAATCGAGATACGATTTCATTCTCGCTAAAGCCGCAATTAGTTTTGGATTACCGACCAGGAAGCCAACCCGCCAGCCGGGCATGTTGTAGCTTTTTGACAGGCTAAATGATTCTACGGCGACATCTTTTGCACCAGCCACTTGCATTATTGACGGTGCAACGTAACCGTCAAATACAATATCCGCATAGGCCAAATCTTGAATCACCCAAAATTTATGCTCAATCGCCATTTCCACGATTCGCTCAAAAAACTCCACTTCCACGCATTGTGCGGTTGGATTTCCTGGAAAATTCAATACCAACATTTTTGGCTTCGGAAACATGTTTTTTAAAGCAGTTTCGAGCTCAGCAAAGAAATCAATATCGGGGCCGATTGGCACATGTCGAATATCTGCGCCGGCGATAATAAAACCATAGGGGTGAATAGGATAGGCCGGATTGGGTACCAATACTGAGTCACCTCTGTCCACTGTGGCCATAGCCAAATGCGCCAAGCCTTCTTTCGAGCCTATTGTGACAATCGCTTCTGATTCTGGATCAATATCCACATTAAAGCGTTCGCCGTACCAATTAGCGATAGCGCGGCGCAGGCGCGGAATACCGCGAGACACTGAATATCGATGTGTGTCTCCACGCTGCGCTGCCTCGCAAAGCTTATCCACAATTGGTTGCGGTGTTGGCTGGTCAGGGTTACCCATACCAAAGTCAATTATGTCTTCGCCCCGTGCACGAGCAGCCGCCTTTAAATCACCGACGATATTGAATACATAGAGGGGTAAGCGCTTAATTCTTGGAAAGTCATCCATAGCGAAGTTGCTGCGAGGAAATAATTGTTACTAGAGCTGGCGTATTGTAGCTATGGAGGGGGCGAAAGTCGCCAAAAAATAATGATATTTTGGCTAAAATATCTTAGTTAGACAGATCATCCCAAGTGTAGCCATTCTTGCTGAGAATGCCCTGCAGTTTTTCCAACGCCTGAATTTGAATCTGCCGTACTCGCTCGCGAGTTAAGCCCACTGCAGAGGCTACTTGCTCTAGCGTTTGTGGTTCACCTCGTTGTAAACCAATATGGCTTAGGCCGAAGCGTCGCTGAATAATTTCTCGCTGCTTATCATTCAAAAATCCCAGCCATTGCTCGATGTGTTCGAGTACCTCATGACCCTGCACCACCTTCTCAGGATTCTCTGCGTTAGCATTTTCAAACGCATCTAAGATGGTATAGCTTGATGCTTGCGTTCGGCCGATAGGCTCATCAACCGATGCGCAACGGCGATTAAGATTCCTTAAACGACTGATGTCTCCCACTGATTTATCAGTGCATTTGGCAATCTCCCGAATATTAGGCTCATGCTGCAAGGTTTGCACCAACTCATAACTAGCACGCTTAAACTTATTCAGTTCACGCACCACATGTACAGGCAATCGCACCGTGCGAGATTGGTTCATAATAGACCGTTCTATTTCATGCCGAATCCACCAAGATGCATAGGTCGAAAAACGAAATCCCATATTCGGATCAAATTTTTCGACCGCGTGCATTAAGCCAATATTGCCCTCTTCGATAAGATCAAGAATACCCAGCTTTGCCACGCGATACTTGCGCGCAATTTTGACCACCAGGCGCAAGTTTGATTTAATCATTTTGTGTCGTGCAACTTGGTCTCCTTGCTGTACCTTCTTACCCAATTTAATTTCTTCTTGCGCAGTCAATAGTGGAACAAACTCTATCTCACGCATATACAAAAACTCAGCGTCATGAGATTCGCCAATAATTACGCTCGACTGCTTAAATGGTTCGATGGAATCCCCTGCCTGCAATTCCTTTACAGAACATAGAGATTTACTTTCAGCTGGGACTCGCTTTCTATTCAATTAATTTACAAGTGTCCATTGTTTGGCGCAGCCTTCATACTACTCTCCTAGGTGAAGACTTTCAAACACTTCGATCACAAAACCAATGAAATGAGTTTATCGGCCTGGCAGATATGCTAGGGGGTTGACCGGCTTGCCGTCCTTGCGAATCTGGAAGTGCAAGGCATTCCTGCCCTTGTTATCAACGCCGATTGCACCAATAGTATGTCGCGCTAGTAGTTGCTGACCTTCTCTAACAAAGATTTCTTGATTGTGTGCGTAGGCACTTAAGTATCGTTCAGAATGCTTGATGATTACCAAGTTCCCGTAACCTTTTAAACTGCTACCAACATACACAACCTCTCCCGCGCTGGTTGCAACCACCGGCTGGCCTAAACTGCCGAGGATGTCTACGCCTTGTTGGCCTCGCCCTAGATCGAAGCGCCCCACCACCTTGCCATTGTTAGGCCACGACCACTTTACACCCCTATTGGGCGTCGGCACAGCAACCGGTTTGCGCTTCGATAGCTTTGTTGACGTCTGAGAACTTGAAGGTCTTGGCGGTGACACTATCGAACGATTAACGATGGTTTTCTTGGAGTCAGGCCACTGCGATTTTGTCTTAGGCTTAAAGTTAAGAGGTCGAGTTAGTCGAATTTGCCGCCCAACATTTAGTTTGGCAGTATCTACAATGTCATTCCATGCAGCCAAATCATTAACATTCAAGCCATTTCCAAATGCAATTGCATGAAGAGTATCACCGGGTTGAACAAAGCGTATAAGAGAGCCGCCAATTTTTTCAGTCTCGGCCCGCACACTTAATACAGGCCGTTCCACTACTTCGACTCTAGGCGGCGGAGAACAGGATGCGGTCAGTAATACACATATAAACACTATGCCTTTACGCACTGAGATGTTCATTAGTCTACCAAAACTTATAAGCCGCAAAAGCAACCAGAACCAATATCAAAGTGCCCCAGCCAAGCCATTCTATCTGTTTATGAATAGTCTCTTCTAGCTTGTCACCGCCAAGTCTTATTAAGCCAGCCACTAGAAAAAACCTTGCGCCGCGGCTAAGTAAAGATAGGGCAATAAAAGGTAATACTGCGATGCCCATCACACCCGATGCGATAGTGAAAATTTTATACGGCACAGGTGTAAACCCTGCAAGCAGAACGATCGCCATACCATGTTGAAGGTATGATGCTTTAACTGCAGCGAATTTTTCATGCGCGTGGAAAAAATCCAATATTTGCGTGCCGTACACATCAAAGAAAAAGGCGCCAATCAGATAGCCGAACATTCCTCCTAAAACCGACATAATTGTAGTTATGCCAGCTAAACGCCAAGCCTTGTGCTTGGCCGCCAACACCATAGGCGCGAGCATTACGTCTACCGGTATCGGAAAAAATGAAGACTCTGCAAAACTAATACCCGCTAAGTAGCGTTCAGCATGGCGGTGTTTTGCCCACCCTAGTATGGTGGAATAAATGGGTTGGAATAATTTCAATTTACTAACCTAAACCTACTAACTTAAATTTACTAACCTAAACCGGCGATGCGCGGCACAAATTTTACAGCTTCTACTTCATATTGCACTAAGCCAGACGGGGTCTTGTCGATCACCACGAGAACTTGAGATTCACCGCGCCCAACCGGCATTACAACTCGCCCTCCCTCGGCTAGCTGATCAATCAATTCCTGCGGCACATCTTCAGAAACAGCCGCAGCTAATATTCCATCATAGGGTGCATGATCGAGCATTCCAGCAAAGCCATCACCATGTCGAAACACTACGTTGCGCACACCCAAGTCGTATAAAAGATCACGCGCCTGACGATGTAACTTAACAATACGCTCGATGCTAATAACCTTGTCACAAAAGGGAGCAAGAATCGCAGTTTGGTATCCGCAGCCGGTGCCAATTTCTAAGATCTTCGAGCGCGGCTTATTAAATAAAGTCTGCGTCATCAATCCAACGATATAGGGTTGAGAAATAGTTTGACCATGACCAATCGGCAAAGCGGTATTTTCGTAAGCTCGGCTAGCGAGAGCCTCATCCATAAAAACGTGTCGCGGCAGGCTTTGCATTACTTGCAGCACCTTTGGATCATGCACACCCATGTCACGAAGCTGTTCAATCAATCGATTGCGCGTGCGTTCTGAGGTCATACCAATTCCGGTGAACTCAGGCCTGTTTAGATGCTCATTGTACATCGGTGAACTATAGCCTATTTGCTACTAAAGTGTATCCAGCCATGCTTGAGTGTCTTGCAGATAGCTGCGGTCCTCAAACTTTGAACTGAGGGGCGTTACTGAGACAAACCCTTGATCCACAGCTTCAAAATCTGCCATGTTACTGCGCTTACGTCGATCAAACTCGCCGGCGGGTGCTAATCGGAATTTGCGTTTGGAGCCTGCTAACCCTTCTTCTATGGGTTGAAGTGGCTCTAATCGTTCACCCAAAACGGTGGCCTTTAAACCGCGGAGACTAGCGACAGGCACATCTGGAATATTTACGTTGAGAACAGAAATCAAAGATTTATAGTCCAAATGCGGCAATGCATTGCTTAACGCAGTAGCGATATAAGCTGCCGTTTCATAGTGTTGGACATCACGTTGTGTTATCGACAGAGCGATACTAGGCAGGCGTAAATGGCGCGCCTCCATCGCTGCAGCAAAGGTTCCAGAATAGAGAATATCATCAGCCAAATTCGGCCCATTATTAATGCCGCTCACTACCATATCAATCGGTTCGTTAGCGAGATTTTGCAGACCTAGATAGACACAATCGGCTGGAGTGCCGTCAACAATAAAAAAACCCTCAGATTGTTCTTCGACGTTGATCGATTTACGCAATGAAATTCCCATACCACAACCGCTCATATTGACACGCGGAGCCACAATAGTGACTTTATGATGTTGGTTTTTTAAAGCATTGGCCAGAATCAACAGCCCCGGCGCGTCATAGCCATCGTCATTTGCTATTAGTATGTGCACTTATAGAGACCCTAGTCTTGCCTGAGGTTATTAGAATATTTATATGGATATTCGAAGCAAATCTCTGATTTTTGAGGGACTAACTCAGGACCTACAATGACATTTTTTAAAAAAGTTGGTCGGGGTGACAGGATTTGAACCTGTGACCACCGCTCCCCCAGAGCGGTGCGCTACCTGGCTGCGCTACACCCCGAACACAGGGGTGGAATATATACGATTTCACACCGTCTAAAAAGATGTTTTTCAGATAAATAGAACCGTTCGGGGGTTCTATTAGAAAGATTTATTCAGAAAGAATGGAAACGACTTCGTCTATCTCTTTTATCAGCTCAGAAACCACCTGTTTCTTAACTTGAGTAGTTGGATTGCTTTGCCCACCAGCTTCCATTTCGATTTGGTTCTTAGCGCCACTGATAGTGAAGCCCTCAATATAGAGGAGGCTGCGGATGTGGCGAATTAGTTTTACTTCGTGGCGTTGATAATAACGTCGATTACCGCGGCGCTTAACAGGGCTAAGCTGTGAAAATTCTTGTTCCCAATAACGTAATACATGAGGTTTGACCATGCACAACTCGCTAACTTCGCCGATAGTAAAATACCGTTTACTCGGTATTGGCGGTAGCGTTGCGTTATCTCCTTGGTCTAGCATTCTTTATGATCCATTAATCTAGAAGTTCTTGTTATGGGATGAGTGTATCAGGTTGCTCACAACCCAGTACAGTACAAAACAAAAAAAGCGCTCCAATAATTGTAAATTTAGGTGTCGTATTCGCCCTTAGGCAAACAAGTGTTTTAATCGCTCAGAATTTTTTTCAATGGCTTCTTTCAATTTTTGACTGGCCTTGAACGTAACAACTCTGCGAGCCGATATCGGAATTTCTTCGCCAGTTTTTGGATTTCTACCTGGCCTTGCGGGTTTATCGCGTAAGCCAAAATTACCAAAACCAGACAATTTTACCGAACTACCTTCTTCCAATGAGACTTTAATTGTCTCAAAAAATTGCTCTACAAACTCTTTCGACTCACGTTTGTTAAGCCCCAGTTCTTCGTGCAAAGAAATCGCTAGCTCTGCCTTTGTGATCGCCATATCGTATCAACCTATTCGAGTGAAATTGACCGCAACATTGTGTTTATAAACACTTGCCTTATAAAACATCGCGCAAGAATAAATATTGTTGGCCAATAATTTAACTACGTAATTGCGCACCACAATCAGACTCTAAAACTGATAATGCTGCCCCCACCATTTGCTCTGCGTATTCGTCGGTCATAGTCTTATCAGCATGCTGTAGTATCAAACTCAAAGACACACTTTTAGCATTCTCTGCAACCCCTTGCCCACGGTACACATCAAATAACTCCACCTTAATTAGAGCATCTCCAAGCGCAGTTCGTACACTGCTGATTACATCACCAATCGGTAAGTTCTCAGAGATCACCACCGACAGATCCCGCTTGATGCTTGGGTAAGGTGACACCGAAGAGAATACCGGCAATTCAGCCGCCAAAGCATTGTCGAGTTCTAACTCAAAGGCGAATACATTCGAAACACCAAAGTGCTTCTCAATACTCGGATGCAATCGCCCGAGCCATCCAATATTAGTTTGTTCAGCATTCGAATTATCACGAACGAGTGACGCTAGCTGACCTGGATGCAGAGCAATATGCTTGAACCCATTAAATATAATGGGGTTTTTGTGACCGGTCAAGGACAGTACAGCTTCCAAATCGGCTTTAATGTCATAGAAATCAACCTTTTGCTCCTTATTGAGACCCCATTGAACAGGTGTCAAGGAACCGCAGGCCACGCCAGAGAGTTTTTGTCGCTCTACGAATCCTTGGCTGGTTTTGTGATAAGTAGCGCCAATTTCAAACAATCGAATTCGATCATGCTGACGATTGGCATTAAATTGTAAAGCGGTCATTAAACCCGGAATAATACTGGTTCTCATTACGGCCATATTGTCAGCCAGCGGATTGCTTAACTTGACCGGCTGCTCATCACTGAACATTTTCTGTGCCGCGGGGTCAATAAAACTATACGTTATCGCTTCGCGGTAGTCGCGCGCAATAAAAGATTGGCGTACCTGACGGATTCCAACCGAACTCTCAGAAGCGGTAACCGAACGTGGCGCAATTCTGGGCATTGCGGTGGGTATATTGTCATAACCCTTCACCCGCGCGACCTCTTCAACTAGATCAGCTTCGCGCTCGATATCAAATCGATAACTTGGAGGCTTAACACTCCATTGATCATCCTCACCAACCACAGAATCAGCGATGCGGTTAAGTATTGCAGAAACTTCATTGGCGCCTAACTCCATTCCAAGTAGAGATTTCAAACGCTCTAAACGAATGCTGACTGCTGGTTTACCTTGCAGACTTTTATCTTGCTTTTCCTCAACTACTGGCCCGGCTTCACCGCCACAAATTTCTAACACCAATTCGGTAGCGCGCTCCATCGCCTGCGGGGGCAGTTGTGGATCCACTCCTCGTTCAAAACGATAGGAGCTCTCGGTATGTAAGCCGTATCTACGCGCCTTACCGGCTGCCGATTTGCGCGTGAAATGAGCAGCTTCTAACACGATGTTCGTGCTTGAATCATCGATCGCACTATCAGAACCACCCATAACGCCTGCAATTGCGAGCGCCCCTTTAGCATCTGCAATGACCAAGGTGTCGCCGTCTAAGGTCGCGGTTGATCCGTCAAGAAGGCTTATTTTTTCACCCTTCTGTGATTGTCTTACCACTATCTTGTCATTCAGCTTAGCTAAGTCAAAAGCGTGCATTGGCTGACCCAATTCCATCATCACGTAATTAGTAATATCAACGATCGGGCTGATCGGTCTCAGACCAGAGCGGCGCAAGCGCTCTTGCATCCAGAGCGGTGTGGTGGCCGACTGATCTACGTTTTTGATAACGCGCCCTAGGTAACGCGGGCAAGCAACCGAATCGGCGATGTCTATAACAATACTTTGTTCGATTGTTGCTGGCACTGTGTCAATGTCCAAAGGATGATAATTACCGTTGGCTAACACCTTCAACTCGCGCGCGATTCCCTGAACGCTTAAGCAATCCCCTCTATTTGGGGTTAGATCAATATCTATCAAAGTATCATCGAGCTGCAAATATTCATCTACGCGCTGACCAATTTGCGCATCAACATCCAGTTCCAGAATGCCAGCAGATTCTTCATCCAGACCCAACTCAGATGCTGAACAAAGCATGCCATTGGACTCTATGCCGCGCACTTTAGCACGTTTTATTTTGAGCCCATTGGGTAACTTCGCACCCACAGTGGCCACCGCAACCATCAGCCCCTGGCGTACATTTCTTGCACCACAAACAATGTCGAGTTGCTCATCACCAATATCTACTTTGGTGATGTTAAGACGATCGGCATCGGGGTGTTTTTCAACCGTCGTGACCTTACCAACCAGCAAATTGTCGATTGGCTCAGCGACAGGCTCCACACTTTCTACTTCTAATCCTGCGCTGGTTAGGCAGTCAGCAATCTCTTGGGCAGAAAGATCCAATTGCACCCAATCGCGCAACCATTGTTCGCTAATAATCATTTGAATTGCTCCAGAAATGTTAGGTCGTTGTCGAACAGCATGCGTAAGTCCTCAATGCCATAGCGCAACATTGCTAGGCGCTCAACGCCCATACCAAAGGCAAAACCAGTGTATTTTTCAGAGTCTATTCCAACATGATTGAACACCTGAGGGTGAACCATGCCACAGCCAAGTATCTCAATCCAACCGGTTTGCTTGCAAATGCGGCAGCCTTGCGCCTCGCCTGAATCATCAGCGCAAAAAACACAACTAATATCAACTTCAGCTGACGGCTCAGTAAATGGGAAATAGGACGGCCGTAAACGAATCTTTAAATCGGTTTCAAAGAACTGCTGTAAAAAATGCGTCAACACACCTTTCAGATCAGCAAATGAAATCCCTTCATCCACCATCAAACCTTCAACCTGATGAAACATGGGTGTGTGAGTCACATCCGAGTCACAACGATAGACTCGACCAGGCGCAATAATATTAATTGGCGGTTGGTTGTTCAGCATGTAACGCGCTTGCACCGGTGAAGTGTGGGTGCGCAGAAGATAAGAGCCTTGTGTGTCCTCATCTGTTTCAACATAGAAGGTATCGTGCATTGCGCGTGCTGGGTGCTCAGCTGGAATGTTCAGAGCTTCAAAATTATGAAAGTCGTCTTCAATTTCAGGGCCTGTCGCAATCCCAAACCCCATTGCCACAAAAATGTCTTCAATCCGTTGCATAGTGCGAGTAACTGGGTGCATGCCACCAGTGCCAATACCGCGACCAGGGAGCGTGATATCTATTTTTTCGGCGGCAATTGCTAAAGCTAGCTCGGCCGCATCTAGCGCTGTCTTCTTGAGATTAATGAGTTGCGCGACTTCTTGCTTAAGCTGATTTACCTTGTCACCAAACTTAGGTCGTTCTCCATGTGGAAGGCTGCCAATCTGCTTTAGCTGATTGGTTAGCTCTCCTTTCTTGCCGAGGTAGTGCACTCGCAGCTCCTCAAGTTGCACAGGCTTTTGCGCAGCTTCGATGGCACTGCTTGCCTGTTGCAGTATCGCGTGTAAATTTCCGTCTGGTGAATCAGTCATAGTGTTGTATTTTTATAGTCTAGATAGCAAAAGAGGAAGACCGATGGCCTTCCTCTTTTATCTTGAATTAAACTTCCTATCGAAGTTTTAGGCAGCCAGGGCACTTTTCGCTTTCTCCGCTAGCTGCGCAAAGGCAGCAGGATCATGCACTGCGATGTCTGCTAGTACTTTTCGATCTAGCTCAATCTCGGCTTTCATCAAACCGTTAATGAAACGGCTGTAGTTTAGGCCATTGATTTGGGCCGCAGCTGAGATACGAGTAATCCATAAACGACGAAATTGACGCTTACGTTGACGACGGTCACGATACTCATATTGTCCAGCACGGGTTACCGCTTGCTTGGCTACGCGGAAAACGTTCTTACTACGTCCACGGTAGCCTTTGGCTTGGGCAATGACTTTTTTATGTTTGGCTCGGGCGGTTACACCACGTTTTACTCTAGGCATTTTCTATTCCTCAATCTATGGTGTTAGCTGTACGGCAGCATACGTTGAATCAACTTGGCATCAGCAGGCGCAGCCATGGTCTGATGGCGTAAATGACGTTTACGCTTAGTCGACTTCTTGGTCAGAATATGACGCAAGTGAGATTGAGAGCGTTTAAACTTACCGCTACCCGTTTTTTTGAAGCGCTTTGCGGCGCCACTATTACTTTTAATTTTTGGCATTATGTCTCCCGGTGCTATTGCACGGTTGCCGTTAAAATTTAAAGCTCTAAGAAGTTTAAAAGTTGACTTCAAAGAACTGTCTTGTGAGCTCACGCTTGACTCTCAAAATAAGAGACCAGCGGCCCGATACTTCTACCCTCTTTTGATCTTAAGCTTTTAAGTCGTTTCCGAAAAAACCACCTAAACTTAAAACCTTCAGCTTGAAACGCTAAAGCGTTCCGAAACTAAACAGCCCTGAGCCTGAAACGCCAAAGCGTTTCGAAACTAAACAGCCCTGAGCCTTTATGCTGTTTTCGAAGAAAACAACTTAAACTTAAAGAGCAGCTACTTTTTAAGAGGGCCTAGAACCATCACCATTTGACGACCTTCTAGTTTAGGAAATTGTTCAACTGCTCCAAATTCCACTAAATCGGCTTCTACTCTTTTTAGTAAGTCCAAGCCTAGATCTTTATGAGCCATTTCACGCCCTCTAAACCGGATAGTTACTTTCGTTTTATCACCATTGCCTAGGAAATCTTTAAGCTTTCCTAACTTGATGTTGTAATCGCCTATATCTGTACCAGGGCGAAACTTAATTTCTTTTACTTGGGTTTGTTTTTGATTCTTACGAGCAGCAGCTTTGCTCTTGCTGTCTTCATACAAAAACTTACCATAATCCATCACTCGACATACGGGCGGGTCTGCATTGGGAGAAATCTCTACCAAATCTAAACCGGCTGCCTCAGCCATTGCAAATGCTGTGTCTCGATCAACGATTCCGGCTTGCTCGCCGTTCTGATCAATAAGTCGAATGCTTGGCGCGGTAATGCTGTCATTAACACGCTGTTTTTTCTTAATGGCTATGGTGATACCTCTGTTAAATTAATCTTATTTACTCTAAAACTAGCAAACGCTACGTTCCGTTCAGTCACTCGAGTAAGAAAGCGCGAATTTTAGTGCCTAAATCGCGCCATCTCAATAGGTAAATGCAAAAAACATTGATGCCTAGTTTCAATTCAAACCGTCGATTCAGAAAACCAAACCGATTAAGCGGCAACGAGTTTTAAAATGCTACTGCTTGATGACCCTGGTAGACGCGATTGGATTCGAACCAACGACCCCCACCATGTCAAGGTGGTGCTCTAACCAACTGAGCTACGCGTCTATAATCAGGAGGCGCACGATATCAAACACCACAGGCGTTTTCAACGCTTTTTAGCAATGATTTTCATGACTGATTAACTGTTAAAAACTGTCATAACAGACTAGAAAAATTAATAATTCTTAAAATACGACCACACTAACAATTGTTCTCGCGCCAATTTAGCCGATCCCCAATCTAACTAAGAGGATTCCGCAAGGACATGATGAAATTAGCAACGTAACTTTTGGCCTCAAAATCAGGAAACGACTCAGCAGGTGGTAGCTGTGATATGGTCGGAAAAGTAATTGGCAGCTTACTGGGTGGTAAAGGTGGCTCAGGTATAGATTTAGGCGCATTAGTCGGTAATTTGCAAAATAGCGGCTTAGCTGATGTGGCTCAATCATGGCTTGGCGATGGCGACAATGCTCATGTTTCGCGCTCGCAGATCGAGAGCATGCTTGGTTCTGACAAAATAGCACAAGCGAATAGTCAGCTTGGTTTAGATAAAAACGACCTGCTTCGGGGTTAACTGGACTTGCTTCCGCAGGTAGTTGACAAATCATCTAGCGGCGGCAATCTTCTAGACGCGGTTGGCGGTATCGGCGGTCTAGCAAGCTTGGCCGGAAAGTTTCTTAAATAACTTCTCTGCTCCGCAAAAAGGCCGCTCTTCATTGAGCGGCCTTTTTTTTAACTGCCTACACTTTATAAAATAGATATAGCGGATTATTCGCCACCAGCGTTCATATATAATAACATCGGTACAAATGGCCAATAGAGTCAAAACAAGGTGAAGCATTCTGCCGCCTTCAATAATCACACAAAGGAGCGATATGAATCTTGCGAATAAAATACTTCTAGGCCTCGCCTTAGGCGTGCTCGCTGGGCTGGTAATCAACATCAATGATCTAGGTGCTATTGCTTGGGTAGACTCCTATATTGTTGGTGGCGTTTTCAACGTTGGTGGTAAAATCTTTGTCAATGCCCTAAAAATGCTGGTTGTCCCTTTGGTGCTGTTTTCCCTTATCCCAGGAATAGTCGGAATTGGCGATATTCGCCTGCTCGGCAAGATTGGTTCTAAATCATTCATTCTATACGTCGCGACCACAGCAATAGCTATTACAACGGCGATCACGTTCGCTGTTTTATTTGGTATCGGTGAGGAAATGACCATCCCGCTTGAGGCGCAGTTTGCTGGTAAAGAAGCGGCAAAATCATTCACCGACATATTGATAGGAATTGTTCCCTCAAATCTTATTGCGGCAATGGCAAACTCAGAAATGTTGGCGATCATTTTTTTCTCAGTCTTCTTTGGGATTGCGCTGTTAACAGTGGTCAAAGATGCGCCTAATTTAGTCGCCATTATTGAGCAGATAAACAAGGTGATCATGCAAATGGTGGAGATGGTGATGTGGTTCGCTCCCTATGCAGTGTTTTGCTTGGTGGGCAAGGCAATTGCGGATTTAGGCTTGGATTTGGTTTCGCAGCTCGCTGGCTACTTTATGGTCATCATTTTTGCCTTATTATTTCATGCATTTGTCACTCAAATGATTATCCTCAAGGCATTTACAGGTCTGGATATTGGCATATTTCTAAAGAAGATTCGTAATGCTCAATTATTTGCATTTAGCACCTCAAGTTCTGGCGCCACTATTCCAGTAACACTAAGAACAGTGCAGGAACGGCTGGGTGTGGATCGGGCGGTGTCGTCCTTTAGCGTTCCATTTGGGGCCACAATTAACATGGACGGCACGGCTATGATGCAGGGAGTAGCCACTGTTTTTATCGCCAACCTTTATGCCGTTGAACTTGGCATTACCGGCTATGTCACCGTTGTGGTTACTGCGGTCCTAGCATCAATAGGTACAGCAGCAGTTCCGGCTGTGGGTTTAGTCATGCTTACATTGGTGTTTCAACAAGTAGGTTTACCGGTCGAAGCCATTGGTATCATTATCGGCGTTGATCGCTTGATAGACATGACTCGCACGGCAGTCAATGTAACTGGCGATGCCGTGGTCACTACTATTGTGGCGAAGAGCGAGAACAAGATTGACCTCGACGTCTACAACGACCCACACGCCGGTGAGATTAGTGAGTTACATTTACCGACCTAAGCGAATAGATATTTCCAAACCAATTTTCTAATATTTAAAAAGGCCCAGCGTTTTCAACACTAGGCCTTTTTAATGATCATGACTGAAGCCTGCTTGAGAAATGATCTCAAAACGTGGCTTAGCCCTACTGTAAACAAGCAGGTATAGGTTTTTAAATCCCTAAAGACTGATAAGAATCCTGAATCCGCTCAATCGCGATCATCATCGCTGCTGTGCGCAAATCAGGTATACGATCATCACTACGCCACTTGGCACTGATTACTTGATAACCTTCACGCATCACATCATCCAGTCCAGAGCGAACTAAATCCAACTCTGTGGGGCCGCTGATAATGTCTGCCAACAGCTCTTCTGGGAATTTCTTACCCACCATCTCTTCGATTGCATCCACCATCTTGCGGGTCTGGCCTTCTTGTTGACGGCGCTGCATTCGGCCAAATCGAATGTGGCTTAAGTTTTTAACCCACTCAAAATAAGACACCGTCACTCCGCCCGCATTTGCATATAGATCTGGGATAATTAAAACCCCCTTATCACGCAACATTGTATTGGCTGTGAAAGTGATTGGGCCATTAGCAGCCTCAATGATGATTTTGGCTTTAATTCGATCCGCATTATCTGGAGTGATCGCTCCTTCCATCGCCGCAGGAATCAATATGTCGCAGTCCATCTCAAGCACGCTGGCTGAATTGGGCGTATAGCCCTTATAGCCTTTAACACCACCGTGATGATGAATGTGCTGATGTAAACCATCAATATCAATGCCGTTTTCATCTACCACAGCGCCATCGCGCTCCAAAACACCAATGATAAGTGCATCGTCCTCTTGAGAGAGAAACTGCGAAGCGTGATAACCCACGTTACCCAGCCCTTGGACTACAATGCGCTTACCTGCCAATGTGCCCGAAAGCCCTGCGTACTTAATATCCTCAGGATGTCGAAACGCTTCTTGCAATGCATATTGAATCCCTCTGCCGGTAGCCTCTACCCGGCCACGAATACCGCCTTTACTCACTGGCTTACCAGTTACACAAGCCCAGCTATTTAGGTCACCTGGAAATAGACGCTTGTACTCGTCTGCCATCCAAGCCATTTCCCGCTCTCCAGTGCCCATGTCAGGTGCCGGAACGTTTTGCGCTGGGCTGATCAATGAACGTTTCGCAAGCTCCTGCGTGAAACGGCGTGTAATCCGTTCTAATTCGTGTGGCTCCCAGTCCGTTGGCTCGATCACCAAGGCGCCTTTAGAACCGCCAAAAGGCGCTTCAACCAGTGCACACTTGTAGGTCATCAAAGAGGCCAATGCTTCCACCTCATCTTGATCCGCAAATGGAGCATAGCGAATCCCACCTTTAACGGGTTCGCGGTGCTCTGAGTGAACTGAGCGATAACCTGTGAAGGTGTATAGCTTGTTTCTCAAGCGCACGCCAAATCGGACAGTGTAGGTTGAATTTGCTACCTTTATTTTGTGTCTCAAATCATCATTCAAGCCTACCAACTCGGCAGCTTGATCGAACATTAATTCAACTGATGATAAAAAACTCTCGTTGTGATCCGTCATCACTCCTCCAGAAAATGATTAAACTTCTTGTTAGGCTTTTGCCAAGCTTCTTAGAAAATCCTTGAAAGCGTTTATCGCATCATGCGTATTAGGATGATTGCTCACTGACATTATTCTTTTATTCTCTTCCTCATTTCGATACAAGTCAAAGATACGCTGTGCATCAAATTCAGTTTCCATGTCCAAATATGAAGTCGACAATCGCAGACTCTGCTGTTCTTTGGGTATGCCGAAGTCACTGCCGGGTAAAGTAGCGATCCGATAAGCGTCAAGTAAATGAGCCGCAAGTTGGTCAGATGTTTGAATGCCAATTGCTGCGAGCTTGGCTGCGTATCGGTCAAAATTCGCGGTTAGGTAGAAAGCACCTTCACCTCCCGAACAAACGATTCCAAGTTCAGTCAAAGCAGACTTGATGAAGCGTGTACGTATTCCATGTATAGCGCGACAATCCGCAACATAGCTTTCCAAATCATCATGACACGCATAGGCTTCAATGGCCGCATATTGAATTGGTGCAGCCACACCTGACCAAGATTCACTGGCGAACAAAACCATTTTACGCATGATATCTTGACCCTGCTCGGAATCCGGCATTAAAGCAACTCCTAAGCGCCAGCCTCCGACCGATAGGTGCTTACTTAAGCCACCCATCACGATGGTGCCCTCAGGATAGAACTTCGAAATCGAAACGTGATCAACACTGCCATGGCACACTTCAAAGTATATTTCGTCGCTAAGCACCCAGATTCCATTGCTGCGGCAATAATCAGCGATTTCACGCAACAGCTCCGCCGGCCAAACTTCGCCACTCGGGTTATTGGGGCTGTTAATAATAACAAGCTTACATGGATTTGTTGATGCTGTTACCAGCTGATCAAACGCCTCAATATTAAAGCGATAATTATCACTCGGGCTTGATGGAATGTATTTGCAACGATTACCAAGCAAAATTGCTTGCGGCCCATAGCTGACCCATGACGGCGTTGGTAGAAACACGTCGGCGTCCATGATCATTTGCAAGCCATAAATCAGCGACTTACTACCAGGGCCAACAATGACCTGTTCTTGGGTGAAATCTAAACCCAATTTTTGACTGTAATAAGTGGCAACCTGAGCGGTTAACTGAGGTAACCCTCGCGCAGGCAGATAGCTCTTCTTATTGGCGTTGCTTGCCAGCGCAGATTGTAAGCGCGAGTGCACATCAAAGCGTGACTCGCCAAACCCCATGTGGAAAACCTGATGGCCCTGTGCCCAAAGTTTGTTCACCGTTTCGTTAATGTAGAGTGTGGACGACGGTTTCAAACCATCGAATGCGTTATTAAATTCTAGTGGAATGCTCATTAGGGTGTGATTTATTTGATCAAAAAAAAGCCCGCGAATAAGATCTTAGTCGCGGGCAATGGTTAGTAATATTTAGCTAGAGTGTTAGCTAAAAGCTATAGATACCTTTGAGGTACCAAGAACCGCCTTCATAGTTGGCGGCGGTACGGCGTGGGTATTGCAGACCAACACTTTGGCGGTTGGCAAACACACCGTCGTTGGCGATTTCGTCTACGAAAGTATCAAAAATATTTGAAGCGCCTAGCACCATCTTAAAAGCATCATTGATCTGCCAGCCTAGCTCAGCGTCGATATAAACAATTGGGTCAATTTCTGCACTTCGACTACCTGCTGCTCCATTGATAGTGCCACGCTCATCAAAGTGCGAGCCATAGTAAGTCGCTCTTAACAGAAGATTAAGATTTTCATTGAGGAAAGTATTGGCAGAGAGTGTGAATCGATCTTCAGGATAGTTGTTTTCAATATCTTCGATCGTTGAGCTACTTACAGGAAGGATGGCAACCCCACCTGGAGTAACCACTGGAGACTGACCGGTAACCTCAATTTCATTATGCGCATAGGCAAAAGTCACATCAGTGCCAGTAGAACCCCAATCAATATTACCGTTCAGAATAATATCAAAACCGGTGTGCTCAATATTCATCGCATTGGTGTAGAACGAAAGTGTTTGGCTATCTGTATTTGGGATTGGAATATCGCCAGTACGATAAATTCGGTCATCAACTTCAACGCTGTAAAAATCGACGGTTAAGTCCCACGCATCGCCAATTGTTGTCGTAAAACCCAGACTGATATTAGTAGACTCTTCTTCTTTTAGTTCAGTACCGCCGGCATTTCTTGCAGCATCGCTGTTGGCTGGAACCAAACCTTCTTCAACTTGAAGACCAGTACGGCCATCAAAAGTAGTGATGATTGAAGAAATATTTGATTGCCCCGGAGTCGGTGCGTGGAAGCCAGTCGATACAGCACCGCGCAATGCAAAACTATCGGTAACGTTGTAACGAGAGGCTACTTTGGCGTTAGTAGTGCCGCCAAAGTCAGAAAAGTCTTCGTAACGTAATGCGTACTGCATTAACCAACTATCTGAAATATCGTGTTCAAGATCCACATAAACCGCAACGTTGTCTCTGTCGAAGGTACCCGCGCTCTCAAGCTGAGGCGAGCTCATACCACTCGGACCTCCGCCAAAAAGAGCTGCCGCTTCGCCTGAAACAAGGGTAAAGCTTTCCTCGCGCCACTCTGCACCGTAAGAAATTGCAAGTGAGTCGTTCAATGAGGTAGAAAAATCGGCATTAATACTGATTTCTTCTTGCTCATAGCCACCCATATCAAAATTTCGTTGTGCGGTTCCGTCCGAACGTAGAGGAAGGCTGGAGTTCAAAGTGTTATTCAATAAATAGTCAATTTCATTTTTGCCATAACCAATACTGAAATCATACGTAGTACCACCGCCAAATTCGCCGCGCAAACCACCTACTAGACTGGTGTCTGTTTGTGCGCCGTCAAGAAATGGCGTATAGCCAGCCGGCAACTGATCCTCTAGGCCAAGCGCCATAATGGTTGAATGTGTCGGGCTACGATAGAAGAAGCGATATCGACCATCAGTATCGGCATAGTTTCCGAATACATATGCTTCGGATCCATTGGCAAGCTCCCAGCCAGCATTAACGAACAAGCGGGTAGCGCTGGTTTCAGGCCGTCCCCAAGTTTGAGTAAACGGCGCGTCGCCAAACGGCGAATCCGCACCGACTCCAGGCACACCTGCGTCTACTAGTGCTTGCGTATCGGGGCGAATTACACCTCGCGATAAGGCATCGTTATCAGTGTATTCCGCGCTGATATTCACAAAGCCGTTGTCGCCAGCAGCCATACCTATGTTTGCTGCGACTTTGGTGCTGGCTTCGCCATCAAAAAACTCACCATAGCTCACTTGCGCTTCACCGCCTTGGTTAGCATCTTTAAGTACAAAATTCATCACGCCTGATATTGCATCGGAACCATATTGAGCCGCTGCTCCATCACGTAACACTTGCACGTTCTTCAAAGCAATACTTGGAATCATTGCAACGTCAACACCATGCGAGCCATTACCCGCTGCAGGTGCGAAAAACTGTACCAATGACGAACGGTGGCGGCGCTTGCCGTTAACCAAGATCAGAGTCTGGTCAGGAGACATTCCACGCAAAGACGTGGGTCGCACAAAGGCACTGCCGTCGCCAGTGGCGGGCGTTGCGGTGTACGATGGCACTAGTGCTTTTAGGTTATCCGTGATGTCCGCACCATTACCTAGCGAGGAAAATTGTTCAGCGCTAATCACATCTACGGGAACTGGGGAATCGGCCGCAGAGCGAGCTTTGGCGCTACGACTGCCAAGTACTACCAACTGCTCAATTGATTGTGCGCCCTGTTCTTCTTGCGCGCTGACATAGCCAGCACTGGTCGCCACGGCTAGGCTGATAACGCCAGACAGTAACTTTTTAGGTATTACGTTCATATATTGCTCCTCTTTTGTTTCTAATTGATCAGTATCCAAATCTGCGGACAGATTTTCGACCTGACTGTTTTCACCAACACCTGCTTTAATCTCAATATTAGTCCCAGATAGCATAAGCTGCAACCCATAACCAATAGTGAATCGCCCATGCAAAGGGCGTGTTCTATAGTTTTTCACTTCCCTATAAGGAAACAACAAGGTTATACCTGCTTGCTTAGCAAACCGAGTTAACGCCTTATTGGCGGAGAGTCGCGGGATATTGAAGTAGTACTCCTCGTCACCGCTGCGGTCTTGCGCGTAAGTCATTACGGGCCACACCAGCAACAGAACGAGCCAGGACATCTGAAGTTTAGTTGTCATGACAAAGATTCTACGCACATTCGCGGTTCTCATCTACTTAGAGGAGGCGTTAGCAAGTTTCCTCTATTCAATTTCGGCCAAATTTTGTAGCTTGGATGCAAAAATTGCGGCCGAACGCTCGCTTGCTTTGTTAAAAGGGCCGAGAAGTTCTAACGTCTAACCGCTTTCGACAGTAAAACCTCCTCTCCTAAACGATAGGAACTAACCCCAAAATTTTGTTCGAGTACCGACAAAAGCTGGTCTAAGTCACCTGCGCGGAAATATCCTCCCACTGGAATGGAGGCAATTTCTTGATCGATAATCTTGAAACTCAGAGGCGTATATCGGTCAATTTCACGAATAGCTTGCTCTAGTGTTTCGCCTTCAAATAACACCATTCCCTCAAGCCATGCCAACATGGAATCAGGATTTTGATCATGTGATACAAAGCTCGTATTATCGCTAATTACCACCTTTTGCCCAGGCGTTAAGAATACTTCTTTATAGGGTGAACGCTGCGTGCTAGATGACAACTCTGAAACCTCTCGGTTAACCCGCACCTGACCTTCGGTCACCAACACCTCGATCGCCTCAGGCATACTCAAATCAACACAAAACGCAGTCCCAATGGCAGTGATGCGATCCTCACCCACCGCCACCACAAAAGGCTTACTAGGGTTTTTGGCAACCTCAAAAAACACCTCTCCTTTGAGCAGTGTTATGTCGCGTTGAGTTGCGGAAAAATTCACCAAAACTTCTGAGTCGGTATTTAACTTCAGTGTGCTCCCATCCGCTAAGGAAACATTTGAAATCTCACCAACTGCGGTTTTGTAGACCCGGCCCTGTGATTCTGCAAGTGGTGATTCAGCAGAAGTAGTAGAAACAGCAGAATTCACGATCGGCGCATCTATCCCTACAGAATAAGGTTCTGCTAAGTACAGCGCAGCGCTAATACTCAGCACTAAGCTGGCGGCTATTGCGAACGCTTTGCCGCGGCTTGCGTTAGCATAAAACTGCTGATCTGGCGCCATATGGTTCGAATTAGGCTGGTCTTCGAGCGGCAACAGCCTTGATATTGGCTCTAGCACATCGAGCAAGTCCCACATCGATGCAGTTTTAAGCAAAACTTCACCGTGGACCGGTGATTCATTTAGCCACTCATTGAGTTGATCTTCTTCGCTCGGAGATATTCCTCGGTCGATCGCAGCGATCCAGCCAGCCGCATTGGCCTCTACCTGTTCTTTTAAAGGAAATGATAATGTATTCATAATTACTTCTTGGCTTTGCGAATGTCAGTAACATTCTGGGTGATATTTGTTTCGCTACTCTCAGGCTTTTGCTGCCTGGCGTCGTAACTCTGCATAGTTCTGAGCAGTCCTTTTGCCACATGTTTTTCAACCGTGCTTTCGCTTATGTCTAGTTTCTGAGCAATTTCCTTTTGTGACAAGCCGTATATTTTTTTCATTACAAAGACCTTTCGACATTGGCGAGGAAGCTCTTCCATTGCTTCACAGAGAAAACCAAAATCTTCGCGGTTCATCACTTCTTGTTCAGTCTTACTGACAAAGGTTGAGGCGTCATAAGCGAATCGCGACTCGTCGCTGTGTTCTTCGATGGATTCGTCGCAGTCCATTCGCCGAGCTAAAACTATCGACCGGTTGGCTAGACGCAGAGCAGTTTTTACCATAAATGCTTTGGGAAAATTAATTTCTTGCTTCTGAGCGCTTTTGTAAGTGTTTATGTAAGTTTCTTGCAGGATATCTTCTATGTCTTGCTGACTCGCCATAGGGCGAACCTTGCTTAATAGCGATGAAATCACCCTGCGGTATTTCAAAAACTCGATAGTGATTTTCTCAGGCATAATTATTTATTCCCCAAGTACTTAGGATTAAAAAGCATACTCCAATAACCAAACAGCGTAAGTAAATCGGATTAATCTTCAGTAGCGCTCGAGCGCCTAAGCTCGCGCCTACGTATTGGCCTAACATCATAAGGCCGCCAACAGCCCACAGCACTTTGCCAAACCATATAAAGATTAATAGCGCAGCAAAATTGGTGGCGAAATTAAGTGTCTTTGCAACCACCGTTGCATTAACAATGTGTTGTCCTTGCAGAGTCACCCCTGCCAGCACAAAAAAAGACCCCGTGCCCGGTCCAAACATTCCATCATAAAAACCAATAGCGGGAACTGCAGTTGTGGTGTATTTACTTTTCGATATGCTTGGCGCGCGCTCAGTCAAAGCTTGAGTTGGTGCGAGCACAAAATAGACTGCAATCACACCTATCACTAAGGGAATTACCACGTTCAACACCTTTGCGTCAAAGAATTGCACAATTGTCGAACCCAGCAAGGAACCGATAAAGGCAGTTGCCATCATCGTATTTACATGTTCGAACCTGACTTTTTGTCGTCGAAACATTGACAGCGAAGCTGTGCCGGTACCCACCGCTGACTGCAGTTTATTGGTTCCCAGCGCGAACATTGGAGGCACACCAGCTACCATCAAAGCAGGCAGAGTGATCAGCCCCCCACCTCCAACCAAGGTATCTATGAAACCCGCTATCAGTGCAGCAAGCAACAATAGGGTCATTGTCATAATTGATAATTCAAAGGCTTCCATAGATTGATTATGGGCAGTGCATCACTACCTAATCTTAGCTGTAACACTAATTAGAATAAGCTGCGGCTATTTTCCGCCATATATAAATACAGAAAAGTCTCAAATGGCTCAATTTGCAAGCAAAAAGAACTTTTTACCTTCATGCTAGGCTCGAAATCTTTCCATCCAGCGTCGCCTAAAAAAAACACTGCTTTTTCCGCACAGACCCGAAAAGGCCTAACTAACTGTTGAATATAAAGTAAATTTGCTAACGCTTAAAGTAACCCGCCCTCAACTCCTCAATTCGATCGCGTGTTCGCGCAGCTTGTTCGAACTCTAGGTTTTCAGCATGTTGATACATCTCTTTTTCTAAGTCTTTCATCAACTTCTTAAATAGCTTTGGATCATCACTGATTTGAATATAATCGCTTGGCTGTTTGATTCGCGCGAGCACCTGAGCGGCTTCGCTGGTGGCGCCATCGATCATGTCGCGTACAGGCTTTTTGACACTTTTAGGAATAATGCCGTGCTTAAGGTTATGTGCTGTCTGTTTTATGCGTCTGCGCTCAGTTTCATCAATCGTGTATTGCATCGCATCGGTGATCCTGTCTCCATACAAAATTGCTTTGCCGTTCAAGTTCCGTGCCGCACGACCTACCGTTTGCACTAAAGAGCGCTTTGACCGAAGAAAACCTTGTTTATCGGCATCAAGAATAGCCACCAAGGATACTTCTGGCATGTCTAGGCCTTCACGTAAAAGATTGATGCCCACCAAGACATCGAACACGCCAGCGCGAAGGTCACGAATAATTTCAACTCGCTCTACAGTGTCAATATCCGAATGTAAATAACGCACCTTGGCACCTGCGTCCGACAAATAGTCGGTGAGATCTTCCGACATTCGCTTGGTCAGGGTGGTTATAAGTACTCGTTCGTCTTTGACCACGCGCTTGTTAATTTCAGACAAAACATCATCAACCTGCGTTGCAACCGGTCTCACCTCTATCTCAGGGTCTATCAACCCGGTTGGGCGAACAAGCTGATCAATGGTGTTGGGGTTTTGCTCAATCTCATAATCGCCTGGAGTCGCTGAAACAAACACGGTTTGCGGCATTAGATTGCGAAACTCCTCGAACTTCAACGGTCGATTATCCATAGCTGAGGGTAAGCGAAAGCCATATTCAACTAGGGTTTGCTTACGCGAGCGATCGCCCTTGTACATAGCCCCAAGCTGCGGCACCAGGACATGACTTTCATCTAGCACCATCAAAGCATCTGGCGGTAAGTAACTAATCAAGGTAGGGGGTGCCTCGCCTGGCAATGCTCCGGATAAAAAACGAGAATAGTTTTCAATACCATTGCAGTAACCCAACTCCTGCATCATTTCCAGGTCAAACAATGTTCTCTGTTCAAGGCGTTGCGCCTCGACCAACTTTTCATGTTGACGCAAGTAGCCTAAGCGATCGCGCAATTCCTCTCGAATCTGCTCACATGCCTCTAATACTCTAACCCTTGGTGTTACGTAGTGTGATTTAGGAAAAATGGTTACACGCTGCAGGTCTTCTTCCACAGCACCTGTGAGGGGGTCGAATCGGGACACTTTCTCAACATCTTCGCCAAACAGCTCAACTCGAATCGCGTATCGCTCCGATTCCGCCGGATAAATATCAATTACATCGCCGCGAACTCTAAATGTAGCGCGTTTTAGCTCTACATCATTGCGCGTGTACTGAAGCTCAGCAAGCCTCTGCAACACTGAACGCTGATCCATTATATCGCCTACGCTGATGTGCAAAATCATCCCATGATAAGCCTCTGGGTCGCCTAGGCCATAAATGGCGGACACAGTCCCGACTATGATAACGTCCTCACGCTCTAACAACGACTTAGTGGCCGACAGACGCATTTGATCGATGTGTTCATTTATCGCTGAGTCCTTTTCAATAAACGTATCGGAGCTCGGCACATAAGCCTCAGGCTGATAGTAATCATAATAGGAAACGAAATATTCCACCGCGTTGTGCGGGAAAAAATCACGCATCTCTGAATAAAGTTGCGCGGCAAGAGTCTTGTTTGGAGCCATTACTATAGTCGGCCGTTGCACAGTCTGGATCACGTTGGCAATGGTAAATGTTTTACCTGATCCAGTAACGCCCAACAGAGTTTGAAACGCCTCGCCATCTGAAAGGCCTTCCACTAATTTTGCAATCGCCTGGGGCTGATCACCCGCGGGGGTGTAATCACTAACTAGTTGGAATTCACGTTTCATAAAATTGCTTGTCTGGTGCGTCATTATTTTCAATGCAGCCAATTATTATAAAGCAAGACCTTGCTTTAACTCATGGATTATTCACTGCATCTATATTTTTACCAATATCTCACCCAAACAGATGAAGTTTGTTTCGAAATTCTCAGTTAAGGTTAGGACGTTGCTCATGGAGTGAGCAAAAGGCATACATTCGGGAGGAATAATATGCGCATGGAAGCTGAACGCAATGCGGGATTCAACTTAATTGAATTGATTATAACGCTGTCACTATTGGCAATACTCGCCGCTACGTCTGGGCCAAGCCTAGCCTCGCTATTGGCCAATAGCGAAGTCAAAGCGATCTCCATACTACTTAACGCATCGCTTAAAACTGCGCGCAACCAAGCGCTGACAAACCAAACCTATGTGCATGTTTGCGCTATGTCTCACACAGACTCGACGGTTTGCGATACACAACGCGACTACAATGCCAATTGGTCAAAAGGATGGCTAGTATTCGCCGATATCAACCTGAATAATGATCTCGATAACGCCGACCACCTCATAAGTTCTATCTTTAATCATGGAAATTCGCGGATAGTTTTCAACCAACGCGGCCGCCTTCGTTTCTTCCCAGATGGGGGCGCACGAAGCGCAGGGTTCTATCTATGCAACCCAGATGCCAAAGAGGCAATCCATCTAAAAATATTTCATACGGGCCGCACCCGTTCGCAAAATAATATGAGCGACAAGCGCAAAACTATTTGCACTCAAACTGCAGGGACAAATAACTAACGAATTTATCAAAAAAATCAGGAAAAACCTTGACCGACCTCTACTGAATAAGTACGATGCGCCTCAGTTGAAAACTGTTCCCTGATAGCTCAGTTGGTAGAGCAAATGACTGTTAATCATTGGGTCCCAGGTTCGAGTCCTGGTCAGGGAGCCATTTTCAACTTTTCTATTGAAACGGATTGTTCGATTATAGGCTGTGCCCCAACTTCCCTCGTTCAAAAATCATATAGTTTCATCGATAGCTTTCAAGCGGCGCTAAGCGTATAAGCTATACATAGATTTTAAGGTGGGCCGCGTTCCAAAACGCCTAAATTAAGCCGAATCAATCCTTGAATTCAATACCCAACCGCAAAAATATTGAATACAAACTCGACCTTGGCATGCCCAGTAATTTTGCAGTTGCACTGGCGTTGCCGCCGGCTCTTTCATATTTAGCCAACACCAACAGTCGCTCGATCTCGCTTATTGCTTCGCGATAACTTAAATCATCACGCGAATAACCCGAGTAGATATCCATTATTTGATGAGATGTCCTTCGCTCAGCCGAGAATGGAATAAAACTTCGAACATCAAGCAATTCATGTTTTGATTCACTCACCATGGTGACCACAACAAAAAAGGTGATTAAAAGCGGCATGACCACAGCAGCATTAATTTGATACCCCATTGCCATTAAGCTCAATATCGCTAGGCTCCCAGTGAATAAAGGCATTATGGCAAACAAGGTATAGACACACTGAATCTGCATAAAATGATTTTGAGGCCGTTTATAGCCGGCCCACAACAATACAAGCAACAGCAATTGCATTCCCACTGAAGTGATTTGAAACAGTGAATATGCCCTGCCTTGGATAGCCGTGTGTATGTGACCAGTAGACTCGCTTCCCATTATGATGTAGTCAGTGCCTAGTATCAAAACTGAAAGAGCCAACACTGACCCATATATGAAATATGGGAGACTTCTTATTCGATTGCCACTTATCCGCCCGACATAAATAACTACGAGCCCCAGGCTAAATTGAGCGATCACGTAGTACGCCCGCATAAGATACTCAAGTTCCCTGCCCTGGAAAAACTCGAGAAAACCTAAAACCTCACATAACATAAGGAGTACAAAACTAGCGACCATAGGGCAAAAAATCGAAGTCCTACTTGGCCCACGCAAAACTGCTACTAATACGATTAGATTGACGAACAAGCCAAATAGGGCAGGGAAAACCAGTATGCTCATTATTGTAGGGTTCTATTTCCGTGTATATATTTTTAAGAGTTCAAATATTCTAGACAAATCAGTGCATGTCTTGTTGCTGGAACCATGCGACTCTAGTCTAAATTTAACTTGAGTTAGTATATTCAATTTCAGGTTAACCAACGTCCGAAATGCGACTCTTTGTGAGTTAACGTCCAAACAAGTTAAATAATTTTAAGAATAAAAGCTTCTGCTTATTTAAGTTTAGCTGGATTTCATAGCCTTCGACAATAAATTGATTTTTCCGCGATCTCGGAATCACTAGCTCAAGTCGGTTTTGGCTTCCTCGGAACTGAGCATAGAATAAAAAAAGCCCCTGAGCGGGTACTCAAGGGCCTTCGGATGACATCACCATTAAGGTTTAGCCCTCCATTTTTAGTCCAAAATCCTATTTTGTGACTAGTTTTCCAAATCAAAGCAGACAGGGGTTAAAATAGCATTGATTTGAAGAAGTGCCCGTGGGTCGACGAGCACAAGAGCTAATATAGCATATTCCGATCAGTTGTCCAGAAAAAAGAGCAAAGAATCCCATAAATACTAGCTTGTCTTAGAATCGAGACTGTTAAAACAAAACCATAACAAAAAGAAAGGCTCTTGAACTTATCATTCAAGAACCAGTCTTTTCCAGCAGCCAGCCGCAATTAGTTAATTAAAAAAAATCGCGATGGCAGCACAAAAGTCACCAAGAAAATCCTTTTTACTAGGATCAAATCCAACAATCAATGGGACTCGAAACCATCTATATTGTCGAAAGCGCACCTGTCTTAAAACGGGCGCTGACTAAACATAACACAAAATCAATCAATGACTATAGCCATTCCATATCGCCAGGCATTATAAATACACTCCCCCCCCCGTTAACTAACAA
>JBLHME010000002.1:0-125782 GCA_047623225.1 Cryomorphaceae bacterium
ACTATGAACATAATTCATAATCTATGAGTAATCCTAAAACTATTGAACAACTCGATTTAAACCTTTTAAAGGTATTCCATACTCTGTACATTGAGCAGAATATGACCCATACGGCTGAGGTTTTACATCTCACTCCGTCGGCCGTCAGCCATGCAATTAAACGTTTGCGTGACGCGCTTGGTGACCCGCTGTTCAAGCGCTCGCAAAACAAGATGATGCCAACGCCCGCTTGCCAACGAATGGCTCCACTGATCATAGATAACCTCACTCGCTTACAACAAATACTGCAGCATTGGGGTGAGTTTAATCCCGCCACCAGCGAGCATCACTTCAGAATTGGCATGCACGACGCAACCGAGCACACCATTGTTCCGCAAATGAGCAAGCTGCTCTCCTCGCTTGCTCCGAGCATTAGTTTCTCGAGCGTGAAAGTAACACGCAGCAATCTTGAGAAAGACTTGGCCACTGGACACTTAGATATTGTGGTCGACGTTGCCGTGCCTGCTCCAGCGTCTATCCGTCAGGTTCAATTGGCAAAAAGTGGGTTTGTGGTGTTAATGCGCCCAGACCATCCATTACGCGATAACTTAACTGCGCAGAATTACTTCGCAGCAAGTCACCTAAACGTATCCAATCGCCCTAGCGGCATGACCGCCGAAGACACTCTTTTTTTGGCGCGAGGCATGGTGCGCAGAGTGAGCATTCGATGTCAAAACTATTTTGCAGCTATGTCGGTGGCAAAAAACTCAGATCAATTGCTCACTATTCCGCGCTCATTGGCTGCACATTTGATTGACCATGAGATTGCAGTGCTGCCGGTGCCAGTGAAGATACCCGACTTGGTTACCAAGCTTTATTGGCACGAACATACCGAAGATGATGAGGCTCTCGCTTGGCTGCGAAAGTTGTTCATTGAACAAATAACGCTTTAGCAGTAGATATACTAAACGCCGGTCACCTAGCTCTTTAGAGCACTTGCGCGTTTGCCCTGCTCGCCTAACTCGCGGCCCATTGCACAGCCTGTTCCTGCCAGTCGTCAATGTCTTGTTGACTCATTTGCACAGAGGCAAAAAAACTCTGTAATGCCTGTTCCAAATCCTCTGAATAGGAACGCTTCTTTTCTATCAAAGCTGGCAGTGAATCCACGCCTGATTGATCCAATAATCTTGCGAGGTAGCGAGGCGGCAGCTCGCTAAGTGGCGCATCAGTCATGCCCAATAGTCGCTCCCATAATTGCTGAATGCGCCAGAACTGAATGATTTCGCTTAAATGCTCTACACCAGAACCAGCAACACTAGCCCTCAGACACGTATCAAAGTCAGTATTATCGAGCTGCAACTCAGCGCCACGTAGCAAGATTAAACAAGCAGCGAGGTATTCGGCTTGCATAAGCCCCCCTTTGCGTAATTTGCTGTGCATCACCTCTGGGCTGGTATCGCTCAAACGGTGTTTATCAATCCGATTCCACATTTTCAAGCTATCCTTTAGAAATTGCCCTTGATTACGTGGGGAGGTAATTACTCCGTGTTTAATCTTATTTATTTGTTCCACTAATGCTGGGTTGCCTGCAACCACCCTGCTTGGCATCATCGCGATATGCTCCCAAGTATGTGCGCGCTTGGAGTGGTGCTGTGCAAAGCTCTGAATACTCACCGTGGGTGCCCCTGATTTACCAGATGGCCTAAGGCGCGTATCTAGCTCGTACACCATGCCTTCTCGCATCGGCGTGGAAATCGCAGTTTGCAAGCGGCTCACGTACTTTAAGGCGAGCTCCAGTGACACCGATTCAGGGTCAAACAAGAAAATCAGATCGAGATCGGATAAGGGCGACATGCGGCGCAAAGCAACTTTGCCCATTCCGATGACAGTGATTGGCACCTCATCGAGCTGCATATGATCAGCCACTACACGCAAGGCTAGCTGCAAAGTATGCTCGGCCAAATCACTGAGAGCAGCTTGGAAGGTTTGTACATCCATTCGGCCTTGCAAGAAATTCAAATATAATTGGTACAAGTGTTCATTTACAAAACGGCGCATTCGCTCAAGACGCTGCTCATAATTCTCGGCTTGACGAACATAGCCGCTGTCAAAGGGTTCAGGGTATTGCCATTCACCGCGCACATAGCAATCAATAATGTGTGGTGATTGGCGCAGCAAGCTGGTCATTGCAGGCGAATGTAATAACGGCGGAACAAAGCGATGTAGCAATTCTGGCGATTCAGCCAATAAACGGAAATACTGCTCACCGGTCGGCAATGCTCGAAAGAAATCATGCAAACGCACAATGATGATATTCGAATCCTCATGCGCACCCAGCAAATAGTCGGCTAGGGCGCGCGTGAGTGGCAGCAAGCGATGCCGTACCTGATTAGAAACGCCATATATTTGATAGCCGTTTTCCCAAGCTTCGACAATTGTCTCTGCTTGGTCTGACAAGTCATCTGGCCAAATTGGCGCTTGGCCTTGCGCTGCTGTCTGCTCAGCGAATAGCTCCTCAAAAGCTTGGTTGACTAATCTTCGTTCGGCATTAACCTGTTTAACCAACTCACTCCACGAATCAAGTTTGAGTAACAACAGCAGATTTTCTTGCGTCTCGGGCGATGTTGGAATGACATGGGTCTGTTGATTGCCCATCATTTGCAAAGCGTTTTCAATGCTGCGCAAAAGGCGGTAGCTGTGCACCAACTTTAGGGCAGTGTCTGATTCCAAATGATTACGTTTTGATAGTTCCTCAAGCGCAGTGACGGTATGAGGATTGCGTAACTCGCGTATGCGCCCACCCCACACCAATTGCAGGGCATTGGCGATAAACTCAATTTCACGTATTCCACCGCTGCCGAGCTTCACGTTGAAACCAACTATGTCATCGCCAATCGGCTCGCGCCATTGTCGCTGGGCTCTTAAAGAAGGGTGCTCAAGATTAATCCGTTGCTTAATTTCAGCAAGTTCATCAAGCGCCCTATAGTCAAGATTTTGCCGCCAAATAAATGGATCTATGGTCTTGAGGAACACCTCCCCTAGAGCTTTGTCACCGGCGACCACTCGCGCTTTCATTAAAGCTAATCGGTGCCAGGGCGATGCCCTATAAAAATAGTAGTCTTCGGCCGCCGAGACAGACATTGCTAACGTAGTTGCTGAGGCATTTGGCCGGAGACGCCAATCGACCCTCCAGACAAAATTAGAGGATCCACCCTGACCCAGTAATTGCGTTAATTTCTGCAGCACTTGGTGACAAACGTAACTCTTTCCGATCGCATCAGGGACTGGAATCACGACGGGGTCGAAATAGGCAACTAAATCCACATCGCTGGAAAAATTGAGATCATTGCCACCTAATTTGCCCATGCCAAAGATAAACAAACCGGCAATATCACCATTGCTCTGTTGCACTGGTTTGGCGATGGCACGATGCTTTTTGGACACGGCCACCCAGGCCAGCCGCAAGGCATAATTAATGCTGCACTCAGCAAACTGAGTTTGCCAAATACCGCGCTCGTTGGCTGTTGCTACGGATTGTAATTCGGCTAAGCTCCATAGCAAGGTAAAATTGACTTTGGCCTGTAAAAGTTTCTCTTCTCCTTGTTGTAATAAATTTTCCTTAGAACAATCGAGCGGCGCGTTTAGCGATCCACACAATGTCTGCAGCAAAGCGGGTATCTCAGTTGGGCCAGTGTTTATTGAATGCTTGGAATTTTCGGCCAACCTAGAAAGGTAGACCGAGGCTTCGATCAAACTTTTTATAGATATCTCAGCGGTCATCAATAGCTTATTGACATTCGATTCTTGTTTGGTGAGCAGTTTGCTGGTGGCTTAGACCGCATCGACAGCTTGAATTTCCTGCTCTTGTAGCTTCCGTTGCTCTAACTTTCTTGCAGCGTACCAGCAAGAAGTGGTGATGAATAAGTTCTCACTGTCCGCCCATGCAAAAGCATGCTGTACCAATAAAGCCGCCAGTCCTTTACTCCGATAAGTTTCGGGCACAAATGTGGTCCAAAAATCAACCTGGGCTATCGCTGATTTAGTATCTGAACGGCGGTACTTTATGTAAGCGCGCTGACCGTCTTCTAGCGCAACATAGAATAGATCTTCTTCGGCTTGGTGCAATATTTGGAATTCACTCATAGGCTCAAACACGTATTTGGTGACACAGCAGGTATGTCGATAATATCAGAGGCAAAGCAAAACCACTTTGTCATTTGCTGTTTTGATGGGCACACAAAGATCATCATCTATTATCACGCTGCTTGTGCAAGCATCACCCACGCCATCGCCGTCACTATCTTCTTGAGAAGGATTTGCTACGAATACGCAATTATCATTTACGTTGTAGATCGAGTCATTATCAGAGTCTGGGTCGCAACTATCTCCCTCTGAATCGCCATCAGTGTCTTTTTGTGCAGGATTATGATCTAAAGGACAGTTATCGTCGCCATCTAGCAGGCCATCGTTGTCATCATCATCATCACAAACATCGCCACCGTCGTCGGCGAAATCAGAGTTTACTTGCGCTGCGTTTTTATCGCCTGGGCAATTATCAACGTCGTCTACCTGGCCGTCTTTGTCGAAGTCAAGATCGAGATCGGTGTTGATGGCGCTTACATCTCTTGGGTCAAGACCAGCGTACAAAATGTCACCGCTGACCGCCCCCTGCAAGCTGATGGTGTAGCTGATGTCACCATCGACTTCATCATCATTTAGTCCGGTCACGGTAATTGTTTTTGCCATCAGTGCATCACTGGGGGTGAATATGATTTGATTGGCTGAGACGCTGGCTTCGCTGATGTCACTACTGAGCACCTCAATCTCTACGTTATGACTTGGAACGGTGGCGAGAGATACAGAAAATTGCGCAGTGGACCCCGCCTCGTCTGTGACTAAATTATCGCCTGAAACGATAATCGCCGCGGTATCATCGTCTTGGTTAAGCAATGCTATGTCTTGCGCATTGACACCAGCGTAGTCAGTGTCATCACTCACGGCCGCCGCAATTATAATGCTATAGCTTACATCGCCATCGTCAAAATCATCATTCACTCCGCTTACGGTGACCGTTTTGGCGGAACTCCATTCGCTACTATCAAAACTCAGAGCTGCTGGCGAAACACCGCCTTCGCTGGTATCTGAACTAAACAAAGCGATGTTGACGGGGAACTGTGGCTGACTGGCTAGAGCCACGGTAAAAATTATTTGACCACCTGCCTCGGTGGTGGTGGTTTGACCGGTGCTAACAATCACTGACCCCAAGTCATCATCCGCATTTTGCGCAGCGATAGATGGAATACTCAAAGAAGAATACGTGCCATCTGAGCTTGGGTCCACGCTAAGATCGACTTGGTAGTTCTGATCTCCATCA
Source organism: Cryomorphaceae bacterium (assembly GCA_047623225.1). Classification (GTDB taxonomy): domain Bacteria; phylum Pseudomonadota; class Gammaproteobacteria; order Arenicellales; family Arenicellaceae; genus Arenicella. The sequence continues at coordinate 5,354 of JBLHME010000002.1, forward strand.
TCGATAGAATCATCAGCGCCCGTGAGAACAACCGCTTGAGGCTGGTCCCAATTCAGCGAGCCAAAGGTTAGAGAAGACTTATCCAGATCGCCCTCTGACAAATCAGAACTGCTCAGATTAACGATAACCGGATCAACTGGTTCACTGTTTAGCCTTAGGGTAAATGACTCGGCAGCCAGTTCTTCCGAAGTATCCAAGGTGCCATCCACCACTACAATAAATCCAGCCATATCTGCATCGTCTGAATTGCTTAGCAATACGTCGCTAGGATTTATGCCATCGAAGTCTGTATCCAAGCTTTGTGCTGCGGCTGTTACTATCGTGAACGCGACATTGCCATCATCAATATCATCGTTTACACCTTTAACGGTAACTGTTTTAGCGGCCAATTGATTGGCGGGGGTAAACACTAATGTTGTGGGGCTCAGCGTAGCCTCACTGATGTCTGAGCTGCTTAGGTTTATCGTCACATCAGCGCTAGGAACGCGGTTTAGAGAAATCTCAAAGGTCGCTTCCGCGCCGGCCTCTGTAACCACCAAGCCTGTTTGAGGGCTAACCAACACCGCAGGTATAAAACTAAATTGAGCGGCGATGGTTTTGTGCGCGTCCATCGATACAGTGCAAGTGTTGACTGATAGAGAATCGCAACCTGCGCCTGTCCATGCGTCAAAGCGGTAGCCGGTTGCTGGTATAGCCGTGAGCGTGACATCGGCATTAATAGAATATTGCCCAAAGCAGCTGCTGTTCAATTCACCACAATTTATTTGCGAAAGGTCGCCAACAATACTGCCGTTGTTTGGCTTTTCAACTAACAGCGTTCGTTGAGAACTACCGTTAATTGAAAATCGGAGGGCCTGTTGCTCGGTCAGTACGGTTGCTGCGGGTTGACCTTGATTCAAGAAAGAAATACCTTCGGCCCCATCGAAGGCTTCAATGCCAATCAATGCGCGCGCTGCAAAATCATAAATGGGGCTACCAAAGGTTAGATCATTGTACTGCAACACAATGTCGTTACTGCCTTCGTACAACACTGCTTGAAAGGTAACCGTGCCAGGCAAATTGTCTGACTCCTGCTTGAAGTGCAATAGATTATGCCATTGAATGATTAATCGCCTATTGGGCGCCGTGCCCTCGAGTTTGCTAAAAATACGGCCACTATTAACTGACGGATTCAAATCTTCCCACAGCACGGAGATAAAGTTATTTGGCACATTGCTACTGGGCAATTCGAGAAACTCAAAAAAACTAAGTTCAACGTCACCGCCAAATTTAAGCATGCCGTTACTGTGTGCGTAGAGTGAGTTATGAGAGATACCGTAAAACTCAAAATCAAAGCCAATAGGGACTAGCGCACCGGCATCATCAACATTGCCCAAACCGATATCTGTGCCATCGCTGCTTTCGACCCAGCTATAGGGGTGGGCAGGATCGATGTCATAACTTGATACATCCACCACTACCCGGTTCAATGTTGTGGTTAAGCTACCCGCGGTGATGGTTATTGTCACCGCGCCAGCTATGTTTGGCGACCATGCTCCGAGATACCGCCCATCATCCGCCGTGGCGTCTGGCGCAACGCCATCATCCAAAAGATTCAGACTTGCTTCACCGTTGTCAAATGACAAGGTAACCGTTTCACTCAACACTGGTTCACCGCAATTAGATAGGCCAACATCGAAATCGAGCACCTGCCCAATGCGAACATATTCGGAAGAAGAATTTGGTTCAAAATAGAGCTGGGTCTCACCTTCGACAAGCGAACAATTTAAAGCATCAAAAGCATTTACATAGCCACCTGTAACAGTGCGACCCTGAAGACTCGAGGCGCTTACCGCGGTATCCATCATTCGCCCTTTGATTTGCGGCCAACTAAGAGTTGCATCATGAGCTGCAAGCAAGGCAGCTACCCCCGCAACATGCGGAGAAGCCATCGAAGTGCCGCTTAATGTATCAACCCCGCTTGCACCCGAGGTGCTTAGTATCGAATCCCCTGGCGCGCCGATATCCACCGACTCCAGCCCATAGTTGCTGGTGCCTGCTTTGTCGGCATTTCGTTGGATGGAGGCCACCGACACAATACTTGGCAAATTATAAGAAGAAGGATAGTGGGGTAATGAATCATTGTCTTCGTTATCGTTGCCCGCAGCGGCGACAAACAAAATGTCTTGATTCTGTGTGGCCTGAATTGCATCGTACATGGCTTGACTAAAATCAGAACCTCCATAGCTATTGTTGGTTACTCTAATATTGATGCCCTTGTCGGCCTTCATATTGGCAACATAGGTAAGACATTCAACCGCGTCGGAAGTAGTACCATTTCCATTTGCACCGAGGTACTTGAGGGCCATTAGGCGGACCTCCCAGTTCACCCCAGTAACTTGGTTAGCATTGTTACCCTGCGCGCCGATGGTACCAGCCACATGGGTGCCGTGATAATCACTAAAATTATCGTCCAGCGGGTCGCCATCATTATTAATGCAGTCGATTCCGTGAACATCATCAATATAACCATTGCGATCGTCATCGATGCCGTTGCTAGCCTTGTCACGACTGTCTACATCCAATCCAGTTTCGCCTGGATTCTGCCAAATATTGCCTATCAGGTCTGGATGATTGTACTGAATTCCAGTATCGACTATACCCACCACGATCGACTCGCTGCCGGTTGTGAAGCTGTCCCAGGCTTCTGCTACGCCTATATCCACACCTGCTGTGCCGCCCGACTGGCCGGTATTATTAAGCCCCCACATGACATTAAAATCCGGGTCATCGGGGAGTGCAGTGGCATGCATTAACGAATCTGGCTCGGCGTATTCAACTTCGCCGCTGGCCATAAGCTGCTTAATAAAGGCAGCGCGATCGCCATTTGGATCATTCATCCTTAACACCGCGATCTCTAGGTCGTTGCTGCTAGCGTTAACACCGCCTGAGGATTGCTTTGAAGCTCTAGGTTTTGAGCCCTTGAGTATAAAGGATTTAATCTTGCGCAAGCCAGGTGGAAGCACAGATCGAGCAGATTGCTGGCTGCTCGCACCTAACGTCGACGGCAGACTCGTAGCCTGCTTATACTTAATAATTATTTGTGTGCTCGACTTGGACTCGGAAGTGGCCGCTTGAGTCGGGAGATTCCACACTAGGGGATTCCATGCCAAGCATAGAACCAGCATGTAACGCTTTAGCGAATCCGTACGGGTCATTGGGTCTCTGTGCCAAATAAAATCGCTTCAGACTGATCAACAGACCAAGCAGTATACTTATCCATAACATCCAAAAACATGGATGAACTAAGACAGTATTCCAACCAATATAGCAGTTTTGGCAGTGGCAGATTGTCAAAATCCGCTTTATTTACGAACGCGAATTGCCGCACGAAAGGAAAAATAGCGGCATCCAGAGCGCTAAACTCCGTGCCAATTAAAAAGCAAATTCCTGACTCATTAAACCTTAGGCGCGCTTCAATCTCATGCAAAAATTTCTTTGCTTGATCAAAGTAATAAGTTTGTGACTCTTCGGGATAGCGATCGAAATACTTGTAGCGGTCTAACCAGTATTTGAAATAATCATCATTCCGATGAATAAGTGGGTGGTCTAGCAGAGCAACCTGCCAGCGATCAAAATCGCTATTTTGAGTTAGCGCCCAGCGCATTACTTCAATGCTTTCATCTATGACTTCCGAATCAGTAAGCAATACTGGGACAGTTCCCTTGGAAGATGCTTGAAGCATCTGAGACGGTTTGTTACTAAGCACTACTTCTCTCAATTCGCAAACCACCGAGCTTTGTTGCAGCGCCATTCTTGCGCGAATCGCGTAAGGGCAGCGCCTAAAGGAATAGAGAATCGGCAACATCATTGGGTATTCCCAAACACGTTAGCCTTTGAAGCCAAAGAGTTGATTATCAATAATACTTTTAGTCACACGTGCTGGGAGCTTTTGTTCCCAATCTCCACGACCCTTCGGTAGTTCCTTTACAATTTCACGCGCGGAGATTTCCAAGTTGCGCACATCTTCTATATCAGCTGACACCATCGCTCGGTTATGCACTAGATGTTTTAGTAAAAATCTTAAGTCATCGCTCACATCAACATTGTCGAGTGATATTAATTTACCATCGCGAATGGTTGGATAAACGTAAACATTGGTGTTATCAGAGAACAATTTCCCGAAGGCCTCCAAAATACCGCCTTCTAGGCCTTCATAATACTTTTCAGCAAAAAGATAATCAAAGTCCAACACGCTGAGCATGATGCCAATTCGATTTTGTGTATAGCGTCGAATCCAAGAACGTAATCTGAAAAAACGCAGATAATCAGAAATTAGCACAGAGAAGCCCTGCTGGTTTAGCAGATCGACCCGAGCGAGAAAATCCGAATCCGTGTCGCTGGATTGATCATCTCCATAAAGCTCATTGAGCGTGATTTCAGCCACCACCAATATTTCTCCCTGCTCAACACCCTCTTCCTGCAAAAAGTGCTTCTTGGCTGAATTCATCATGTCTATATGAACTTTCGTGGGTGGCTTAAACGAACCACGAATAACAATAGTATCTTTTTTACGCAGCGCCGATGCAGGCACTATGGATTGACCACCTGGCTCAAACATGACCGCACGACAGGCCCAACTATGAATCAAATGAAGATTCATTAAGCGATTCTCAACGTGCGCAAAATCTGGACCGGCAAAATGAATCAAATCGATTTCGATTCGGCGATCATGGCCCATGCCATCTTGTAGTGTGTCGATGATTTTCTTAGGGTCATCGGCGTGATGATAAGCCGCATACACTAAGTTGGTACCCAAAATCCCCAGCGCTTCTGATTGCTCGCGATTACTGTCATCCAACATTCGAACGTGCAGAATTATCTCGCTGGGCGCTTTCCCAGGTTGCAACTGCCGCTTAACTCCAACCCAGCCGTGGCATTCATTTTTTTGACTATAACTTCTAGCCGTAACCGTGGCGGCATAGGCAAAATAGCGCGTACCTAAACCCCGTGTTCCTGCCAGCCGTTCGATCAGTAAGTCGTATTCCTGCAGCATCATTTGCTCACAGCGCTCTTGGCTTACATAGCGGCCGGCTTTGCCATACACATCGTCGCTGACTTTCATATCGTAGGCCGACATGGTTTTCGCGATGGTGCCAGCCGCCGCACCGGCGGTAAAGAATTGTCGAGCTGTTTCCTGACCCGCACCAATCTCAACCACCGTTCCGTAGATCGTATTGTCGAGGTTGATCTCCAGAGCCTTCTCTTGGGTCAGCTTTAAGTTAAGCCTGTTCTCAGTGTTGTGTTTGTTCATTTAGGCGGGCATTCCAGATATAACTCATAAGGGGTTAATTTAAATAGCGCGTGCGGCTTGAGCTGCTATTGATCAGATGAACTCAATAGCACCACTGCATGAGCTTCGATGCCTTCTTGGCGGCCTACAAAACCAAGTTTCTCTGTGGTCGTTGCTTTAATATTTATTTGTTCTACCGAGCATTTCAAATCTTGTGCAAGGTTAGCTCGCATCTGGGCTAGATGCGGCATTAGCTTGGGAGCCTGCGCGACAATCGTTGTATCAAGATTGCCAACTACCAGCTGTTGCTCCTGCATTAAGGCAAATACGCTGCGCAATAAGACTCGGCTATCAGCACCAGAATATTGAGCATCGCTGTCGGGGAAGTGTTGACCTATATCGCCAAGGCCTAAAGCCCCCAAAATAGCATCACACACACTGTGCAATAAAACATCGGCATCCGAATGCCCAAGCAGGCCAAGAGTGTGCGGTATTTCCACGCCACCAAGTATTAGTTTGCGCTCCAGCACCAATTGGTGCACGTCGTAGCCATGACCTATTCTCATTTAAATTCGCTGCTTTCCATTTTGATTGCAGCAGCCCCAGAATCAACAGGCGCACTGCCTTTAGGAGCACCCTCAGAGAGATCAGTGAGTTCATCGCCAGTGACAACATCCACCGCCGCACCAACGATCTTAAACGGAATTTTGACCACCTCGATTGTGGTATCAACCACTGCACCGATTACAGTGCCAATGCACGCGCTAAGTACAAATAAGATTGGCAATAATAGGAGCAAACGTAACTTTTTAATCATCGCAACACCCACAAATTTTAGCGCTATAGGAGTGCGCATTGTAACGCTTTTAAATGCCTAATACAGGTTTAAGAATCAAGAAGAAACTGAGCGAGAGCGAGGTCCTGCGCAGTGGTGATCTTGATGTTTCGCGAATCTCCAACGATCAAACTGACTGCGTGGCCATGAAATTCCATGGCTGATGCTTCGTCAGTTATGGGGGCATTCTTATCAATCGCTTCTCTTAAGGCTGCTAATAGCAGCCCGTGACGAAACATTTGCGGAGTTTGCGCTTGCCAAATCATCGATCGGTCTAGAGTTTTAGAAATTTTCGGCTCTCCCTCTTCTGTTGCATACTTAAGAGTATCTTTGCAGGGCATGGCCAAAATTCCGCCAATAGATTGACCCTTCAATTGCTCGATAAATCCAAGTAAATCTTCGGCGCTTAAACACGGCCTAGCGGCATCATGAACCAATACCCAATCATCTGGACTGGCGATTTTTGCAAGCGCAGCAAGACCGTTAAAGACACTTTGCGCCCGAGTCTCACCACCAACAACCTGCATCACATCAATATCTAGGCTGTGCCACATATTGTCATCTGCGGCGGTGCACAAAATTATTTTTTCTATCTGCGAACAAGCATTGAGCAAAGCAATCGTATGCTCGAGTATTGTTTTGCCAGCAATCTCAAGATATTGCTTGGGGATACTCGCGCCCATTCGCTGACCCGAACCCGCTGCAGGTACTAATGCCCAGATTTTGGCTTTAGTTACGGTCACGTTCGAACCCAATAATCTGTTTTTGTAATTCATCAATCGTCAACCCCGTGATTGGCCGATTATTATCAAATCGCACATCGGCAGCGGCATCACACAATCCTTCACGCTCACGATACAGGCGCGACAAATGGTGTTGTGGCAGCTTAACCAAACCTCGCGACTCGACGTTACTTACCCTTCGAAGCATTGTCGCAAGGCTTATGTACAAATAGACTCTAGTGCCGGTCAAGGCCAAATGCTGCATGGCTGGAACGCTGTAGACAGCACTGCCGCCAGTGGCAATCACGGCTCCCTGAAGGTTCAGAGAATTGAGGACCTCATGCTCCGTTAGCATAAAGCGGCGCAAGCCGCGCTTATCGATAATAGATTGGATTGGCATGTTCTCAGCTTGCCCAAGAATCAGGTCTGTGTCGACAAATTCGAGGTCAAAATACTTGGCTAGACGCTTGCCAATGGTGCTCTTGCCCGAACCGGGCATACCGATCAACACTATATTGTGGATGCGTTTAGTCATGCCTCAGTGAACCAAACTATCAGCTGGCTAATTTTTCAGCTGGGATTCGTGAATCAGTAACCCAGTCTAGGTGCATTTTTTCACTTTCAAAACTATTGCCGTCTTTATCAACAAAGAACCGACCTACTGCAACCGATTCGTTGACAACACTGGCAGAGCCGATGCGCGTATATTCAAAAATGATGCTTTTAGAAATATATGCATTCTCACGAATATAGCAACCGTGGCCTATCCAAGTGGGGCCAATAATCTTGGCGCCTGCCTCAACACGTGTGCCACTGCCAATGTAAACCGGACCCTCTATCTCACAGCCGTCCCAATCAATACTGGTGTTTAAGCCAACCCAAATACCGGGTCTAACCTGTGTGCCTGGCATCGGTATAGTACGCAGGTCGCCCTGCATGATTTTTTGATTGGCCTCCCAATAATCACTAATTCGGCCGATATCTATCCAGTTAAAAGGCAAATCTATGGCATGAAATGGCAGCCCTGCCTCAACAATTTTGGGAAATAAGTCGCCCCCAATATCGTAGTTCTGATCTGACGGAATTAAATCCAAAATTTCAGGTTCAAATATATATATCCCGGTATTGACATTGTTGGACAATGCCTCATGCACCGCAGGCTTCTCCTGGAATGAAGTGATTTGGCCATTCTCATCACTGACTACCACGCCGTAATCGCATACTTGTTCAGGTTCAACCGAGAGTGTGCAAATACTCGCTACCGCTCCGCTTTTCCAATGCTGGCGAACGGCTGCGGTTAAATCTAGATCAATCAAGGCATCACCACACACGACTAAAAACGTGTCGTCAAAAAACCCACCGAACTCTTGTATTCGTTTTATACCACCAGCCGAGCCGAGAGCCATAGATTGAATCTCACCGTTTTCAATGTAACCCTCAAAGGAATAACCAATTTCAACTCCGAGCCGTTCACCGTTGCCAAAATAGTCTTCAATCTTTTCTGGTAGGTGGCTGACGTTAATCATAATTTCGTCGAATCCATGACGTTCTAATTCTTCAATTAAATACTCCATTACCGGTTTACCGATAATGGGGATCATCGGCTTGGGCATTTCGTTGGTAAGTGGGCGCACACGTGTCCCTTTACCCGCTGCCAAAATCATTGCTTTCATTTATAACCTATCGTAGTAGTCAGCTCTATCCAAGGGCTGTATTTTATAGGGTTTCTAGCATCATTGCGATAATTCCGACCTAGCATCTGCGCTTTCCACAGCGTCTTGGAGCAATAGCATAATAGCGGCAATACTCTACATGCCCTTGTTAGTTGGCGGCGCATTGCTTAGCCTTGGAGCGAGGTAGTTTATTATGCCGCGCAATATTGCGAGATTATCTCGCTCACCGATATCCGAACCTGGGCCGTTATTCCACATAGGTTGGCGATCAAACATCACCGCAATATGCCCTGCCCGCACTGGCTTCAATACCATTGCTGCATAGCGTGGATTACTAATTGAAATGTTCTGTGTTTTATTGACTCTGCGATCGCAGGGTATCAATACCTCAACCGCTGAATCGTTGGGGCCCACCGCGATTGGTGATACACCTTCTCCTTCAAGAGTTAGCCCGTTAATTGCTTGAACTGAAGAGGCTGAATCACTATAAATGAGTAGGCCACCACCGCCCTCTACCCAGTTGCACAAGCAGCTTTCTCTGCAGCGCACAATATTTTTTGATGTAAACCAAAGATCATTAGGTCTTTATTGCTCAACCATGCAGAATTCAGCTGAGTCTGTTGATCATAATGCTGACTAATTGTATGCCCCGAGGATTCAACCATGTTCTGAAACATAGAAAGACCGGTGCGGCCTGTGTCGTTAAGTAACATCTGGTCGTAGGAAAAAGGCGACCCACTGGTAGCCGATGCTGCGGGAGTGAATCCGGTTTCAGAAACATCGCCATGAATATACGCTACCCTCGCAGCCATTGCTGTGCCCGCAGAGATTGTCATAAAGCCAACCGCGATGATAGAGCTAATAATTTTCAGCATAGATAAGAGCACTAAAAATGATCGGCCAGCTTGCCCAGCCGATCATTGGGTAAGATTCACCCTAGTGTCTAATGCTCAATCGCTTTTTGAAAGCTAAGTGTCTCATCTTTAACCGTTACCACAATCACGTCGCCGGGTAAAAACTCGCCCGCCAATAATTTTTGCGCCAAAGGGTTCTCTATCAAAGTCTGAATGGTTCGCTTTAAAGGTCGAGCTCCGTAAACCGGGTCAAAACCAGCCTCACCTACGACATCTAAAACCTCTTCGCTTGTGTCCAGTTTAATATCTTGCTCTAATAAACGTTTTCGCAAGATATCCACCTGTATGTTAGCGATAGCACGCACTTGATCTCTAGCAAGTGAGTGAAACACCACGATATCGTCAACACGATTGATAAATTCTGGACGAAAATGGGCAGTGACACTTTCCATCACTTTGTCTTTCATCGCTGCATAATCCCCTTCACTGTCGTGCACACTTTGTGAGCCTAAGTTTGAAGTCATGATGATCACACAGTTTTTAAAATCGACCGTGCGGCCTTGTCCATCAGTTAGACGGCCGTCATCCAAAACTTGCAGCAAAATATTAAACACATCCGGATGTGCTTTTTCTACTTCATCTAATAAAATAACCGAGTAAGGTTTGCGCCGAATAGCTTCTGTGAGGTAACCACCCTCCTCATAACCCACATACCCAGGAGGTGCACCAATTAATCTAGCCACCGAATGTTTCTCCATAAACTCAGACATATCAATACGCACCATTGCGTCGTCGGTATCGAATAGGAACTCGGCTAGGGCCTTGGTTAATTCTGTTTTTCCAACTCCAGTGGGACCGAGAAACAAGAACGAGCCCGAAGGTCGATTGGGGTCAGAGAGACCTGAACGCGAACGCCTAATTGCATCAGCCACCGCGCCAATCGCTTCGTTTTGGCCAATAACTCGGGAATGTAATTGTTCTTCCATCGCCAGCAGTTTTTCACGCTCGCCTTGCAACATTTTCGCAACCGGGATGCCGGTCCAATTAGCCACAACTTCGGCAATTTCTTCTTCGGTTACATTGCTGCGTAAAAGTTGATTTGGAGTGCCATCTCGCTCATTACTTTGCGCCTTTTTGAGCTGCGCTTCGAGCTCCGGGACCACCGCGTATTGCAGTTCAGACATTTTTGCCAGATCGCCAGCCCGTTGCGCCACTTCCATTTCTAGTTTGGCGGCCTCGAGTTCTTCTTTGACATGTTGCGCACCGTGCACAGCCGATTTTTCGGCTAGCCAGATTTCGTTTAATTCTTCGAACTCACGTTCCAACTCATCTAACTCGGTTTGCAAAGCTTTTAGTCGCTGCTTAGAGGCATCGTCACTCTCTTTGCGTAGCGCTTCGCGTTCGATCTTGCGCTTAATGATGCGCCGCTCCAGCTTGTCCATGGCCTCGGGTTTCGAGTCAATTTCCATGCGAATTCGGCTACCCGCTTCATCAATAAGATCGATTGCTTTGTCGGGTAGGTTTCGGTCAGTGATGTAGCGATGTGACAAAGTCGCCGCGGATATAATCGCCGCGTCGGTAATATCCACACCGTGGTGCACTTCATATTTTTCTTTCAGACCACGCAGAATGGCAATGGTGTCATCAACACTGGGCTCATCGACCACAATCTTTTGAAAGCGCCTCTCAAGAGCTGCGTCTTTTTCAATAAATTGCCGGTACTCATTCAAGGTGGTTGCGCCAACACAATGTAACTCGCCGCGCGCCAACGCTGGCTTTAACATATTGCCCGCATCCATCGCGCCTTCGGCCTTGCCTGCGCCAACCATGGTGTGGAGCTCATCAATAAACAAAATTATTTGGCCTTCTTGCTTGGACAAATCTTTTAACACTGCTTTAAGTCGTTCTTCGAACTCACCACGAAATTTTGCACCCGCAATCAGCGCGCCCAAATCCAGCGACAATAAGCGTTTATTCTTTATTCCTTCTGGGACTTCGCCATTAACAATTCGTTGCGCCAAACCCTCAACAATTGCGGTTTTTCCCACGCCAGGCTGGCCAATCAACACTGGGTTATTTTTAGTGCGGCGTTGCAGCACCTGCACGGTTCGACGAATCTCATCATCACGCCCAATCACAGGATCAAGCTTGCCTTGTTCCGCGAGCTCAGTCATATCAATGGTGTATTTCTCCAAGGCCTGTAAGGTATCTTCGGCGTTGGCATCATCGACTGCGGATCCACCGCGCACATCTTCGACCGCCTTTTCCAAGGCCTTTTTAGTGGCTCCCGCTTCACGGAGCAAGACACCGGCTTTGTCTTTATCGCGCACCAAAGCCAGTAGAAACAAATCGCTGGAGATAAAAGAATCACCTCTTTGCTGAGCCATTTTGTCCGCCACGTTAATAATTCTTGAGGTTTGTTGCGACATATGAACTTCGCCTGCTTGGCCCTGCACTTGAGGTTGCTCAGCAAGGGCCTTATTAAGCAAATCGCTCAGCGCCTTCTCGTGCACGCCAACTCGAGCTAGTAGTGGGCGTATGCTACCGCCGTCTTGTTGAAACATTGCAGATAATACGTGCACGGGCTCAATGAATTGATGGTCTTTGCCCACCGCTAAACTCTGCGCATCAGCAAGTGCCAATTGGAACTTTGATGTTAATTTATCCATTCTCATGTTTTACCTCATTTCTGGGGAGTGCCAAACCTCAATCTATATAGCATAATATGTAAGGTAAATTACTCGTAAAACAAGGCTTTCTGATATTCTCAACGCCAAATCGGCAATTCTTAGGGACCGCTAAATGAGATACAAGTTACCACCCAGAAAAGTAATCAAAAGATTGGTTAAAGCCTGCCTTAACGAAGATATTGGTAGTGGCGACGTGACCGCACGGCTCACGCCCAAAGAAAGTGAGATCGATGGCAAAATCATAAGCCGCGAACAAGGCGTTATCTGCGGTACAGCTTGGGTCGATGAAGTATTTAGGCAAGTTGGCAAGCGGCATAAGACTGAAATTGATATTGATTGGAAAATATCGGATGGCGACACCGTCTCTGCAGATCAAACTCTATGCCGCTTCGAAGGCCTTGCACATCCTGTTCTATCCGGAGAGCGCACGGCACTGAATATTATGCAAACCCTATCGGGCACCGCAACTGTGACAAGGGTTTATGCTGATGCAATTGCGCATACCAAGGCGCGTTTACTCGATACTCGAAAAACCCTGCCTATGCTAAGAGAAGCACAAAAGTATGCCGTGTTATGCGGCGGCGGATTGAACCACCGAATGGGCTTATACGATGGCATTATTATTAAGGAAAACCATTTACGCAGCGGTAAAAGTCTAGAGCAAATTGTAGTAGACGCGATCGCGTCTATGCCCGAAGGCAGCTTGGTTGAGTTAGAGACTGAGGACATTGAAGAACTTCAGCGCGGCGTACAAGCGGGTGCCAAGCGCATAATGTTGGATGATTTTAGTTTAAATGACATGCGCTTGGCTGTTGAACTCAGCGGCGATCAAACAGTACTTGAAGCCTCTGGCGGCGTGAACTTGGACAGCATAGTGGGAATCGCTGAAACCGGCGTTGACTATATTTCATCGGGCTCAATCACCAAACACGTAAAAGCACTCGATCTTTCAATGTTGTTTGATTATCGCTAAGTTGGAAACGACGACTGTGAAATCAATTGCTGCAGCGCTCGTCAGTTTGTGCCTTGTTTTAGTCGTAACTCTCACAAAGAGTCTCGAACCGCCCATGTGGCACATGATTAACTGCAACACCACTTCACAGGGTGATTGTCATTTATTGGAAGACAATTCAATATATACAATGATCGACGCAGGCCAACTGCAGATAGCGAGACTAGAACTTCTACCTTATCTCAGTGAAAGAAATATTAAGAAGATAGATCACTTCTTTATTTCACACCCCCACACCGACCATTACGGCGGCTTAGAGTTGATCGCAGAAGCAGGAATTAAAGTTAAAAATATTTACCACAGCGCGCTGCCAGCCGATGTTTCAGATTTCAATTATGAGCCCATTAAATTTCAAGCTCTGCTGTTGAAGTATGAATCGCTTGGAACAACAGTGCATAACATCAACGCTGGATTTAGCTTAGAGCTGCCAACCTCAAAAATTTATGTACTGGAAGCCAAAAAGACACGCCAAAATGAAGTTAATGATTACTCGATAATTATGTCCTGGGACGCGGGGGGTTATAGAACTCTTTTTACCGGCGATTTAAGTCGGAATCTAGGTGCCGCGCTTGCCAAATTTGATCAATATAAGGCCGACATTCTCAAAGTTCCTCACCATGGAGTCAGCGGAATTGCACCCACTGAATTTTTTGACAATGTAGGTCCGAACCTCCTAATGTTGCCTGCCCACCAGGAGCTTTGGTATAATGCAAGGAGTTCACAGATCAGAGATTGGGCTAGCAAGAATTGGAGTATCAAACGCACTCATGTTTGCAGCAACGGTTTTAATGGTGACGTGCGTATATCGTTTCATCAAACACACCTCGGGCTCGACCCTCAATTCCCAAACACTACCTGTCCTAAAAAAGATTGGTATATTGAGCCAAAGCCTCGCACCTGATATCGCAGTACTTTCTCACTTCTATGAAGATTTAGTGAGTTGAGTATGACAATGTTATCAGTTTAAACAGCACCCTGTGTCACCAATCAAGAACTCGGACTTAGAGGAACGCGATGACCCATTTTGAATATATCTCAGTAGCCATCGCACTCGTCAATGCGTTGGTCGTAAGTCGACTACTCCGCGGCATAACAGCAAGTCTGCGACCCGATGCATTCTATTTCACACACTTCGCTTGGCTAGTTACTCTGATATTAATTACCGTAATGCAGTGGTGGTCCATGTGGGGCGCTAGAGAAGTCGAATGGACCGCACTAAAGTTTATTTGGATACTTGGGCTTCCAAGTATTCTGTTTTTGCGTTCAGGAGTGTTGCTTAGCGAGCATCCCGAAGAAATAGAATCATTTGAGAATTATTTCTTCGAATCCCGAATTGCATTTTTTTCACTGGGTTTACTAACCAGTTTTTGGGTCTCTGTTACGCCATGGATACTTGGCATATTCCCTTGGTTCACCATCACTCAGTTGCACATGGGCAGCTCGGTCCTTATGGGGCTATCAATCGTGGGTTTAATCTCTAAGGGACGATTAATTCACACAATATTAGCTTTATTGTTCATGGTCGCAGCCCTACTAAACTTTTTCACTTTTAGCTTCGAAGTGCATGCCGCAATTGCTAAATAATTCAAGTTCAGTACACGACCGCTCAACAAAATCAGCTGTCTCGAAATTTAGTGTCGAGCACCGTTTGCGCCTGCTTTAGATTCAATAAATCCTTCGGCTCTAACATCTCGCAGTCATCTTCAATCATGTCGCTGATACGCGCTGGATAAACTCTGCAATCTTCCGGGCGATCGAAATAAACAGCGCAGGTATAGCGAAGTTGATCGGGTTCCTTGCGCAGCCACGGGCAGAGCTCAATTTGCTCTCCCGACTCTGGGTCCATCCATATTTTTTTGTCACGCACATATCGGAAAATGTCAGGACGCAAATTCTCCCAAAGATCTAAGTCGGCGCTAGAGGCAGACAGGCCTCCGTTACTGTATTTGATACAACATTTACCACATGAATTGCACTCTTTCATAGTGGCAGCATACAGCCAGCGAACGAAAACAATTAGCCTAAAGCAAAAATCACCTCAGGCGAAGTCGCATTAGGTAATCAGGGAAACAGCTAAAACATGGCCTCGAAACTAACACTGCTAGCTTAAATTGTGGCTCGGCATCTATTGATCTACTCGTGCGCCACGATAATAACGAATTTTTTTATCCGCCTTGCTTTTGGCCTTTTTACTCTCGCTAGTGCTTGGCTCGGTCGGCAGGGCTTGATCAGCACGCTTGGACCATAAGTGACTTGGCCTACCCTTAATTTTCCTAGTCCATTGCGCGCCCGCACGATCCAGAAAGGCCTCGATCAGAACTTTGATGTTTTGATCGTCAGTAGATTTATGCAAATCTACCATCAGGTTTCCAATCCTACTGTCGGCAATCTTCAGATCTGCTCGTTGAGCGTATGGTAAATTTCTCCTGATCTCAAAAAAGAGATTCACCATATATCGGTCAATTTGCATAGTTTCTCAACAAGCTTGTGCACACCCAGGCGGATTCCTCTGTTTGGCTATAGCGTTTGTTAGTGATACTCGGTGGCTCACGCCCACTAGCATTACACAACAACAGTTCTTTGGAATTGCAACAAACGCTCGGGCCAGAACTCTGGCCCGAGACAAATATTACAACACTTCCGCGCAACAGAATCTTAAGACTCCAGCACTGAAGCTAATACATCTCCAGATCTCCCAATTTTGCAGGTAACTACACCCAATTCCTCACCAGAAACTCCATTGACAACTAGCATGCGATACTCTGCTTTTCCGATTGAAGAGTCATGATCTAAATCGTGGGAATACAGACCGCCAGTATCAACTGAAAACTCCGTTGATGGCTTTATCCGTTCTTTCATTGCTGCAGCTGCGCAACGCTCGAGATCTTGATCGACATTCTTCGCATGCAAACTTAGAGATGAAAGAAGAAGCACGGTTGTGATACTAATAATTCTAAAACTAAACATAAGGTAACTCCTGACACGTTGTATATAATTTAAACAGTCGCCCGTAACTCTTGCTTGCAAGGTTTGCGGCCTATCTCAACGCAAGCTAATGCTTGCGACAAGTGCAGATTATTCCCATGGGTGTTGTTTTAAAAATGACTAATTGTCATTGAAAATATGCTTTCTCGGCATATGAAGCACTGTTTTGGTGATACATGATTGGCCATTATTGGGCAACGGCGCAGCATCCGTTGTAGGGCCTGCTTATCGCCTTGCCCACAAAGAGTGCAAGCGGTAATACGCCGCCATCCTAGGCTGGCGTGCGAAAGCTGCAGGCATGAAAAATGTTAGTGGATTAGTTCCCAGACATCCTAGCCGACTGAATTTGGGCTTTAAAAAATGCTAACCGACAAACTTCCACTGGGCGGCAAAAGGGCTTAGGCCCAACCAAGTTTGCATTGAGTTTACTATCTCCCTTACACCTTTCAGATTCATCCTGCTCAGTTCCTTTTTAGCCGTCGTCAGGCCCATCCAGATCGCTGTCATGGTGCGTAAATCTGTTTCAACGTAAACATCCACCTCGAATCCTGGGTCAGCCCAGCATAGATCGATGTCCCCTGCAGGTTCGATGACCAACCATCAGTATTGTTTTGATTTTGGCAGTTCGGGGTAATAAAACTCAATCACGGTTTGTTTTTTCGGCAACGGTGAAGGATTAAAATTTCTACGCATGTCCCATATAAGAAGTGAAGGATCCAAATTGTCTAAGGAAACCTGCGACTCAACCCATTTCTGGCCCCACATTCCCATTGATTCGACAACGGGTCGAAGGTCCTTACCAGCGGTCGTCGATAGGTATTCAAATACGCCCTTTTCCGCTCGCAGCTCTTTGCGCTCGATTACCCCTGCGCATTCGAGTTCTTTTAGTCGTTTTGATAAGAGTGTCGGAGACATTTTAGGAACGCCGCGTCGCAAGTCATTGAAGCGCGTGGTCCCCGCTATCAACTCTCTGAGCAAGACCATCGTCCATCGCGTACATAATATTTCGGCTGCCATCGCCACAGGGCAAAATTGCTTGTATCCAGCTTGACTCATTTAGGCGCTCCGTATATCCGTCATCAAATACTAAAAAACACCCACCTAGGGCACTAGAACAGCTTTTGGACTAGTAAGCACATCAAACTAATTGCTATTATATTCTGGCTCGCGGGAGTAAGAGACCAATTAAACAAATAGGGGATAACCAAATGACTGTATATGTAATAGCCGACATTCTAGTAACTGACGACAGCTGGGTTCCAGCGTATGCAGCTAAGGCACACGAGATTGTTCACCGACACGGTGGGAAATACTTGGCCAGAAGCGGGAATGTAAGCACTCTTGAAGGCGAACCCCTTGAGACGAGCTTGATCGCGATACTAGAGTTTCCAGACGCACAATCCGCCCAAGCCTTTGCTGCTGACCCAGAGTACGCGCCATTCGGCGAGGCGCGCCGGGCTGGCAGTGAAAGTCGCTTTCAGCTTATCGATAACACTGATTTAGCTGGAACTATTCCCTACCTTCCAAGCAGCTAATCAATAAAGGCTTTAACCTGCTTGCGATCGCCAAGTAAAAAGGCATCTGCCACAAGCTTGAGAGGTGTGAGATCTACGTCTGAATGTTGCTGTTTGATGATCTCTGCAAAACCTTGGTAGATAGCCTCATACTCACCATGCTCTGACGGTGCAGGCAGATCTATGTCTTCACCATCAATCGATAAACCTGCTCCGCCGTTGCGCAAGGCGATAACGCCTTTGTTGGTTTCAAATAGAATATTCCAAGCGTCATTGCCGCTTTGTCGCCAATCAAACACAGCATTACAGACAATATCTTGTGCCGAAGAAAATTGAATGTTTGCCGCAATAGGCGCTGCTCTGTTTTCAGGAAACTCAAGCTCGGCAGCCGTCACGAACACAGGGCTGGGCAGTACATGAGTCAATATCGACAAGCCATTAATACCAGGGTCGAACACACCTAACCCGCCCGCTTGCCAGATCCATTCTTGCTTGGGATGCCACTTTCTCACATCCTCTTTCCAGTCTAGATTGACCTTTTGGATTGTTGCGTCTTTGAGTAAACCCTTAGCCGTTTCAACCGCTGTGCCATGCCTTGAATGCCACGTTGCATAAAGACTAACACCGCGCGCATTTGCTAAATCTTCTAGTTGCTCCACTTCGCTAACAGTCGAACCCGGAGGTTTCTCGAGAAGCACGTGCAAACCGTGAGCCAACGCATGGTGCGCTGCCTTATATCGATGCTGCGGGGGCATACAAAGCGCCACGGCTTGCAGATTTTGTTCAGCCTCTAGCATTTCTTCGATGGTTGCATACGAAGCAATCCCATCAATAGACGCATTGCGACTTGCGCATGCAATCAGCTCAAAGGTGGGACTTTTCTCGATCGACGGCAAGTGCTGATCACGGACAATTTTGCCCACACCCACAATTCCAAGTTTGATTTTAGAGTCAGTCATTTTATAAGCCCCCGAGCGCATCAATTTTTGCGAGCTTAGCACATATCATATAAATCATATAATTATGATTCACCTAAGATATTTAGAACGATAGTAATTTCCGCCAGACCGACTTAAGCCGCCGCCATACGGCCTTCTCGAATCCAGATTCGCCAAAATGAGCAAAGCGTTCAGCGCGACTATAAGCAAGGTGCTAAATGACATATGCCATGTTGAGCGCCAGATGGCGTTGGGTAAAATTATTTCAAGTGCGTGCTCAATTAATGCATCCATGCGTTTATTATCGCATAATCGCTCAGTAAATTATTTTTGCCAATCAAATATGTCTAATCCAAAGCTCATCCTCGGTTCATCATCGCCCTTCCGCAAGATGCTATTAGAACGCTTAATGGTGCCCTTTAGCACCGCTAACCCAGATATAGATGAAACGCCATTGCCAAATGAAAGTCCCATCGAGCTGGTGGAACGTTTAGCAATAGAAAAAGCCAAGGCGATTGCAGCGAACCATCCAAACGCCTTGATCATTGGTTCTGATCAGGTAGCAATGCATGGCGATGAAATAGTTGGCAAACCACATACACATGAGCGCGCAGTGCAACAATTAAAAACAGCATCCGGCAAGGAAATTCATCTGTATACAGGTTTGGCCTTAATAAATTCTAAGACCGGCGCGATTCAATCTGAGGTGGTGCCGTTCACCGTCCATTTTAAGGAGTTGAGTGAACAGGTAATCGAAAGCTATTTGCGCAAAGAGGAGCCGTACAATTGTGCCGGCAGCGTTAAGTCAGAAGGATTGGGGATTGCATTACTGAACCGCTTTGAGGGTGATGACCCTAATGCCTTGATTGGCCTGCCTTTAATTAGGCTGATCGCCATGTTAGAAAATGAAAACTTCTCTCTGTTTGAATAATCCATGTTAGATCAAATTACACCGGTCATTCTTACCTTCAACGAGCAAGCAAATATAGAGCGCACTCTTAAGGCGCTGAGTTGGGCCGCTGATGTTTTGGTCGTGGACAGCTATAGCACCGATAAAACCCTAAAGCTCTGTGCACAATTCAGCAATGTAAGAGTGGTGCAAAATACCTTCGAGAGCGCCGCCAAGCAATGCAACTTTGCGCTTGAACAAAACATTAGATCCGATTGGGTGCTCTCGATGGATGCCGACTATGTGGTGACCGATGCGCTACGCGAAGAATTGAACACCCTAACGCCAAGCTCAATCACCAATGGCTACAATATTCGTTTTACTTATCTAGTGCGCGGGCGGCGTCTATTTGGCTCGCTCTACCCTCCGCGAACTTGCTTGTACCGCAAACAGTTTGCACACTACATTCAAGATGGCCATACGCAACGTGTGAGGGTTAAAGGCGATTTAGGCGATCTTCGCGCAAAAATCAACCACGATGACCGAAAGCCATATGCTCGCTGGCTTAGCTCGCAAAAACGCTATGCGAAATTAGAAGCACGTAAGTTGGCCCAATCCAGCTGGTCGCAACTATCTTGGCCAAATAAGATTCGGGCTAGCGGCCTAGCCCCCGTGATCATCGTGCCTTACACCTTGCTTGGAAAAAAACTGATTCTCAGTGGGCCTGCCGGCTTGGAATATACTTGGCGGCGTTTGGTGGCTGAAGTTTGTTTACAAAAAGCGCGGTTTAAACAGCGTAAGGATAATTCCTAAGCGCTTTCAGCATCTCAACTAGCCTGATGACTATTGCTTGGATTGCAGTTCATTTGAAAGCCCTTCATCCCAATTCCCAAGAGACTCCCAAGCCCCATTATCTGGGTTATCAGCTAACATTTGATCTACCATTTCAGCAAATGTCGGGTTAACAATGTCTCGGCCAACCTTGCTCCACCAAATGCGGCCACGTTCTGTGGCATGGTTCATCAAGATCAAATCCTTGTATGGTTTCCAGGCATCTTCATCCAGAGACCCGCTCTTGTATTGGAACTATTCAAACTCTCTATTACGTAGGTCTATAGCAAAAATTAAACTTAAGCGAAATTGATCCGCCTGTGAAAAGATCTCTTTCTCACCCAATTTGCGAAAAACATCATGATGTTCCAATACGAGTAATAGTCATGCTTGGTCATTCGACACTATTGCTTTTCTCGAATCCGACTTATGCAGCTCGGTATTTTGCTTTATCTCTATAATTAGAAAAATTATGCCTACCAGAACACCTAAATTTGCATTTAAGGTCAGCCATTCATTAAGTTGTGAATAATCCAATTAACTATCTCCCTATTTTGAGTGCCTAAGCTTGAATACCTGAGTTCAAATCCCAAGCACCTACTCTGCCTATTACTGCAGCTTAATCTGCCCGCTAAACACTTTGCCAATGCCCGTTCCAACAGCCACACCGAGACCGCGTGAGAACTGTTCCAAGAAGTTTGGTCTAAACGTGTAATCAACAATATTTTCCTGCCCGATTACTTCGCGCGCCACGTAATCCAAGCCGCCGAAATCATCAATTAGACCCAGCTCTTTTGCCCCTACACCGGACCAAAACAGGCCTGTAAATAAATCAGGGTCGTCGGCTAAGCGATCACCTCTGCCCGCTTTCACGGTATTAATAAACTCTTGGTGAACAACCGCCAACATTGTTTCAGCGTGCGCTCTTTGTGCAGGCTTCATGGGCAAAAATGGATCCAATATGGCTTTATTTTCACCGGCCGTAATCGAACGACGCTCAATGCCATATTTTTTCATAGCGTCAACAAATCCGAAACTATCCATCCGAACGCCAATAGAGCCAACAATAGAAGAACGGTTTGCGTATATTTTCTCTGCTGCTACGGCAACAAAATAACCCCCAGAGGCACATAAGTCTGAAACAACTACATGCATGGGCTTATTTGGATAAAGCTTGCGCAATCGCGTAATCTCTTCATTGATTTCTGCTGATTGCACCGGTGTACCACCTGGGCTATTAATGCGCATCACAACGCCTTTTGAATACTTGTTCTCAAACGCACGTCGCAGGCTGTTGTTCATTTGATCAGATAACACACCGCCTTCTACTCCAATTGGCCCACTCAGTTCTATCAATGCTGTATGGGGTTTGCCGGCGTTAATAGCGGGCCCTTCGCCAGCAATCGAAAAAAGGCCAATGACGTAAATAAGCAGCAAAACAAAAATAGCCCACTTAAACAAGCGCCGCCACTTGCGATCTTTCATATAGTCTTCTGCCAAGCGCTGCAAAATATCATTAGACATTGCCGGCGCAGCATTACTGCCAGGCAGTGCTGCAGTTGGTTTTGATTTTCCAAACATCTCTCTTTCCTCTATAGACCTTGAACAGAACTTAACCGCTATCGATCATTAACAAAATTAATTTTTTGCGATAACCTCTAGCGTATCACTGTGTAAATATAACTTGCCATCATCTTCACGTATTTTAACGGCACTTAAGCCAACTCCATAACATGGGCCACCTAAACAGGCCCCAGTGTCCGGCGCGTATTCCGCCCCGTGAGTGGCGCATCTAAGCGTTTGACCGTCGTCACTAAAAAACTCACCAGGCATATAATCAAGTTGCAATGCGATATGCCCACATTGATTCAAGTAAGCGAAAAACTGACCGCCAAAAAGTACCGCAAACGCGGGTATTTTTTCACCAGCAGAATTTTTAACATCAAAACGCAAGCCCTTACCGCCTTCGAGCAAGCCTTGCGAGCTGCCAATCAATTGACCACTTGCATCAAGCATGGGCTTTCTCAACTCTTCCATCTAATAACCAATCAAGTAACTCGCCAAAACTATGTTTCACATCAACCGCCTTTGAAGCGCGCAGCTGTGATTCGGTATGAACACCATAGCCCGCGCCTAAACCGGCGACCCCAGCATTGCTCGCCATGTCCATATCATAAGTTGTGTCCCCGACCATGATAGCCTTGTGCGGGCCAATTGACGTGAAATCAAGTATTTCATGCAGCATTTGAGGGTGCGGTTTAGACCGAGTTTCGTCAGCACAGCGCGAAACCACAAAGTGTTGACGCAGATCACCCTCACCGAACACGCGGTCTAAACCAGCGCGTGACTTACCGGTGGCGACGGCCAAAAATACACCCTGCGCCTGCAAATCAAGCAAACCTTTTTCAACGCCGCTGAAATAACCTTGCTCTGTTACATCACCCTTCACGAAGTGGTACTTGTATCTATCGACTACTTTGACTATCTGCGCTTCACTAGCACCTGGGAAGAGATGCCGCATTGCTTCAAATAAGCCCAAACCGATAATGCTCTTAGCATCGTGGTCACTGGGAGCGGCTAGGTCTGCATCGTGCGCGGAGGCTATTATGCAATTGGCAATCTTTTGTGCGGAATCCATCAGGGTTCCATCCCAATCGAAAATTATCAGTTGATACATAGGCTAGAAATAAAGGTGTGTGGAATAGTGTTGCTACCAATGCAGAAACAATCGGCTCACTCGCTGAGTGCGAGATTGGCGAGCACGGATTTCAACTCCGCAGGCATTGGCGCTTCAATTTTTATTGATTGTGAGGTGATAGGGTGAAAAAAAGTGATTGACGCTGCATGCAAGAACAAACGTGAAAGACCCACTGATTTAAGGCGTTTATTAAATTCTCTGTCGCCATACTTTTGATCGCCGGCCACAGGATGATTCTCAGACTGACAGTGAACACGCACTTGGTGCGTGCGGCCGGTGAGCAGTTTGACTTCGAGCAATGATGCCATTTCTGAAGTGGTGCGTGGCGTCATAATAGAACTGGCATAGCTGCCATTCTCATCAACCATCACCATGCGCTCACCACCGCGTTTAGCATTTGTGTTTAATCCTTTGGTTACGCGTCGCTGGCCAAACTGCCAACGGCCCATTACTAAAGCCATATAACGTTTATCTAGACGAGGGTTCTTAAGCGAATTAGTCGCGAAGTCTTCGTTAAGTGCTTTCAGCGCACTGGATTTTTTGGCCAGCACCAAACAGCCTGAGGTTTCTCGATCGAGCCGGTGCGCCAGCTCAATGTACTTTAAATCCGTGCGCAAGCTTCGAAGCGCTTCAATCACACCAACTTTAATCCCGCTGCCGGCATGAACTGCCATGCCAGAAGGTTTATTAAGCACCAATATTGCATCGTCTTCAAACAGAATTGTTTTATTCAAAAATTCGTAGCGCGCGCCATCCAGCGTTTGATTTAACCGCTCGCTTTGTCGGATTGGTGGAATCCGCACCGAATCGCCCTGTTGCAAGCGGGTCGTTTGCTTGACTCGGCCTTTGTTAACCCGCACTTCGCCCTTACGAATTACACGGTAAATATGTGCTTTTGGTACACCTTTCAAATGCGTAATTAGAAAGTTGTCGACTCGTTGCCCAGCGTGCTCCTCGTCCACTTCAACAAAGTAGGCTTTTGGAGGCTGAGCAGGTGTATTTGAAGGCTTTGTCAATTTTAGCGACCGAATTATAAGAGGGCCGATTATAGAGTAGATCGAGGTGCGCCCCAATGCTTGTTTTGCACAGTGTGGCATTGTTAATATTCCCTTGTTTTTTAGCCGTTTGGGGAGCATTGCTAAGCGATAGCCTAACTGTTATGATTCTTGGGTCTATTCGACGATTTATTGCAGGTATTGCAAGATCTAATTGGCAAGTCCAAACTAAATGGCACAGCCAATGAACGATCATCGTGATCAGGCATGAACAGTTTTCTAGAAACCATCAATTTGATGATTCAAAGATTCTGTGGAAACGAAATTGGTTTATCAAACACATGAGGTTTGCATAGCTGAGTCAAATAACAAATTCGACTACCAGCGCTAACCTTCGCAAACCAATCGGGCAACAAACGGCCCATTCGTTATCCACAAACAGGGCAATGGTTCCCACCCTGATTTTTTGGGATACCTCGCCAAGCTTCTATTGCGTATTGTACAAAATATTGGTCTGGCAAATAGTCACTAAACGGCAGCGGTTGCTAGTACTCAGCACCTCGAGTTGATCAGAATCAATTACCCGCTTGTGGCAAGTTGTACAAATTTGAAGTAGAAGCTACTCCATTGTACTAGTGAAAAGATACGGTCTGATGTTCAGACCAGTTTTGATTTTCGCAAATTACCATTAACGATAATTTGCGCATCAAGACAAATTAGAGAAAACCTCTATAAATGGAATAAAACCGATAATTACTGTTGGTTTTTGTGTGGGAATTTGAGTGTTCTTTTTAAAGTGTTCTCCAAGGCATAACGCCATAGCGACCACACAAAACGAACTCAGCAGCACTTCCATTGCCCTCAGCAAAGCCTTACTTACGGCGGCATCTGAGTCTTTTCAAAACTTGCATCTCGCGATCCAGATTCTGCACACTCATGGTGCCTTAAATCGAGCAGTCGCACGTGCAGTGATTATTCTTTACACATGGGAAAATCATGAAAAGAATGTTATTTAACGCAACCCACTCTGAAGAGTTGCGCGTTGCAATCGTAGACGGCCAAAAATTAGTTGATTTGGATATCGAATCAGCCAGCACAGCACTTAAAAAGGGCAATATTTACAAAGGTAAGATTACTCGTATAGAACCTAGCCTTGAGGCTGCGTTTGTTGAATACGGTGGTAACCGTCAAGGCTTTCTACCAATGAAAGAAGTGTCACGCACTTACTTTCAAAACTACAAATCTGAAACTCCAATTTCGCAGGTTAATATTGCCGACGTTCTTAAAAACGGGCAAGAGCTGCTAATTCAAGTTGAAAAAGATGAGCGTGGCAATAAAGGCGCAGCGCTTACAACCTTTATTAGTTTGGCTGGCCGCTATTTAGTGCTCATGCCAAACAACCCAAAAGGAGGCGGTATTTCGCGCCGTATCGAAGGCGAGGAACGTCAAGAACTGCGTGAAGCCATGTCGGAATTAGAGATTCCTCGTGAGGACGCACTCATTGCCCGCACTGCTGGTATTGGCAAGTCCGCCGAAGAATTACAATGGGATTTAGATTATCTAAAACGCCTATCAGACGCCATTCAAGAAGCGGCTAAAGCACAAGCTGCACCTTTCTTGGTATATCAAGAAACCAACTTAGTGGTTCGCTCCATTCGAGATTACTTCCGCAGCGACATTGCGGAAATCATTATTGACGACAAAGAAATATTTGATCGTGCCACGCGCTTCATGAATCAAGTAATGCCGCACAATGTAATCAAATTGAAGATGTATGAAGATACCGTACCGTTGTTTTCTCGCTATCAAGTTGAGCATCAAATTGAGTCGGCTTATGCACGTGAAGTTCACCTGCAGGCTGGTGGCGCACTAGTAATCGACCCAACCGAAGCACTCACATCGATTGACGTTAACTCGGCGCGCGCTACCAAAGGTAGCGATATTGAAGAAACGGCCTTACAAACAAATATGGAAGCCGCGGAAGAAATAGCGCGCCAATTGCGCATTCGTGATTTGGGCGGTTTGGTGGTGATCGACTTTATCGACATGCTGGCGAATAAAAATCAACGTGCCGTTGAGAACTGCTTGCAAAATGCACTTAAAGCAGACCGCGCTCGTGTTCAAGTAGGTCGGATTTCGAAATTCGGCTTATTGGAAATGTCCAGGCAGCGCCTGCGTTCATCGATTAGCGATTCAAACTATCATGTTTGCCCTCGCTGCGAAGGTAATGGCCATATTCGCAGTGTTGGTTCTTCAGCTCTTAGCGTGCTGCGCATTATTGAAGAAGAAGCGTTAAAAGAAAACACCGAGGCAATTAACGCGCACTTGCCGATCAAGACGGCTACTTATTTATTAAATGAGAAGCGTCATGAAGTCACCTTATTAGAAACCCGCTTAGGCACCAATATTACCATTGTGCCGACTATTGAGTTGGAGACCCCACATTTCAAAATTCAACGTTTACGCAGTGAAGATTTGGATGAAATGCCAAACCTTCCAAGCTACAAAACCGAGATTCAGGAACCCAAGGAAGACCCTCGTAAGGCCAAATATCAAAAGAAAAATCAAACTAGCAATGTGGTAATCGCTCCAAACACTGCACCTGCGGTAGCTATTGAATCGATAAAAATGGGTGACATCCCTGTACCTACGCCTAAGCCTGAGCCAATTAAAGCAGGTATTTTGGTTAGAATCTGGCGAGCACTATTTGCCACCGGTGACGAAGCTCCAAAGAAAAAGCCGATTAAGAAAACCGGCAAACCCGATGGCCGCAACAATCGCAAGCCTCACGCCAAAAGCGGAAACCCTAATAATCGCGGAGGCCGGGGCAATAATAATAACCGTGGTCGCAACAACCCTCGTGGCGGGCAGAACAATAAGCCTAACAACAAGCCGAACAACGAAGGCGCACAAGCCGATAGTAAGCAAGGCGAATCTGATTCGGGTGATAAACCAAAGAACAACAATCGTAATCGTAATCGTAATCGCAATCGCAACCGCAATAATCGCGGCGGTCAAAATCGTGGCGGTGACAACCAGAATGCGTCGCAGAATAAGCCAAGCGACTCCGGTAACGCCAATTCGACCAGTGGTGGCGACAATAGTTCATCGTCACAATCAGAAAAGCCCAAATCTGACGGTAATCGCGCAGAAAAGTCTGATTAGATAAAGGCAACGGCCTGATATAGTTGGGGCTCTGCAGCCAGTTCACCCAATACCATGTGCGGCATAGTAGGACTTCTTTCCACACAACTAGATCAGCCCATCGTCGGCGTTAAGCTGGCGGCGATGCAAAATGCTCTAAATCACCGCGGCTTGGATGGCCGCGGTGATTATTTTGCTCCCTCTAAGAATGCCGCCCTAGCACATACCAGGCTGGCCATTATCGACCTGAGCGATTCAGGAGCACAACCCATGAGTATTCTCCATGGGCGTTACACCATTAGTTTTAATGGCGAAATCTACAACTACCAAGCACTAAGATCCGACCTGGAAACACTAGGCCCTCGCTTTGTTAGCAATTCAGACACCGAAGTGATTTTGGCGCTCTACGCGCGCTATGGTGCTGAATCGTTGCATAAGCTGCGCGGGATGTTTGCCTTTGTTATCTGGGATGAAGGACAACAGATTGGCTTTGCCGCCCGCGACCCACTAGGCATTAAACCTCTGTATTACTGGCATGATGAGGCGACTCTAGCAGTCGCTTCAGAACTACGCGCAATTGTCGCCGCTGGCTTAAGCAAACAGACGCTAGACCCGCAAGGCTTATCCAGTTATTTGCAAACGGGCACGGTAAGCAAACCGCATACCTTACTCCGTGACGTGAAGCTTTTACCCGCCGGCCATAACCTTAGTTGGGCCGATGGCAGGCTCAGTGTTATCCCTTACTGGGCTATCGATTTCAAGCCACAACCGTTAGAGTACCTTGCTATGCAGCAGCGGACTCGCGAAGCATTGAAAGATTCAATCAAAGCGCACTTTGTGGCAGATGTACCGATAGGTGTATTTTTAAGCGGTGGCATAAATTCTACCGCGTTAGTCGCCCTTGCGATTAAAGCCACCAAGCAAAAAATTAACACCTACTCGATTGCGTTTGAAGATCCAGAATGGAATGAAGGCGATATCGCGCGCCGAGTGGCTGAGCATTTTGGCACTAATCACACTGAATTGGTAATGACAGCCGAATTGGCCAAGCCACTATTCGATCAGTTTTTACACGCCATCGACCAACCAATGACAGATGGTTTTAATACTTTTTGCGTGGCCAAGTTGGCGCATGATTGTGGTGAGAAGGTAGGCCTTTCTGGCTTAGACGGAGACGAACTACGCGCTGGCTATAAATCATTCAAGGTATTACCCAAGATGGTTAGGAACTCCCGCCGATTGGCGCTCTTGCGATGGCCAATCAATTTGCTCGAAAAAATCAGCAACAAAGTCGTGCCCGCAAAGCTGCGTCGGGTTTTTGATTTTTTGCGTTGGCCAGGCTCTTTGTCCGCTGCTCACACTAGTTTGCGCCGCATATTTTCGAGCACAGAGGCTACTGCGCTTGGCCAATTGCTGTGCAATACACTGTCAGCATCCTTAACGCATAAGAAAATGTCTGGCGATCCAGCCAACGCTGTGATTGAGGTGGAGTTGACAACGTATATGCGCAACCAATTATTACGCGATAGCGATCTAGCCAGCATGGCATGGGGGCTTGAACTGCGCGTACCATTTGTTGATCGAGTATTGATTGATACACTGTCCTCGATTCCATCAGCACAACGACTACAATATGGAAAACCACTTTTAATAGACGCAGTGCCAGAACTTCCTGAATGGGTGATAAATCGTCCAAAGCAAGGTTTCGCCTTTCCGTTTGACCAATGGTTTTCTGATCATTGGCGTGACATCCCGCTTACACAGACCGTACCAAGCTGGATTAAACTCGAACCGTGGTATCGGAAATGGAGCTTAATCTTGTTCAATCATTGGGCCCAGCGATATGTCAAATAACTTTAAAGTTCTGCATGTTATCCCATCCGTTTCGCCCAAGCGCGGCGGCCCAAGCAAGGCAATCATAGACATGGTCACTGCGCTTCGCCAAGCTGGAGTACAGGCTGAGATAGCAACCACAAATGATCACGGAGATTCGCACTTAGATGTGCCACTCGATTGCTTGACCACGAAGGTGTGCCAATCCACTTTTTCAATCGCTTTTCACCGCCGGTACCTATAGTACGCGAATACGCTTATTCTTATGGATTTCAGAAATAGCTGCACGCTAATATTGAAAACTACGACGTGGTGCACGTGCACGCAATATTCTCTTTTTGCTCAAGTTACACCATGATGCTGGCGCGAAAACGCGGCGTTGTCTATATCTCAAGACCTATTGGGCAGTTAGAAAAATGGGCCCTCGGACAAACAAAAAGCGTTAAACAGTACTATCTAGATTGGATTGAGCGCGCTAATCTGCTGGGTGCCAAAGCCGTACACTTTACCGCCGAGTCTGAACGCTCTCAGGCACTTGAGCTATTACCTCAATTGAAATCTGAAGTAATCCCTCTGGGCTTAAGCATTCCGATGTCGCTAACCCAACCGCGGCGCAAAATGCGGCAACGCTGGTCTTTAGACCGCGGCGTTCCCACAATATTATACCTTTCCAGGTTACACCCAAAAAAAGGCCTCGACCTACTTCTAGATGCGCTCGCTATTGTTGATGACTTTCCTTTCAAGTTACTCATCGCGGGCGAAGGCGACCCAGTATTTAAAAAGGCCTTGGTGGATAAAGTTGAACGCTTGGAATTGCAAGCACGCTGCCAATTTATAGGTTTTGTACAAGGTTCAGAGAAAAACCTTTTACTGCAAGGCGCTGATATCTACGCATTAACCTCACACTCAGAAAACTTTGGCATTGCGGTGCTAGAAGCTATGGCTTCAGGCACCGCGGTTTTAGTCAGTAAAGAGGTCGCACTTTCAGAAGCCGTATCCGAACACAAGTTAGGCTTTGTCTGCGATCTTGAGGTAAATGCTATTCGGCGAGAACTGATCGATGCCTTAGCCGATATGGATAACACCGAGGAACTGGCTAGAGCGGCCCGCGATTATGTGGAACAACATTATCAATGGTCAAATATTGCAAAGCGCATTGTAAAACTCTACAAAGCGATGCCACTAAGCAATTAACGCACGCAACATCCAGGCTGTTTTTTCGTGAATTCGCATCCTGTCGGATATTAGCGCCGCAGAGGATTCATCATCCGCTTTTTGCGCCACCAACAATGCCTGACGACATGTTTTCACTACTTGCTCGTGACCTTTGGTTAACAGCGACACCATCTCGTCGGCACTCGGTACGCCATCTACTTCTTTAATTGAGCTTAAACCGGAAAATGCCGCATAGGTTCCAGGGGCCGCAACATCAAGACTCCTAATGCGTTCGGCAATATCATCGACCGCAATAGCCAATTCGGTGTAGTGCTCCTCGAACATTAAGTGCAACTGATGGAACATAGGTCCAGTCACATTCCAATGAAAATTATGCGTCTGTAGATACAACGTATAAGAATCCGCTAAAAGGGATTTTAAGTTGCCAGCGATAGCCTCTCGGTTTTGTTGATTAATACCTATATCGATGCTGCTCATGGTGGGTCTCCGAATGAATTAACTGTTTGTATAGTTAAATCATAGGCGCATCAGACATCACTGTACAATCGTTTGTTACTGCTAAATAAATAGGTTTAACCTATAACTGCTTTATCTATAAGACCTAAGTTCCAGCTCAAATAGCGCCAAGACAAGAATGTTAGACAGCCGTAGATCTCAATTTAGGAACGCGAGAACAGAAAAATGTTGTGGTGGGTTTAGCACCTTTGTTGAGAGTAGCTATTTTAAGCACCATAAGCCGCAAGCGATGCAACAAAACCGACGGCTGCAATGACTGTGCGCATATTGTGAAGTAACGCCCATTTTTCTAGTATCGCTTGCGCAATTTCAGGATCCTTGCCAGTTGCGAATGCTAGATTGGCGTTTTTAAAGAATCCGAAGTAGAAACCCAAAAGTGCAATAGCACAAAAACCACTCATGAACCACCAAGACCAATTGGCGCCGTATAGATTCAAATATAGGCTTGAGGTAATAATTGGAAGCGCCGATCCCGCAACTGTCAGCGGTGCATAATACCGAAAAAGGCTAGGTGACATCGTGTGGTGCAACCGCAAAAACTCATCAGGCGGCATCTTTTTCCAATAAGGAACAAGAATAAACGCCTCTGTTAGTAGTGCTCCTGCTAGTAGCCCGGTCATTACAACCGTTGCAAACTCAAATAAACCTATCATTTAAATATCCTGTTGATTTTGTTAATTCAATAGTCATAAAAAGCACCTATGG
This sequence comes from Cryomorphaceae bacterium, assembly GCA_047623225.1. Taxonomy (GTDB): domain Bacteria; phylum Pseudomonadota; class Gammaproteobacteria; order Arenicellales; family Arenicellaceae; genus Arenicella. The sequence goes on from JBLHME010000002.1 coordinate 36,636, forward strand.
CTACTGTTCTATTTAATGCACGCTATTGAAGCAATAAAGCTGCCAATGAGTACAGATACTCGCTGCATAAATATCTCTTCTGAGGTTTTTCCTTTTGACAGACCATTGAGACATAGAATTAAGTACTCCGCAGACTCCTGAGTATTTTGATTGATTCTACTTAGGTCGATATCGCCGTTTTTCTCATGCTTCTTGAGGCAATTAGAAAGTAAGTTCTGAAAGCGCCCGAGTGCATTTTCAGATACGTTCGCGGCGATAGAACTGCCCGCCCCGATAAGCTCTTGCCCGTGCGTTAAGCCAAACAATATCTCGATAAAGGGTCGTGTCCATTCTTTAAATGCAGATGTTAGATTGCTCTCCAATGAGTCATGCGACTCAAGCGCTAGCTGAACCTGGGTAGTCACACAATTGTGGATGCCTTCTGTGACTGCAAAGAATATTGCTTCTTTATTTTTAAAATATTTGTAGAGAGTGGGCCTCGATACCCCGGCTAGATCTGAGATATCAGCCATAGCGGTTTTTTTGTAACCAAACGTGGCAAATATTTCAAGAGCGGCTCTTAGAATTCCCTCCTTTGTACTATCTCCGGTGAAGTAATGATTTTGATACAAGAAACAAACCTATTCTAATTATCAGTATTTACATATTATACAAATAATGTCGATTTGTAAAGTTGATTATTCAACTACGTGGAACTAGGAGTAAAAAAGTGCGACTTTGTTCGCTGTTGATACTTGGCTGTATCGGCAAACTGGGTTCGCATTGATTTGCACCCCGGACGAAGTATTCCAAGGCCTGGAAGTCATTGCGAGGTCCAAATGGAAATAATTCAGCAACTTAAGGTATGGTGACCTTAGCCCTACATGACCCAACCCAGACAGCAAAAAAACGCGCCCGAAGGCGCGCTTAATAGGATCTTAGATTTCTGGCCCGGGTTAAGCCGCAGCCCCCCTGCCAATAAAAGTAGGTTTCGTTTTAAACACAAATCGGCTCAAGGTCAGCGACGCAATAACACAACAAACCAGTGTGACAAACATTGAATGGATGTAGTGGATAGGCGCATTGAAAAATAGGATGGCATAAAGTGCTACACCAAATATCACCGCTAAAATAGCCGCCCGAGAATCAACATCGTCGAACACCAAACAAACCAAAAATGCTGAAAGAATGGGCATACTGAGCAAGCCGTATAATTGTTGTACGGTTTCGATAATACTGTCAGCTCGCTCATAAAATGGCACTAAAATAAGCGCAATAGCCACAATCGTTAGTGTGATGATCGCGTTAAGTTTTTTTACATTCGGCGGGCTTGAAGAATATTTTTCGTGAATGTCACACACATATAGCGCTGTCGACGCATTCAAAATACTGTTTACGCTGGTTAGCACCGCCGCCGCAACCGCCGCTGCAAATGCGCCTGACAACCACACGGGCAATACATCTCCTACAATTCGTCCGTAAGCTGCATCGCCTAAATGACCGTACAGCTTGTAGGAAACAATGCCAGGAATAACAATCATCGCTGGCACTATCAACAAACGAATAATCGCAGCAGCGTAAACGCCTTTCTGCCCTTCTTCAATAGTGGGCGAAGCCATCGCGCGCTGCGTGATTGTTTGGTTCGTGCTCCAATAAAAAATCTGAATAAACAGCATGCCGGTTAACAGGGTATGCCAAGGAATGGCCGATGCACTATCACCAATGAGGGTTAAGCGTTCAGCTGGAATGCCGCTCAAATCCCAGTTGATCGCATTCAATGACAGAAATACCACGGCCATGCCGAGACTCAATAGCAGCACGCCACTATAGGCATCTGACACTGCGACCGCACGCAGGCCGCCAAATACAGCGTAAGCGGCGCCGGCCAGAGCGAAACTTATCGCGAGGGTAATTATTGCTACGTCTAGACCAAACATAGTCTTCATGAACAATGAACCACCGTACAACATGGCCGGAATGAAGATGCCTATGTTACCCAATAAGAACAGCACACTGATTACGGCGCGAATGTGATGATCACCATAGCGTTTTTCTAATAGCTCTGTAGTAGTTGTGCATTTATATTTGTAATAGACAGGCAAAAACACCTTGGCCAACACAATCAAACCAATAACGGCGGCGAATTCCCACCAGGCGACCAATAGCATCTGATTGCCGTTCATGCCCACCAATTGGTCCGTACTAAGGTTGGTCAGCGTGATTGAGCCCGCCACAAAAACCCATGTAAGGCTGCCGCCCGCCAAGAAAACTTCCTTATTCTCACCCTGCACAGAGTGATCCTGTGACTTAATTGCAGCGCGGCATTTGATATAAGTAAGTACCGCAATCAGCGCAGTGATACCAATGAATATACCAACTTGAAGCGTGGTTGATGACATAGTTTGTTCTCCTAAAGTGAGTGACGCCAGTGTATTACTAAGGCGTTGCTGTTACCTATTTGGGTAACTTTTTGTTTTATTTTTTAATAATCATATAAATAATACCAATGAACAGCTGGCGCGACTAGTGGATTATTTGCATTGGTTCGAGATTACCTTATGAGCCATGCCTTAGTTTGCCTTGGACAAGCGAGTAGAGCCGGTTCGTTAGAACAGCCGAATTCCCTTTCCAAGCAAGATATTACAGCTATGCACAAGGTTAAAACTATATAGATAACCAAATGGCATTGAACCTCTAGTCGATTTAAAAGAAATATCCACAGAGCGGGCAGCCTGATAAAGTGGCGGAAGATTGATCTGACTAAGAAAAAGGAACAACACAGATGAAAAGTGCTACTTACTAGACTATCGCCTTAACTCTTATAGTGAGCCTCTTAAAACTCTCTGACAACAGTCGGGGATATGAGCCCCCAACTACAAACCAAGGAAATGATGGCGTGCCGCTGACAAACGAAACAATTTTTGAAAAATGGGAATACAACGCGATACACCCCGGTGCGGTGCGATGGTCGGATGAGGGCGCGAACTATAGCGCCTTAGAAACCGCTGCAGGTTATGAAGACGCCGAACTTGAAAAGGATCAATACGGTGACGACATCAGAGTGTATGAAGAAGTTGTGCAATACGACCCAGCAACTTTGAATCGATCCATACTAATTTCCTTAAAACAGCTGACCCCCAAAGGTGCTGACAAGGCTCTGATCGTGGATGACTATCAATGGTCTGACGACAAATCTAAGATCTTAATTTTTACCAATGCCGAGTATGTATGGCGCGAGAAAGATCGCGGTGACTACTGGGTGCGCGAAATCAGTACCGGCGACTTATGGAAACTGGGCGCCGATCAAACCGCAAGAGGGCAAATGATGTTCGGTAAGTTTTCGCCTGACGGTTTAATGTTTGGCTACGTTTGGAACAACAACATTTATGTTCAAAACCTTAGCAACCGCAAGGTAACAGCCCTCACCAGCGATGCCTCGTCAACCATCATCAATGGCTTGTTTGACTGGGCCTATGAGGAAGAGTTCTCTATCAGAGATGGCTTTCGTTGGAGCCCCGACAGTCAGCGCATTGCCTATTGGCAGCTTGACACTCATGCCGCTAAAGATTTTTTGATCATCAATAATACCGACACACTTTACCCCAAAGTAACCGCGATCCCCTACCCCAAGGTGGGTGAGGAGAACGCCGCAGCACGCATCGGTATAGTGACGCTTAGTACTGCAAAAACTCAGTGGGTGGAGTTGCCGGGTGTGGCTAAGGATATGTATGTGCCGCGCATGGATTGGGCCAACAATAGTGAAGAGCTGCTTATCCAGCAATTTAATCGCAAGCAAGACATCAACAATTTGTTCTATGCAGACGCCATAAGCGGCAAAGCCAAAATGTTTTTTAGTGAGCGCGAAGAAACCTTTATCGAACTAATGATCGAGCCTGATTGGCTCGAAGAATCCGACGATTTTATATGGCAAAGCGAACGCGATGGCTGGAAGCATGTGTATCGTGTTTCGCGCGATGGCAAAACCCATAAAGACCTAACCCCAGGTGATTTCGATGTTACCAAACTGATCTCTGTGGATGAGGAAAACGGATGGCTTTATTTTATCGCATCGCCTGACAATGTGTCGCAACGACACTTGCAGCGCACGCGCTTAGATGGGAGCGGCAAGATGGAACAGGTCACGCCGACCAAATTTGCCGGTACCAATAGTTACAAAATATCAGCGGACTCTAGCTGGGCGATCCACACTTATTCAAATTTCATGATGCCGCCAGTCTACAATCTGGTGTCGCTGCCAGATCATAAAGTACACCATGTGCTCGAGGACAACGCTGAGCTGCTGGCGAAATTAGCCGAACTGAAATTGGGCGAGCTGGAATTTTATAGTGTCGAGACACAAGATGGTTTGCGCTTAGACGGCTACATGATCCGCCCACCGAATATGGATCCCAACGCCAAGTATCCGCTGATTCACTATGTCTACGGCGAGCCTGCTGGTCAAACAGTCAAAGATGGTTGGTCTAATAGAAACCTCTGGCACATGATGATGTCACAACGCGGCTACCTTATTTCATCCATAGACAACCGCGGCACCAAGGCACCGCGCGGCCACGCATGGCGACGCAGTATCTATGCAAGCGATGGTAGTTTGGAAACACGAGACCAATCTGACGCTATCAAAGCCATGTGTAAACGCTGGGACTATATCGATTGTTCACGTATTGGGGTATGGGGCCATTCCGGCGGGGGCAGCTTAACGCTCAACCTAATGTTTCGCTATCCGCAGCAATTTAAGGTGGGTGTGTCGATAGCGCCGGTGCCTGATAAACGGCTCTATGACTCCATTTACCAGGAACGCTATTCGGGGCTTCTGAGTGACTACGTCGATAACTATTTGCAGTTCTCAGCAATAACCCACGCATCCAAGCTCGAAGGCAAACTATTGCTGGTACACGGCACCGGTGATGACAACGTTCACTATCAGGGCAGTGAACTATTGATCAATGAATTGGTTAAACATAATCGACAGTTCGAACTAATGGCATACCCAAATAGGCGCCATGGCATTGTCGAAGGCGAAGGAACATCCCTGCACTTACATACAATGAAGTCAGAGTATTTTTTCGACCACCTTTGAGAAAACTAGAGTTAAACCTGAAGGCACACCTAAAAAGTATGTCTATCTGAGCTCATACTCCGGGCATTTAAATGCTACTCAATTCATTGGCAACGCAAATCGCTGAATGAGCATCATTCGCGGCATATAAAATTTGATTCTTTTTGAGCGGGTAAGCACCCCAGTTTGATTTCTGAGCGCCTTTGCCTAAACGTAATTTGAGAATCATTGCGACAGCCGCTCGAGCACCAATCATCGACTTTTCTCCTATTAAATTTTTCGTTTTAATCGATAAGTCTTGTGTGTTCACAACCTTTATATCCAGTTTAGTGAGCAGCTCACTTTTATCTCCAGCAATACCAAATCCAACTTTCTTTATGTTTGGGTTACTCAATATTGCCTTCGCTGAAGATACCGCTGAAGGGAACCTGGTTGGAAATAGAAACGCTTTTGATTCAGTTGCTAGCTGAATTAGCGTTGGGCCAGGGCTAATCTCACCTTTGCGAAAAATAGGCTTACTTTCAGTATCAAAGCCTAAACAAATCTCATTTTCCAGCTCTTTTATTGCTCTGGCGGCATCTAGTTCATTTTCAACTATATCTATAGCGGCAAGATCAAGACCAACGTACAAAGGCAATTCTCTTATTTGTTCTTTAGTCGGACGTTGCATGGCCTATCTCACTAATTACTCTCTTACTGTTAAAATACTAAAAATCAAAGTTAGCCTTAGATGTCTACTTTGACTGTATTGCAGTTTTTATTAGGCAACCCTGCGACGCGCTTACGCAACCTGCCTATCGAGTTCGGCGCAAAGCTCATGACTCAACCCCAATGCCACTACTAAATCCTCTAAAAACATTTTTTCTGGAAGTGAAGAATGTTCGTCAACCAACAATCTTGTGGCTAAATAGATTTCGGCCGCCACTACGTCTCCATCGGCTAAATTGCCAAGTTCCTGGGCAGACAATGGGCTATCAATTATTTTCTCTAAGCGTTGTGCATCATCGTCACTTAGATGCATCTGCAAAATCTCATGCTTAATCGCTTTTAGCTCGTCATCATCTACTTTTCCATCGGCATTGGCGGCGGCGACCATGGCTTTGATTATGAGTGATGAATCGACGTAGCTTGGGCCGGCAACATCAACCACTTCTGACTGCTTATCGCCCTGCCAATTTTGGTATCCGGTATAAGCCGCTACACCGAGTGCCGCTAAACCACCCAATTTAATCGCTGTGCCGGTTAAGGAGCGCCCAGCACGTGTACCCAGTAGACCAACTAATACGGCCGACGCAATGGCTCCTTTCTTTAGGCCGTCGAGCATCACTTCACGCTCTTGCCCTTCGCTTGGGATGTTCAGTTTTTGTTCAGCGATCGCTTGGCCTTTTTCGGCGTATTCTTTACCTGTGGCGAGTAGGCTCTCGAGTAGCTGTTCTAGATTTACAGTATTCATCAGTAGGCTCTGCAATTGTTTGCTAGCCTTTCACAATACGTGATGCGCGGAGCGCAAGCAATTTGAACGGCGCAAGCAATTTGAAACAAATGGCAGTTTCAACCAACCTGCCATTACTGCACTATTTCTCGAAAACGGCTATCGACTCAACATGCGCAGTATGTGGGAACATATCGATGACGCCTGCTTGAGTCATGGTATAGCCATGCTCGTTGACCATCACTCCAGCATCGCGCGCCAAGGTGGCGGGCCCACAGGAAACATAGACTACTTTTGAAGCTTCGAATTGCGGTAATCGCTTGATCATTTCAGCCGCCCCTGAGCGTGGTGGATCAAGCAAAATCTTGTCGAACTTTTGATCCAACCAATCACCGTGCGAACTAGAGGACATATCTTCTTTGAACAAATCACCAAAATGAAAATCGACATTATCGAGTTTGTTCAATTGCCTATTATGCAACGCGCGATTTACCAGAGCCTGGTCACCTTCCACTCCAATGACGGTATTGGATTTTCGAGCCAGCGGCAGGGTGAAGTTACCAACGCCGCAGAACAAATCCAGCACGCGGTCGTTTGGCTGCAAATCAAGCAATTCAATGGTGCGCGCAACTAGTTGCTGATTGATGCCGCTATTGACCTGAATAAAGTCGGTGGGCAGAAATTCGACTCGTATGTCAAAGTCTTTAAAGTCATAAAATAATGGCTCTGGCTTTATTGGGTACAACGGGTGCACTGTTTTTAAACCGCCGGGCTGCAAAAACAACTGCAGCTTATTGCGCTTGGCAAATTCTGTGAGCAGATCAAGATCGTTTTGCACAAAAGGCTCTAGGTGTCGCACAATCATTACTGTAGTGTTGTCTGCAACAGAGATCTCCACCTGAGGGATTTTATCATTACATGAGATCTGCTCAAGTGTCTCACGCAAGTCGGGCAGTACCGCGGACACATCTGGATACAGAACTTCGCAGCGATCAGTGGGTTGGATATAACTGGTATTGCGTTCACGAAAACCGACAATCATGCCGCCCTTCTTAGGCACAAATTTTGCCCCCAACCGAGCTCGCCTACGATAACCCCAAGACTCCCCAGTCATTGGTTCAAGTAATTGCTCGGGCTGCACGTTGCCTATCTTTTTGAAGTTTTCCAGCAGCGCTTGTTGTTTATATTGTATTTGCATCTTCTCATCGAGGTGCTGCAACACACAACCGCCGCATTGCCCAAAGACTGGGCATTTAGGCTCAATTCTGTGCTCCGATGGCTCAAGCACTTCGATGGTTGAACCGAACAAATAACTTTTGCGGTTCATCACTGGCACGTATCGTACCTTCTCTCCAGGCAGCGCGTAGTCAACAAACACCACCTTGCCATCTTCACCTCGCCCAACCCCACGCCCATCATGCGCCATTGAGTCAATGAATATCTCGCGAGGAGTAGTGTCGATCTGTTTACGATTACGGCGTCTAGCCATGGGACTTCCTAATTGGAGTATAGCGGTTGGTTAAAAATCGAAGCGTCAAAGAGCTTCGAACTCAGGTTAGGCGGGAGCGCTATTCTAGTGCAAATACTGCATTTTGAGTATATTATTTGCACACAAAAAATAACCCCTATTTTGGAGAACCACATGTCTTTCGTAATTCTGGTAACCATGTTACTACTCATTCAATACATTTATTTCATGATGCAAGTTGGCAAAGCTCGCGGCATGGCTGACTTGAAAGCTCCAGCTATGAGCGGCGATGAGCATTTTGAGCGATGCAGTCGAGTACATATGAACACCCTTGAACAACTGGCCATCACTTTGCCTGCCATGTGGGTTTGCGCGGTTTATTTTAGAGCGGATGTCGCCGCCATTCTAGGCGCGGTATTCTTGGTAGGTCGTTTCGTCTACTCCGCAGGATACATAAGTGACCCAACTAAGCGCGGGACCGGCATGATGATCGGCTTTATAGCCAACTTGGCGCTAATACTGATTGGCTTATACATAGCTATAATGCAAATAGCGTTCTAGAGTTTAGATCCTCTAGGCAGTATTCGATTCCCACACCTGTAGAAATTCCTGCAGGTGTGGTTCACCTTTAGCGAGGGTTTCCTTCACCAGTTGGTGCTCTGCTTGCAAACCAGCATCAGTTAGATTTCCCTTCACATACTGCCAGTGCAGATACACAAGGTAAGTGTTCAACGCATCGGTCTCACAATAATCGCGAATCGCTTTAATCTCGCCAGCTTGGTATTGACCCCACACCTTTGAGCCACTCATGCCCATCTTACCGGGAAAGCCCAGCAGCACGGCCACCTCATCGAGAGGTGCAAATGCTCGGTTATTATAACCAGCAATCACATCCATTAGATCGGTATGGCGCATGTGAAATCGGCCGATATAATTGTTCCATTTGAAGTTGCTGTCGTCTTGGCCTGTGTCCCAGTAGCGAGCCGCCTGCACACCGTTGATAAGCCCACGATAGTGCAGCACTGGCAAATCAAAGCCACTGCCGTTCCAAGTAACTAAAGTAGGCGTGTGTTTGTCAACGCCATCAAAAAAGTTCTGTACGATTTCTTTTTCGGAACTGTCTTCTTGGCCGAGAGTCCATACCGAGAATTGGTCTTTTTGGGTATTGCGATAAACCGCAGAGATCGCCACCACTTTTTGCAGATGCGTGGCGATAAATTCATTGCCGACTTTCTCGCGGCGCTTATTGAACATCACTGTGGCTACTTCAGAATCGGTTAAATCTTCCAACTCATAAATTTTACGGCCGCCATCAGTGTCTGGAATGGTCTCTATATCGAAAGCTAATACGTTCATTAATACACTCCTGTGGATAGGTAACGATCACCACGGTCGCAAACGATCGAGACAATAACGGACTTCTGAGACTTGGCCTCTTGTTCTGCAGCCACTTGCAACGCGATTGCCATAGCGCCACCGGAAGATACGCCAGCAAAAATACCTTCTTGGGTTGCGAGCAAGCGCATGGTTTGTTCTGCAGTTTGTTGATCAACATCAATAATTCTATCTACTCGACGAGCATCAAAAATCTTAGGTAAGTATTCAATGGGCCAACGGCGAATTCCAGGAATTTGAGAATCACCCTCAGGTTGCACACCGATTATTTGCACAGCAGGATTCTGCTCTTTTAGATACTTTGACACACCCATAATAGTGCCTGTAGTGCCCATGGAGCTTATAAAATGTGTCACCGCCCCCTGCGTATCAAGCCAAATTTCTGGGCCGGTCGATTCATAATGTGCACTCCAGTTATCGTCATTCGAAAACTGATCTAACACAACTCCTTTTCCATCTGCCTGCATTTGGTCAGCCGTGTCGCGCGCCAACTCCATGCCACCAGCCTCTGCCGATATAGAAATAATCTCAGCGCCAAAAGCTCGCATTGATGCGTAGCGCTCTTCGCTCATATTATCCGGCATCAATAAAACCATCTTATAGCCTTTCATAGCCGCCGACATCGCCAAAGCAATGCCGGTGTTGCCACTGGTGGCCTCAATCAAAGTATCGCCAGGCTTAATATCACCACGTGCCTCAGCTTTGGCAATCATGTTCAGGGCGGGCCGATCCTTAACTGAACCTGCAGGATTATTACCCTCAAGCTTGCCGAGCACCGTTACATGCTCACCTTGCCATAAGCGTTTTAATTGAACTAATGGCGTATTGCCGACGCAGTCTTCTAAGTACACGGAGTAAGTAGCGAACTAGTCGTCGCCAAAGCTCATGAAAATCTGTAATAGAAATCTAAACATTAAGGCTATCGAAGCGAATAAGGCAAGAGCAGCAGCAACATGCTGATCTTCACCGTATTCACGCATGATATTAGAGGTGTTGTATAAAATCGCAGCGCCCGCCAAACCAACAATCGCAAATGAAAAAACGAGGCCTAGATTAAATCCAAAAATCACCGCCGCTATGGCGAGGCCAATCGCGATAAAAGCACCAATTGTTATAATGGGGCCTAAGAATGAAAAATCTTTGCGCGTTGTAAAGCAAATATAGGTTAAGCCTGTGACCAATGCAGCGGTGGTCACGGCAGCATTGCCAATAGCGTTGGGCGCAATGTTTTGTGCCATGTACATAGCCGGCAACAAAATTATTGCTTCGGCGAATATAAAAAGTCCAAGACCAGCGTATTGCATTTCTTTGGATTTATTAGAATGCGCCCAATTATTAGCCACGTAGCTAGCGCCTATGAACAAGCCAATGTACAACAATACGTTCATCATGCCGCCGCCTAAAAACTGCATAGCCACAGGCCCTAAACCAAGCCCTAACATCTGCCATTCTAGGATGGCCAGCAATGCCAATGAGGCCGCAACATGACCGTATGTACGGCGAATGAATCCAGCTCTAGCTTCGCCAGGTAGAGATGCGACTACATTGCCAGAAGCGACATTCAAATAACTCATAAAAACTCCGATTAATTTAAGTGGTAAAAGCCTACTTGGTGTAGGCATAAGTTGTATTGCTTCAAGTTTATCATGGTGCTAATGACGAACTATTCAATATGTTGAATCATCAACTGCAAACTCAGCCGGTCGCGAAATTCGTTTACATCGAGCCTATAGGCAGCGCGAATAACTCCAGAGGGTAAGGATTCATGGCTATTTAAATAGCCAAAGCAAATTCCATCGATTTGTTGCTCGCCACCCACTGGCTGTAAGCGCAACTTGGCGTGAGTGTCGCCCACCACGCGGGCGTCAAGCACTTCAAATTGACCATCAAACACTGGCTCTGCAAAGCCCTGCCCCCATGGCGTGGTCTGGCGTAGCTGCTCGGCCAGCTCCATGGTGAATTCGTCTGCCGCGAGTTCGCCATCGGTCCACAAAACATGGCTCCAATCCCGGCCCTCGGTCATCTCTTGAGCGGTGAGTAACAGCGCCGCCTTAAACTTTTCTAAATTCTCTGTGCGCAATGAAAATCCAGCGGCCATCGCATGCCCACCAAACTTAGCCAGAAGATTAGGGTGGGTTGCATCGAGGCGAACCAGTAAATCACGAATATGTAGTCCTTCAACACTTCTCGCCGAGCCCTTCCATTCACCCTCAGCATCACCAGGTGCCATTGCCACTACTGGCCTATGGGTGCGTTCCTTAATGCGAGAAGCAACCAAGCCAACCACACCTTGGTGCCAATATTCATCTGATAACACATAGATTGGCGGCACATCGGTTTGGTCAACAGCCAGCTTTTCAACAATCGCCAATGCATCTTGCTGCATCGACTGCTCTACCTCACGCCGATCTCGATTGAGCTGATCTAGTTGTACTGCCAAAACCATTGCTTGATCTTCATTTTCGGCCAACAGGCATTCTATGCCTACAGACATATCATCTAAACGACCAGCTGCGTTGAGCCTTGGCCCCACAGTAAATCCGAGATCGCTTGAAGCGAGGCGCTGTGGGTTACGATTCCCAACAGACAAAAGAGCCCGAATACCTGCGCAGGCTTGCCCTTGACGAATCCGCTGCATACCTTGTTGTACCAAAATTCGGTTATTTTGGTCCAGCGGCACAACATCAGCCACCGTGCCTAAAGCCACCAGATCAAGAAATTGGGACATATTAGGCTCGTTCAGCCCAGTGTCTGCAAACCAGTTCATTTGCCTTAATTTGGCGCGCACCGCCAACATCACGTAGAAAATCACCCCAACGCCAGCCAAGTTTTTACTGGCGAAGCGATCACCTTGCAAATTTGGATTCACTATTACATCTGCGGTGGGGATTTCATCCCCAGGTAGATGATGGTCGGTAACCAGCACAGACATTCCTAACGCTTGCGCCGCATGCACACCATCGACACTGCTGATTCCATTATCGACCGTAACAATTAAATCTGGCTGACGCATCGCAGCAACGCCCACAATCTCAGGCGACAAGCCATAGCCGTATTCAAAACGATTGGGCACCAAATAGCTGGCATTATTGCAACCAAAAGCGCGCAGGCATTTTATTGCCACTGCACAACTGGTAGCGCCATCGGCATCAAAATCACCAACTATCACAATTCCCGCATCAGCGCTGATCGCTTCAGCCAATAACTCAGCCGCCTGATCAATATTGCTAAGCCCTTTAGGCGGCAATAAACGCTTTAGTGCATAATCTAATCCGTTGGCATTTTGCACGCCTCGCGAAGCGAGCACCTGCGCCAGAGCTCTCGGGATGCCTGGTATAGTGGTATTGAGCGCGCTTTGTGGGCGCGGTTTGATTTGAATGTCAGTCAATTTTGTAGTGGAGGCTGTTTTTAAAACTCAAAGAAGTATGAACGATTCAACAGCAGATACAAGATGGTTTTACCGCGCAGCACTGCTAGTGCTTTTTGTATCAATGGCGTATGTGATTACGCGCGATGAATACAATTATGCGCATTGGATTCCACACGCTTTTTTGAGAGATTTGGGAATTTCCTATGCCGCATTATTATAGGCGGAGCGCCATGGCGACCTATTTTTGCACTTTACTGGCGCCTTTGCATTAGTCCTGCTGATCAACTTCGCGGCACTTGCAATTGTCAGTTTAACGCCGCAAAGAGCGTTCATAGCGGTTGTAACTATCTGTATCACTGCCGAATTGACTCAATTACTGATAGGCCGGGGGCTTGAAACTAGCTATTTACTGCTCGGAATACTGGGCGGTTTCATGGCATACTTGGTGATCGAAAAAAATAAACTATCACTAACTTAAGCTCCCCTACTTAATGGTCAAATTGCCTAGCTTTTGATGTTGTTGGCTCAAGGCTTTTGATGTTATTGGCTGTTTAGGCTCAAGCCTCAAGACCATTTACTGTCTTTGAGAGTTCGACACCTTAAACAGATTCGTTGGGCGGAGTCTAAGCAAAGTACAAACGATTTATAATGACAATATTTAGTAATCAACTTATGGGTATGAAGCGTTGAATACGAAACACCAAAATTCCGCTGGGCACACGTCTCAAACAGATCTATTTAGCGATGTTGAACGCCGCGCCAACAATTGGTCTTTGAATGGCAGCAAGCATCCGTTCAAATGGCATCAAAAAGTTTCTGGGTTGTTAAAGCCAAAGCAAATCGAAGCTGACCGTAAATCACTCAGAAAGCTGACAGTGGACGATTATGTCTCCAAGGTTTTAGACCCAGCTGAGTCGGCAACTCGGCCTAGCGCAAAAGCCGCGGTAAGTCAGCTTCGCGGCAAGATCCATAGTGAATTCGAATTGGGCCCGCTGTATTCAGTAGAACTCTCTCTGGAGTATCGAGGGCAAACGCGGCGAATTGCCATACTTGCGCAAGATCGCAGCGTTAAAAATGGTGTGTGGGGACCCGAACACCACCTTGAAGCATGCCGTTTAGCAAAGGGTTACTCAAATCGCGCGGTGCCCATCGTTACCTTTATGGACACTCCAGGCGCAGATGCTGGCACTGAGGCGAACGAAAACAACCAAGCCCACTCAATTTCGCGGCTAATAGCCGTAATGGCTGCCGTTAAGGTACCAACTTTAGGCATCATTTACGGCCTAGGTTATTCCGGAGGTGCGATTCCGTTGGCTGCAAGCAATTTGTTGTTGGCGGTACGATGCGCAGCCTTTAATACGATTCAACCAAAGGGATTGGCCAATATTGCCCGACAATATAATTTGTCGTGGCAAGAAAGCGCGAGATACGTGGGTGTTTCGCCAGCGGAGTTATATCGCAGCGGAGTTATAGACGGAGTGATCGATTGGGATCCCAGTGATGATGACGGCCTGAGCAAAAACGACAATTTGGTCGCAGCAATCTTCACCGGGATTGAAGAGATTGAAGCTGACGCTAAGCGAGAAGTCTTAGAGAACCCCATGGTAGCCGCAAACTATTGGGAGAACGTTCGCTCTGAAAAGCTGCACAAGCAAAGTTTTGAAGCTCTGCAAAAATCCGCCGACTTTGACCTTTATGGAGAGTTGAGCGAATACCCCAGTGTATATTCTCATGCCATGATGTACCTGCGCTCGCTGTCTATGCGTTGCCGCATCCATTCGTCGACCATTGAGACCTATGGCCGCTTGGCTGAAGAAGAAATTCCTAAAGGTGACCTGAGTGCTCGTACCCAGCAAATGCGCGAAGTGGCATTTGGCCGATGGCAAAAAGATCCAGAGAAATTGGTCTACAACGAGCAACTTGCTAAAGCATGGTCAAACCTCAAACAAAAACGCGAAGAATTGAATACAGAGCGCAGTAAGATCACGGCTCTGATCCTGGGTGACCCGCAAAGCAACTATAAGAATGCCAAGAAAAACTTTTGTTTTGTGGCGTGCTTATACCTTTATAACCGCTGGAAATCCGATGCGGCATTTAATTTTGTGGAAATGAGTCGCAAATTATCCGAAATGGGCAGTGAAGGTGATGATGCTTTGAGCAAGCCTGAGGCGGATTTAACGCTTTTGGACACACTCCATGAACCCAGCATTCGTGAAACTCTGCACGATCAGTTTCGCAATATGTTGGTGTTTGATGCTCTATACAACAACATTGTTGTCAACTTTGGCGAAATCGCTGAGGAATCCAAGGCCTTTCAGTCTATTTCAGAAAAGACCATTCGCAATATTCTCGATAACTCTCTAGAGAAAGTAACCTCTAGCATTAGTGGGGCTATCGCAGAAGGCGCTATCGACAGTGATACCAAAGCCGAATTCGCTAAATGGCTTGCTCATTTCGTTAAATATGATCAACGTGGCGCTTTTTTAAGCGACGTTGAAGAGTGGAAGCGCGTGAATTTCCCGCGTATGTCAGATTCACTATTAGTGTTAATTACTTATTTTTTCGAAACGCTAGTGCCACGATTTATCGATGCGCAAATGAGTGGCAAAACTTATAACGGGCAAATTAACCCCGGCCGCATCGGCAAACGCAAAGATTTTTGGAATCAACTCAACATTGCCTATCAAGACCTGATGGTGCAACGCGTGATGAGTTCTTACAAGCAAAAAAAGTTAACCACTGTCGCTGCGTTTAGCGAAACTTTGTTCACTCAATTCGAAGAAACCCAAGCAAATAAGATGACTGCCAACCCTGTGTCATTCCCAGGTTTTCGGCAATCGATTGAAAAAGCCTTGAATAACGGTATCACTCCATGTGGTGTGGTTACTGGCACCGGCCGAATCAAGCTTGATGAAGACGGCAACACTGCCAAAGTAGGTACGCTGATTTCAAATGTGGCATTTCAAGCAGGCGCGTTTGATATGGCAGGTGCTGAAAAGCTCTGCACCCTATTAGTTGATTGCGCTCGAGATGGCTTGCCAGTGGTTTGTTTTGTGTCTTCTGGTGGCATGCAAACTAAAGAAGGCCCAGGCTCCTTATTTTCAATGGCCATCGTCAACGACCGCATCACCAATTTTATTGCAGAAACGGGTTTACCCGTGATCATATTTGGCTTTGGCGACTGCACTGGCGGTTCACAAGCCAGTTTTGTCACACACCCGCTGGTGCATACCTATTACCTAAGTGGCACTGATATGCCATTTGCTGGCCGAGTGGTGGTGCCTTCTTTCTTGCCAACAATGGCAACCACCTCAAATTATTTGGCCGATACCCCTGGCGCAATGCAGGGCTTGGTCATACATCCTTTCGCCGAAGGCTTGGATGAAAAGCTTCGCGAGGTTGACCCTTCGATCACCCTACCCAGTGAAACGATAGCTGAGGTAGTCGCTAAGGTCATTACTGGTACCGCCACCATGGAGGCAGATTCTGCCAAACCTGAGGTGGTTCGCGCGGTTGATTTAATGGGCCCTATAGAGACAGTCTTAATACACGCTCGTGGTTGCACAGCCGTTAAGCTAATTCGCGTCGCGCAACAACGAGGGCATAAAGTCCTGTTAGTGCAATCTGACCCTGACATGGATTCCGCAGCCTGCGACATGCTAACCGAACAGGACGAGGTGGTTTGCCTTGGCGGCCAGACTCCGGGCGAAAGCTATCTAAATGGCTTATCTGTTGTAACCATAGCTCGTAACCGCGGTGCTGATGCCCTGCATCCAGGCATTGGATTTCTTTCCGAAAACGCCGGCTTTGCGCGCCTTTGCCGCGCCAATGGGCTTAATTTTATTGGCCCAAGAGCGTCGTCTATGGACACCATGGGCAACAAGTCGAATGCTATTAATACCGCCATGGCAAATGATGTTCCGGTGGTACCAGGCTCACACGGCATTTTAACCAGCGCTGAAGCTACCGCTAAGGTAGCCGAGGAAATCGGTTACCCAGTATTGCTCAAGGCAGTTCACGGTGGCGGCGGTAAAGGCATTAAAATTGTGCGCAATGCCAGTGAAGTACGTGATTCCTTTAACAATGTCTACAGCGAGGCGCGCAGCGCCTTTGGCAATGGAGATTTGTACTTAGAGAAATTTGTTGAATCGATGCGCCATATCGAAGTGCAAATTTTACGCGATACCCAAGGGGTTACCAAAATAATCGGCTTGCGCGATTGCACAGTGCAACGAAACAATCAAAAGGTGTTAGAGGAGTCTGGGTCAACCATGCTGCCCAAAAAGCTTGAGAAAATGGCCTTTGAATGCGCCGAAAAACTAGCCAATGCGGTTGATTACTTTGGGGCCGGCACGGTTGAATTCATCTATGATCTCAAAGCCGATACGATTTACTTTATGGAGATGAATACTCGTCTGCAAGTAGAGCACCCGGTAACTGAATGGACTTCAGGTGTGCCGATTGTAAGCACTCAATTTGAGATCTCAGAAGGCGGCTCAATTCAGGACCTGAAAATCGCCAACAAAGGCTTCTCGATTGAGGCTCGCATCACGGCCGAAAAAGCACGCTTGGATACCAACGGCTCAATTGATTTTCTGCCCACGCCGGGATTGGTTGCCGAATGTAAGTTCCCGAGCGGCGATCATATTGAAGTAATTGCATCGGTCTCCGAAGGCAAGACTATTTCACCCTTCTACGACAGCATGATTGCGCAACTGATTGTGCATGGCAAAAATCGTAAAGACGCGATTGCTAAGTTACTCGAAGCCTTAGACCAGACCAGCATCAAAGGTGTTTGTACCAACATTTCACTGTTGAAGCGAATATTAAATGATCAAACATTCACAAAGGGCGTTTACGACACTAACTACTTGCCTACCTTTCTCGATACTTTAGATAAGGATAAAGTTGTTGAAGAGATGGCTTACACCGGCGCTGATTCGATTAATAGCGACCTTAGCAGCCTGCTCATAGCCGGTACCGATGAGATCAAAGTAGTGTCTCCAATGACTGGGATTTACTACTCAACATCATCGCCCAGCGAACCTGAATTCATCAAAGTAGGCGACAGAGTCAATCTTAGCCAGACCTTATGCCAGGTCGAGGCAATGAAACTATTTACTCATATTTCACTTTCAAGCGTCGCCGGCTCGGGTGAAATTTTCACTGCAGAGCAAGAATATGAAGTAGTTCGAATGAACCAGGCTAATAATGCACAGGTTAATTCGGGTGATTTACTGTTTGTGGTAAAGCCAGTTAAATAGTTTGCCTTTGGACCATGCCGACCTAGCCTGACTTAGGCCAGGTACTACGACGCCATCGATGAGCGGCTTATTGTGGCGGCCAGTGAGTATATAGCGTCAATATTAGCCAAAACTAACTACGGAAGCGATTTTAAGGCAGCTGCAATGCTCAATACTGTCGACCATTTGCGGCTCCGCAGCTACCTTCAAGCACGGATGGTTGATTGGGATAACGAGCATTATCAATATCAAAACGGCTTTTTAAGCGCCGATTTTTTCGAAGCAACAACCACAAAAAAATTGCAATCTAGGCTTCTCGTTGGCGAGCAATTGGCTTGTCAGAAGGTCGCAAAAAATTTCGTAAATATGTGGGTCAAATTTTGAATGAGGTTTCGAACGCTAAAAAATAGTGTTCGGTTCTTAGACAATTTAGATCAACGTAAATATTGTCCAATGGCTGCTAGCCGCAACTTTTACCCGTTTGCATTGACATAATCAAATGGGTCTTCAATACTCGAAACGGCCATTCGTAATGTGCTTGGACTGGATTACGGGGATAGGTCAAAATATACGGCTGGCTGCCGAGTAGACAGCTTGTGAGAAATTATAACGGGAGGAGCAAGATTTGACGGAAGTGAAAAGAACCGAAGCGCGTTACAGCAATGATCCCGAAGCAATGGATCGGTTACGCGATCGCACAGATGAACTCGAGTTGATTATTTCGAGCCTGACAATATTTGCGTTATTGGCTATGCCTGATTGGTTATACGGCAAGTTTGCTGGCGTTTTCACGCACCTTTCGATCAGTCTTGCGATTGCCGGTAGTGTTGGCACAACATTGTTGGCGGGTGTTTGCTATGGTTTGGCCGCTTGCTTTATTGTGCATTTGATGGCTCGCGCTTATTGGGTTGGCTTGATTGGGCTGCGGGCAGCTTTCCCAGACGGCATCAACTGGAACAAGACACCTGGTCTCGGTCCGATGAGCCGTAAGTATTATCGCGACACACTCCCGAATCTCGATACAGTAATCCAGAAAACAGATCGATTGGCGTCGTCGTTGTTTGCTGTCATCAGCATGTTGACGCTAAGTGTTCTGTGGTTCGGTGTGATATTAGTCGGAATCGTTGTCATGTCCGGGGCAATCGGAGCGCGCTTTGGTATCACCAACACCGCAATGAGTATCGGCTCGCTGGTGCTCCTGATCGTTTTCATCGGGGCGCCAATACTTGTGTATCTGCTTGATGCGCAACTTGCGTCGCGTATTCCTCGCCTGTGCGAGAGCAAAATCTATTCGAGCTTTGTTCGATTTCTCAGGCGTATTGCTGGGCTCGCCTATCCGCAACGCCTGGTATTGCCGGTGCAGCTAACGTTGCAAAGCAATACGCGCCCATTTGCGGTTTTCGCTGCCATAACCTTCAGCATTGTCGCCATTGTCGTCATCGGGAGCGCACGCGCTGCGGCATGGACTAATTTCACACTCTCTGGTGAGTTTGTGTATCTGGATACCGAATTGGCCCAGCGAGGGTTTCGCAGTACTTATTATGAGGATATGCCCAGTTCGCTGGATCGGGCACGTGGCTGGCCCCGATTAGACAGTTTCAATCAAAGTGGTAGCTTCGTCCGTCTGTTCTTGCCTTACCAACCACTGCGTGACAACCTGATGCTCGATCAATGGTGCATAGGCCCAGAGCAAGCGCCAGACCCGGTAGGTTGTTTGCGTAAACTTTGGTCCGTCTCGATTGATGGTACAGCAGTGCCGATGTCGACGTTCGAAACAGCCGAACGTGCCGACATCGGTATGCGCGGACTCATTGGACTAGTGCCTCTCGCGGGGCTCGAACCGGGAATGCGCAAGATTGAAGTGGTTTGGAACCCTGACGTCGCAGACGATGCGGCACCGATAGATGATCGCTACTTGGAAGCAAACGCTACTTTCGTGATCCCAATTGCGTTTGCTCCAGAATATGAGTTGTCACTAGAGAACTAGGGTAGTCGAGAGGGTGAATCGCCACTGCTCTCATCGACGCCGTTTGGCTCGACAACCGTGGCTGCTTTGTTCAAACTTCGTATCGGGGAAGGGGGCTGTACTCATTTGAGACATTTGATGACCTTAAAGTTAGAGTGTCAGAATGATTTAAATATCCCGAGATAGTGTCGGGTAATAAAAATATTAGTCCGGCAATCGATAGAGGTTATCTTTTCACATGAATTATTTAGTTCGCTTTATGCAGAAGCACTCGACAGGAAAGGTTGTGATTTCCTTTTTTGTATTGACTATGGCCGTATACCTAACGATGCTCTCTTACTCGATTCCAGCTGTTACCGCGTTTGCTCCTCAATTACAGATATTCGATTTGTCTCCCTCTGGTTATTCATTTAGCTATGCCAATGAGTTGCTTGATACTTTGGGGAGCGAGGGACGTAATCTGTATTTGCATACTCAGTTACCATTAGACTTTATATATCCCAGCTTGTTCTCTATTACTTATTCACTACTATTAGTCTGGCTTTTTGGTAAAACATTCAACGGCGACTCCAAAGTTTACTATTTTGCATCAGTACCATTTCTAGCTGGCATCTTTGATTATGCTGAAAATGTATTCATCATAAAAATGATAAACTCTTCCCCCGATTTACAAATAAGCACAGTTAAAACTGCGAGTACATTTACCCTTCTAAAAAGTAGCTTTAGTTTATTTTTCTTTCTTTTGTTAGTTTTAGGTTTTGCACTGTTACTGAAACAAAAAATTTCGAGTATTCGCAGCCGAATTGGCTAACAAGGCCATTATTCCGACACAATTTACAACACCGATTATAGCGACGTTAAATGTCGGTTGAGGGTAAGGTACTGCCATTTGTCATCGCGAGACGAAGACCTGAGTAGCTGGCGGTCTTCCGACGATCTCAAGGCTGTGTGTTCTATTTGGGAGATTCACCCTCAAGGGGTTACCGAGGCGCACGCAAGCCCTTAACGGGGTCAGCGGAAAGAAGGAATTGAGAAGTTTTCTGCTTCGCGTTGGTCACCCTAGCATCACATCAAGTAGAAGGCCCCGATACATGCCCAACCTATAATTTCTGCTCACGATAGTGTTGTCGATGAAATAACTTGTTCGGCCTACTGATTTTACGAGAACTACTATTTGTGTGCGCTAGCTAGTGGTTACCGTCTGGCTCCCCATGTAACCCTGCAGTACCTCAACCGGCACATTGTCTCCCACTGTAAAACTCAATATCCGGCTGATATGTGACATTGGCAAACCTGTTTCATCATGCCAATGGTTAAACGCTTCTTGAATGCGAGCCATGTCGCGTTGGCTTGTGGGGTTTTCATTGATGTCAACTCCGTTTGCTATCAATGCAACAACCACGTCACCTGTGGTCATAAAGCTGTCTTTGCCGGTAAATCGAATAAACCATTGAGCGGTTCGACCACCGAGCCTTGAACCTTCTTTCTTGAAGTATTTCATCAAGCCAACCTGATCTGTTACTGGCCAATCGGCAAAGAATTGGCCGAAGCTGCCATGTTCTTCAGCTATTTGATCGACCATAGCGGCATTGTGAAAGACAGTTTGTATCTTCTGCCAATTGCGTACGATGCGCGTATCTTGCACATACAGCTCCCACTCGTCCGGTGACTTTGTCAACAATTGCCCCAGATCAAAGCCGTGAAAGGCTTCTTCAAAGCCCGGCCATTTGCTGGTTATCACTCGCCAATGGAAGCCCGCATTGAATACGCAGCGGGTCAATTGAGCCAGATAGCGATCGTCAGGTATCTTCTTGAGGCTAGTCGGCTTGATCGGTTGCGACAAAACCGTAGCCAATTGCTTGGCACCGCCTTTTCTTTTCTCAGCTTGCTCGCGAATCAATTGAAACTTTTTCATACACTATTCGCCTGTTGGCGGGGCTCAAACATCATTCATCCTCTAGTCTATATTCAGCCGATCGAGCATGCGCGGTTAGCGATTCACCTCGTGCCAAAATAGATGCATTGCGGCCAATTTCTTGGGCCCCAACTTGCGACACTTTTATGATGCTGGTGCGTTTTTGGAAATCGTAAACACCCAGCGGTGAGGAAAATCTCGCGGTGCCAGAAGTGGGCAATACATGATTAGGCCCGGCGCAATAATCGCCCAATGATTCGGCGCTATAGGGGCCAATAAAAATAGCACCTGCATTGCTTATTTGTTGCGCAAGTTGATCGGCGTTTTGGGTGAATATTTCCAAATGCTCAGCAGCAATCTCATCCGCCACTCTAATTAAATCAATTTCGGATTCCACCACTATTAAAGCGCCATTATTTTCTAGGGATTGGCGGATTATTTGCTGCCGTTCCATGCTTGGCAGTAGCGTGTCGATAGACGCCTTAACTGCGTCGGCAAAATTTTGGCTGGTGGTGAGCAGAATCGACTGCGCAATCTCATCGTGCTCGGCCTGTGCGAACAAATCCATCGCTACCCAATCTGGATTAACCGACTCATCGGCAATGACCAATACCTCTGATGGTCCAGCAATCATATCTATGCCTACTCGGCCAAATACTTGCTTCTTGGCCGTGGCGACATAAATATTACCCGGGCCTGTGATCTTATCTACGGCCGGAATAGTTTTGGTGCCATAGGCAAGAGCGGCAATGGCTTGTGCCCCGCCTACTCTGAATACACGATCAACCCCAGCAATCTCTGCCGCGGCCAGAACCATGTCATTAAACTCGCCATTAGGGGTTGGGCAAACCATAATCAATTCACCTACCCCGGCAACTTTTGCCGGTACTGCATTCATAATAACGGATGAAGGATAGCTGGCTTTGCCACCTGGCACATACAAGCCAACTCGATTTATTGGCGTCACTTTCTGACCCAATTGCGTGCCGTCAGCTTCGGTGTAGCTCCAAGATTCCTGAAGTTGCTTCTGGTGATAGACACGCACCCTCTCGGCAGCGTATTGGAGCGCGTCACGCTGCGCCACGGGTATACTTTTTAGAGCCTGCGCTATTCGACTTGGGGTTACTTCTAAGCCCCGGGCTTCAACATCAAAGTGATCATAGCGTTGAGTTAACTCAAACAGGGCTTGATCACCGTTAGACCTTACTTCACTAATAATTTGCGCAACCGTAGACTCAACGCCCGATTGCTCGGTTTGGTCTCGCTTGAGCAATTGCTTAAGCGCGACTGCAAAGTCACCGCTAGCAGAATGAAGACGAGTTATAGCCGATCCCATTGCGACTTAGCCCTGAGGGATTTGTGTGGACAATTGCTGCGTTATTGAAGCAATCTGCTCATGCTTAACGCGCATAGACGCAGCGTTGGCAATCAATCTACAGGAGATATTGGCAATTAAATCTTTGGCCACCAAATTATTCGCCTTCAGGGTACTGCCGGTTTCCACTAGGTCTACAATTTCATCAGCTAGTCCAACTAAGGGTGCCAGTTCCATTGCACCGTACAATTTAATGATCTCAGCCTGCACGCCTTGCGACTGGTAGTATTGTTGCGCCAGCTTAACGTACTTGCTCGCAACTCTGATGCGTTTCTTATTGGAAGGGTTATCCAGCGCAGATTGCGGCACCGCAGTCATCAGTCGACATTTTGCTATTTGTAAATCGAGTAACTCGCACAAACCTTCACCGCCATGCTCCATCAACCCATCCTTGCCCACAATGCCTATATCGGCCGCGCCAAATTGCACATAGGTCGGCACATCCGTAGCGCGCAAGATAACGCATTGTAAGTCATCTTGATTTGTTTCAAAGATGAGTTTTCGGCTGGTAAATGGGTCGTCGATCAAAGTCACACCGATCGCTTCGAGCATCGGCAACGTTTGTTTCAGGATGCGACCCTTAGAAAGAGCAATGGTAATCATATAAAAACTCTATTTAACCAGTTCCTGCAACGCTAAATCCTTATCCCAAACGTGGCTTGGAATTCGACGAATATTGGCGCCTAAGCGTGATAATTTTTCTTCAATGCTCTCATAGCCACGATCAATATGGTAAATACGATCGATAACAGTCGGTTTATCTGCCATTAGAGCGGCTAACACTAAACTCGCCGACGCACGTAAGTCGGTAGCCATCACCGGCGCGCCACGCAATTTGTTGCGGCCGGTAATAAACGCTGTATTACCTTCTAGATCAATTTGAGCGCCCATGCGCTGCAATTCTTGAACATGCATAAAGCGATTTTCAAATATATTTTCGACCACCTTGCTAGTGCCTTGCGCAAGCGAGTTCATAGTAACGAATTGCGCCTGCATATCGGTTGGAAAAGCAGGATGAGGCGCGGTGTAGATATCCACTGCTTTAGGCTGATTGCCGTGCATATTAAGCTCGATACTATCAGCTTCAATAGTCAGATCGGCGCCTGCCTCAACTAATTTGTCGAGCACCGCATCGAGATAGGTAGCATCAGTATTACGCGCCTTAACGCGGCCGCGAGTCACCGCACCGGCCACCAAATAGGTGCCCGTTTCGATTCGGTCTGCAATCACGGTATGGTGCGCATCGTGCAAACTGTCTACCCCCTCAATGACCAGTTCACTGGTACCCTCACCAGACACTTTTGCGCCCATCGCATTTAAGCAATTTGCCAAATCAACGATCTCTGGTTCACGTGCAGCATTTTCAATAACCGTGGTGCCTTGCGCCAGTGCTGCGGCCATCATTAAATTTTCGGTGCCTGTAACCGAGACCATGTCCATAAAGATACGCGCGCCCTGTAAACGATCACAAGAGGCTTTAATATAGCCATCTTCAATCACTACCTTGGCACCCATGGCTTGAAGACCCTTGATGTGCAAATTAACTGGCCGTGAACCAATAGCGCAACCGCCTGGTAATGAAACTTCAGCATGGCCTAAGCGAGCGACCAGTGGGCCGAGCACAAGGATAGACGCACGCATGGTTTTAACCAGATCGTAGGGCGCGCGTGATTGATTCAAACCGCTAGCATCGGCACATATATTCATACGCTCGTCGATTTCCATTTCAACGCCAAGATAGGCCAACAAACTCATTGTGGTGGTTATGTCTTGCAAGTGCGGTACATTACTCAGCGTCAACTTCCCATCGACTAGCAACGACGAAATGAGAATTGGCAGGGCGGCATTTTTTGCGCCTGAGATGATTACCTCACCGTCGAGCGGGCCAGCACCCGTAACAATAAGTTTATCCATTACTTAGCTCCCTATATGGTCGAAGAGGTTATGTCTGTAGCGCAGTTTTGAGTTCACCAGCTTCATACATCTCGGTCATGATGTCTGAACCACCAACAAATTCACCGTTTATGTACAACTGAGGAACTGTCGGCCAATTCGAATAGGTTTTTATGCCTTGTCTTACGTCATCATTACTTAACACATCCACAGTAACGAATTCAGCTTCCAGTGATTGCAAAATCTGCACCGCTTTGCCAGAAAAGCCACATTGTGGAAAACTAACATTACCCTTCATGAACAACACAACGTTGTTGTCGGTAACGGTTTGTTTGATTTGGTCTTGCATTGATACTTGTTCAGTCATGTTAATAACTCCAGGGGGAACATAGATAAAATTGATGTGGTAAAAATGGTCGTCACTCGAATATCGAGAACAACCGTAAAAACTATTTAAGCTTCTTCTTCAGGTGTCAGTGTTTTCATTGACAAAGCATGTACTTCTGCTTTCATCTTGTCACCCAAGGCTGCGTAAACCAGCTGGTGCCGTTGAATACGAGACTTGCCTGAGAACTCATTTGCAACGATAACAGCTTCAAAATGATGACCGTCACCCTCGACACTCACTTGCGCCGCGTTAAAGCCACTCTCTATCCAAGTTTTTAGTTGCTCGGGTGTAACCATAATAATGTGCCTGCTTAAGAATAAATTAATAAAAAAACTGCGCCAATCACGGGCTGCAATTTAACCGCGCTAGAATACCCGAAAGCCTTCTAATCAGCCAGCTTGAAGGGCTAATTACCATAACATTGACAGTCTCAGTTAGCGGCAAAGATCGGTCATGAATCACGCAGTTTGTAGCCTCTGTGTAAAAGACCAACACAAATAATGGTCAATAGCAGCGCAGCGCCTGACATGGCCAACAGGCTGATGTATATCGGCTGATCAGATTGACCGAAAAAACCATAGCGAAAACCATCGATCATATAGAAAAACGGATTCCATTTACTCAGCTCATACCAAAACGGTGGCAGCGATTTAATAGAGTAAAAAACCCCACTCAAAAAAGTCAGCGGCATGATTATAAAACTCTGAAAAGCAGCAATTTGATCAAACTTCTCAGCCCACATCCCGGCAATCAGACCTAATGCACCCATGGTGTAACTGCCCAATATAGCAAAAATCAAGACCACAAAAATATTGTCGATTGGAACATGGACATAAAATACTGCGAGCAGAAACACGCCCAAACCCACAGCGAGCCCGCGCGCGACTGCGGCCCCCATATAAGCCAAAAACATTTCAAAAGCAGAAAATGGCGGCAACAAAATAAAGATTAAGCTGCCCATCACCTTTGACTGAATAAGACTTGAGGAGGTATTGGCGAATGCGTTTTGAATGACTGTCATCATCAACAAGCCTGGTATTAAAAACTCGACATAGCTCACACCAGGAAAAACCTCTACGCGGCCTTCGAGCACATGACCAAACACTAGCAAATACAATAGAGCAGTGATTACTGGAGCAACCACGGTTTGCAGCCAAACCTTCATAAAGCGAGAATATTCCTTGCGGAATAATGTGTAACAGGCAACCCAGTTCATATTATTTAGCTCCCTGGTCGCCCGTCATACGCACAAACACGTCTTCCAAACTGTCGCTTAACACTGTGACATATTCAATGTTCATTGATGCCGCTCTTAAGCGATCAAGAATATCCATGACTGAATCACTATCTCGATGCAAAATAATTTCCAGCTCATTGCCTTCATGGCGTGCTACTCGATCTTTATATATTCGCGGAATGGTTTCAATCGGGTGGCTAGCCCTGACTAGCAGTTTGCTACCCAAGCCACGCGCCAATAAATTTTTTTTGCTTTCCAGTGCAATCACTTTGCCTTTATCTATGATCGCAATACGATCACAAAGCTCCTCAGCTTCTTCAAGGTAATGGGTAGTTAGCACGATGGTGGTGCCCTCGCTGTGCAAACGCCTCACAAAACGCCACATAGACTGACGCAATTCCACATCCACGCCTGCGGTTGGTTCATCTAACACCAAAACTGCAGGCTGGTGCACTAATGCTTGCGCAATTAATACACGGCGCTTCATGCCACCCGATAGCTTGCGCATATTGGTGTCAGCCTTGTCGCTGAGATTTAGTTGTTCAAGTAGTTCGTTTATCCAAACTTCGTTTTCTCGAATGCCAAAATAGCCAGACTGAAATCGCAGCGTTTCACGCACAGTGAAAAATGGATCGATAACTATTTCTTGTGGCACCACGCCGAGGGTACGGCGCGCTTGGCGATAATTTTTGCCAACGTCAGCGCCTAAAATAGAAATAGAACCGCTATCGGCCTTGAGTAAGCCTGCTATGGCATTGATGAGTGTTGACTTGCCCGCGCCATTGGGGCCGAGTAAACCAAAAAACTCGCCTTGGCGGATATCAAAACTAACATTATTGAGTGCTTGTAAATCGTCATAGCGCTTACTTACGCCATTGACAGAAATAGCATCAACCGAAGAATTGGTAGTCACTGGAAATCTCGAGGTTATGGGGCTGGTTTATTCCAACGCCGAAAAAGGCAAATTGCTAATCTGCGATTCATTGGAAGGGCGCCCTGCGACGTATTTCAATGGTGCAAATTATGAACAGTGTATTTTAAAGCTATCTTGCGTTCTTTTGGCGTAAATCGGCAATTAATCCATCAATTCCTCTTTGCGCAATAATTTCGCCAAAGGTCGCTCGATAGGTTGAGACAAAATTAATACCAGCGACTTCTAAATTATAAGCGCGCCATTGGCTGTCTTTGCGATTACTCATATACAAATTTACTGGATAGCTGCTTCCAGAGGATGCAATTAGGGCTGCTCTTACAGTCACCTTATCTGAACCTGGAGCCATGCTTATGGGCTCGTAAACCACCTTTTCGCTGCCAGTATACTCGAGCAAAGCGGTTGCATAACTGCGCAGGAGGAAGGTTTTAAATTCTGCTGCGAACGCTGCTTTCTGGGCTGCAGTAGATTTTTTTGAAGTCGCCTTGCCCAATATTAAATTGGCCATTCGCGGAACGTGAATCGCAGGCACAAGCGTATTCTCCACCATCGCGTACAGGGCATTGGTGTTGGCTTTGTAAGTTTCTCGATTGCTTTGAATGTTTTTAACAATAGAGTCCACCGTTTCTCTAACCACCTGATCGGGAGCTTTCATTGCCTGAACCGAGGCCGAAAAGCCGATGGTCATGACCACCATTAGGGTGAGAAGGGAAAAGGAATTTAACGTTTTCATATATTTCTCTTTCAATTGATTGAAATTATATTGGTGTTAAAGGGCATATAACAAAATGCCCTTGAGTTGATCTTGGTGTTGATTTTGGCCTCGAAGCCTTAACTTTTCTTCGATGGATACTTATTAGATCAGTTGAGATGCAAAAACCACGTCAGTATTTTTCATCTCTACTTGGCAACAGTAACAAACCAAGCTGAACCGAACATTAATCTACGTTAAGGTGTTGCTTTCTTGCCAAGCGATAGATAACCCAACTAAATTTCTAGTTAGCATTGTGGTGTATATAAGGTCTAGCACCGCTATTACCATCCTGATTAAAAACTAACTCTTTTTAGTAACCTTTTTACTCACTTTTTTAGCGGTTTTAGCTTTAACAACGGTGGCAGCAGGCGTCTTGCTATTAGCGGCAACAGTCTCCATATTCTCATTTATTTTAAAGAACAACATTATCAATTCTGAAGCGACTCTCAAACCAATAGAGCATATTGCGATATAGACAATACCTTCAAAAAAACCAAAAAAACCATTAGAAAACATGCGGCCAAGCCCAGTCCATACCACAGTAAGAAGCCCCAACCAATAGGCAAGGCGAATCAAGCTAGGTGTTAGCATTTCGTCGAAAAACAAAATCTTGCGGGGCAAAGGTTCAGCGATAAATTCATTAATCTTGTCTAACATTGCAACTCCTCGAGTATTTGTTACCTTTCATTTTAGAAACTAAAGGTGTAAAAGGATGCCAGCTAAAACGTAAAAGCCCAAAGCCAAGTACACAAAAAGCCTTTAGCCAGTTCAATATGAAGCTTTAGCCAGTTTATAGGAAGCTTTGGCCCAGAACATAAAGAGACCATAATCCTATATATAATTAAAGCCATGAACTGTATAAATTACAATTACACACAATTCGCACCCTATCCGGTCATGTATTATAACGCCTGAAACGGATAAAACAGTCATGAATATATAAAATTCAAGCCAGATCGGCTAAAGTCCTAAATAATGTGAAACATCAAACGCCCAGTTGCAATTTAACCCTTAAAGAAACACACTAAGCCACCCAAACAAAGATCTTGCCGTCGAGAATCACATAATGCTTGTAACTGCCGTAGCCCTTATTTTAGCGGGCTTTATGCTTCTTATATGGAGCGCAGATTTGTTGGTGGACAACGCATCAGAAATGGCGAGTCAACTTGGCATATCAACCTTTCTGGTAGGCATTATAGTGGTCGGGTTTGGAACCTCTGCGCCGGAAATGTTTGTATCTGCAATGGCAGCGATTGAAAACAAAGGCAATTTGGCTCTGGGTAATGCACTCGGCTCAAACATCACCAACATCGGCTTGGTTCTCGGCAGCGCCGCTTTAGTTCGCGCGCTTCCAGTTACCCGAACTACTGCCAAAATAGATATCCCCGTTGTGATCTTGACTGGCGTGATTTCAATCATTCTTGTAAGCGATGGTATTTTATCGAACTTCGATGGTTATTTATTATTGGCATTGCTGGTGGCCTATCTAGTTTGGTCAGCTGGCTTTTCACAAGGTGCTGGCGGCGAGCTTGAGATCGACACGTCAGTAATTGATCCACACGATTTGGATCTCAGCTCGATTGTTCACCCCAAGGGAAAATCAACCAGTACTGCAGCGCTGTTAACCGTAGTGAGCATCGCACTATTGATGCTGGCGTCGCGCATGTTGGTTCATGGTGCCGTGGAAATTGCACACTACTTTGAAGTAGGCGAGTTAGTAATCGGCCTCACCATCGTCGCGATTGGCACCAGCTTACCCGAGCTAGCAGCGGCTATCTCGGCAGCGCGCAAGGGCGTGCATGATATGATAATCGGCAACATTATCGGCTCAAATATTTTTAATACGCTCGGTGTGCTTGGAATTACAGGCGCGATTCAATCCACCAACATAGACACCAGCGCTCTATGGCGCGATTTCCCTGTGATGTTTATGTTCACTGTGCTTATGTTTATATTCGCGCTTTCAAAAGGGGCGTTCAGTCGTCGCGAAGGCGCAATACTTCTGCTGGGCTACGTGATCTATATTTGCTACTTAATAGTGGCAACACTAACGTAATTCGCATGAAAAAGACGGCTTTTATGGACTCGGCACGTGCTGTGCTAGAGATCGAAGCAAAGGCGATCAGTCAACAGCTCGAGCACCTCAATGAAAACTTCGAGCTAGCCTGCCAGCGTATTTTAGATTGCGAAGGTCGTGTGGTAGTCACTGGTATGGGAAAATCAGGGCACATCGCCAATAAAATTGCAGCAACCCTGGCCAGCACCGGCACTCCCGCATTTTTTGTTCATCCGGGCGAGGCAAGCCACGGTGATCTAGGCATGATCACGCCCAGGGATTTGTTGCTTGCAATTTCTAACTCCGGCGAAACATCTGAGGTTTTGTCGATATTACCCATCATCAAACGTATGGGCGTGACCTTAATCGGCATTGCCAGCGCGCCTAACTCAACCTTGGCCAAGCTCGCCGATGTTTACGTAAATGTTCCTATCGAGCAAGAGGCTTGCCCCATGAATTTGGCACCAACTGCGAGCACCACAGCAACGCTTGCGATAGGCGATGCCATAGCAATCGCTGTATTGAACGCACGCGATTTCAATGAACAAGACTTTGCTCGTTCGCACCCTGGTGGCTCGCTGGGTCGCCGCCTGCTCCTGTATGTGGAAGACATCATGCATAAGGGGGATGAAGTTCCAAGTGTTCAACACGGCGCTCTGCTTTCCGACGCTCTAGTGGAAATGTCTAGCAAAGGACTAGGAATGACCGCCGTGCTAAATCAAGATAACCATTTAGTCGGCATTTATACCGATGGCGATCTTCGCAGAACCTTAGCTGATCGAGTAAGCATTGATACGCCGATCAGCGACGTGATGACTGCCAACCCGGTAACCGTGAGCCCTGATATCCTGGCCGCAGAATTAGTTACCATGATGAAAACTAGCCGCATCGGTGCGGTGCTAGTAACTCAAGATAAAAAAGTCGTAGGCGCGCTCAACATGCAAGATCTTCTGCGCGCAGGCG
Organism: Cryomorphaceae bacterium; assembly: GCA_047623225.1. Lineage (GTDB taxonomy): Bacteria > Pseudomonadota > Gammaproteobacteria > Arenicellales > Arenicellaceae > Arenicella. Next base: position 68,078 of record JBLHME010000002.1, read on the forward strand.
TATTATGAGCAGCCTTCCAAACTTACCCTATACTGTGCCCGAAGACGTAATGGCTAAAGCTGCGAAGATAAAACTGGCGTTATTTGATGTGGATGGCGTGTTAACTGATGGCAAACTGCACTACAGCGCAGACGGTGAGCAGATAAAAGTATTTCACGCACTTGATGGGCACGGCTTAAAGATGCTGCAATCTGCAGGCATTGAAGTGGGCGTAATCTCGGCTAGAAAATCGATGGCTCTGCAGACACGATTGAATGATTTAAACATCAAACACTGTCATTTAGGGGTGAATGATAAACGTGCCGTTTTTGAGCAGCTATTGGTTCAGCTTGGTCTTAATGGCGACCAATGCTCATTCACCGGTGACGATGTCATTGATCTGCCAGTAATGAATGAATGCGGGCTGAAACTTTCGGTTAAAAATGGCCACTTCATTGTGCTGGATATTGCAGATTGGGTGGCTCCATTAAAAGGTGGACAGGGTGCAGTGCGTGCCATCTGTGATGTATTACTCTACAGCCAAAATTGTTATCCTTTAGGGACCGAACCTAAGGATGTCGAATCTGGGCAGTAGTACGCGCTTAGGCGCACTCCTTTAACAACCCATAAACCCCTTTACTTAAGCTTAATTAAGCCTTTAGCCGCCACGTGAAACAAGCTGAATCCCTCTTTTATATTTCCATATTAGGCATGGTTGGCCTGTTTGGAATTATGCTGCAGAATGCCATGATTGAGGATGAGCCCGAAATCCAGACTTACAACGACCGGCACGACCCAGATTATTACATTGAAAACTTCACCGCCACGGGTCTCGATAAAAATGGTCAGCGCAAATTTGTAATTGAAGCCGAGAGAATGGCGCACTTTCCTGATGATGATACGGCGTTGCTCGACTTCCCCCATGTAATAGAATTTGAACTTGGATCAGCCCCACGCCATACCTATGCCGATTCAGGGTGGATGTCTTCATCAGGTGATGAAATTCTCCTAACCGGTAATGTTAAAATAGTCGTAGAAGCGGACGCAAATGGGCCCGGCGGAACAATGAAAGCCAAGCGCATGCGCATTCTGCTCGATAAAACCACCAAGGACAGTCTCTTTTAGGGCTAATCGTTCGGTATTTTAACCGCTCTGTGTTCAGCTAGCAGTCAGGGTATGTGATATATTTTGGCACAGAATAATAAGACGTCTTAGCGTAAGTCAGGGGCAAAATAAAAGTAGGTTGAAATGTCTCCGATTGAGGCGAGAAACGACGGTAATAGTTGACTATTGACTAGTTTTTCGACGAAAAATGAGGGCATTTCAGTCATTGTAATTCGCGCATCAACTTACTGTTGAGGTCTGACTAATAAATATCAAGAAACTTCTTCCTAGGAAAGCCCTAATGAAAAATTGTCTCCGCCCTTGGATTGCCCTAGCCGCTCTGGCTCTCGCCACTCAATCAGTGGCTCTTGAAAGTGATCGTGATCAGCCTGCTGACATTGAAGCGGACGATATTGAATTTGATTTCAAAAAAGGCACCAGAACTTACACTAATAATGTGTTGGCGGTGCAAGGTACCTTGCGCCTCAAGGCCGATAAACTGATAGCTATTTACACCGAAGGTGAACTAGTAACTGCAACTGCCTGGGGGTCGCTGGCACGTTTTAAACAGCGACCTGACGGCAAACCAAACGATGTGGAAGGGTGGGCCAAGAAAATCATTGTTAATCAAACGGCCAATACTCTAACTTTGATAGGCAAAGCGGCTCTTAAGCAGGGCGCAGATACCGCACGCGGTGAGACCATCGTCTACAACATGGCCACCGACACACTCAACGTGCGAGGCGGCGCGAAAGTCGCTGGTGGTGGCAAACCCGGCGCAGCGAAACCGAAGCGTAAAATAGAAGATCCCTTCGCCAGTAATACACAAGGCCCGACTGCTGACGCCCCTTCTGCAATCAGAACAACCGAGGCAATTAATTCACAGGCAGAAGCAGAGCCGCAAGTGACGCCAATACACTCAGGCCGGTCGCGATTGATTATCCAGCCAAAGGCCTTGAAGAAACCGCCAGTAAGCGAATATAAGAAAAAGAAGAACAAAAAAAACAAAGAAGGTCAGTCTGAAGAAAAGCAGTCCGAAGAAAAGCAGTCCGAAGAAAAGCAGTCCGAAGAAAAGCAGTCCGAAGAAAAAATGGACCAAACCGATTCAAACGGGTAGATCACATCCTCAATGAGCATTCTTGAGACCAAAGACCTTTGTAAAAGCTACAAAGGTTTACAGGTCGTTAAAAAAATAAACATTTCTGTTGAAAGCGGCCAAGTTGTCGGTTTACTCGGCCCAAATGGTGCGGGCAAAACCACTAGCTTCTATATGGTGGTTGGCTTGGTGCGAAGCGACAGTGGCAGCATTCTGCTTAATGGCCAAAACATTAGCCACCTGCCCATGCACTCACGAGCTAAATTAGGTATTGGTTATCTGCCGCAAGAGCCTTCTATTTTTCGAAAACTGACGGTGGAAGAAAACTTGATGGCGGTATTAGAAACCGATAAGACCACGTCACCGCAGCAACGGCGGCGGCGAGTGGAACAATTATTGGAAGAGTTCAACATTGGCCACAAACGCGCCACCCTGGGAATATCTCTATCAGGAGGTGAGCGGCGCCGAGCTGAAATCGCGAGAGCCATTGCGCTACGACCTTATTTCATATTACTGGACGAACCTTTTGCTGGAATTGACCCAATTTCAGTGGGAGATATTCAGCAAATTATTGATTATCTGCGTAGCACTGGGATTGGAATCATTATTACCGATCACAACGTTCGCGAAACCTTGGATATCTGTGATCATTCTTATATTCTCACTGAGGGTAAGGTTCTTACGCAAGGCACAGCCAAACAAATTCTAAGCCACCAAGGCGTGCGGGACGTCTACTTAGGTTCAAAGTTTAAAATTTAGTAAATAATCAGGCAACTTGACAAAATTTAATGGCAAAGCTAGTGGCTTATGTCTAGAATAATTACATGCCCCTTTTTTTGAGGGTGTTTTTTGGCCACAGTTAGGAGACTCAAATCATTCAATCTAGATTCAGTTTTGCTAATATCCATGAGCAGTTGATCTTTACACACATACTCACCTTGCAATCGGCACCTCCCTTTCGCAAGCATCGCGAACTCATTTAAATTTGACGCTGAGACAAACAGATTAGTCGTAAATGAAGCAGTCTTTTAATCTACAGCTTTCTCAGCAGCTCAGCCTCACGCCCCAGCTCAAACAATCTCTTCGTTTACTGCAACTACCTACGCTCGACCTTGAGCAAGAAATCCAACAGATCCTAGAATCCAACCCTCTCTTAGAGCGGGTTGAAACTGAAATGGTTGAAGCCGACCGTCCTTCAGTTAGCGAACTCACAGCGGATAACTCATTACCGCAACCGATTGGAGAAGCTACCGACCCTTCATACGAAATCGAGCAAACCGATCACCTTGCTCCAGAACAAGATCTATCGATGAATTGGCAAGAGTCATTTGAATCCCGACGCACACAACTCGGCAGTTCGAATACAGCGCGGGATAACGTTGAGTTTACACAGTTTGCAGCCGAACAAGAAACCTTGTTTGAGCATCTAAATTGGCAAATTCAAATGACCACATTGTCTGACAAGGACATGCTAATAGCGCGATCGATCCTTCGCAGCTTAGATAATGATGGATATCTAATTTCCTCTCTCGCGGAAATTTGCGCTGTTTTTGATCCCACCCTGGAGGTTGAAGAGAACGAAGTCGCAGCGGCCCTCAGTCTTGTTAAAACTCTTGAGCCTATTGGTGCCGGCGCGCGTAATTTATCAGAAAGGCTGTTGATTTTACTTAATCAGCTACCAGAGAATTCAATAGGGCTAGAAATCGCCAGGCTGGTAGTCAGCGAACACTTAGATTTATTGGCGACCCGAAATCTAGCTAAGATGAAAAAAGTGTTAAACGTTAGCGATACTACTTTGAGTGATGGGCTGGCATTAATTACCCAATTGAATCCGCGCATCGCGCAAAGCTTCTCGTCTGATAATGAAAACTATGTAATCCCCGATGTGATCGTCAAAAAGGTTGGGCTACGTTGGGCATCCGAGTTAAACCCAGAAAATCAGACCAAACTAAGGGTAAATCAAACTTATTCAGATATGTTGAATACGAATCTAGACAAAGAGGGTAACGAGTTTATTCAACAAAATTTGTCGCAAGCGAAAATTTTTATCAAAGGCTTGATGAGTCGATACGATACGCTTCAGTTGGTTTCTCAGGCAATAGTTGAACGACAGCAGGCCTTCTTTGAGCACGGTGCAGAACAAATGCAAGCCATGGTGCTGCAAAATATCGCTGAAAGTCTTGAGATGCACGAATCGACAATCTCTCGTGCTATATCTGGTAAGTATCTCTTGTCGCCAAGAGGTGTATTCGAATTAAAATATTTTTTTTCCAGCGCGGTCAGCAATACCGATGGCGCTACTTCTAGTTCTACAGCAATACGTTCGCTGATCAGGAAAATGGTTGATACCGAATCCAAGGTCAAACCATTAAGCGATAACAAAATTGCTAAAGAGCTAGAGCAACAAGGGCATATCGTTGCCAGACGCACAGTGGCTAAATACCGCGAAAGCATGCAAATAGCACCGTCAAGCCAGCGCAAATCGTTGGTTTAATCATTCGTAACTAGCGGTACCGCGCTGGATACTCTGAGGAGTGACTAGGCAAGCATGATAAGCGATTAAGCCGTCAGCCAAAGGCCGGATATGCAGATTAAACCGAAGATATTCAGTATCTTCAACATTAGGAGAATTATATGCAGTTAACAATCTCTGGACATCAAATTGATTTAACCGATTCGATGAAAAATTATATTGGAGAGAAAATGGAACGCATTGAACGGCACTTTGACCACCTCAACAGCATCGATGTAGTATTGCACGTTGAGAAGATTCGCCATAAAGCGGAAGCCACCTTGAATGCCAAGGGAATTACCATGCACGCGCATGCCGACTCAGATAACATGTACGCCACAATCGATGATTTAACTGATAAACTCGATTCTCAGGTACGCAAGCACAAAGAAAAATCAACAGATCATCACCGCAGCGGTGGTGCTTTAAAAGATCAAGAATTTAGCTAAACCAAATTATTTAGAAAATCCAATCCAGTCCATCGGGCAAGTGTCGAAACGGCGCGTGCTCGATGGATTTTTTAGTAGCGACTTATGACCAATACCCCAGCACTGCACACTTACTTAGATATCGACCTTATTTCTGTTCAGTCTGATGTGAGTAGTAGAAAAAAACTATTACAAAATATGGCGAGAATGCTGTCTGTACCTCTACCACAAAAAAACAAGGAAAAAGATGTTTACCACTTGCTCCTTGAACGAGAGAAGCTGGGTAATACCGGGGTCGGTAACGGCGTGGCCTTGCCGCACAGCAGATGTGGTCAAGCACATAAAGCAATAATTGCTATCATTACTCTGTCCGAGGCAATTGATTACGAGAGTTTAGATCGTCAACCTGTGGATGTGGCGTTTGGTTTATTGGTTCCTAAGGAAGCCACGCAAGAACACCTTAACCTGCTCGCAGACATCGCCAGAATGATGTCTAACGACGAGCGAAAAGCTCAACTGGTCGCTGCAAAAACAAGTACTCAAGTGATCGAGCTAGTAGCATCATGGGCCAATGAATAAAGTATGAGCGCACCCAAATTCATTATTATTAGTGGCACTTCTGGATCAGGCAAAACTATTGCGCTGCAGGTGCTTGAGGATTTGGGGTTCTATTGCATTGATAATTTACCAGCTTCGCTGATGTTAGACATGGCGGCGCGAGTACTGGGTAACAATACCGCAGATCACAACTGCGCGATAAGCATCGACTCCCGCAACCAAGATTTTTTGGGTGACTTAGAAAGTAGCTTTTCTACCCTCAGCACCTTCAATATAGAAACGCGGATTATTTTTATAGATGCAGATGACAATACTCTGCTCAAGCGGTACAGCGAAACTCGCCGTAAACACCCTCTGTCGGATGGCGAGACGACATTGGTTGAAGCTATTGCTAAGGAGCGAAAGCTTTTGTCACATATTCACGACATTGCTGACCGCCATATCAATACTTCGCGCACTACGCCACATGAATTACGCTCCATCATTCGAGATGACAGCACCCGTAGCAAAGATCACTCCTTAACACTATTGTTTCAATCATTTGGATTTAAGTATGGCAGCCCAAACGATGCTGACTATGTGTTTGACGTGCGCTGTTTGCCGAACCCGCATTGGCAAGCAGAGCTAAAGCCATTGACTGGCTTGGACCAAGCGGTCAAGGATTTCCTTGATGAACAAGAGCCATGCGAGGAGATGTTTAAGCAAATTGGCGGTTTTATCGCGCACTGGCTACCACACTTTGTACGCGACAACCGCAACTATATAACCGTTGCAATTGGCTGCACGGGCGGGCAGCATCGGTCTGTATATTTAACAGACAAATTACAGCAACATTTCTTAAATGATAAAACTATTCAAACCCTCGCACGCCACCGGGAACTGAGCATATGATTGAAAAACAAATCGAAATCATAAACAAGCTTGGGCTGCACGCGCGCGCTGCCGCTAAATTGGTCAGTACTGCTGCAAGGTACGGAAGCCGTATCGAAGTTGAATTTGGGGAGCAGTGCGCCGATGCAAAAAGCATCATGGCTATGATGATGCTAGCTGCGTCGAAGGGCAGCAGTGTGCAGATTCGCGCTGATGGTGATGATGAGGAAATTGCGATGACTGCAATACTAGCCCTAATTAACAACTACTTTGATGAAGACGAGTAGATCAGATGATTAGTCTCTACGGTTCTGGAATAGGGCGAGGCATTGCGATCGGCAAAGCTTACGTACTTAAATCCAATGATATTGAGACACCTCTTTTTAACATCGACGAGTCCGCTGTGGGAGCTGAGGTAAAGCGTTTTCGCGCAGCGGTGTTAGCAACCGAAACTAAGTACAAAGTTTTACTCAAAAACCTGCCCAAGGCCGCACCAAAAGAAAGCGCCGCATTTATCAATGCACACATGATGATGTTGCGCGATCCACTTCTGCTAGACGAATCGATTAAAATCATTAAGCGCGATTTAATCAATGCAGAACACGCGGTTCAGACACAAGCCGATAATTTAATTAAAGTGTTTGACGAAATGGAGGATGCTTATCTGCGTAATAAAAAGGAAGATGTGCAACACATTACCAACCGATTGTTACGCAGCTTACTTAATATTGTTTCGCATAGTTTAGATGAATCTAACGCCGAAGATATTGCCGGTCGAATTATTGTCAGCAAAGACCTATCGCCTGCTGATGCTATGTTTATAAGTGACTGTAAGGTGGCCGCTTTTGTGACCGATCTTGGTAGCCAAATTTCGCATACTGCCATCGTCGCGCGAAGTCTTAAGATGCCTGCAGTGGTAGGCTTACACGGCATCAGTAAATATATTGCCGATGATGACTTGCTAGTGGTTGACGGCATGCGCGGAATCATTCTGATCAACCCTAGCACTAAGGTGTTGCGTGAGTACAAAGGGCGGCTGAAGAAAATACGTGATCGCGATAAACGCCTCAATACTCTACGCAAGAAAACCAGTAAAACTCTTGATGGTAAGCGCATTCAGTTACTCGCCAATATCGAAACCGCCAGAGAACTAAAAGAGGTTCAACGCTCAAATGCCGCTGGCGTTGGATTGTATCGAACTGAGTATCTTTTTATGAATCGGGATTCCGCACCAACCGAATCCGAGCAATTTCGAGCTTATAAACACATTTTGTCTAAACTTGATAAACCCGTGGTCATTCGCACTCTTGATATTGGCGGTGACAAACAGCTGGATTTTGACTACCCACAAAAATTATCCAGCGAATCACCGCTTGGCTTACGGGCTTTGCGTTTGTGTTTAGGCAATATGGAGCTTTTCAAGCCACAACTACGTGCTATTTTACGCGCGTCTGCGTATGGCAAAGTGGCAATAATGGTTCCCATGATTAGCAACGTTGACGAGATCAATCAAGTACTGGCGATCATCAAACAGACCAAGGCGGAATTAAAACGAGAAGGCCAGGCTTACGATTCTCGAGTACGAATCGGCGGTATGATAGAGGTGCCAGCTGCCGCCATCATGGCCGATTTATTTGCCCAAAAACTCGACTTTTTGTCTATAGGCACCAATGACTTAATTCAATACACATTAGCCATCGATCGGGTGGACGATGCGGTTAATTATCTATACGACCCAATCCACCCAGCGGTGTTGCTGCTTATTAAGCAAGTGATTGAAGCTGGGGAGCGTGCTGGTATACCTGTTTCTCTTTGTGGAGAAATGGCTGGTAACGTTAACTACACGCGTTTGCTACTTGGCCTTGGGCTTAAAAACTTTAGTATGGACGCCACTTATTTACTCGACGTAAAAGAACGCATACTTGATGCTGATAGTACTAAGCTGAAATCTTTAGTGAGGAAAATCATGAATTCAGACGACCCAAGCCAAGCACGCGATTATCTCGTCCGCTTAAATCAACTGTAGCTCAATCGGTCAGCCTACGCGGCAATACTGGCAAATGGTATTGCCACGTGCGTGAAGTCACTTAGCTGGCTATAATAGCTAACACGAGTTGCCTATGAAGGCTTAACTGCTTTATCTTAACTGGGGGAAATACCGGCTTGATTCCCAGTCAAGCGGAATAAAAATATTGTGCCGAATTCTGCTCCAACCTTCGATAATCTTGCAGAACTACTGAATGCGGGTGACGCTTCGGCAGTGGCCGCGCTGTTTTCCGAGGCTCACCCTGCGGATATAGCCAATTCGCTTGAGCGCTTAACGCCCGTGAATCGCCCTCTCGCATGGGCACACATTCCAAGAGAAGCTAAGGGAGAGGTATTAGCCGAACTGAATGAAGGCGTATTCAAAGACTTGGCACACGAACTTGACGCAGTCGAGTTGGTCAATGCCATCAAAGTTTTAGAGCTGGATGAAATTGCGGATCTTGTTCCAGATCTCCCAGAAGCTATTTTGGCTGATGTGCTGTTTGCCGTAGATATAGAAACTCGCAACAAACTTGGCGAAGTTCTTTCTTACCCCGAGGATAGTGCTGGTGGTTTGATGAACGTAGACATCACCACCGTGCGCGACAATGTTTCACTTGAGGTAGTGTTGCATTACCTTCGCCGACTGGAGAAGTTACCGGAGCATACTGATACTATTTATTTGGTGGATCGAGAAGGCCGCCTCACCGGGCTGTTGCCTATTGATCGACTAATAACAGCTCCTGCCAAAGATCTAGCCAGCGCCCACTCAGTGGAAAACTTTATTAGTTTTGCCTGTCTCGATGACGAACAAGACGTAGCTCGGGCTTTTGCTGACTATGACTTGTTATCAGCACCCGTGATTGACAATGATGATCGTTTGTTTGGCCGCATCACCATTGACGATGTAGTCGACGTAATTCGTGAACAAGCTGAACATGACATTATGGCGGTTGCGGGCCTACGCGAAGAGGAGGATATATTTGCGCCGGTTGCAAAAACCTCACGCAGTCGCACGGTCTGGCTAGCAGTGAATTTAGTAACCGCCCTGCTCGGCTCATGGGTTATTGGCCTGTTTGAAGACTCTATTCAGCAGCTGGTGGCTCTGGCAGTACTAATGCCGATTGTGGCTAGTATGGGAGGAAACGCTGGCACCCAAACATTAACCGTTGTGATCCGAGGCTTGAGCACCGGTACTATTTCGCGCGGCAACATGATGACAGTGCTGCGCAAGGAAACGTTAGTGGGAGTGCTTAATGGGCTAATTTGGGCAGTGGTGGTTGCCCTGATAGCAGCGGCTTGGTTTCAAAACGCCGAGCTTGGCTTGGTCATCGCCGCCGCCATCCTGGCGAATCTAGTAATGGGCGCAATTGCAGGCGTTTGCATTCCAATCTTTCTTGAAAAAATGAATATTGATCCAGCACTTGCCGGCGGTGTGGCTTTAACCACGGTAACTGATGTGATTGGCTATTTTTCCGTATTGGGGTTAGCAACACTTTGGCTGCTTTAGCCACTGGGTATATACCAGCAACGCCATATCCAACCCGCTAGCCTGGCTTATAAATAGCTACCCGCACGCTGATAAATAGTTCGTAACATTGAATGCAGACCATTGCTGCGCGTGGGGCTCAAGTGGTCGGTGAATCCTATATCGGCTATAAAATCAGGCTTAGCGTTTAATATGTCTTGAGGCGTTTGGTCGGAATAGACACGCAAGACAATGGCCACTAAGCCAGACACAATGGCCGCATCACTAGCGCCGTCGATATGCAATTTGCCGTCTTGCATTTGCACGTTGAGCCACACTTGAGATTGACAGCCGCGAATTTTATTGTTATCGGTTTTCCACTCTTCAGGGAAGTCAGCTAATGGCTTGCCTAGATCAATCACGTATTCGTAACGCCCCATCCAGTCATCGAAAATTTCAAATTCATCGACCAATTCGGCCTGTATGTCGGCAATACTTTTCATGCTTATCCTTTAATTATCTAGCTCTCAATGCGCCATAGAGTACCCACGGCGCTGTCTTCTAAAACCACATCTTTCGACGTTAAAATATCACGAATCTCATCAGCGCGAACCCAATCCTTATTAGCCTTGGCCTCTAGGCGCTCAGCGATCAAAGCATTAATTTCAGCAGAATCAACTTCCGACACAGCACCCGCAAACCACGCCTCTGGATCTTGTTGCAAAAGCCCTAGCCATTCGCCGCTTTGCAGTAATGCGGCCTTTAGTCTGATTTTACCTTCCTGAGATTCAGCGACATTTGCTTGTTTTGACAAAGAAAAAAGTTCAGCTAGAGCGCGCGGAGTGTTTAAATCATCCAGCATGGCACGCTTAAATGCTGACGGTACTTGGTCACCAATATCTTCGGGCACATCTACCGCAGACAATTTTCGCAAACTGCCATACAAGCGGTCTAAACTGCTGCGCGATTGCTGCAGAACAGCATCATTCCAGTCCAAAGGCGCACGATAGTGGGCGGATAAGAGAAAATAGCGAATTACTTCACCAGGCACTTGCTGAACCAAGTCTTTGACCAGTAACACATTACCCAGTGACTTGGACATTTTCTCTTTGTTCATATTAACAAAACCATTGTGCAGCCAATAATTCACAAAGGTTTTGCCATGCGCACAATTACTTTGCGCTCTTTCATTCTCATGATGGGGGAAAATCAAGTCATGCCCGCCGCCGTGAATGTCGATAGATTGCCCGAGATGCGCCGCGCACATCGCAGAACATTCAATATGCCAACCGGGTCGGCCGCGCCCCCATGGGCTATCCCATCCGGGTTGATCATCACTTGACGGCTTCCATAACACGAAATCGCCCGCGTCGCGTTTATACGATGCCACATCAATGCGCGCTCCAGCGAGTAACTCCTCAGGATCACGTTTGGACAATGTGCCATAGTCATCGTACGAGGAAGTGCTGAAAAGCACATTGCCTTGTGCTTCGTAAGCATGACCTTTATCGATTAGATTCTGAATCAAAACGTGAATTTCAGGTATGTGCTCGGTAACCTTTGGCTCGATGTCAGTCGGCAGAACCCCAAGAGCGGCCAGATCGGCGTGAAAGGCAACGGTAAAACGCTGAGCAATAACGGATATATCAACGCCCTCTTCAGCTGCAGACTTATTTATTTTATCGTCGATATCAGTGATGTTGCGCGCATACGTCAACTTAGGAAATTGGGTGCGCAAAACCCGCGCCAAAACATCAAAGACTACCGGTGGGCGGGCGTTTCCTATATGCGCATAACCATAAACCGTAGGCCCGCACACATACATTGTGACGTGATCAGGATCTAACGGAACAAATTCGGTTTTGGTCTTAGTTTCGGTGTTATACAGCTTCACGGCTTGCCCCTTCTAGGCTGGCGCACACAACTCTCTTAGCCACATGCTTGAAAGCCGCGATTGTAGCATTTTCAGATGAGACAACCAGAACTTGTGCACTGTCTGTTGGCAATCAATCCTTAAGAGATTTCAAGCTACTGCCAATAACGAACGGTTAACATGGCTAGAGCTTCATCACCATGATCATTGACGTGATTTGGATTCTTTCGATAAGATGCGAAACCGCCTATCTCTAGATTGCTACTCAGCATTGTGCGGTAATAGGCTTCAAGGTTTGTTTCAGTAGCATTGGTTTCATCCAAACTCACCCGCTCAGTATCAAAGTCTATGCGCCCGAAAACGTTCCTGCCAGTCGGAATAGAGTAATTAACCTCACCATCTCGGATTTTAAGCGGTTGCGAGAAAGCCAGACCAAGTTGATCCTTACCACGAAAAATATCATTGGCTATTAGCCCAACGCTATACCAATCGCTCTTCAAACTACTAAAGTCATTCAATAGGCTTTGTTCCGACGAATCCACATTGGTTCTACCTATTCCATAATTTGTAACCACCGATATTTTGTCGCTGACTTTAATGTGCCCAGCCACATTAACCGCATAAGTGGTTGCGGAGTCTACGCCGAAAATCCCGCCTGCCGCGCCACCAAACAAACTGCCATTCTCTTCAATCTGACCGAACTGCATGGATAGCCCAGCATTATCGGTAAACTGATAATGGCCTTCTAATAGGGTAGAAAGTGTATCTTGACCAAAACGGTGTTCCTCATTAACAGACACAAGCCCTAACTTAAGCGAAGCATTTTTAACTCGCTTGGGTGTATACCCCAGACTGACGGTTTCCGCCTGAGGACTGAATCCAGACAAAACCGAGCCAAAAGACTGGCCAGAGATAAATGAAGACTTACCAAACTCTTGGTCAGTGTCAAGATTCTTAGCTGCGCCAAATTCTTGATTGGCATTAACTCGATATCCTGCAGTAAAACCAATTTGTGTAGTCAATTTAGAAGCCACTGCCATGGAAAAATCAGCGCGCTCATTCTCAATCACCACATCACCCGGCATTGCAAAGTACTCGATCATATCTAGGCGGTTGTCGGCTTCACCAATTGCCGCGAAAGCCACTTCGGTGCTTAGCTTGGGAATTACAAAACCATTGCTCACATATTTTCGATCAAGGGAACTAAAAAACTGATTTAAGTGCAAGACACCGTCATCGACGACTATTTGCTTGCCCAGATCAAGTTGGAAAGTTCTCCCATAAGAATCTAAAACTAAGGTTTTCTCTAGTTTTGCAGACGGCTTTTTCATTAATAATAGAGCACCAACCAGCGCACCACCGAGTAGCAGACCCGCGCCGCCACCACCACCGCCACCACCAGACGAAGTTGCCGGGGTAGTGGGTGTAATAGGCACGGTCACAGGACCAATAACATTATTCAATACTTGTGCGGCGGTCAAAATAACACCCCGCCCATATTCAGAATCAACTCCTGCTTCACCTCGATCCTCGGCGGATTCAAGAATCACATTAACCACCTCAGCGGCTGTCAGATCTGGGTTTTGCAACAACACAGCGCCCGCAATACCTGCGATGCGCGCAGCAGCCCATGATGCCCCACCCAGGGTTGCATCACTTGAAGGTAGGCCGATTGCAGCAACGTATTTATTGGCTGTAGTGCCTGCGCGATTGCTCTCTGGCAGTAGCACCCCCTCACCATCTGTGGCACCCACAATTATCACGCCCGACAAGTTAAAACTAGACGACGCTAGAGTGTTTGGCTGCGCAGAGACCTCATTGCCGGCCATGATTGCAATCACTTTATTAGCCGCAGACAAATCAGACATTAACGGAGCAGCTGCTCCTACCACCCCTCTTGTGCCCCAAGTAATGCCTACTACACGCACATCTGGCCGGCCCAAAATATCGGACAATGCGCTATCGCGGGCGCCTCTCACGGCTTCAAAATTTAAACGGTCTAAGGACCCATCAGTTATTACAAAGGGAACTATCTCTCCCGAAAATGCTTCGGACGCCACTCGCACGGAAACGGTTCCATGCCCCTCGCCCTCTCGGGTCGAGACATCGCTGGTATCGTCAGTGTTGGTGATGTAATTAAATCCATCGACAACATTGAAACCTCGAGTTGGATCAACCCCCGAATCGAGGAACGCTATCTGCTGCGCATATGCGTTGCCAGAGATCATTATCAAAGCACTGCCTAGTGCAACAACCACTTTTGACAAAGAAAAATGCCTACCGCGCATTTCTCCGCCGCAATAGCTGGGAGAAATTGAGCAAAGCAAATAATCAGTGTAGGAGCGAGTTAGCGTTTTTGACATGTGAAAATCTCAATTCTTAGAGGTATCCGAGCAATTATAGAGTACTTAGGCGACCTTACAAGCTACCTCTCAGGAATGTTGTGGCTAAAATGGAGAGTAATACAGTTTTAAATTGCAAAGTTACCACAAGCTAGCGCCAATCAGATCTATCGCCCAAAGGTTCCAGAAAAATAATTACGTTCCTTCGAAAACAATAACCTGAGTGAAATAATCACCATTACTGCAAACACTAATACCATCCACTCCGGCATGCTGAGGAATAAAAAGCTCCATTGCACTTCCGCGCATTCGCCACTTCCTTGCAGAACTGTCTCGATAATTTCCATCATCGGAAATACTTCAAGCATGAAGCCTAAATCGGGCCCACATTCTGGAACCAAATCCTTTGGTAGATGTTGCAGCCAGACTTGTCGCCCAGCAATCGCTAGACCTAAGGTTGAAAACAGACTTGCGCCAAGAGCAAGAAACTTAGAACCCACCTTTCGTGGTTTAAAAGCGATACCCAACAAACACATGAACGCAACCCCAACTAAACAGACACGCTGAAACATGCACAGCGGGCAAGGGTCTAGGCCCAAACGTAATTCGAAATAAAAATACGCGGTCGCTAGTAAAGCACCGCATGCAATTAGACCTACCCAATACCAGCGTGTTGTGATCACCTGTGTCGCTCCAACAGTTTGATTGTTTTCTTTACCCCAATTTCCCGCGTAGAGTATACACCAAGCTCGGCTGCAGTTGAGCCTGGCTTAACAAGAACCCTAAATTCCACACAAATCAAAAATGGGTTTGGCGATGACGCAAGCATCGCCAATTTTGTACTTCGACAACCTAGTCCTTGCATGGCTAAGGCCATTGCACAATATAGTCTTGGATTTTTTCAGGGTCTATGTCGCGCTCAAAGCGCACTCGATGTTTAACAGAGTTGCCACTGTCGTGTACTAATTCACGACTCCCAGAAATCAAGTGATGCCAATCAGGCAATTCCTTACCCTCCAACAACAATCGATAGGAGCAACTTGGTGGCGCAAACTCAGCGGCTTGGGCCACATTATGTTTATCCATCGCCATGCAACTCGGCACTCTAGCGCTGCGATTTTGGTAATCACTGCAACGGCAACTGCCATCATTGAGTAACTCGCAAGCCACATCGGTAAACACTAACTGATCGGTTTCTTCATCCTGAAGTTGAGTTAGACAGCATTTAGCGCAACCATCGCACACAGATTCCCACTCGGAATGCGTCATTTCAAATAATGTTTTTTGCTGCCAAAAATTTTTCTCACCACTCATACTAAGGTTCTCATTGAATATCGATAGCCAGACACTCTCGCCATCGCTGTAGTTTTTGCGCACGCGTTATACTTGCATGCGCTGGGCTGCTGGAAGGAAGTTGCTGCCAATTGATTTCAGGGTTTTGCGTAAACACTTCAGCGCAGTGTCGCATAAATATAGCTTTAGCCGCCCCGCCATTAAATGCCAGTAATCGAATAGAAGGGTAGGCGTTTAGAAAGGCTGAAAAATCGTTGCTGCGTTCACTGCTACGCACAATACTACTATCTAGGCTGCCGAGGCGCTGACAATCTGCAAGAACATCCCAAACCGCCACGCTATTTTGCACAAACGCCTTGCAGCGCTGCTGGTATTGTTGGTCAATCGAAAACCCGTATAACTCAGACATCAGCCACCAGAACGCATTTTGCGGATTCGCATAATACTGTTGCTCGCGCAAAGATATTTCACTCGGCATGGAGCCTAGAATAATTAGCTTTGGCGACTTTCCAACTATGGGTGCTAGAGCGGTCATAAGACTTGAAGAGTGAATATCAATAGAAGTGCAAACGCTGATATATAGAGTTTGCCTACGTGTCAGGTGGCCAATTTTATAACTAATGTTGCGCGGGTTGAACCACTAACTGTGAAATCTTAGTTTGCAGCGTTTGATCAAACTGTAGGATCTTTGCTTCGATTTCATAATAATATTCATAGAAACCGTCTTCATCCTTCATGGCTTGGAATAAGCGTAAGGGTTCGCATTGATACCGTTGATCATCAATTCCATTGTAGCGTGCAAAGTCCAATAGCTCGCGGGCAAAGTTAAAGTCTTTTTCCTTGATTAAACGGTCAAGGCTCTCCGCAAAACTCATGTCCTCTTCATTCACAATAGGGGTTTCGTCTATCGGCTCAGCCGCTGATTCTGTGTAAATACCCTTTTCGTCAAAAGTCAGATAAGATATTCCCTCAAGTGCTTCTTGGTCGTCTAATGTGTGATCCACCGCCGACATAATGGAGTAATCTTTATCATCACCCATGTCTTTTTTTGGGACATGCGCATTGAGGCCATTATCGTAATCTGAAGGGGCAAATTCAATGCCATCATTGCTGCCGAACAAATTCAATGATTCCAGCAATTGCAACAAACGATCTTTGAAGAAGTATCCCAAACCAACCAGCAATACTAATCAGTACCCACGGGCTGAGCGCGCGATCTGACGCTTGGGCTGTGGATTCGATCCCTTACGAAGCAGACCTAAGTTGATCTTCATTCGCTGGCAATGCATTAAGGTCAGCCGAATCTGATTTTCTTTGGCTGGCTAAAGCTTCTAACGCGGCAACCTTTTCTTCCAAAAATAAAATTTGTTTATCCTTCCTAATTAATTCCTGAGTTAGGTTGCCAACTGTCTGCGCTAAGGAACTTATAATCCTTTGTGACTGATCATTTACCGGCGAGTTGCTCGGTGAGTTGTCTACAGATGTTTGGTCTAAGCCTGTCAGTTGAAAGCTGGAGCTATTAACTTCGCTTGCAACAATCGAGCTTTGATCAACCGTTTCGGTTTTGCCATTGTTAAGCCCTTGGCGATCCGGTAATTGTTGATCATCGTCAGTCCTGACCACAGCGCTCGACCCGAGCTTGCCCCGCAACTGATCGAGGCGTCCTTTTGCTTCGGCATCCGATGTTCTAGACACTGAGCCCACATAAGCAATAGACAAGAAGACGCCGGCGTGTAAAGAGGTAATTGAGTCAGTCGCAAAGGCATTGGGGTTACCCTCATATAACGCCCACATCATTTGGTTCAGCGATACATCCATCGCTGTATTAATGCGGCGCGCTACTCTCCACAAGGACTGGCCATCAAGAACCGCACCAAATGCTTTTGGCATTTGGCCCGATTTCGCCCAGTCATAAGGGCCCATAGCATTCGGATTTACGCTTGAATCTAAAGAGCGAACATCGGCAGACGTTGGTTTTGTACCGGTTAAAGGAGTGGCCTGATATGAACCTGAGTCGGTTGCTGGCAACAGATCCAAGAGGCCTGTAAATTCCTTGGTAAAGGCATTTCCATTATCTATGAGATCGAGAGTAAAGCTAAAGTATGGCTCATTCATCGCACGCACCGAGTCCCCTCGAACGCCTAGTTGAAATTTGCCTTTTCGATTTCAGCTCTTAACTGCGAACCGCGAGTGGCGGAATCTTGAGCAAGTGTAACTTGCAAGCTGTGGGGTTTTCTACATTAAAAAGAGGAATATGAATTGATAGGTTTTCACCAATATAAGTTTCCGCGTTGGCAGCACCTACTGCCAATGTAAAACTCTGGCTTGAGATAAGCAACCCACCAAGCAACATGAATGCCTTGCAGCAACTCAATTTCGAGCCCATACAGCACCCCCGATTGCGATACCCACGCCTATTTTTAATCACTTTCAACCCAGTCAAACCTTCCACCTCCCCCCCCCTTGGTCATTTAAGTCTAAAAATGACAGTCTTTACGGTGCTCCCCAGATTCAAATCCCTTTCGCTAAACCTAGTGCTCTGCAGACCTACTGACTAACAAGCGCCAGTGCGATTATTTTGAAACTCCAGCCCACAATGTCAGACCAATTATTGTTACTTATTGCAATAAGTGATTAATTTTTAATCAAATCTAAGTGTGAAACGGTAAAAGATACGGCGCAATCTACTAAAGGCTCGATTTTGTCGGTATAAAGACGGATGTTGTCATAAAAATGACGGTTTCTGGACATTAGTTCTGAAAACATGCTGAAGCAGCCTGTTTTAACTGGCTTTTTTCGATTAAACCTAGCTAACCAGCACGAGTCTGCAGTATCGCTACAGCAGGCAAGACCTTTCCTTCTAAAAACTCCAAAAATGCGCCACCGCCGGTCGATATATAGGAAATATCATCCGCCACACCATATTTTTCTATGGCCGCAACGGTATCACCCCCACCTGCAATAGAAAACGCCGTTGACTCTGCTATCGCATGCGCCAAGGTCTCTGTACCAGCGGCAAATTGATCAAACTCGAATACGCCCACCGGGCCGTTCCAAACAATTGTGCCTGCGCCTTTGAGCATGCTGGCAAAGTGCTGCGCAGTATTGGGGCCGATATCAAAAATCATATCGTCAGGCTCAACGTCGGATACATCTTTGATTACAGCCTCTGCTGAAGGGGAGAATTGTTTACCGCAAACCACGTCAGTGGGCACAGGAATGTCTCCATCTGTTGCTTTGGCTTGCTCGCTCAAAGCTTGCGCTTGGTCGATCAAATCAGCTTCATACAATGATTTGCCAACCTCATACCCAGCTGCAGCGATAAACGTATTTGCGATCCCGCCACCAACAATAAGCTGATCAACTTTGTTGGCCAATGACTCTAGCACAGTGAGCTTAGTGGATACTTTGGAGCCACCGACAATTGCAATAATTGGCCTCGCGGGGTTATCCAAGGCCTTAGCCAATGCATCGAGTTCATTGCTCAGTAACGGACCAGCACAAGCGGTGCTGGCAAACTTGGCCACTCCGTGGGTCGAGGCATGGGCTCGGTGAGCGGTGCCAAAAGCGTCCATTACATATACATCGCAAAGTTTTGCCATCTGATGGGCCAAGGCGTCATCATTGGCTTTTTCGCCTAGATTAAATCGCACATTTTCACACAAAACGATTTCGTCACCCTCAAATGCAATGCCATGCAACCAATCGCTTTGCAAACGAACAGGATGATCGAGCAATTGCGATAACATCTGTGCCACCGGCTCTAAAGACAGCTTTGAGTCAACTTCTCCCTCAACGGGCCGCCCCAAATGAGACATCAACATGACTTTAGCGCCTTTCTGCAGAGCAATTTTTATACTCTGGAGGGAGGCGCGTATGCGCGCATCATTGCTGATCACTCCATCCTTGATCGGCACATTCAAGTCTTGGCGAATTAACACTCGCTTGCCATTAAGGTCTAAGTCCTGCATACGCAAAATTTTCATCAAACTATCCTAGGCCTTTGACAGTCTCTAGCACATTGTCGACGGTGAAGCCAAAATACTCAAAAAGCTGCTCGGCAGGCGCAGATTCACCAAAACTAGTCATGCCAACAATGGCCCCTTGAAGGCCAACATATTTATACCAATAATCGGAGATTCCAGCTTCAAGCGCCACGCGCTTAGTAACACTAGCAGGTAATACAGACTCTTTATATGCGGCATCTTGCGCATCAAATCTATCGGTAGATGGCATTGAAACCACTCTAACTGACTGGCCCATGGCTTCTAACGCCGCAGCTGAATCCATTGCCAACGCAACCTCAGAGCCTGTGGCAATCAGTATTACATCGGCGCTTGCGTTGCAGTCTTTAAGCACATACCCGCCCTTCTCGATAGCCGATATTTGAGCGGCATCGCGTGTCTGATGCGGTAGATTTTGCCGCGAAAAGACTAAACAACTTGGTTGGTCTTTTACTTCGCAGGCAACCTTCCAAGCCACCAAAGACTCCACCGCATCGCATGGGCGCCACAAAGACATATTTGGAATCAAGCGTAAGCTTGCTAGATGCTCCACTGGTTGGTGGGTTGGGCCATCTTCACCAAGCCCAATCGAATCATGGGTCAGCACATGTATCACCGGCAGCTTCATTAAGGCAGCCATACGCAAACCGTTACGCATGTAATCTGCAAACACTAGAAAGGTACCGGTGTAGGCTTTAAATCCGCCGTGCAAAGCGAGGCCATTTGAAATTGCCGCCATGGCAAATTCGCGCACGCCAAAGTATAAATAATTACCACTGGCATCGTCTGCAGTAATGCCTTTTGAACCACTCCAGATGGTGTAGTTTGAACCGGCTAAATCAGCCGAGCCGCCAATCAATTCAGGAAGTAGCGGGCCTAATGCGTTTAACGAATTTAGACTGGCTTTACGAGTTGCTAAGGTGGCAGCTTGCGCATCTACTTGTTGCACTAGCGCTTGGCTATCAGCAGCCCAATTGTCAGGCAGGTCACCATTCATGCGGCGTAAAAATTCCTGCGCTTGTTGCGGATTGGCTGCCTGGTAGGCGTCGAAGGTGACTTGCCATTGGCTTTCAGCAGTTGCGCCTTTGCTCTGTGCGTTCCACGCCTGAGCTATATCAGCCGGAACAGTAAACGGCTCTGCCTCCCAACCGAGTTGCTCACGTACCAATTGAATTTCATCGGCCCCTAGCGGCGCTCCATGACAACTCGCACTGCCTTCTTTATTCGGCGAGCCTTTACCAATCACTGTTTTACAACAGATCAGTGTTGGCTTAGTTGCATCCGACTTTGCTGTGTTAATTGCAGCCAGTAAAGCCTCTGAATCATGGCCATCTACATCTGCGAGCACTTGCCAACCATAGGCTTCGAATCGACCTGGGGTATCGTCAGTAAACCAACCGTCGACCTCGCCATCAATTGAAATACCATTGTCGTCCCAGAACACAATCATCTTGCCCAAGCCTAAGGTGCCCGCCAGAGAGCAAGCTTCGTGCGAGATGCCTTCCATCATGCAGCCATCGCCCATGAATACATAAGTGTTGTGATCTACAATCGCGTGTTCCGGGGTATTAAATTGCGCGGCTAAAGTCTTCTCTGCTACCGCCATGCCAATTGCGTTGGCAATACCCTGACCTAGCGGGCCGGTAGTGGTCTCTACGCCAGGGGTGTAGCCATATTCAGGATGGCCAGGGGTCTTTGAATGGAGTTGGCGGAAATCGCGGATATCGTCCAAGCTTAGATCATAGCCAGACAAATGCAGCAATGAATAAATCAACATGGAGCCATGACCATTAGACAGCACGAAACGGTCGCGGTTATGCCAGTTTGGGTTGTTCGGGTTATGGCTTAGAAAATCATTCCATAAAACTTCTGCAATGTCAGCCATGCCCATGGGTGCACCAGGGTGGCCAGAGTTTGCTTGTTGAACTGCGTCGGCACTGAGAACACGAATTGCGTTGGCTAATTGCTGGCGATTTGTCGATGACATTTGGCTTTCCTGAAGATTATATTTATTTGATTATGGTATCCAAGCACGGACCGATTTTTGGATTAGGAGAATTATAACAAAATAGGTTTTGAATACCTCAATTTGCTGAGAAAATTCAATTCAATTCAATTCAAATTAAATTTCTCGAGTAGCTCGAAACTCAACATCGGGCCAACGCTCTATGGTCAGCTGTAAATTGACCATATTTGGCGCTACATAGGTCAGAAAACCTGCACCATCTAAGGCTGTATTGCTCTGATTTTTACGACGAAAATCTTCTTCCATTTTGGCATCGGGAAAATGTAACCAGCGGGCAGTGGCAACTTGCACTGCTTCAAACCCACAATCAACGTTATATTCCGATTTTAGGCGATGCGCTACTACATCAAACTGCAGTACGCCGATGGCACCTAGAATCATGTCGTTGTTCATAAGAGGCCTGAAGACTTGGGTCGCGCCCTCTTCGCTGAGCTGGATAAGCCCCTTTTGTAGCGCTTTGGCGCGCAAAGGATCTTGCAAACGAACGCGCTGGAACAACTCCGGCGCAAAGTTGGGAATGCCAGTGAACTTTAGATCTTCGCCCTCAGTGAAAGTATCACCAATTTGTATTGTGCCATGGTTGTGGATACCTAGAATATCACCGGCATAGGCTTCGTCTATCTGATCACGTTTAGACGCCATAAAGGAGCTGGCATTGTTAATTGCAACGGTTTTTCCAATCCTCACATGTTTGAGTTTTTTACCCTTCTCAAATTTTCCGGAAGTGATTCGCAAAAACGCAATTCGATCGTGATGCGAGGGGTCCATGTTGGCCTGAATTTTGAACACGAAACCAGTGAATTTTTCTTCCGACGATTCAACTCTGCGCGATTCGGTTTCTCGGCCTTGTGGAGGGGGCGCGTGCTTGGCGAAATTTTCCATCAATTCCTGCACGCCTAGATTTGAAATTGCGGAACCAAAGAACACGGGGGTCAAAACACCGTTAAGATATAACTCGCTATCATAGTCATTGCTCGCACCTTTAACCAGCTCCAGTTCTTCACGCAAATCACCCGCGAAGCTGCCCAAGACGCTATCTAACTCAGGATTATCGAGCCCCTTAATAAATTGGTCTTCTGATTCGTGATTACCCGGGCGGCCTGCAAATAAATGTACAGTGTCATCGTACAAGCGGTAAACACCGCGGAACAATTTTCCAGCACCCACCGGCCATGTCATCGGTGCGCAAAGAATATCCAGCACTGATTCGACTTCGTCCATCACCTCAATTGGGTCACGACCCTCTCGATCCATTTTATTGACGAAGGTCATGATGGGCGTAGTCCGTAGGCGGCATACCTCCATCAACTTAATTGTGCGCTGCTCTACGCCCTTGGCTATATCAATCACCATCAAAGCGGAATCCACCGCGGTCAGCGTTCGGTAGGTGTCTTCTGAGAAATCAGCATGTCCCGGCGTGTCTAAGAGATTGATCATCTTATCGTCATAGCCGAATTGCATAACTGAAGACGTCACTGAAATGCCCCGCTGCTTCTCCATCTCCATCCAGTCAGAGGTTGCGTGCCGGCCGCTCTTGCGTGCCTTTACATTTCCCGCCATTTGAATGGCACCACCAGACAGCAATAACCTTTCAGTAAGCGTGGTTTTACCCGCATCTGGGTGCGAGATTATCGCAAAGGTTCGTCGCCTAGCGACTTCGGCAGAAAGAGACATGATTGAGCATTATTGCTGGTTGGCTGACTAAGCGCGGATTATAACCAAAGCCTAGCTCCGACCCTATGCATTTAGTGACTAATTTTCGATAAGGCAATCGCTGCAAACCAGACACACCTGCCTTTTTATCAAGGCGGCCAATTTGGTTGGTGATTATTAAGGCGTTCTTATAATCCTGCGCCCGCGCAAATTTAGAATTACCCTATCAGTTTCAATTTTTTCGACCTTCAATCCAGCGCGCACAAACTCTCCCTGACGATAGAGTTTGCCATTGATCATAGTAAAACTCTGATTGGGTACTTCAGAAAATGAAACCACATTCACTGTCAGCTCTTGATCACCAGCGGTTGCGGGGTTGGTGTTTGCGGCAGCTAGGCTTTGGTTGCTGATTGTCACAACTTGTGCTGTCTCGTTGCCATAATCTAGCCATTGACGCCCGAAGATCAGCAGCAACATTATTAACAGGAAAATAACACTGATCAGCACCGCAAGCATCGGCCATTGATTTGGTTCTTTTGGCGCAAGCATGTCTGACAAAGTAGGAATTGAATTAAGTTTTCTATCCTGTTCAGATTTTCTAAGTGCTTCTAAAATAGTCGACATAGGCTGCTCTCCTTTACTTCTGCGCCCGCGCAGTTAGCATCGGGGTTTGCTCTGGATTCAAAATTTCATTCAGTAACAAGTAGGTTTCATTGCCAATCTGGCTATCTGGACTAATGCCAAATCGAGTTTGTAGCACAAACACTTTTTGCGACATGTCGAGGTCGAATTCGATGGAGCCTGCGTTGCGGAGCAATGGCAAGTTGGACTTAGCTAGGGCTTGATTTAGCCGTTGTCGGGTTGCAATAATGCCCTGATCTCGATCGTCTAACTGCCTAAATACGAATCCGGCATCTCCAGGTCGCCAGAAAGTGATGGCGTTTTTAGTCCAGCGGTTGTTTAACTCAGATACAGACACGTTGATTGATGATTCACCAACCTGCAAAGTAGCCGTGTCACCGATTACTTTTTGCAAGATCACACGATGCAGCTGAGTCTGATGCTCAATCACCATGATCGTTGGTCGATTAAAACGCAACGCCTGCTGCCAAGTCTCCACCCCTTGGCATTGAATGCCTTGTGCACTAAGTTCAACGCATGCTGTGCGTAATAATTTTTTTGGCAGAATAACGCCCCACTGTTCAGCGAGTCTGCGAAATGCAGCAGTTCTGCCGGTAGCATCAGCAGACGTTTCCAACATTAAGCCAAGATCAGAGGTGCCGGGTGCGGCTTGAGTAGCGGATGGAATTTGCGTGCCGGCAGGTTGCAGAGGAACAATATCATCCAAAGGCTGGTCTGCGATAACCACTGAGCCGCGTACTCTGGACTCCGCCGTCGGCCTAGCCTGTGTCACAAGAATAGTAGGTTCGGCCACCGAAACATCGCCATCCTGCTCACCTGAATCAGACATGGCGGTGTCGCCCAATTGCACGGTCACCTGCCCGCTCGAGTCAAAAGGTTGTACCGTTGGATCTATATTCTCTGTGATCTGCATTTGCTGCGAATCCACTTCAGGTTCAGACAAGTTGCTCCATGCCCAAAGAAACAAATTTAATGCCAAAAACAAGCCTATAACAATTAGCCAACGAGGACTAAAGGCCATATTAAGAAAAGTCGACTTCTCAGCCTTAATAAAAACATCCTTTGCCGCCTTCTTGACCGTTTTTGCATCAACCACAGTTTTACTCTGCGCATAGGCGGCCAGCAGCGCATGATCAGCGAGCACATTAATCTTGCGCGGGATGCCCTCTGTGAGACTGTGCATGGAATTAAGCGCTTGACGGCTAAATAACGGCTGTTTGCAACCTGCAACACCCAGACGGTGGTTAACGTATTCCTCTATTTCATTGCGCTCTAGGGCGCCGAGATGGTAACGCGCGGTGACTCTTTGCGCGAGTTGACGAAGATCATTGCGGGTTAAGGAATCGTTTAATTCAGGTTGCCCGACTAAAATTATCTGCAGGAGTTTTGACTTGGTTGTTTCAAGATTAGTCAGCAGGCGAATTTGCTCAAGCACATCGCGACTCAGCAGCTGAGCTTCGTCGATTATCAGCACCGTGTGACGATTATCGGCAAAGGTACTCAGCAAATGTCGATTAATTTTATCCAGCAACTGTTTTTGCGAATCGTTTTGCTGATAGTCAATCTTCAATTCATCGCAAACGGTTTGCAACAATTCAGCTTCGTTGATATTGGCATTAAGAATAAGCGCAACATCGACATCTTTTGGTAGATCGCCAAGCAAATTTCGGCATAAAGTTGTTTTGCCTGTACCAACTTCACCGGTAAGCACAATAAAACACCCGCCCTGAGAAAGACCATAGGACAGATGCGCCATCGCCTCTTTGTGGCGAATGCTCATGTATAAGTACTGTGGGTCTGGTGCTATCGAAAACGGTCGCTCAGTTAACCCAAAATATCCTTCGTACATTCTTACTCCTAGTTTTGCTTTGCGCGGTGATTAATCTGACCAAAATATAGCAGATCGCAGGCTGAAAAACCCGAGTGTGACAATACGGTGTGAAAGTGACCGAGATTGAGAGGGAAAGTCTTTAAGGGATCAAAAGGAAGCTTTTGATCATTTTGATAAAAAGCCCTTAGCCTTAGCGATAAAAAGCCCTTAGCCTTAGCGATAAAAATCCCTTAGCCTTAGCGATAAAAAACCCTTGTGGGCGGTAGAAAATTCAGGCATCTGCAAGGGCTCGCTTGGAAGATTCCAGCAATCGCTCAAACAAGCCACCGCCCCGGCCGTCCATTATCTGCGATATTTCCTGTAACGAACTCTGCTCAGCGGCCCTGCGGGCGGTGGTCGAGGCCTGTGTGTCAATCGGCGCATCATAGGCCACAGTAGCAAGCTGCTTGGATAGAAACGCTTGGTCTTTGTGCTCGCGCAATTTTGCAGCCAAGGTCTTTGCACCGCGAATTTGTAGGTGGCGAATCATGTCAAGATTTTCATACAGTTCTTCCATGCTGCTATAGCGTTGCAACAATGCTGACGCCGTTTTAGGCCCTATACCTGGCACGCCTGGGATGTTATCAACAGCGTCTCCGCACAAACCTAGGTAGTCCTGTATGGCTTCAGGCGGCACACCAAATTTCTCTAAAACCTTGTCGTGATCAAGCATATTGTCACGCGCGAAATCCCACCAAAAATCGCCTTCACCCAACACTTGCGCAAGGTCTTTATCGCCACTGACCACGGTAATTTTAAAACCCTGATCACGCAAGGACTTGGTCAATGTGGCAATTAGGTCGTCAGCTTCATAGCGGTCACTGGACACACAATACAAACCAGCCGCTTGCGCAGCGCGCCGGCACAACTTAAATTGATCTTTAAGCTCTTGCGCGGGCAGTTCGCGGTTCATTTTGTATTGCGGGTAAGCGTCGTTACGAAAAGACGTGGTCAAGCTTTCGTCAAAAGCCACGGCCACGTGACTGGCATTAGAGCGCTCTACAAACTCGGTGAGAAATCGGCAAAACCCATACGCCGCATTGACTGGTGAGCCATCGTCTCCACGCATTGAATCGGGTACTGAAAACCAAGCACGAAAAATATAAATGGAGGCGTCGATCAAATAAACTCTCGGCTGTGCGTTGTTCATTCTATATCCATCACAACGCGGATCAAATGAACCCGTCGCGAATCAGCGTGCACTACCTCAAAGGTTATATTGTCTATTTTCACTGTTTCTCCTCTTTGCGGCACATGACCCATGGTTTGTGATATCAAACCACCAACAGTATCACTGCCATTTTCATTGAGGTTAGTGGTGAAGTGTTGATTAAATTCATCCACGGGCAGGAGTGCTTTAACATTAATTTCGCCGTCATCCAGTTCTCGAATTAGGCTCTCTTCTTCTTCAATATCATGCTCGTCTTCGATCTCGCCAACGATTTGCTCCAATACATCTTCAATCGTTACCAACCCCGCTATCGCACCAAATTCATCGACAACTACCGCCATGTGATTGCGGTTTTCGCGAAAATCGCTAAGCAACACATTGAGTCGCTTACTCTCAGGGATAAAAACCACTGGCCGGGTTAAATCACGAAGGTTAAAGCGCTGTTTATTGTCGTCGTCAAAATATCTCAGCAAGTCTTTTGCCAACAATATGCCAACAATTTGATCCTTCTCTTGATCAACCACTGGAAAGCGAGAATGACCGCTATCGACCATTACATCTAGGCAACGGTCTAAGGAGTCTTCGCGTTCAATATGCGCCATGCTGCTGCGAGGAATCATTATGTCTCGAACCTTTAAATCCGACACATACATAACTCGCTGCATCATGTCATAAGCGTCTCGCGCAACAATGCCGTCTTGCTCGGCCATTCTTAAGTTTTCTAAAACTTCTTCTTTGGACGCTGCACGCGGGCTTGGTAACCAAGCCAACAGGTTGCTTTTAAAATATTGTTTAAGTCGTGACGGAGGTTTTTCTATTGTATTCATGTCTAGTGGTAGGGGTTGGCTATGCCTTGGGCTGCCAAAATATTAGTTTCTAGCGCTTCCATTAGTTCTGCGGCAGGGTCATCTTGATGATCATATCCACACAAATGCAGCACTCCATGAGTGATCATATGCGCGTAATGGTTGTGTATGCTTTTACCTTGTTGCGCTGCTTCGGTGGCAATTACTGAATGACAAATAACAATGTCGCCGAGCAAGGCGATATCAATATCTGGGTCAATTTCAAACGGAAAAGACAGCACATTGGTGGCTTTATTTTTATGCCTATAATCCCGGTTTAGCGCAACTATCTCGTCAGTGTCGACTAATCTGATGGTTACTTCACTGGCAGTATCTCTAATCGACTCATAGGCGGCATTTGCCCATGCAGTTAGTTCCGGCGCACCTGGTGGTTCCTCGCCCTCATCGAGCACAGCCTCCGACAAAGCAATTTGCACATCAACCAGTAACTTGGGCGTAGATTCAGTCATGCCGATCATGTTTCTCGTAGGCGTCAACAATACGCTGCACCAAGGGGTGGCGCACTATGTCCTTACCTGTGAATTTGGTAACGCCAATGCCGTGAACGTCATTTAAAACGGTTAAAGCGTGTTTCAGGCCTGAATAGGTGCCCTTGGGCAAATCCAGCTGAGTTAAATCACCGGTTAGCACTACTCTTGAACCAAAGCCTGTACGGGTAAGCAACATTTTCATTTGCGCCACGGTGGTATTTTGCGCCTCGTCCATAATTACGAAAGCATTGGAGAGCGTGCGGCCACGCATGTAGGCCAGCGGTGCTAATTCAATGCATTTCTTTTCTATTAAAGTCGCAACCCTCTCAACACCGAGCAACTCATAAAGCGCATCGTATAAAGGCCGCAAATATGGGTCTATTTTTTGACTAATATCGCCTGGCAGAAAGCCTAAATGCTCGCCCGCCTCAACCACTGGGCGAATTAACACGATACGTTTTACCTCATCGTTCATCAGAGCATCAACAGCCTTGGCAACCGCTAAGTAGGTTTTACCGGTTCCCGCGGGGCCAACGCCAAACACCACATCGTATTTTTCCATGGCTTGCATGTATTCACTTTGCGCCTTGGATTTTGCCACCACTTGTTTGAGTGGCGCTTGGATCCGCTCAAACGTAACATCTTGCTCTGCTGGCTCCGACATATTATTGATCACCTGATAGACTTTAGATTCTTCCAAACCAGACCTCGTTGCGGTTAGTTGGTACAACTTGTTAAGCACGCGTGCGGCAATTTGCAGGCTGTCTGATTTACCTTGCAGCACAAAGTCTGAGCCTTGCTGATAGCACTTGATCAGCAGCTCATGTTCGATAATCTTGATGATGCTGTGTCGCTCTCCGCAGAGGATGGATAAGCGCGCGTTGTCGACTGGAGACTCAGTGGAGCCTAGGGATATTGTCTTAGCGGGTAAGGCTTGATTCAAAGATTAGTCCTTTCATACTTATGATAGAGAGCTAGGGCTATCATGAATTAAGCTAACCTCACCAGTTGATATAAGTTTTTCTGCATACCTAAGTTATAGAACAAGCAAAAAAATAAAACAAGTAGAATTGATCTAACAATTAAATCATTATGCCGCGCAGCGAGTTTGGCAAGGCTTCGGTGATTTCCACATCCACAAACTGACCAATTAAGGCATGATCGCCGTCAAAGTTAACTACTCGATTATTTTCAGTTCGACCTGAAATTTGTGAGGCATCTTTACGCGCAGGCCTGTCTACCAGAACAGTTTGTCGGCTACCCACCATAGAATGGCTGATATCCATGGCCATTTCAGTTATGCGTTTTTGCAGCCGCGCCAGTCGGGCTTTCTTTATGTCCATAGGCACATCGTCGGCTAAATCAGATGCGGGCGTGCCCGGTCGGGCGCTGTAAATAAAACTAAACGACAGGTCGTAGCCTATGGTTTCTATTAATTGCATGGTGTCTTCAAAATCTTGCTCAGTTTCACCCGGGAAACCAATAATGAAATCGGATGACAAGCTGATGTTAGGCCTGACTTTGCGCACTTTGTCGATGATTTTTACGTAATCCTCGGCCTTATAGCGGCGTTTCATAGCGGCCAGAATTCGGTCTGAGCCAGACTGCACCGGAAGGTGCAAGTGGTTCACCAGTTTTGGCACATCGGCGTACACATTAATCAGACTGTCGCTAAACTCAAGAGGATGTGAAGTGGTGTAGCGAATTCGATCAATGCCTTCTATTTCGGCAACATAGCGAATCAACAAAGCAAGATCAGCCTTGCTTTGGTCGTGCATTTCGCCCCAATAGGCGTTCACATTTTGACCCAATAAAGTGACTTCTCGTATGCCTTGCTCGGCAAGTGAGTAGACTTCAGCAATCACATCATCAAACGGCCGAGAAAATTCTTCTCCCCGGGTGTAAGGAACCACGCAAAAAGAACAATATTTACTGCAGCCTTCCATGATTGAAACAAAGGCAGTCACACCTTCAACTTTAGGCGCTGGCAATGCATCAAACTTTTCTATTTCGGGAAAACTAATATCCACTGAAGGTTGATGAGATTTGGTTACCTCATCGTACATTTTAGGCAGCCGGTGCAAGGTTTGTGGACCGAACACCATGTCTACATAGGGCGCGCGCTTCATGATCGCGTCTCCTTCTTGGCTTGCAACGCAGCCACCTACTCCAATAACTAAATCAGGATTTTTATCTTTCAGTTTTCGCCAACGACCCAATTGAGAAAACACCTTTTCTTGCGCCTTTTCACGCACAGAGCAGGTGTTAAGCAAAATAATGTCGGCTTGAGTCTCGTCTTTAGTTGCAATGGCACCATGCGAATCATTGAGCGAATCGAGCATACGATTTGAATCATACTCGTTCATTTGGCAACCAAAGGTCTTAATAAACACCTTCTTGGGTACGGTATTATCTTCAGTATTCAGTTCAGTATCTTTCATAGGTTCAAACTCTAAAAAGCGAATCAGCGCGAGGGCGCGTAGTTTACCGATTTTCGACACTATTCCAAACACTAGAATGCGAAAAACCAAGGAATGTAATGAAATAAAAAAGACAGCGTTACGCCAGCCTTTCTATTTCGTGAGAAGCGATTTCTGTTACTGGTTAATTACAATTGCCGGAGCACCTATTATATTTTAGCCATACTGTATCGCTGGTGAGCTATCTGGGCCCTGACTGAGGTCTTGTTTAGCGCGTAAAACGGCCTTGCCTATAGTAACGCCCTGGTCATAAAGATGAGCATTTAGCAAAATGCCATAGGCTCGTTCTTCTAAGGAGGTAGTCAGCGTGGTTGCGCCTAACACTGCTACCGCGCCCATTTCACCAGCCAACAAAAATTGGTCAGCCATTAAATTGCATGCAGAATTAACGAAATAAGTATTCCAGCAACCCCATTGAATCGCCACGTGTGGTTTATCAATATTAGTAAAGCAAGCTATCTCGCTTGAGACCAATAAGGCCTGACTTGCATTAGACCAACTGTGGCGTGAAGAGTGCCCAACATAACTCATGACCGAAACACCTGCGTTGACAACTACTTGTAACTTGTCGTGCGCACCTTGCGCGCCATCAATTTGGGGAAAAGCGCGATAGTCAGTGGTCACGGTGTTGGCCAGTTCAGCTGGCATTGCAGCAATCATGGCTTCAGCATCAGCGAGAAATGACACGCCATTGCCGATGTCTTCCTGATCGGCTCTTACCAAGATGGCCCATGCATAATTTTGCAAAGCACCGTATGGCGTGGATAAGTCAGGATCACGGAATTGAGCATGATTCGATCATACGGCGCTTCCCCTAACGTAATATAGTTATATTCAACTGTGTTTTCGCCTTCGTGAATATCAACATTTGATGAGATGCTGTATTTTCGAAAAAACTATTATTCCCTTTGTACATTGAATACAAACCCACAATTCCATACGGTATTTATTCGAACTTGTGTGCAATTATAATTAAACGGGCACTTACCCACCTATAGATTCAACCCACG
This sequence comes from Cryomorphaceae bacterium, assembly GCA_047623225.1. Classification (GTDB taxonomy): domain Bacteria; phylum Pseudomonadota; class Gammaproteobacteria; order Arenicellales; family Arenicellaceae; genus Arenicella. The sequence goes on from JBLHME010000002.1 coordinate 99,818, forward strand.
TGGCTAGTCGCTGGCAAGCTATTGAAATCTCAATCCAACCTTGGGAAATGCCCAGTATTGCAAATATCGATTATTCCCCGCGTCTTGAAGGCCAAAACATTTACCACTAGCTTAGTCCTCATACACACTTGATTGGGGAGAATAACTGGCGCATTACTCAAACGGTAAGCACCAAAAAACCCCACCAACCCAATGATAGTGAGCGATCTAGCATTTCCAACCCAGACTCGACAACTCACCTACATGCAAATTTACATCTTTATACATTTGCGAAAACCCCACTCAGCAGACCGCGCTGGCATAGATAGCTCAACTTAATTAAGATGCAGATAGGCAGAGGGCATTTACGCTAAATCTTCGCACTTTGTGCAAAAACACAACTACCCTATCTGAGCCAAAACATAGCAAATACACCCCGATTTAGGAAGGGACTTTGGTCGATCGCAAACGAGGCTTAAACCTGCAAAATCAACAGATTCCGTTCATTTTTTAAAGGGTTTCTAGGACATCCGTATCCTAAAATCAGATATTGCAAAATTCAGGCTTTATTTATTACGACCAAGGCAATTCAAATCAGCGAAAGAATCCTCTAAGCGCTGCACAAAAGACTCCTCGCCTTTGCGCAACACTTTGCGCGGATCGTAGTGCTTTTTGTTGGGCACATCTTTGCCGTCTGGATTGCCGATTTGGGTCGCCACATAATCCTTAAATTCGCTGTAGTAATCCCGCACCCCGGCATTAAACGCCCATTGCATATCGGTGTCGAGATTCATTTTAATCACCCCATATTCGATCGATTTTCGAATATCTTGCTGCGATGAACCAGAACCACCGTGAAACACAAAACTTACTGGCTTAGTATTGGCCGCGCCTATTTGCTCTTCAACATAAGCCTGTGAATTCTTTAGGATTTCAACCGACAGCTTTACATTGCCTGGCCGATAAACACCGTGCACATTACCAAAAGCCGCAGCAATTGAAAAATTCGAGCTGATCTTGCTCAATCGCTCATAGGCATAAAAGACTTCAGACGGGTGTGTGTAGAGCTTGCTGACGTCGACATCTGAATTATCCACACCGTCTTCTTCACCTCCGGTAATGCCCAGCTCGATTTCCAAACCAATCTCGATTTTACTCATGCGCTCTAAATACTTGGCACAGATATCCACGTTCTCTTCAAGGCTTTCTTCTGACAAATCAAGCATGTGCGAGCTGAACAACGGCTTGCCGTTCTTGGCATAATAATCTTCTTGAAAATCAAGCAGTTGGTCAATCCAAGCAATGTTAGCAAGAGAGCAATGATCGGTGTGCAATACAGTCGGCACACCGTACATTTCGGCAACGTGATTGACGTGCAACGCAGCCGAAATACAGCCGCCAACAGAGGCTTCAAAATTATCGTTGGCCAGGCTTTTACCTGCGTAAAAATGCCCACCACCAAAGGAAAGCTGCACAATCACCGGCGACTCGACTTTGGCCGCAGCTTCAAGAATGGCATTAACGGTGCTGGTGCCCACAGCATTCACCCCAGGCAGTGCGTAGCCGTTGGCTTTAGCGTCGGCGTACAGTTCATTAAGTTCGGGGCCAAATAATACCCCAGATCTAAACTTGCTCATGGTCTCTCCTCCATTAGCGCAATCATTGACTCACCGAACAAGCAATTTTGCAGTTCGAGCGTTTGTGGCGCGTATTGTAAACCGATCAAAGCTAAGTTTCTTTGCTTTTGAATGCAACTTTGAACGAATACATTAATGAGGAGTAAATTGGTAATATCAGCGGCGTAGGATTACTTATATTTGGGTATCTTGGCTTTCTATAAGCCAGTTAAGGGCAGCTTGGTTGTTTGTTTCATGGTTTCCATCACAAAACTGGAGCTGACATCAGACAAGTCGGCTTTGATAATTTTGCGATACAGACGATCGTAGCCCGGCATATCTTTGACCACCGCCTTGATTAGATAATCTAGGTCTCCACTCATTCGGTGAATTTCCAACACTTCTGGGATATCTGATATGAGCTGATTGAATTGTTCGGCCCAGCGATTATTGTGTTGATTGGTTCGAACCGACACATACACGGTTAACGGTAAGTTGAGCGCGTGTTGATTGAGCAGGGTCACACGTTCCAAAATCACATTGCCCTGTTCAAGCTTTTGTATTCGGCGCCAACAAGCCGATTTAGATACCCCAACAGAATCTGCCACTTGGGCCACTGACAGGCCGGCATCAACCTGCAATGCCGCCAAAATTTGTTGATCCATTTTATCCAGCTTCATTTCGCGATAAACTCACAATTTTCTATTTATCGAAACATTGTGCCAAAATTAAAACAATAATCAATACATTGTTGTATAAAGCTACAAAAATATAGGCCATATAGGCACATTGTTTGTTTACTTGCGGGCTACTATTTGATCTTCGTAGCGCCACTACAAACACCATTGGTAAACCCTAATATGAATACTGAAAACAACAGCCTGCTGTGCTCAATTCGTAAGTCAGTTATTGGAGAAAATCACACTATTCACACTGCGTTTGGTGAGAAACCTCTGGTCTATGCTGACTACACCGCCTCTGGAAGATCCTTGAGCATGATCGAAGATTTTATTCGCGAGCGAGTGCTGCCGTGCTATGCAAACACCCACACTGAAGCCTCGTTCACTGGGGCTCAGACCAGCAAACTGCGGGAAGAAGCGCGCGCACAAATATCAAAGGCAGTCAATGCGAATGAAGATTATGCGCTGATTTTTTGTGGCTCAGGAGCAACCGCGGCCATCGATAAACTAATCACCATATTGAATTTGCGCAAGCCCCGCCAATTAAACGGCGACGATGTTTTGCTCCAGCAAGTTCCCGAACAGCAGCGCCCGGTTATATTTATTGGCCCTTACGAGCATCATTCCAATGAACTACCTTGGCGCGAAAGCATTGCCGATGTAGTTACTATACCGCTCACCGAAGATGGGCTATTAGACCATGACTATCTAGAAGCGCAGCTGCAAAAACACCAGGCCCGGTCTTTGAAAATCGGCAGCTTTTCGGCGGCCTCTAATGTCACAGGTATTAAAACTCGGGTTGAGGAAGTCGCCGCCTTATTGCACCAATACGGCGCCCACTCCTTTTGGGACTATGCGGCTGCAGCTCCCTACGTTGCAATTGATATGCAAAGCGTTGCTTTGCACCAAGGTGATAACTCCAAGGATGCTGTGTTCATTTCACCGCATAAGTTTATTGGCGGGCCAGGCACGCCAGGGGTACTTGTGGTGAAAAGAAGCTTACTTAAAAACAGCGTGCCCGCGGTGGCCGGCGGCGGAACTGTGGTGTATGTAACGCCGGAGAATCATCAATACATTGCCGATGAAGAACGCCGTGAAGAAGGCGGCACACCCGCAATTGTAGAGTCTGTGCGCGCCGGATTAGTGTTCAAACTGCAACAACAAGTTGGCACAGACGTAATTGAGAAGCTAGAAGGCGCTTTCCTTAGCTCAGCATTAGACCGTTGGAACGCCAGCCCTAATATTCGAATTCTAGGCAACACCGAATCGCCACGACTGTCGATTGTGTCGTTTCAAATCATGCATAAACAACATGAGCTGCATTACAACTATGTGGTAGCTCTGCTGAACGACTTATTTGGCATTCAGGCACGCGGTGGATGTTCCTGCGCTGGCCCTTATGGGCACTCTCTACTGCACATGGACATGAGCACCAGCAAAGCCATTGAAGGCCAGCTGAAAGAAGGGCAAATGATCCTAAGACCAGGTTGGGTGCGGCTCAATTTCAATTATTTTTTGGATCAAGAAAATTTTGATTACATCGTTGATGCCGTGGAATTGATTGCACTCCACGGATGGAAACTACTGCCTCTTTACAAGTTTGACGCCGACAAAGGCATCTGGTGTTATCAAGGTGAAGCAGAAAACAATATGTTCAGCCTACACGATATTTGTTTTGATCTGCACCTTGCACCACCAGCAACTGACACGTCACCTGCGCGCAAAGCATTAAGCGAGTATATGTTTGCCGCCAAGCAAATCCTTGAACAAGCAAAATGTTGTAGTACTAATTTTCCAATTGAGATGAGCGATACTGCAAATAAGGTGCGGCGATTTGTGTTACCGCAAGAAGTTGGATAGTACATTTTTAGAAACTAGCCGAACTTTTTAGCTCGATAGCTCATGGCTGCCTAGGCCGAACAGCTCATTGCTGCGCAAAACGCACAGGTTTGCGCCTGTACTAAAAAATAGGCAGCAACATTAGCCTGGCTCGTGTTCAGCGCCAGCGCTACGTCTAAGTAAACCTAAGAATGCCTGAGTCGAGGTTCGTCGGCCGTCAATCACTTCGCTAACATCGGTTGCGATAGGCATGCGAATGTTATGTTTTTTGGCCAGCTTAATAACGGTGGGCGCGCTTTTCACGCCTTCGGCAACCATCACCATCTCAGCGATAATATCGTCAATAGGCCGACCTTTGCCAAGTTGAATCCCCACTTGATGATTTCGGCTTTGCGGGCTTATGCAGGTTGCCAACATATCGCCCATGCCAGCCAGACCAGCAAATGTTTCTGCACGACCCCCAAGCGCTACGCCTAAGCGCGTCACCTCAGCTAAGCCTCGGGTGATCAGGGCCGAACGCGTATTATCACCAGCGCCAAGGCCAACCCCCATACCAACCGCAATCGCGATAATGTTTTTCAATACACCGCCCAATTCACAACCAATCACATCATCATTGGTGTAGACACGAAACAAACCGCTATTGAAGACTTTTTGTAACTCATGCACGATAATTTCGTCGTCCATGGCAATAACACTGGCCGCAGCTTGACCGGCCATAATTTCGCGCGCTAAGTTAGGCCCGGTTAACACACCCACCGGGTGACCGGGTAACTCCTCTTGAATAACCTGTGTCATACGCAAGTCGGAGTCTTTTTCTAGGCCCTTGGTGAGGCTAATAATCGGTATCCAAGCCCTAATATGGGGCCGAACCTGTTGCAGTACCGTTCGAAAACTATTCGAAGGCACACCCATTATTAACACATCAATGTCTTTGACCGCAGTCGCAAGATCCGCACTGGCGACCACATTGTTGGGCAACACTGCGTCTGGCAAATATTTCTTATTGGTATGGTGCAAGTTAATTTCTTCGACCGTGGCAGGATCTCTGGCCCACAAAGATACATCGGTGTTTTTTGCCACCAGTGACGCGACGGTGCAGCCCCAAGACCCACCCCCTAACAACCCAACTTTTAAATTATTCATCGCAGCTCTCCGGCTTTATCAGTCAATATCATGTGGCATCGCCAGAGCGCGTACTTTCTCAATACGATGTGACAATATTCTAAAATCTTTGCTGATAGCCTTGCGCCTTGCTAGCAAGTCAGCGGTGCCCGCTTCTACAACACCATAACTGTCGAGCAGTTTGTGTGCATTTTTAAATAGAATCTGACCAATAGAAGCCTTGCTGCTGATACGCCGTTGCAGATACGCTTGCTTGCCATATTTTAGCGCCGCCGAGACGGTAGCCTTTTGATCCATTGTTTCATTTGGGTCTAAGCGTGCGAAGCAATCAGCGACGATTCGATAAGATTCAATATAAGGTTTTAGGCAGGCGTGAGCGACCAAGGGCTCTAGACCGCGCAATAAATTTGGTGCATATTCAGGGTCTGCCATGTTGCTTTCCCAGTCGGCATCACAAAAGGCCAACTCGGCTTTTATCTCGGCATGGAACTCTTCGGTTGGAGCATAGAAGAACTCAAACTTGAACATATCTTTGAGCCGATCAGCTTCTCGCCAAAATGTCTCTAATGCATTATCTGGCTCGGTGGCCGCCTCTAGCAAGGCCATCTCAGCAATCGCCTTGGAGACGAAATGATGCACAATGGTATTTCTATAATAACTGGCCATGACGTGCTGATCATCGGCTACCGCATAAACCGTTTCTGGCCCTTCGTCGTAGCGATTTATCAGCTCAGAGCTGACCATCGCCTCAATTATCTTGAGCATATGGACTTGATTTTGGTCTTCAAAATCACTGGTAAATCTAACATTGCGATTTTCGGCCCAGCCGCGCAAGGCCTGCATATTCTCGCGCAGTTCGCCAATCGTTTGAGCTCTGGGCGCCGAGCCCAACAATGACATCGACATCAACGAGGTCAAGGTTATTGGTGTCACACGGTTAGCTTCCACTCCCACTTGAAATGCCATCTTCTGCAGCGCTAGATTATCGCCCTTCATAGCACTCTTTCTAGCAATGACGGGTTCACCAAAGTCCACATAAATACGGCCCAGCGGTTGGCGCATACGACGCAAATACGAGATAAACCAGCTAAGCGATTCGGGCCGCTTAATGCCGCCACTTTGCTCAGCGGCATAGTCTTTAACGTCGTTATTCATGTCGTAATTAATCGCCACTGGAATAATATGTAGATCGTCGACGTTCGACTCTTGCATGGCGTCGATCACATACTTAAGCATGCCATAGCGCGGCGGCATTAACTTGCCCACCCTAGACCGAGTGCCCTCAAACGACCAGGTTAGAGGAAATCGTTTCTCAAGCAAATACGCCAGATACTGCCTAAGCACTAATTTGTATAGGGGGTTGTCTTGAAACGTTCGTTTGATGAAAATTGCACCCGATCGCCGCGCGAGATAGCCGACACCCGCAAAGGCCATGTTTATGCCGCCCATGGTGTGCGCTGGAGGAAAATCATTCTCAAACAGAATCGACTGGATGGTAATGCCATCCATGTGGGTTTTATGCGTCCACAAAAGGGCTGTAGGATGTTCTCTTACTATGGTTCGATAACGCTCTAACTTGTCAACGTCGAGCACTAGCTTATTTTCATAGCCGATGGAAATCACCCAGCGATTGAAAGCACCAGCGGCGTCTTGCCAAAAGTTGTGCGGGGTAGCAACCAGCTCCTTAAAGTAAGGCAGGGCTCGAGTGCGCAAATCACCTTCAGATTCTCCAGTAGCCTCTGAAATCTCGAGCAAGCCGCGCTTATAGCGATCACTCGCTCGCACTTGCTTGGACACTTGTCGCGGCACTTTATAACGGCTGCCGCGCAGGCGGCGCTCTGCTACCTCTAAGGCCAAACTGGCTTGCTCAGCGACAAAATCAGCTAGATCTTTATCAATCAGGGCTATTTGTTGTCGCTTGTTAAAGCGTGCTTTTAAGTCACCTGCAGTGGCGGGAGTGCCCATAATGCAGCGTGCGCTATCGGGATTGGCATCGATAAACCTTTTAGCTTGTCGTTGACTAGGCCGGCGCGGGTTACCGCGCAGCAAATCACGCCACCGAGGTTTGTCATTAACCTCATCAAACACTGTCTTCCAGACAACTCTTACTGGCGCCACCAAAGTATCATCTGAGACCTGTAACGCCATTTGCAAACCGTGAGTTGGAATATCGTCTGGGTCATGCGCAATTGGCACCACGCAATGGCTGACTGAACCGGCAAAATCTATTTCGGCTTTATTGTCGCTCAACCACTGCAGCAATAACTCCTCTTCCACTTGATGCGCTGCATCAATAATGAACAGCACTTGCTCGGAGTTAATCAATAGCCAGGGGTTGGTTTTCATGCGGATTTTCTTATTGTTTTAATGTTCTCGCAGAAACCTTAGGTGGGGAGTTTTTCTTCGCTCTACGTCGGGGCACACGTTTTGCTGCCACGGCTTTTGGTGCGACTGCTTTTAGTTTGCGTTGGCTCTGCTTTTTAGGCTTGGCTTTAGCTTTAGGCTCAACCAGTTTTAACGCCGGTGCTGCGCTTTTCTTAATCGCAGATTTGCTGACTTTTTTGGCGACAGGTTTAGCGCTGCTCTTTTTGCGCACGACTGATTTAGCACTTGGCTTGGCTATAGGTTTGGGCTTTGCTTTAGCAAAGGGCTTCTTACTCGGCAAAACCTTTTCTTTTGAGGCAGTGGTTTTATCTTTTGGCGCTTTTATGGTTTTTGCTTTTGCAGAAACTTTTCCAACCGCTGGCTTGGACTTGCGCAAGGATTTAATTTCGTCCTCGCTGGGCTGAAATTGCATTTGATCCAGCTCTACTAAAAATAAATCACGCACCTCATGAACGTGTTGGTTTAGATTCTCAACGGTCCATTGCTTGGTGTCTATGCCGGGCAATACTTTCACTTTGACAGTGGCAGGTCTGAGCACATATTGGCCGCGCGGCGCCACATCAATCGCGTTGTGAATCACAATAGGCACAATCGGCACACCTGCTTGCATTGCCAAATGAAACGCGCCTTTTTTGAAACGCCCTAAATTGGTTGAAGTGGATCTAGTGCCTTCTGGAGCAATGCATACACTACGACCTTCATTGAGCATCACATCAACCAGAGGGGCCATGGACTCACGGGCCGATGCATTATTCTCTCGGTCGATTAAAACCGTGCCTGCCAATTGCATTATTTTACCAATAATAGGAACGTCACCAATTTCTTTCTTACCAACGCCCGCTAAGTCGCGGCGTAGCAGCATGGGAAGAATAATGGTGTCTGCTTGGCTTTGGTGGTTGAAGATAAATACACAGGGGCGATTGGCCCAAACATGCTCCTCACCTTCTACATCTAATTCGATACCGGTCAGCGCAGCCGCCGTATCAGCGAACAGCGAGCTAGAGAAATTTCGAGTCTTCGAGAGGGAACCCGTCAAGGCATAAATCGGAAGGCCGGCAACAAATGAGGTTACCATGCTCGCTTGCGCAGCAAAGGTTTTAACGTAGTCGCTAATGCTCGCTTTGCCACGGCTCATGAAATTCTGCACCGGCCAACCACGACCTTTAGCAATACGCAGCAGTTTCTTATTGGGGTTTAGAGGCCTTGGCTTGCCGACGAATTCCAAAAGCTGAATGTCTTCGTCACTGTCAGAATAGAAAAAACTTTGTTGAATATCTAAATCATGCGCGCGTTGCAATTGCTCAGCAGCATCCACCTTGCCCATGCCGTAACAAGTTGGCTTGATCACTGCACCGGTAAACTTGCCATCGACTACTTCGAGATTACTGCACTTCACATGCGGAATCCCAAGCTCACGCGCAGCGGGCACCACTTGATAAGGTGTGGCTGCCGAAATTAGAGCTACGGTGTGACCTTTTTTTAAATGCGCTTCAATGAGTGCCCGTGATTCTGGATAAATCAGCTTGGCGATATGTTTCTTATAGAGTTTCTCTCCAAACTCTTGATACTCAGCTTCATCAATTCCTGCTAAGTACTGCGAAGCCGCCATCATCATGGCCGAAAAACCCATATTGCCAAGACCAAAATCAATCATAGTCTTGCTCAATTGAATCAATTGTTTGGGCGCAATGTCGCCTCGCTTAATTTGCTCGCGCAGATACGTTGTGGCTGAATAACCATAAATTACGGTGCCATCGAAATCAAAGAAGGCCCCAATATGCGGGCCATCTGGCGAAGCTTCGACCTCTTTAATTACTTTGCTGTATAAATCCATGCATGCACTCAGAGCGCGTTTAAAAATATCTTTTGATTTGTGCTCAATAGTACCGTAACGCGGAGTATTTACAAGAAGTGCAGGATAAACCGCTATCACACTGCAGTATTGGCCTCATCGACTGATGGGCTTAGAGTTAAAGCCAATTTTGGAGTACCATACCTGCTTGTTTGTAAACAACTGATCTTAACGCCATGCAACAACTTTCCGCTCAAGACGCTCAATTTCTCTATATGGAGACAAATAAGAGCTTGTCTCACGTAACATCAGTGTCGATTTTCGACCCTACAACGGCCCCTGGAAGAACTGTACGCTTCAAGCAAATCATTGAGCACGTGCGCAGCCGCCTGCACACATCGCCCATTTACAAACGCCGCATCTACCACGTGCCGCTTGAGCTAGATTACCCATATTGGATTGAAGATGAACACTTTGATATTGAATACCACATTAGCCATGGGCGTTTGCCGCACCCAGCTGACCAGCGCCAATTGAACATTCATGTTGCCCGCTTTCACTCACGACCGCTCGATATGCAACGCGCACCCTGGGAAATGTATGTGATTGAAGGAATCGACAATATCCCCAACATTCCCAAAGGCGCTTATGCCATAGCCACCAAGATTCATCATGCAGCGGCTGATGGTATGGCCATCGTGAATTTCTTTGGCGGTCTAATGGACCTCGATCAAAAAGGCACGCCTGTGATGCCACCTACGCAGAAGGTGAATTCTGACCGCTATGAAAAACCTTCGCCCATGCAAATGTCTATGCGCGGCTTTATGAACGGAGTCCGTTCACCAATGAAAGTAGCTAATACTCTTTGGAAATACGCACCCAATCTCGTGCAGTCACTGAAAAACCAAGTGAGCGAGCGACAACAAGAAGCAAAGCAATCAGTACCCAATACGCGTTTTAATTTGGAAACATCGCCTCATCGTGTGTTTGACTCAACCACGTTTTCGCTGGCTGATTTCAAACCGATGCGAACATTAGTAGAAGGCAGCACCATAAACGATATGGTGTTAGCCATCTGCTCTGGAGCTCTGCGCCGATATCTCGGGTACCACAAGGAACTTCCGAGTGATTCGCTGCGCGCTTTTGTGCCCATTAATGTGCGCTCTTCAAAAGGCGGGCTTGGCGATAAAGAACAACCAGGCAACAATATCAGCACAATGGCGCCCTTGCTTTATACTAATGTGAAGGACCCGGTAGAGCGCGCTGAAGCTATTTTTGCAGAGACGCGCGAGCAAAAAGCCGCACGCAAAGGTATTTCTGCGCGCATCATGACCGACGTTACACGACATATTCCTGCCAGCACTCAGTTGTTGGCCGCCCGACTCATGATGCGTTCTGAGATGGCTGGGCGTATGACCAATCTATGCATTTCCAACGTTCCAGGCATGCAAATGCCTGTATATATGAACGGCGCTAAACTGATAAACCAAATGGGCTTGGGCCCCCTGGCTGATCGTATGGGTTTATTTATTGCCGTCACCAGTTATAACGGCAGCATGACCTTCGCCGCAACTTCTTGCCGCAGAACCATGCCCGACATAGAGTTTTTTATCCAATGTCTAGACGATAGTTTTGCTGAACTTAAGCAAGCAGCGGCCAGCCTGCCGAAGAAAAAGGCCAAGCTAGCGGCAAAAAAAATCAGCAAAAAGGCCAGTACCAAGAAAACTATACGTAAAAAAGTCAGCCAAAAAAAACCACCAAGAGTTAAAATATGAAACGATTTTTAAGCACCCTTGCATTGATCCTAATGGCCGCGAATTTAACGGCTTGTGACTCAAATCAGCAAACAGAACCACAAGGCCAGGCAGCCGTCGCTCAAAAAACTGCTTCGCTGAACAATGACGCGGCAATCACGACCGCGGCCGCGCAGGTTGATGAGGCAGGGTTTATGCAACACATCAAGGTGCTGGCATCCGACGAATACGAAGGGCGCGCACCGTCGACACCCGGTGGTCAAAAAACCGTTGCCTACTTAGAAACTGAATTCAAAAAACTCGGCCTAAAGCCTGCATTTGGCAGCGGAGAAACAGCTAGCTTTCGACAGCCTGTTGAGCTAATGCAAATTCTTGTAGAAAACGCTCCCTCTCTGACATTCAGCTACGCTGACGGCGAGCTGGATGTATTGCCGTACAAAGAGAGCTCAGTCGTGAGTACCTCAAGGATAAGCGAGAGCTCGGCATTGGAAAATTCAGAACTAGTGTTTGTCGGCTATGGGGTAGTAGCACCTGAATACGGCTGGAATGATTATGCAGGAGTAGATATGACTGGCAAAACAGCGGTCATTCTAGTCAATGATCCCGGTTTTCGGAATCCAGACGGCGAACTTTTCAAAGGCCGAACCATGACCTACTACGGTCGCTGGACATACAAGTATGAGGAGGCTGCTCGCCAAGGTGCTGCCGGCGCTATAATAGTGCACGAAGATACTGCTGCTGGTTACCCATGGGAGGTGGTCAGTGGCGGCTGGTCTGGCCCACAGTACAATCTCTTTGCGCAAGACGGTAATAAGGACAATCTAGCGATTGAATCTTGGGTAACACAACAAGCCGCAGAAAGCCTGTTTGCCAAAAGCGGGCAGGATTATCAGCATATGGTCGCCGCCGCCGGCCAAGCTAGCTTCAGCGCAGTACCCCTGGCGGCAAAAGCATCCACCAGCTTGCAGCTCAGCAGCCAAAATTCAACCTCTTATAATGTAGGAGCGGTTATTGAAGGCCGCGAAAGGCCTGACGAGCTCTTCATCTATACTGCCCACTGGGATCACCTTGGCATTAAAGAAGGCGCGGAGGGCGCAGATCTGATTTATAACGGCGCGCAAGATAATGCCACTGGCACGTCTGGCATTCTAGAAATGGCGCAAGCATTTATGAATCTGCCTGAGGCACCAGAACGATCGGTAATGTTTTTGGCCGTAACCGCTGAAGAGTCTGGATTGTTAGGCTCAAAATGGTATGCAGGTGCACCCGCCTTCCCTATGGCGAAGACCGTTGCAGGCATTAACGTTGACGGAATGTCCACGGCTGGAGAAACGGATGACATTGTTGTGGTCGGTTTTGGTAACTCTGAAATGGATGATTATTTGCGCACAGTTTCAGCCGTTCAAAACCGAACACTAGTACCCGAACACACTCCTGAAAAAGGCTATTTCTATCGTTCAGACCACTTCAACTTGGCTAAAAAAGGAGTGCCTATGTTGTACGCTGAAGCGGGCTCGAAGGTTCGTAGCAAGCCTGAAGGTTATGGCGGCGCACAAGCCTCTCGCTACGTAGAAGAGCGCTACCATAAGCCTGCAGATGAAGTACATGCCGAGTGGGATAATGGCGGAATCATGCAGGACCTAAATGCACATTTTAGAATTGGCGTGGCCATTGCAGACAGCAACGACTGGCCCAAGTGGAGCGCAGGCAATGAATTCAAAAGCATTAGAGAAGCCAGCCAGCAAGCTCCGGCCGAATAGCATGCATGAATTACGCCGTTCTTAGTGAAGCATTCTGCAAACAGACCGGTGTGCAATCATCCGCTATGATGGGTTCGCCGTGTCTACGTTATCGGGCGAATTCATCAGCATGATGTTCGACAAGCAAGATGCCTTGATTATTAAAGTGGCTCCCGATCGAGTTCTTGAATTAGTGGAAAATGGTGTTGGCCTGGAATTTAACTACACTGGCAAACTGCTTAAAGAATGGGTGCTCATACCCAGCGAACTGGAAGACGGTTACGAAGGCTATATAAACGAAGCCTTGGACTACGCTAAAGCCAAGGCGGGTAAAAAGAGTAAAAAATAGACTCTTTGAATAAGGCTCATCAACTATGAACACAGACGGCTTCACAATCACCAACATTATTGTTGGCATCACTTGTTTGATTTCATTCTTCATGATGCAAAATCATGCAGGCAAATCAGCTTTAATCTTGCACCCAGTCACTATCAAACGGCACCAACAATGGTATCGTTTTATTAGCTCCGGGCTGATTCATGCCGACGGTATGCACTTGCTGATTAATATGTTTGTCTTGTGGTCCTTCGGTAATGCCATTGAAGCCGCCTACTACCCAACCTTTCTGGGCGAAGGCAGCGGCTTTATGTATTTGCTGCTTTACTTCGGTGGCATTGTGGTGGCATCGATACCCAGTTACCTTCGGCACCAAGACGATCCAAATTATGCCGCCTTGGGGGCTTCTGGAGGGGTGTCGGCGGTGGTGTTTGCGGTGATCATGTTTGCTCCTTGGCAAAACTTATACCTTTACGGCATTATCGCAATCCCACAGATTGTCGCTGGTGTTGCCTACTTGGCTTATTCCTGGCACAAAGACAAACGAGCGACTGACAATATCGGCCATATGGCTCATTTTACTGGCGCAGTATGGGGCTTTGTTTTTACCGGATTGATGAATCCTGAGTTGTTTGGCCGCTTTGTGCGCCTCACTTTGCAGGGCCCTAGCTGGCTCTAGATACGAGCAAACGGTAGAACAGCAAGCCGTGGCCGATCTAAACTGATCGCTTAACGGGGAATCGCATAGCCCAATAGATGAACGGCGTATCGATCACCGCGATCACAAATTTGAAAACATATTTTGCCGCAGCCAATTGCATTGCAGTGGTGAAATCGACGATTCCCCACCACACTACCACGCCGTAAATCAGCGTGTCGAGCGCTTGCGAAATCAGAGTGGAGCCTGTGTTGCGCAACCACAGGTGGCGGCCCTGAGTAGCTTGCCGAATGCGGTGAAATACCCACACATCCAAGCTCTGGCTAAGCAGATAGGCGAGTAGTGAACCCGCCACGAAGCGCGGCGTGAAATCGAACAAGGCTTGTGTTGCAGCATGTATTGATTGCGCGAAGGCTTGCGTTTTAGGATCGTTAGAAGGTTCAAATTGAAGTGCAATCTGAGTGATTAACACCAGTAAAACACTTACCGAAAAACCCAGCATTACGGCCTTTTGCGCCTCGGCCCTACCGTATTTCTCGTTCAATAAGTCAGTGGCAAAAAAAATGCTGGAATAGAGAATAACCCCGAGGCTGGTTTGCAGGCCAAAAATCATGGTCAGCTTGGGGCCAAGCACATTGGCCAACAATAAGCTAAACACCACCACCGCGTACAAACCAACACGGCCGAAGATTCGGTACAGCAAAATAGCGGCGCCTAAATCCAACCCTACGGTGCATAACCATAAAAGCTCTGGATTCATGCTAGTTAACCCTAATTCGTGTGTAAATCACAAGACCAACTAGCGTCATTAAACTTCTCATCGGCAGATCACTCAATCGTTTTATTTCTTATTTGGTTGTCCAACATTGCCGAAAAGGAATTTAAGTAGCTTCGGATAAGATACCGGCATAAGCCTCTGAACCAGGTCCATGAACTTTGCGTCTAAGCCAATTAACAAACGCGCCTTGTCTTTTTCTACCGCCCTGATGATCTGTTGCGCGGCGCTCTCGGGGGTAGTCCTAGCTAATTTGTCAAAATCCACTGAAGCCTGCGACTTGACCTCTTGAACATCAATACCGTCGCGCTCCACCACCCTAGCATTTCGCGCAATATTGGTTTTTATGCCTCCAGGGTGAACTGAGGTGCAGCTAATAGTGCTTTGTGCAATTTTTAGTTCTTGTCGCAACGCTTCTGTCATTCCGCGAACTGCAAATTTACTCGCATTGTATGCGTTCTGTTCAGGCACACTAATAATGCCGAAGATGCTGGAGATATTGACGATATGCCCCCACTGCGCCTTCTGCAATATAGGTAAAAACGCCTTGGTGCCAGATAGAACACCATAGAAGTTAATCCCCATTACCCATTTAAATTCTTCAATGGGTGTTTCCCATAACGGCCCTGCGCCAAGCGCTACGCCCGCATTGTTAATCACCAGATTAACCGATCCATAGACTTTGCTGCATTGCTCAGCGTATTCAAACACAGCGCGCTCATCGGCAACATCCAATACCTGTGAGAACACTTCAACTCCGCGCTTTTCTAATTCCGCACGGGTTTGCTCTAAGTTGTCGGCATTAATGTCGGAGATTGCCAATTTTGCATTTAAGTCCCCCAACTGATAACTCAGTTGTCGACCTATCCCTGAACCAGCCCCGGTTACCACAGCCACACAATCTTTAAATTTATTCATTATTACCTGTTCCTAGATCTTATATTTAGTTGATGAAGAGAGCCGTTGAAAAGAGTTGTTGAATCAAGACAAACTTGTCTGCAGTTCTTGATCTGATAAATTAAGTAAAAATTCGGCCAACCATTGGCTGAAATGGGCACGATCTGAGTCTCGACCAAAGCCCATTGCACTTTTAATTGCAGCGCCTGAAACCACTTCTCCCACTAGCGCGAGGGTCACTAACATGACTAAGCGATTGGTGTTTTGCAACTTAACATCTGGGTGCAATGACTTACGTAACTTGTGCGATAACTCCACAATATGTTGCATATTGTCCTTAAGTGAACTCTCGGCACCGCTTAAATGCAACCACACCGCTATGCGCCCTTCATCACCTTGATAAGCAGTATCCAAGACGTGAGTCAACGCTTCGATCAACTGCTTTTGATCTCCATCAATCATTGTTAGAGCACGCGCGATCGCGGATGTGATTCGTTCAGTCGCCCTATTGCCCACGCGTTCAGCCACTACTGAAATCAGGCCATCGCGAGAACCAAAATGGTGCAATATATTGGGGTGCGCCATATTCGCTCCTTTAGCCACAGCGCTAATACGCAGACCAGCCGTACCGACCTCTACAATGACTTTTTCAGCAGCGTCTAGAATTGCAGCACGCGCCTCTTCTGGCGATCGGTGATTCTTTTTTGCCATGTTTTTTTCTTAACCTAGTCGATGGTTAACTTTGTTTTATTGACAGTTTGGTAAATAGAGATTAACATAGTTTTAGTTTACAGCACTGTAAACAAAACGCCAAAATTATCTTGGCGCTGACGAGAAAACTACTATGAATGCAAACACTAAACTTACGCCTGCTACGGAAATTGGCGCTCAATCACAGTCCAAGCTGCCGATTGAACGACGCATAGTTCGCTTTGACTACACTGATATCAAAGGCACTAAATTTCATAGTGGCAATCCAGTTCTGAGTGCTTTTTGGGTAGGCTTATCAGCCACCTTCCCACTGGGTGAAGCCGAGTTTATTCGTTCAGTAAAATTATTTGAAGGCCGCGTTATCGACCCAAAATTAAAAGCTGATGTGGCCGATTTTGCTGCTCAAGAAGCGCATCACGGCTTACAGCATAAGAAACTTAATAAGCATTTTGATGACAATGGTTTTAGCACCAAGAAAGTCGAAGCCCTTATTGGCGAAGAAATTAACAAGCGCAGCGCGAAGTGGAGTGACAAGAAGCGCTTGATGCACACTGTTTGCGCCGAGCACGTAACCGCCGTAATGGCCCACTATGCCTTAACTCACCCCAATTCGATGCACGAAGTTCCAGAGTCATTTAGAAACATGTTTTTATGGCATGCGATCGAAGAGATTGAACATAAGTCAGTGGCTTTTGATGTGTATCAAAGCACCGTAGGCGATATGGCTGCCCTTAAAAGGCACTATTTTGGCTTTATATTTTATGAATTCCCCCTTAGCTATTTTCTAATTACGCGTTTTCTTTTAAAGGACCGTGGTCACAAAGCAACTTGGGCCGAACGTAAAGGCCTATTCAAATTTTTGTTTGGCAAAGGCGGCATGATCAGTTCGGTAAAGCATCTGTATATGATGTTCTTCAAAAAAGGTTTTCACCCGTGGAATCACGACGACTCTGCGTTGATCGGTGAGTGGAAAGACAAGCTAGCGCCCTTTTACGACGTTCAAGCTAAGAATTAAACCTAAACGTGATCACACAACAATTCGACGCCATTATTATTGGCGCAGGTATCTCTGGGATTTCGGCAGCCTATCATTTTCAAAAAAACTGCCCTGGCAAGACCTATAAAATACTAGAGCGCAGAGAATCATTAGGCGGCACCTGGGATTTGTTTAACTACCCCGGCATCCGATCTGATTCTGATATGTACACCTTTGGCTTTTCGTTTAAACCATGGAAGGATCGCTCTTCGATAGCCCCAAAACATAAAATACTGGACTACCTAGACGAAACTACACGTGAATTTGGCATTGATCAGAACATAGAATTCCAACGCCATATTAAGTCTGCTGATTGGTCGTCTAAACATGCTCACTGGAGCATTGAGGCAAGTGACGTTCAAAGCGGTGAAGCGATTACCTACAATGCTCAATATGTGTTCATGGCGGTCGGTTACTATAATTACGACCAAGCGCATGCGCCCAAGTTTGATGGTATTGAAAATTTTACTGGCGAAGTGGTTCACCCACAGTTCTGGCCAGTAGAAACAAACTACACTGATAAAAAAGTTGTCATTATTGGCAGCGGCGCTACAGCCGTTACCTTGCTGCCCGCTATGGCTGAAAAGGCCAAGCACGTAACAATGCTGCAGCGCTCACCTACTTATATGGGCTCGAAACCAGCCGAAGACTCGGTGGCCATCTTTCTTTCTAAATGGATTGGCCATTGGGCCGCTCGGTGGTGGGCAATATTACACAGCATGTTTATTTACAGCTATTGCCAATTCTTTCCGAAGGCTGCCAAAAAGGCGATGATTTCTGAGATTGAAGAAATGCTTGGCGACAAATTTGACTCCAAACACTTCACCCCAAACTATGCGCCATGGGACCAACGAGTATGTTTGTGCCCAGACGCAGATTTTTTTGAAGCCATAAAGGCTGATAAAGCCAGTGTTGAAACCGATCTTATAGACCACTTTACCGAGAATGGTATAACACTAAAATCTGGCAAACAGCTTGAAGCCGACTTAGTAATCACAGCAACTGGTCTGGAAATGTTGTTTCTTGGTGGTATTGAAGTCACCATCGACGGCGTCGCTAACAATCCAAGAAGCCTATACATCTATAAAGGCTTTATGTGCAGTGGCACGCCCAATATGTTTGCTTGCCTTGGCTATACCAACGCAAGCTGGACTCTCAAAGTTGATCTAAGCAACCAATACGCATGTCGCCTAATAAATTATATCGACCAAAATGGTTATGACTATTGCACGCCTGAGGCAAACTCAGACTTGGTTGACGCACCGCTGTTAAATCTGAGTTCCACTTACATTCAGAGGAGTATTGATTCTTTTCCCAAACAGGCAACTACGTTGCCGTGGAAACTCTATCAGAATTTTATTTACGACAATCTTAGTTTGCGCTTCACTCCCGTTACAGATAAGTCGATTAAGTTTCTCAAAGCAGGGTAACTATGATCTAGCGCCCTGCTGGCTAAGGTTTCGATCCGAGAATTAGTCAGCTACCCATCTTCCAGCTGTGAATTTGCAATGGCGCGCCGTTCGATTGATATAAATCATCGAGGCAGGGCAACATTAAGTCTAAAATTACCTTAGAATAGCCAACTGACTTTTGTGAATAATGTGACGTTGTAGAACAGCCCACAATCTCTGCTAAATGCTAAAAAACATAATCAAACCCGCTTGGCAAAGCGAACAACCCAAAACTCGACTTCACGCGATTGACAGCCTGCGCGGCTCTGATGAGTCGAGTAAAGCGATATTGAAAATTCTCGCTACGCAGGATCAAGACCAATCGGTACGGCGCGCTGCATTACTAAAGCTCGACGATCCGTATCTAGTCTTCAGCATAAGCCAATCAAGCGACAACTCAGATTGCAAAGATGACGCAGAGGCTATTCTTGTTCAATTGATGGGCGCTAAGAGCAAACTGCGAGAGCAAGAGTTTTCCGACCTGCATACTGCCCACCCAGAAATGCGTGACTGCATCATTTGCCATAGTCCATTTTCGCAACTCAGGGCAAGCTTACTAGCCGATCTTTCTTTGCAACAGAAAACCGAACTCATTGCTGATATCGACTACAGCGAAACTCGGCAGATAATTGCCGAGTCTTTAGAATCACAGGAGCTATTAGAACGAGCCCGCGGTCTGTTAAAAGGCCGAGATAAGAGCGCCGAGAAAATCATTCGTGGCAAGCTCGATGTTTTGCATGAGCAGCAACGTGTTGAAAAGGACAACTTCGCTGCCGCTCTATTGATTTGCGAAAAGATGGAATATCTAGCCACGCATGAGTGGCACAATGATTTTAGCGCCAAGCATTCGGTTTGGCTGCAACGTTGGGCGGCTCTTGAATTCACTCCAGTAATTGAGTTACAAAACCGATTTACGCGAGCAAGCGATAAAGTGGCAACCGATGTTGCTCATGTAGCAAGCCTTGAGAGCGCTCAGGTACAGCAACTAGCGATGGCAGAAGCCTTGGAAGGCTATTGCAACGATTTGAGTACTAAGACCTTAGGTGAACTTAACAGCGACAAACTAGAACTCATACAACAACACGGCATAGCGGTGGAGCAGTGGCAGAAATTAACAGCAATCACCGCACCCAACTCAATAATCACTAGCCGTGTGGTTGCTGCAAATGGCGCAATTAGCTCCGCAGCTAAGTTTTGTGCGAATGACTTTTTGCTGGATAGCGAAGATCAACAAAAGGCCGTCAAGAATCTCCGCAAGGCTATTGCCGAACTGCAATGGCCGGCCAGCTACCCAGCCCTAGAAGCTAAAACTGAAGCTCAACAACGCTTAGAGGAATTAAGCGATCATCTCAACGACAGCAAACAGTCCGAAGCTGAAAAACTAGATAAATTGCACAAGCGTATTAATCGACTGTTGGGAACCAGCAATCGTGGCGATCTAAGCAAAGCCAAACGCGAACTAGCGGCGATTACCAAGATTGCAGCCCGCTATGCAAGTAAAGACAAAAGCGCTCTAGATGAACGATTAGAGCAGGCAAGCGAACTGCTAAGCAAAATGACCGATTGGAAGGATTTTGCTACCGAGCCAAAATTTATCGAACTGTGTGACGCAATGGAGAAATTGCTAGGTTCAAAGAAACACGCTGACAAATTGGCGGTGGACATAAGTAAACTACAAGACGCATGGAAAGCACTCGGTCATTCAGACAGCGCTGATAAGCACTGGGAACGGTTCAAGAAGGCCGCAGACGGGGCGTATAAACCCTGCGCTGAATTCTTCGAAAAACGCCATGAAACGCGACGCAAAAACCTCGCACAACGCGAACTTGTGGTGCAAAGAATGCGTGAGTTGCTGGAAAAAACTGACTGGGACTCTGAACCTGACTACAAGGCAATCGAAAACGAGCTGCAAGGCATTCATAACGCTTGGCAAAAAATCAAAGATGTAGAACGCAATCCCGGACAAAAACAATGGAACCGCATATCTAAGTTGCGCGCCAAAGTCTATGAACAATTAGACATTGTCTACGATGCCAACATTGGTTTAAAACAAGGCTTAGTCAAACAAGCTAAAGCGATGCTCGAAGGCGACTTGAAAACTGATCCCATTGCTAAGTTAAAACACCTGCAGTCAAAATGGAAAGAGATAGGTGTTACCCGGCGTAAACAAGATCAACAGACCTGGAAGGAATTCAAACTAGCCACCGACAGCGTATTTGCGCAAATCCAAAATCTGCGCAACGAGATGCGTTCTGAAGAGGATGCAAAGGTCGAAGGTCATAGAGCAATCATTAAAGCGATTCAATTACTCTCTAGGAATGCTGAAAGCCTAGCAGAGGCTGATCACCAATTTGAGCAGCTAACAAGCGAATACCAAGCATTACCCAACTTTGCTAAAGGCTTACACGAAAAACTAATAGAACGAATTGAAGGCGATTATCAAAGAGCCGAAAACAGTTTTAGTAAAACGCGTGATCTGCTCCTTAGCAAGCAGAAACAGGGTGCGGTTGATTTACTGATCAACAAAGCTGCGCTGTGTTTTGAGCTAGAACAGCTTGGCGAAAAAGCCGCTCCTGAAGAAGTGAGCGAACTAAAAGATCAGTTAGATCAAATCGAAATCGCTAACAAGGATCACCGCCAGCGCATGCAAAAACGCATTGAACATGCTCTCGACCAAGATAAAAGTGAGGCCGGTCAGGTGCGCAGAAAATTGTGTGTCGATTTAGAAATTTTGAACGGCGTTGATAGCCCTGCTGAAGATTCTGCTCTGAGAATGCAAACTCAACTAGAACGCATGAAAACCAAGGGACTTGGACAGGGTCAAAGCCAGCCCAGTGAAAAAATAAAACTGATGAAAATCGATTGGCTGTGCTTGCCCGGCGCCGAGCCTAGCTTACAAGCATCTCTGGACAAACGCTTTTCGGCGCTGGTAGGTAATAAATAGCGAGCATATCCCAGGCTAGCGTATGGCCTGGGATATCTATTCATCTATTTGCAAATCTCGCCCAGTTAGACTTTCATTACCTTTTTCAGAGGCAAATCGCGATAACGCTCACCACTCGCGTGAAATACTGCATTCACTATGCTTGGGGCGATGGCCGGAAAACCAGGCTCACCAACACCACCTGGGGGTTGATCCGAATCGACGAGATGCACGTATAGCTGCGGAACTTGATTCATACGAGCCACTGGGTAGGTATCAAAGTTACCCTGCTCCACTGCCCCATCTTTGACCGTAATCTCACTGTGCAGCGCCACCGCTAAGCCCATGATCATTGCGCCTTCCATTTGCGACCGAACACGATCTGGCGTAATGACTTTGCCGCAATCAATAGCGGTGTGCATTTCTAAGACTTCCAGCTTGCCATCGATAACACGCACTTTGGTAGCCGCCGCCGAGTAAGAAGAAAAACTAGAACAAAACCCGATTCCCCAGCCTTCGTTGTCGGCAAGTTTCTCACCCATATTCGCTTGGCTGTGCAAAGTATTAATCACTCCCTTCATTCTGGCAGTATTAGGCATATGCTCACCTGCCTTGTGACCATAATTACTCCAGTTTTCGAAGCCTAAAGCTTTTGGATCTAAGCTGCGATCTTTGCCGATCAGATTCATCCACATCTGTTGAGTACTAATCCCTGCCTTAACCGCCAACTCATCGACAAAGCAACTCATGGCAAACGCATTATGAATGTTTTGCACTGCGCGAAACCAGCCTATGCGCATGTGTGTACTCACTTCGGTTTTCTCAACACTCACGCTACTGATGTCGAATGGCATATCTCCGAAGCTCTGTGAATGCGCCAGTGGTGCTGGATACTTAACCGTATGGTCAAACAAAGCAGAAATCGCAGGGTGAGCAACGCGGGCGATAAAATTATCAGCGCCTTTACCATCCTTACTAAGTTCGGCTTTGTAGTAGTTAGCCGAGATAGAATGATAGAAACCATGCTTGGTATCGTCTTCTCGACTCCAAATTACTTTTACTGGTTTATCGGTGGCTCTGGCTAGTTCTACTGCCTCTACCACAAAGTCATTCTTGCCTTTTCGGCCAAACGCGCCACCCATAAAGGTGTTATTCAAAACAACCTTATTCCAGTCTGTCTTAGGGTCATAACCCAATTCTGCCAACACCAAGGCTTTGCCCCATTGCGGCGTCTGCGTGCCTGCCCATACGGTACACAAGCCGTCTTCAATCACAGCGGTCGCGGCCGGAGTTTCCATCGGAGAATGATTGTGATATGGAATGGTGTATATCGCTTCTACAGTACGAGAATCGTCATATTCATGTTTATAGACATCGCCGCGTGCGCGAATTGGCTCGCCCTTTTCCTTCACAGTATCAATCAGCGTTTGCTTGTATATGTCGGTGTTATGAGCTGCATTCGGGCCCAAATCCCATTCAATTTTGAGCTTTTTGCGGCCCTCTATTGCCGCCCATGAATTAGTTGCGACCACCGCAACACCAGACAAGGGATTGACTGTCACTGGGAAATCGCGATCCTTGAGCTTGATCACATCAACCACACCCGCAACTTTCTTGGCCTCGGCACCGTCAAAACTTTTCACCTTGCCACCAACCGTTGGCGGGCGTTGGATGCTGGCAATCAGCATCCCAGGGATTCGCACATCTTGGGCGTATTCTAGTTTGCCGCGAACCAGGTCCTCGTGCATCTGCAGTTTTACGTCTTTGCCTGTGAGCTTGAGCTCATCATCACTGCGCAGTGTAAGCGTAGACGGATCAGGCATTGGTAGCTCAGCGGCCTTAGCAGCCAACTCAGCAAAGCCTAGTGTTTTACCCGAAACTAGATGAACAACCATGTGATCATCTGCCCTAACTTGAGACTTGTCGACCTTCCACTCGCCTGCAGCGGCTTGTTCTAAGAGATCTCTTGCAACTGCACCCATGCGTCGAATGAAGTCGTAGTGCACTCTTATTGACGCTGAGCCACCGGTACTTTGGTCGCCATATTTTGGATCTGCTGCGCCCAGCACTGAGGTGACCCGATCCCAATCAACACCCATTTCATCGGCGATAATTTGTGGCACGCTGGTGATGATTCCTTGGCCCATTTCAGCTCGCTGACAAACGATGGTGACATTACCATCACTCGCGATGCTAACAAAATGACCAAGCTCGCTTGCAGCAGCCGCTTTCGCGCTCGAGCTTGAGTCTGCTGCAATCGCAGACGATAAACCACCGCCTAACAATAGGCTGCCGCCGGCAACACCGGTCAGCCTAAAAAATTCGCGGCGATCTAATAATTGAATATTCATGATTAGACTTCCTCTCGAATGACTTGCCCAGCTTGCTTAATCGCCGCTTTAATTCGCGGGTAGGTGCCGCACCGGCAAATATTGCCTTGCATGCTCTGTTCAATCTCTTGCTCGTTGGGATTTTTGTTGCGCTTGAGCAGAGCAACCGCGCTCATCATCTGACCCGACTGACAATATCCGCACTGGGCCACTTTATGATCAAGCCACGCTTGCTGGATGGGGTGTAAATCGTCGCCTTCGGCGAGACCTTCCAAGGTTGTTAAGTTTTTCCCCGCCGCCACTGACACAGGCGTAAGGCATGAACGTATCGGGTTTCCATCCAAATGCATGGTGCACGCGCCGCATTGACCAACACCGCAACCGAATTTGGTTGCAGTCAGACCAACGAGATCTCGCAGCACATAGAGTATGGGCATATTAGGATCTGCATCCACATCGTATTGCTGGTCATTGATTGTCAATTTCATATTCGAAGGCCATTGCTACTAGGGTTATTTAGTGACAATCTTATACCATGTTTGAGTTTGAATCGAATTCACAATATGCGAGCCTTGCCTAGCGCCGAAACTGCAACACTAGCAACCTTCGTCACCTACCTGTTAAGATAATTACATGTTGTTCTTCGAAGCCTTTATCAAGTTTGGTACCATTGGCCTACTCATCGCAGTAGGCCTATTGGTTGCGCGCGATGGTCGCAAAACTCGAGCGCTGCGATTTAGTTTGCCGCTCATCATATCCATGTGCTTTATGTTTATGACCACTGGTTCGCCTGAGCTTAGCTTGTCTGGGCCGATAGTAATCCCAATGCGGCTATTTGATTGCTTGAACTTCATTTTTATCTGGTGGCTAGGCTTAGCCTTATTTGACGACGACTTCGAACTCGGTAAGCGCGAGTGGGTAATTACTGCCCTGTTCGCAGCGCTGGTCATATATCAGCGGCTGTACCACTTGGGTTTCGATGTTTACTGGAACTATGCCCTGCTTCTGATGAGCTCAGGCTTTTCGTTTATCCTAATGATGCACCTCTGCTTTAAGGCGCTGACTGGCCGTAAGGAAGATTTGATAGAGCAAAGGCGCAGAATTAGAATTTGGTTCGTTGTCGCCGTTGCTTTAGTGGCTAGCACTGCAACTCTTGCTGAGCGAATTGCCAATTATGTGGGCATGTATGAACAGGAAACTATTTGGATTACCTATATATTCACCTTTCCACTCGTGGCTTGGGCATTACTATGGCTTGCTCGCTTGCAACCAGAGGTACTTGTATTTGACTCCAATGAGACAGCTGAAGTGGGGCTCAAAGATATAGACCAACGCGACCGAATTGCTTACCAAAAGTTGAGCGATGCCATGGAAACACAGAAGGCCTACAGTAATCATGGATTTTCTATCAGTGACCTGGCTGAAATAGTCGGCGTTCCTCCCCATCAATTGCGCAAACTGATCAATCAAACCATGGGCTTTCGTAACTTCTCCAGCTTCTTAAACAAATACCGAATCGCCGACGTTAAAGAATCACTGGCAGACTCAAGTAAGGCGAGAACTCCAGTACTTACCTTAGCCATTGACGCTGGATTCTCCTCTCTAGCGCCCTTTAACCGAGCATTTAAAGCCAGCGAAGGCGTTACCCCAACCGACTTTAGAGCGCAATCTCTGGCTGAAAACAGTGAAAAACCTGTGCAAAACTGAATAAAGCTACTCGTTTTCAAAAGTGATCAGTGATTTTCACTAGCGCGCAGACCGCATTACCGCAAATCCGTATTGTTGCCCCATCGAAAACCACAATCACCAGCTTGAGAGGCACACATGGAATTTGTCAGCGATGTTTTCATTAAATTTATTACCTATTTCCCACAGGACTTTCGCATAGAAGCCACTCGCTACGTAATCGGCGCGGTCGGAATTTGGTTTGTTACTTGG
>JBLHME010000003.1:0-105665 GCA_047623225.1 Cryomorphaceae bacterium
GCGCCTAGACCAGCTAGCCAAATATTCTTAGCCATCACTTCGGCTTTATCCCCGCTCAAACCACTAAGATTGTCTTTCAACATTGATTGCAATTGCTCAATGCGGTTTTCAACTGAATTCGCAGCAGATGCTTGCTTAGCCGTCGGTGCTTTCTTGGCGGCTTTTTTGCTAACCTTCTTAGCGACCTTTTTAGTCACTTTCTTAGCAGCGGGCTTGGCTGTTTTTGGTGCTGCTTTTTTAGTCGCTTTCTTGGCAACTATAGGAGCAGGCTTTTTAACAGCCGTTACTTTTTTAGTAACCTTTTTGGTCACTTTCTTAGTAGCTTTCTTGGCTACCTTTTTGCTTACTTTGTTTGCGGCATTTAAAACTTCTTTTTGATCGGCCATGTCATTCACCATTTGGTAGGATATTTAAGATGATTTAATAGTAGCAAGCGCAATTAGAATGCGCGCCCTAATTAGAATTCAAGCTCTAAAAGAATATCGATGGAGCTTATGTTTAAGCCAGGTAGTCGTCTAAAACCTTGTTCATTTCAGATTCCAACTGCGGAGCAAAAACGCGAGCCATCATGCCTAGCTTTACCTCCACCACCAGTTCACCTGCCTTAGGTTCGACTGTAGCATTAACACCTGCCGTGTGCCTATAGCGATAGTTGTGACCTCTTTGCGAGTAGCTGCCACCAAATTTACTCACGAGCTTTTGCAACAACTGCTCAGCTAATTCTTGGCAATCGGTCTCATCAAGATCGTGTTTTCTACAAACGCGGACATTACTCATGGCAAATAGGTGCTCTTGCTAGGTGTTATTAAATTGCGATTCAAAGTTTACAGGAAAGGTAAGAAATGTAGGTAGAGATGTTCTTCAATCGTACTTGTGTTACCACCGCCACTTTCGCCTATCAACTCGTCATATCCACCAAAATTTATTAGTGTGTACAACAGGTTGCCGGCTAATAATTTGGATGCATTGCTGGAGTCAGCCACCTTGGATTTATCCATTACTAAGCGCACCAAACCTTCTAGGGTTTGAAATAACAAAGACATCAGTTTGGCTAGTGACTTTCGCAAACTAGGATAGCGCTCATGAACACCGCGCAAATCCTGCGAAATAAATTTGAACTGTTGCAGGATATCCGAGACAACAGTAAGACTAGCCAAAGTTTCCTTGGTGTCTCCTTTGGCCTGCGAGGTAATTTCTTGTAAGGCAATCAATACTCGAGCGTGGAACTGCGCGTAGAGCTCTTCGACCACTTCTTCCTTACCCTTAAAATGGTAATACAAGTTTCCAGGGCTAATATTCATTTCATTAGCAAGGTCAACACTCGTCACGATACTCTCGCCACGCTCGTTTAGAAGAACTATTGCGACATCCAGGATAAGATCGCGGGTACTCATTTTTGCCATGCGTTCAGTTTATGCAACTTCGCCCGCTTGCACAAACAAAAGATGCACAAACAAAAAAGGCCCGCGCACTTCCCAAGGAAGTGGCGAGCCTCTTTACTCTAAGTCGTATTGGCTTAGAACTTAAAATTCAGATTAAGCTGATTTTTTAAGATCTTTGCTCAATGACTCAAGCTTGTCTGATAAATCTTGCAAACGAGCAGGAATATCAACAACTGAAGTCAAGCCAACTAGTCGGCCACGAGCCGCTTCGATTTGCTCTTCAACAGTAGCACGGCTTTCTTTCAATCGACTTTCAGCGTCATCTTGAACTTTTTCACCACGAGCAACTAGTTCTTCAACTAACTCAACGCGATCTTGGTTCATTTTGGAATAACGTGATTGAAGTTCTTCACGAGCTTGTGTAGCACGGGTAGTCACTTCTTCAAATACTCGTCCGTAAGCGCCAAGGCCAGCAAACCAAACTTGCTTGGCAGCTTTTTGTGTTTCAGCGAAACGTGCACTTACAACGTCTTCAGCCGCGTCTACGATCTTGTCTTGAGCCGCGTCAATTTTGTTTACAGCCGCTTTTACGTCTTTCTTAGCGGAAGTCATTTTTGCAGAAGTTTTCTTCGCAGTAGTTTTAGTAGCCATTTTCAGTTCTCCTGAAGTAATTTAGGGGTATCGGTAATTCGATGAGTGGATAATACGCATCGAATTTAGAATCCGCCCCCTAATTAGAAAGAGCTTTCTAAAACCATCCAAAAGCACCTACTCAAGCCAATCAAAGCTAGACCTCTTGCCAATCAAACCTTAGCCTTTAGCCAAACAAACATTAGCTCTAGCCAATCAAGATGCTTTTAGCATGATTAATTTGCTTTGCTAATGCATCGGAGCCTCCACGGTCGGGGTGTATTTTTTGCATTAATTTTTTGTGCGCCATGCGAACCTCTTCCTTGCTTGCATTCACATCCACGCCAAGAATGTCGGCCGCGTCTTGTTTTGACATGGCTGCTTGCGTTGCGGCGCCCTGACTAGGAGGCAAGTCAGGCTCGCCAAAAAGCTTCTTAAAAAGGGGCACATACTGCGCAAATTGCGCCGCCCGCCCCGCTAGAGCTAACAGCGCCGCTAACACGCCCATCAGCCAATGGGCCCGACCTGCCATGACCAAACCCAGTATCAACGCTATAGCCGCCCACAGCACTGCCTTTTTACCAAACCCGTTGCGTTCAGCCTCGGGCAAGGATTGCAATTTTTTAAAGGTGTAAATGCCTGCTCCAATGGCGGCAACGATCAATAGAGAATAGAACACGAGCGCTCAAACTGTTTGTTTTGTAACTGTTATAATAGTGCTTATCGCCAGCTATTCAAAATTAACAATGACAAAACACATCGCACACGACTTAATCGACTTTATTGCCGAGTCCCCCACGCCGTTTCACGCTACTGAGAATCTGTTAAATCTGTTTATTGAAAGTGGCTTCACACAATTAAACGAGGGTGATAGCTGGTCTATCGATGCTAATAGTGCCTATGTAGTCACTCGAAACGATTCCTCCATCATTGCATTTAGAAGTGGGCAAGACATATCCCACGGGGTCAAAATGATCGGCGCGCACACCGACAGCCCTTGCCTAAAAATTAAGCCAAACCCTGATATCGATAAGCTAGGCTATTTTCGGCTTGGTGTGGAAGTCTATGGCGGAGCACTTTTGCACCCCTGGTTAGACCGCGATTTATCCATTGCAGGGCGAGTCAGCGGCGTTGATAAAAAAGGCCAGTTGTTCCACCAGCTAGTTGATTTTAAGGCACCTATCGCGGTGATACCGAATCTGGCGATTCATCTCGATAGAGAAGCTAATTCTAATCGAGTTATTAATCCGCAAAACCATTTACCGCTAATTCTGGGCAGCGCTGGGCACACAGACTTCAAAAGCCTTTTATTAGATTATTGTAACGCTGATGCGCACAAAATTTTGGAGATGGAGCTCTCGTGTTATGACACGCAAAGACCAAGCTTAGTAGGCATTGACAAAGAATTTATCTGCTCGGCGCGGCTCGACAACCTACTCTCGAGCTATATTGGTGCTCGCGCTCTACTTGACACGCAAAGCACTACCAGCACGCTATTTATATCCACCGACCATGAAGAAGTTGGCTCTGCCTCAACCAGCGGGGCTCAAGGCACATTCCTCAAATCAGTGCTGGAACGTTTGATCGAAAATGCTCCGGCCCTAACTCAAACCCTCTCTCGCTCGAGTAAGATCTCTTGCGATAACGCGCACGGCATTCACCCTAACTACTCTGATAAACATGACGCGAATCATGGCCCTATACTGAATCAAGGCCCGGTTATTAAGATCAACAATAATCAGCGCTATGCTACAAACAGCATTAGCTCAGCAAGATTTAAGCACCTATGCGAGAGCATCGGGGTGCCGACGCAAACTTTTGTAGTACGCTCCGATATGTCTTGTGGCAGTACAATTGGGCCTATCACGGCAACCGAAATCGGCATTGAGACTCTGGACATCGGAGCGCCACAATGGGCGATGCACTCGATTCGAGAAACCGCAGGGACTAAAGATTGCGATTACCTCTATCAAGCTTTATGCGCTTATCTATCTTAAAATCCTCGAAGGACACTAAACTTGGGGTTTGAAAGAGCATAAATGGGATATCCAAAATAACGAAATAGGTTAAAATGTAGGTCATTTTACTGGATGGGGCCCTTTTTGAATGCAAGACACTCTTATTGATCAAGGAATAAGCTTAATGCTTTACGGCATGGGCACTGTTTTTGTGTTTCTAACCATATTGGTATTCGCCACTGGTTTGATGTCCAAAATTGTACACGGTCTTATGGGCAATGAAGCCCTGGAGAAAAATTTAACTCCGGCTCCGACTGTGGCTGCACCTTCGAGTTCACAGCCTTCCCGCCAAGTTCTGCAAGCCATCAAACAGGCAATCGCGGAACATCGCAAACCTTAATCACAATAAGCACTAGCACATCATGACCACTCACAAACTTGGTATTACCGAAGTTGTCCTGCGCGACGCTCACCAATCATTGCTGGCCACTCGCATGCGTATTGACGACATGCTGCCAATTGCTGAAAAACTCGACCAAATCGGCTATTGGTCAATGGAATCTTGGGGTGGTGCCACATTCGATTCGTGTATCCGATATTTGGGCGAAGATCCGTGGGACCGAATTAGAGAAATTAAAAAGGCCATGCCCAACACGCCGCAGCAGATGTTGTTTCGTGGCCAAAACATTCTTGGTTATCGGCATTATGCCGACGATGTAGTGACTAAATTTGTTGAGCGCTGCGCCGTTAATGGCATAGACGTGTTTCGCGTGTTCGACGCCATGAACGATATGCGTAACATCACTACAGCGCTGCAGGCGGTTAACAATGTTGGAAAACACGCCCAAGGCACCTTGTCTTACACCGTTAGCCCGGTGCATAACACGCAGCTGTGGCTAGATATGGCGAAACAGTTAGAGGATGCCGGCGCTGACTCTATTTGTATTAAGGATATGGCGGGCTTGCTCAAACCCTATATTGGGTATGAACTGGTCACAGAGCTTAAAAAGGCCGTGGATATTCCGATTCAATTGCATGCCCATGCCACAACCGGTTTATCCACCGCGACCATTACTAAATGTGTAGAAGCGGGAATTGATAACGTCGACACATCAATTTCCTCTATGGCTATGACCTATGGCCATTCGGCGACCGAATCCGTGGTGTCTATTTTTGAAGGTGGGGAGCATGACACTGGCTTGGAAATCGCCAAGCTAGAAGAAATTTCAGCTTATTTTCGTGAAGTACGCAAGAAATACGCGCAATTTGAAGGCTCATTAAGAGGCGTAGACTCGCGCATTTTAGTAGCTCAAGTGCCTGGCGGAATGTTAACCAATATGGAGAGCCAATTACGTCAACAAGGCGCGGAAGACAGATTTGATGAGGTTTTGACCGAAATCCCACGGGTTCGCGAAGATCTTGGGTTTATTCCACTGGTAACACCGACATCGCAAATCGTTGGCACACAGGCGGTCATCAATGTGTTGATGGGGGAGCGCTACAAAACCATCGCCAAAGAAACCGCCGGTGTGCTGCGCGGCGAATACGGAGCGACTCCAGCACCGGTCAATCCTGAAATTCAAGCCAAAGTGCTGGACGCCGGGCAAAGCCCCATAACGTGTCGCCCCGCAGATTTGATTGCGGCCGAGTTGGAATCTCTTGAAACCGAATTCCAAGGCCTGGTTGCGCAACATAATCTACAAGCCAAGCCCGGTGACGACTTTATTGACGATGTGCTCACCTACGCACTATTCCCACAAGTTGGCCTAAACTTTATTAAAAACCGCAATGACCCAAGTGCCTTTGAACCAGTCCCGAATGGCAAAGGTGCTGGCAGCGCGCCCGTTACAGATTCTGGTGAGCATATCTATACAGTAGAAGTAGAGGGCCAGAAATACACTGTTGCTGTTACCGAAGGTGGCGAACTTAGTGGCATCAGTTCGTTAAGTGCGGGCACCGATTCAGCCACAGCTGACTCAGCAGCCATAGTACCAGTAACAGCAAGCGTTGCGCCCACCACTGGCGGCCAGCCCATCAATGCTCCACTGGCAGGAAATGTAATCAGCATTCCAGTCTCCGCAGGCCAATCGGTTAAGACTGGCGATACGGTGTTGGTTTTAGAAGCCATGAAAATGGAAACTAATATTAGCGCACCACAAGATGGCCAGATTATTGAAGTCAGAGTGAGTCAAGGCGACTCGATTACGGTAGGCGATGTTTTGCTTACGATTGCGTAGGGGGTTAGATATGGAAAACCTTAATAACCTATGGCTTAGTTCTGGTCTCGCGCAATTGCAAATCGGTCAATTATTTATGATGTTTATTGGTCTAGGGCTACTGTTCTTAGCTATTCGCAAAGGCTTTGAGCCCCTGTTACTGGTGCCAATCGGTTTTGGTACTTTACTGGCAAACATTCCCGGCGCAGGATTTGATGCCGCTCCAATTTATGACGCACTCGGTCATATGCAAAGCCCAGGTGGGCTACTCTACTACATCTATCACGCAGGAATTGAAACTGGCCTGTTCCCATTGATCATTTTCATGGGTGTGGGCGCCATGACCGATTTTGGTCCCCTTCTTGCCAACCCAAAAACCCTGTTATTGGGTGCAGCCGCTCAAGTGGGCATTTTTACTACGGTGCTGGGAGCTGTAGCACTGGGTCATTTTGAGATACTCGATTTCAGCATCCGCGATGCGGCCTCAATAGGAATCATTGGCGGGGCTGATGGGCCTACTGCAATTTTTGTCACCAGTAAGCTATCACCTGAGTTACTCGGGCCCATTGCAGTCGCCGCGTATTCCTACATGGCGCTAGTGCCAATCATCCAGCCACCAATAATGCGTGCTATGACCACCGAGTCTGAGCGACAAATAAAAATGGTGCAGCTGCGGCCTGTTTCCGGCGCCGAAAAAATCGTCTTCCCGCTGACTCTATTAGTGCTAGTAGCATTCCTGCTGCCCGACGCAGCTCCACTCTTGGGTATGTTTTGCTTTGGTAACTTGATGCGCGAATGCGGTGTTGTAGATCGCTTGAGCAACACCACACAAAACGCCTTAATCAACGTAGTTACTATTTTCCTGGGCCTGGGCGTAGGGTCCAAAATGAGTGCTGATAAATTTTTGAATGCTGAAACCTTGGGTATTTTGGCCTTAGGTGCAGTGGCCTTTTGCATAGGCACCGCGGCTGGAGTGCTTATGGCAAAGTTAATGAATGTATTCGCCAAGCACAAAGTTAACCCGCTGATCGGTGCGGCAGGTGTCTCAGCGGTGCCCATGGCCGCCCGCGTGGCGAATAAAGTGGGCTTGGAATCAGACCCACAAAACTTCTTATTAATGCATGCAATGGGCCCTAATGTGGCCGGCGTGATTGGTTCCGCTGTCGCTGCTGGCGTGATGATTAACCTTGTATCAGGAATGTAATGAAATTCAAATTAAATGATTTAGTGCCAGAGATACACGACTCTTGCTTTGTCGCCCCCTCCGCTTCTTTAATTGGCAGTGTCAAGATGGCTGAAAATAGCAGTGTGTGGTTCAACTGTGTACTTCGCGCAGACAATGAAAGCATTTTCATTGGCAAATATTCTAATGTGCAAGACGGTTCGGTATTGCACGTTGACTCTGGTTTTCCAATCGATATTCAAGAAAATGTGATCGTTGGTCACAAGGTAATGCTGCATGGCTGCAGCATTGGCAATAACACTCTAATTGGCATGAATGCGGTGGTTTTAAACGGCGCCACCATTGGTGAAAATTGCATAATTGGGGCCAACGCTCTGGTCACAGAGGGCACGCATATACCGAGCGGCAGTATGGCGCTCGGCTCACCCGCTAAAGTGGTTAAGCAGCTGGACGCAGCGACGATTGAAATGCTTAAAGGTGGTGCGCAACACTATGTTGAAAATCGCGCTCGCTATAAGGATCATCTAGAGCAAGTAGACTGATTATTACTCCGAAGAGGCTCATATACACAATCATTCTGTTGCGCTGATACAACAATTAAAGTAAAAATAACTTGGGCTTAACGGTTTTCTTAAGTTTGTCTTAAGTTTGGTGGCATAAGATTAATCCATAGCTTACGAATCTGGCGAAAGTATTCCCAGTGAGTTTGAAGCGAAATTAAAGGCACAAATAAAATATCGCTATAAAGCCGGCGTTGAGCCCGCCATAGAATTCTTCAAAAACGAAGACACTAATGCGCTTGGGCCAAGTGTGGTTGGCCAAATTCGACTTGGCGGGCGGAAAAAATTATATTGAGGAGCGGGTTTCGCGCACAGCTTTGATAGCTCTCACCCCGACACTACATTTAGAGCAAATATCGAATTCGAATTTTGAACACTGGCTTTCAAAGGACTGCAGTAGCATTTAGAACATAGCAGCACAATTACAATTAGCACATAACGGCACAAACACCTTAATCGGAGAAACAATAACCCATCCTTGTGCATCTTGTCATTAGAGTGAGTAGAATAGTGACTCTACTCATATCCTAAAAACTATAAAACCACGTTTGGATTGTGCGCTCGTTTCGGCAATCGAAAGCGCGTTTATATAAGCTAAACCTAAGGAGAAATGTATGAGAAACATCTGCAAAATTGCTTTCGCAATAGCGTTTGGCCTACCTTTGGCAAGCCATGCCGGAGAAAAAGAAAACGCGTTAATCGCAAAAAACACAATAGCCTACGGCGGCGCCTCAATCACAGAATTAAATAGCTATGGAGTCAAAGAGCACTATCTGTCAGCGGCTAAAGGTCAAAGTAATTCCCCATCGTTAACTGAAATCGGTAATTCTGTTCAAGTTTTATTGGTTGACGTGAAAAATAAAAAGGCCGTTTACGATACTTGGTTCGACGGCCGAGGCGGCGGCTTGCAAAACTCGACCTTTACCGATGGTGAGAAAGGTCATACGATTAACTATCAGGCCAATACCTACAGCGATGCGAATAACGCCGATGTATATGCATTTGCTGGAGGCACTATGCGAACCTCAGATGCCATATTGGTACACTGACTTAACAAGGTCAAAGAAGAAGCTAGCGTTGGCGACGATGAAACCCATAGGAACCGCTTACATCACACAGTTACCATGCCCTTTCCACTCAGCGCAGATTTGAAGTTATACGTTGATGCACAAACATTTATGATTTAAAAGATGTTGCGCGTTAATGCTCAGTTGGGAAACCTTGATTATGCATTCTCGAACTACAAAAGCGACAACGGCATTAAATACGCCTCTAGCACCAACTTCTCGATTGCCGGCGTACCGAATTTAATTAGCACTCAGCGAGAGCTAAGCTTTAACTTCGAAGTTGCAGCTAACTCATTCTCTCTGCCTGAAGGGTTTGAACA
This sequence comes from Cryomorphaceae bacterium, assembly GCA_047623225.1. Lineage (GTDB taxonomy): Bacteria > Pseudomonadota > Gammaproteobacteria > Arenicellales > Arenicellaceae > Arenicella. The sequence continues at coordinate 9,317 of JBLHME010000003.1, forward strand.
AGAAGGCGAACGCATTGACACCTCAGAAATGATAGTCAACAAAATATCCGAACGGGCCTTCCACATTGGTCTCAGCAATGGTTATTCAATGTTTGTAAACACCAACATTGGCATCATTGGTGTTGGTGGATACCCCGCTCTAAGTGATCGATTCGATCAATTTCAGAGCGAATCTTATAACTACAAGCCACTGACATACCAAGTAGTCACGCACCACCATACCGATCACCATACCGATCACCTGGGCAGAGCCTCTGAAGCAGTCGATGGGCGCCCGTTTAATCACAGTGAAAGAAAACGTAAGCTCCATCAAAGAAAATGTGAGCACCACACCTGACGCCAGAGATATCTTTACTGTGGGTAAGCGGACTACCTTTGGAGAAGGCCGTGGCCGTGTCGAAGTATATGAAGTTTCGACTATCCACGCGGCAAGTTTCTTGCTGACTTATGTGCCAGCCGACAAAATCATATTCATCGCCAACCACATGGGCTCGCCATTTGCAAAAGCAACGCCAGTAGCAGGCAGCGGAACGGTTGACATGCTCAAAGCCTTGGATGCGTTAGAGATCGATGTTAAGAAAATAGCGACAGCGCACAATGCGCGGATTTTCAGCATTAAGGACATGCGTGATTCAGTCGCCGCCTATCAACCATCTAGCCCTTCTGGTAATCGACCAGTGTGTGAATAATCACCCCATCTTGTAGCCATTTTTCGTCAGCCATCAAAGCCTAGCTTTAATGGCTTTTTTTTGGCCTTAGAAGTAGCAACTTAGTATAATTATGCCGCCTTTAATGCCGCTAAGTAGCTGGCTCTTGCCACCGCATTGAGTAAGGCGTTAAGCGTTGCGCCTAAGATATCTCGGCTCTTGCCAGCTCCGCATACACGTTGTTGATCGATGCTGATTTGCACATAAGCCATGGCCTCAGAACCCTCATTTTTACCGAGGGTATGCTCGCTATAATCTACGATAACAAAAGGATTGCCTGTATGTTTACTCATCGCCTCTACAAAGGCTTCAAGAACGCCTCTGCCTTCGCCACAAATCGAATATTCTGAACCCTGCTCGACCAGTATGGCTTCCATCACATCAATAGCGTCCTGACGCTTAACCTGATAACTCTCTAAATACATTGAGTCATTGGGAGTTAGATAGGTTCGATTGAACAAATCGTGGATTTGCTCAGCGCTAACCTCGGCCTCAGTGTTCTCCGCTTCGCGCTGTACCACTGGGCTAAAATCAACCTGCAACCAACGCGGCATTTTAATGCCCTGCTCCTGCTCAAGCACGTACGCAACGCCGCCTTTGCCTGACTGCGAATTAATACGAATAACCTCCTGATAATTGCGCCCAAGGTCTCTTGGATCAATGGGCAAATAAGCCACTTCCCAAGTGGAACCCTCTTCGTACAAGGCCAAACACTTGTTGATCGCATCTTGATGACTACCAGAAAACGCCGCAAACACCAGCTCGCCAGCATAAGGATGTCGAGGGTGAACTTTCAATTGAGTACATTTTTCAACCACACTTATGATTTGGTCCATGCGTGAAAAATCCAGCTCGGGGTCAACGCCGCGACTGTATAAGTTCATCGCCATCGTGACGATGTCCATATTGCCGGTGCGCTCGCCATTGCCAAGCAAGGTGCCTTCTACTCGGTCTGCGCCAGCCAACACCCCCAATTCAGAAGCAGCTACGCCACAGCCTCTGTCGTTGTGCGTATGCAGGCTTACAATAATCGAATCGCGTTGCTTTATGTGATCACAGAACCACTCTATTTGATCAGCGTAGATATTCGGTGTGGCGACCTCGACAGTCGCCGGCAAGTTCAAGATCATCTTGTTATCGGGGCTAGGCTGCCAAACATCGACTACGGCACCACACACCTCGACCGCATACTCTAGTTCGGTGCCGGTGAAGCTCTCTGGCGAGTATTGGAATTGCCATTGTGTCTCTGGTTGCTTGAGCGCGCCCTCTTTAACCCAAGTGGCACCATTAATGGCTATTTGCTTTATTTCCTCTTTTGACAACTTAAACACTTGCTCACGCTGTACCGTAGAAGTTGAGTTGTACACATGCACTATGGCCCTTTTTACACCCTTTAAGGACTCATAGCTTCGTTCAATCAGCTCCTTGCGTGCTTGCGTTAAAACTTGGATGGTCACATCATCAGGGATGCGCTTTTCAGTGATCAACTTACGAACAAAGTCAAAATCTGTCTGTGAGGCTGAAGGAAAACCAACCTCTATTTGCTTGAATCCAACGCTGACCAGCATTTCAAACATTTCCAGCTTCTGTGGCGGCGTCATAGGCTCTATCAAGGCTTGATTCCCATCGCGTAGATCGACACTGCACCATGCTGGCGTAACCTCGATTATTTTGTTTGGCCAGCGGCGGTCGGCTTTATCAACCGTGACCATCGGCATGTACTTAGCATGATTAAACTGTTTCATAGGGGGCTTTACTTATTAAACTGTATTATTTGGGCTAGTATAACTACGATAATTGAGTTTTTATGACTAAATATTATCTAATATTGATAAATATTAGTTACTATAACCTTAAATTTACTAATTATTAGTGATATTAAACATGAATTTCGACAAAACAGATAAAAAAATCCTATTTGAACTCCAGGCCAACGCCAAAATAAGCAATTTGGAACTCGCCGAGAAAGTAAATTTATCTCCTACACCCTGTGCACGTCGGGTAAAGCACTTGGAGGAAAGTGGGGTTATACAACACCATGTTACCTTACTCGATCATGAGCTCTTAGGGTTAAACCTAATGGCTATGATTAGTGTAACCATGGACAGGCACACGGCAGACCGTTTTGAGAAATTTGAAACTGCCGCGGCCGAACTTCCAGAAGTCATGGAGTGTTATGTGGTTACTGGTCAAGATTCTGATTTCTTGATCAAGGTATTGGTCAAAGATATGCGACACTACGAAGAATTTCTATTACGAAGACTGACAAAACTTGAAGGGGTACGGGGAGTACATTCGAGCTTTGTTTTACGTCAACCGATAAACAAGCATCAATTGCCATTGCCCTAGGATTATGAAAATTATAAAAAAACTACTCGTCGCTCTAGTAGCACTATCTGCAATCGGTGTTGCACTGCTCTACGTAAGCGGACACGGTTACATAATAACGGCGCTACAGGGCACTTATCTAGCAGGCAACGTAACCGCCAACGTTAATGACTACACAGAGTTCAAAGTCAGCAAAATCCTCACCAGCACATCAACCATCTTGCCGAAACACCAAGATTACAATTCTAAGCCCTTGGCGGCCGAATTCACGGCGGAGTTGGAAAAATACGGCACAGTGTCCTTCTTGGTGGTAAAAGATGGTCAGGTGCTGTCCGAGACTTACATGAACGGTTATGACGATCGCAGTAAAACCAACTCATTTTCGATGGCTAAGACCGTGGCAACTCTGCTCCTTGGGATCGCCATTGAAGAGGGTCATGTAAAGAGTTTGAATCAACCTATAACCGATTTTCTTCCCGAGTTTGCCTCCGACCGAATCGGCAGTAAAGCCACTATCGGACAACTTTCGTTGATGACATCAGGGTATGAGTGGACCGAGCATTATTATTCACCCCTTAGCCCCACCGTAGAATTATTGTACGGTGATGATGTTGAAGAATTTCTTCTCAAGGGTGAATTCAACGCAGAACCAGGTAGCTTTTGGGAGTATTCAAGTGCCTCCTCTGAGTTAATGGGCGTATTTCTAACGCGCGCATTACAAAAAGCAGGTGCGGCACAAAGTCTTAGTGAATACCTGAGTAAGCGAATTTGGCAACCAATGCAAATGAACGACGATGCGTTGTGGCATCAAGACGATAAACAGATGGAGTTGGTATTTTGCTGCTTAAATACTAACGCTCGAAATTTTGCCAAGCTAGGCCTACTAATGCTAAACCAAGGTCGTTGGAATGATCAGCAATTAGTGCCGGCTCCCTTCGTAGAGCAAATGATTCAACCTGTGGGCAAACCTTACTATGGCCTTTCAACCTGGCTTAGCCCAGAAACTAGCCCGAGTTATTATTGGATGAGCGGCCATCTTGGCCAATACATAGTTGTCATTCCCGAACACAATATGGTGGTTGTTCGGCTTGGGGAAACACGAAATCCTGATAAAGACTTCCGCACCGAGACTTTGCCTGAATACATTCAGGCCGCCATGGATTTATTGTGATTTAGCCATAGTCAAAGTTTGGCTTGCTCACTGAACACATAGTCAAGAGCAAGCCAAACCTTGGTAAGATTTAAGTATATTAGTCAGCTGATTTCATGTGATAAAAGCACAGTTTATTGCCATCCAAATCACGCACATAAGCACCGTAAAACGTTGGCATGCGATCGCCCGGCTCACCTTCGTCAGTGGCACCCAACTCAATCGCCTTTTCATATAGACGCTTCGCTCCTTCAGCGGAACCTCCAGGAATAGCAACCATGTTGCCATTACCACACTGCTGAACGTTTTTATCATGCGGAGTGACCACGGCTAACATTGCGCCGCCTTTGGTAGCACCATAGAACTTAATATGGTCCATGCCCATTACCTGTTTACCACCTACTTCTGCCAAAAGTTCATCATAGAAAGCAGTAGACTTAGCCATATCATTGGTGCCGATTGTTACGTATCCAAGCATATCGATCCTCTTATATTTAATTATTAGTGTTTAATTTGGAGGGTGGACTCTAGCTTAACTAGAGTAATTAAGACGTGTAGGAGCGAACTATTTTTACTATTTCAACCTTGTAAGACGGATACCATTTTGATCTCCCCAAAGCTTGCGCCCCTAGATGGTCTACATTTTGCTTCCACGCCGCAATATCGCTTTCATTCTGCCAGTAGGAAATGGCAATCTCTTGGCCGTCTTCAGCCACTGCAATAAATTTCAAACAGCCGTAATCATGCAAAGCTAAATCACGCATTTTAGTCGCCATCTGGGAATACTGCGGGTCGAACTGTTTAACCTTTGCATTAAAGATCACTGCAAATTGGCTAGATCCAGACATCGTTTTCTGCCGTATGTTCATTTTCTTCACCTGTATTGAACACGCCGCGCGGCTCAACCAACAGCATCTTTACTTCGGATTGCGCAAAAGGCTTATGTTCAACACCTTTTGGCACAACGTACATCTCGCCTTGATTAACAGTAACCTGCCCATCCCTGAAGTCAATTCTCAAGCTGCCTTCTAAGACGATAAATGTTTCATCTGTTTCAGGATGATCGTGCCAAACGAAATCACCTTCTATTTTGACGACCTTAAATTGATAATCATTCATTTCAGCGACCACTTTTGGCATCCAATGCTGGTCAAATAAACTCAGCTCTTCAGCAAAATTAATGGCTTGATATTGCATAGAAGCTCCGGCTAGGATTTTATGTGCTTGGATTTTACCACCAATAGAATGCCACCTAACACCAGCAATGCAGAAACAACCAGCCGCATTGACAAGGCCTCTCCAGCCAAGGACAAACCTCCAATGGCAGCAAGAATGGGCACCAACAACTGAATCACCGCCGCGTTGGTGGTTGCCAAATGCTGCAGCGCAGCGTACCAAACGGCGTATCCAAGCCCCGAGGTGATGGCTCCCGACGCCACCGCCAAAAGCACGCCGCGTGAAGTTATTGTCGGTTGGCCGAGCATTACTATCAACAGCACCAAAAGCAGCGGAATAGTGCGCAGGAAATTAAACGCTGTAACACGAAGAGCATCCTGAGCGGCCTGCCCTTTGATTGTATAGGCAGCCCACGCCACCCCTGAGAACATCATCATAACGAAGCCCGACATACTGGGCTTTTGCACTTCGGGGGCCACTAAGTAAATAAAGCCAAATGCGGACACCAACAGACCCAACCATTCGCCTAAGCTCAATCGATTGCCTTTTATCAGGCTCATCAAGACCATTGTGATCTGCACCGAGGCAAATAAAATTAGTGCGCCTGTGGCTGTATCCATCGAAACGTAAGCCCAAGAGAACAATACCGCGTATGCAAACAGCATAATCGCAGCGTACCAGCTGCCAGTTTCATTGGATATTGCAGTTTTACCCGCGCTTGCCGAGCGGGAAAAAACAAGCAAAAGCAGAATCAACGCACCTGATGTCAACCTCACCGCGGTGAAACTTAGCGGATCAATTGAATTGTCGATCAGAGCAAGGCGACAAAGCACAGAATTCCCTGCGAACGCCAGCAAGGCAATGCTGGCCAAAAACGTTGTTCGATAGTTTTGTGCGTTCACATGAGTATTCCTAACAAAATAGACACGACATTTAGGATTAAGCTAATCCTAAAAAGGTGTGCCATTTTTAAGTTGCGCATAATTTTCACCACTAAGAAGCGGTGCTTACCACAACAGAATACAGAGTCTTTATTAAAACGACTAAGCACTCTGCTGCACTGTCAAAGCGAGGTTGCTTGCCATGGCGACTCTGACCTTGTCAGTACTCGCGGGCATCATCGCCACAACGCTCGCACGCGTTGATAGCTTAAATTTACCTGTTATATGATTAGGTTTTTTTTCGTTGATTCACAGTTGTTGTCAAGCTAAAATCTGGTTATCTAGAGATTAATACAAGACATAGTAGTAACATTTGCTCAATATGATATGTAAAAATCACTGGCAACGCCTTTGATATCAAACAAGCTTACGTCAAAGATCCACCACTGATCATCGAGATTCGCCCTTTTGGCAATTTTAGGCTTGATTGCTCAATCAAAAGCCGTTAAAAACTAGTCGATTGCATCAACCGTGTATTTGAGCGAAAGACCCCGCTGATCTAAGCCTACAACTTAATTGTTCTTAATAAGAATTGAACAAGCTATAGAACCAACTGCCTGCATGTTTAGAAACCGCCAAACTTATTCAGTGCGCCATATAAAGCGTCTTTTCGCCATAATGTTGCTTGTCATGGCACCATCGTTCGGCTCTGCGCAGGGTGAGGTGGTTGAACCCACGATAGTTGCTTTGTTTGGCGACAGCATTACGCTTGGCTATAACCTTGCATACTCACAAGCAGTTATTGGCGATGGCACCATAGATCATGGACTCCCAACCATTGAGTTAAACGTATTGCTCAATGAGTCTGAACCTAAACGCACCAGCATCGTTTCAAATTGGGGGCATGGTTCAACTAACTCTGGCCATGGCGCAGCGAGGATCTATGAAGACCTAGAAGATCTAGATTCACGGTATTCAAGCTCTAACAAATTCGTTCTAATTATATATGGAACCAATGACGCGGCCTTTGGTATCACCACCAGCACCACAAGATTCAACACAGAGATGATGATAGACGAAGCGCGGTTACTCGGCTACGAGCCAATCATTGGCACACTAACCCCTGTTTCAAATCGCAATGTGCAACCTAGAAATGCACAAATTACTTTGGCAGCCAGCTCCAGAAATGCATTTCTAGTCGACCACTACGCTCGTTTTATTAGCGAGCCCGGTGGATGGACCCAACTGATCGAGCTAGACGGTGGTGTTCGCCTCCACCCCAATAACACGGGATATCGTGTCATTGCTGAAACTTGGTTCGAACAACGGTTAGAAGAACTTATCCCAATCGACAAAAGTCATACTACGATGGGCGCAATAATTCTGCTACTGCTTTAAAAAACACAGAGCATGCCTAAGCAAATATGTCATTGAATAAGGCAAACTTAACTGTAAAAAATTTGTCTATCACAGCCTTCAGCAGGCCAAAACGTAGAGTTAAATGACATTCATTGAAGACGAAATTCCGTCTAATTTTGCGTCAATTCTAAATATTTTTGTTTGATGAATATAGAGTTTCTAGCCTTGCCAGAGAAATATATCTGCCTGCGGGCGTGACTAGACACTTCGGCAAGCTAGACTTCATTGCAGTTGTTTCAGACAGTCAGTATGAGCTGTGGTAAGCGCATTCGGGCTTTGTAACCATCATAGCCAAGTTTCTCCAAGCGATGCTCTTTACAAGCTACTACCCCAAGCAGTTTTAACAGTTGACCTTGGATATCAGGCTACTACTGAAGCTTGGTTGGAACAGAATTTGGGTCCATCAATAATATTCCTTGTGCTCTTTGATCAATAGCGGGACACGTAAATCGAAGAGCAATAACGGCGCCTCATTGTTGTCATCACTCGAGAGTAAATTTATTTTTAAGTTTTAAGTAATACCTATTGATATTAATTGCGATATTGACTAATTTGGTCTGGTTGCTTGCACGCCTATCCATATTAAAGAATCCACCTAGTCTAAAAAAAATGAGAAAGCTTTTCTTAAGTATATTATTAGTGTCCCTCGGCTCGGTGCAAGTTAGCTTAGCAGCGTTCCCTGAGGATCTCGACGATGTCGTTTTCATCGAGGAAGGTGCGCTACCGGGAATAGGGGCGTTAGTTCGTGCTATGGCAGTGACTGCTAACTTAACTGTTGATATTAGTGGGTCCCACACCTACGCAGGCCAAAACGTAGTGTTAAGTAGCAGCAAGTCTAGCTCTTGGCCTGTTGGCGGCGGCAATCTAGGTTGCTGTAACTCCAACGCTTGGCTTTTTGCAAAAATAGGTGAGACATGGTATGCCGGCACTTGGGAATATATGCGCAAAGGTCAGACTACAAAATCTAGCGCGGCTGTTGTAGGTCCCGGGCATTTACGTTTCGCTCCGCTCAATACATTCTCAATGCAAACTGGCGAAACGTATGGCTTTATGCTTGCTGGTATCACGCGCGCTGGCCTGTCACGCATCAACATACGTGAACGGAGTAACGTTGCCTTCTTTAAGTTTAATGTCGGCCCAGTCGATGCAAGTGAAATTGGCAGCCCTCCGCCAGAAGAAAGTCTGCCTAATTTGGCGCCAATCACTAGCCTCTTGCTTGAGGAAGAATCCGTTGAAATGACACCGCCGCCGGAAGAGTTATAAATATTTTAATTTATTTTAAATTGCGCACCGCCTTCATCTGCGCGTTTTTTTTATGGTCATTACCTTTATGATTCAAAATTATTGAATGAAAACTAAATCGACCAAGCAAGCTTCTGAGTATTTAGGCCTTGTAGCAATATTAATCCTACTTGCCGGCTTGCAGCTATATAGACTGCAGCACCTAGCACAGCCGCTGGAATCTATCTGGGACAACGTCTACCTATGGGAATGGGCTAGGAGCTTCGGCCAACTAGACTTCACAACATTTGTTGCAGACAGTCACCATCAGTTGCGATGGGGAAACTGGGGCTTTGCCGCGATCCTGATCAAGTTTTTTTCAGACGAGGTTATTTATTACTACCTTGCAACGGTTATCCCTAGCACCATCGCAATCGGTATTTTTTGCTATTTTGCGTGGCGCCACATAGGTGTTTTGGGCGCGTGCTTGTTTATTGTATTTTGGTACTACGACGCGCTTTTGTTTCGAGCAACGTTTCAACTATTGCCCAGTGGCGCTGCACTTCTACCCAGTGCAATCATGCTATTGCTTCTAACAAATCTATCTAAACGCCAAGCATCGAATACCGCCCTACTACTGAGTCTATCTGTAACTATGTTCTGGCTGTATGGTACTAAAGAAACTCATTTGGCTTTCTTGCCAGCTGTTGCATGGCTGATGTTTAAGTACGGTGGTTGGCGTGCCATTGTTATCCTGACAGCCATCATGTTAGGAGGTTACTGGGCAGAAACACTATTTTTCAGTTCTATAAGCCCTGACTTTTCACCGTTAGGCCGTATCGAAGCTCTGGTGAACGGTGGTCAACATGTCAAAATTATGACTGAATCCAACCACTATGTTGGCCAGCAAACACAGTACTTTGATAGCGGTATTACGATGCGTTGGATGGCCAGTAGCGGTGTAACGCCGGTTGTGCTATTTCTGGCATTTGTGGTTAGTCTATTGGTGCTGGGTAAACAGCACGATACGTCACACGACGAAACCTCTGTACAAAAAATAATCGCTTTGCTGATTATTAGTTTCTTTGTTTGCTCAACGTTTTTTGTGATCTCGATATCACCCTTACGGCTCGGGCACGGTTTGGTTCCTCGCTACGTGACAATTCTACTGCCATTCGGCTACCTGCTCATCATTGTCTTTATCATCGAGCAGTTAAACGGCTCTCCGCTGCGTTATAAACTGGCGATGATTGCGCTGCTCCCATTTTTCTTGGCGCCATCAATCCACCGCTATAGCGAATACCCTGATATAAGTATTGGTAAAGTTTCCAAAAACTATAATAAATTCGGCACACTCCTGCACAAATACGAGTGTGTTCGCGCCAAGCAAAGAAGCATTGTGATGAATCAGCTCGATTTTATACCGTCAAGCTACCGCGGCGCCAATATGGTGCATATGCTTGGCAATGATGACAACACCGTTCATCAGCCGCCTTGGTTTATCGCCAAAGCTGATTTGAGCAAAGATTGTGAGAGCATGTATACCATTACAAGAAATGTCACTATGCGATACTGATCAAGTGATAATTGCTTGGATCAAGGCTATAATTCAGCCATTAATATCATTCGGGCGTCGCCTCTACAATCCAACACCATGCTAGATACCATCCACTCAAACTTTACCTACGATCGACGTGTTCAAGTGCTATCTCATCATATGGCTAGCCAAATAGATGAAGGTTCATCAATTTTGGATATAGGTTGCGGAGATGGCCAAATATCTGAGCTAATCTCTAACGCTGTAGCCGGATCAAGCATTCATGGCATAGACGTAATGGCTCGTTCTATCGCCAGTATCGATGTATCTCAATACGATGGGCTGAATATACCATTCAACGATAATTCTTTCGACACAGTGACTTTTGTCGACGTTCTTCACCATGCCGACGACGCATATCGTGTGCTCGAAGAAGCTGGGCGCGTCGCCCGTAAGCACATAATAATCAAAGATCATCTAACCGATGGGCTGCTCAACGAACCGGTATTGAGGTTCATGGATTATGTTGGTAATAAGCGCCACGGCGTTGCCCTTCCATATGACTATCTGAGTAAAACCCAGTGGCAAGAACATTTTTCTAAACTGGGTTGGTCTATAGAGACGTGGAATACAGATTTGGACATCTATCCTGCTTGGTGCAGCTGGGCTTTTGATCGTGAGTTACATTTCGTAGCGAAGCTCTCAGTTTAGTCTTTGCGCACTGGCGGAATTGTCATCAATAGGGCCAAGCCAAAGCCAATCATCGGCATTCATGCTTTTCAAACAATTCAAACTTTTCATTCGTTCATTTTCGGTGAGTGCATTTATTGGCGTAAGCTATATTGTGATTCTCGAAATCGCTCAATGGCAACTAGGCTACGATGACGGGTTTTCACACTCCATCGTTGCTCTGATTTTCTATTTACTGGGCATTTACGTCAATTATTTGATGCAGAAACGCTTAGTGTTCAATGCGACAAACACGCCTTGGGTCAGTTTCGTGATTTACAATATTTCCAGCGCCATTTTGGTATCTGCTTTGTCGGGATATCTTTATACTAATCAGACACTCCGTTCTATTTCTCTTAATTATATCGAGAGTGCCAGTACGGCAATCGCGTTACTTCTGATAAGCCCTATAACATTCATCGTATTCAAAAAAATATTTAAGCATTCGGTTTAATTTTATGTCATCCAACCCAGAATTTTCTTTTGTATTGCCTTGCCTCAATGAAGTAAGAACGATTAAGGCATGCGTTAATAAGTGTCGGCTTTCAGCCGACCAGCATGGGCTCGATATCGAAATAGTATTGGCTGACAATGGCTCTACTGACGGCTCGATAGAATTAGCCGAGTCATTAGGATGTCGAGTTGTACGGGTCAAAAAGAAAGGCTATGGCAGCGCACTTATATCAGGTATAAAAAGCGCTCGTGGCAAATACGTAATTATGGGAGATGCTGACGATAGCTACGATTTTTCGGATATTGAGGAGTTCGTCGTGGGCCTTCGCAAAGGGGCAGATATTGTTATCGGCAACCGCATGAAGGGAGGTGTTTTGCCAGGAGCAATGCCGGCTTTGCATCGATACTTGGGAAATCCAGTACTTAGCTTTCTTGGGCGTATTTTTTACAACACAAAAATAGGTGATTTCCATTGCGGCCTGCGAGGTTTCAACAGGAAGAAGATTTTGAGCCTGAACCTAAAGTGTTCGGGTATGGAATTTGCCAGCGAAATGCTCTGCAAAGCAGTAATTCATGAGTTCAATATTATCGAAACGCCTATAAAACTGTATCCAGATGGGCGTGATCGTGCGCCGCACTTACGCAGCTGGAGAGACGGTTGGCGACATTTGCGTTTTTTGTTGATTCACAGTCCAAATTGGTTATTTATCTACCCTGGCTTAGTGCTCGCCTTACTAGGCCTGATAGGCGGCACTGCGATAATGCGTGCACCGGTAGAGCTTGGCGCCATAACTCTTGATGTTAATACTATGCTTTATTTTGCCACGGCCTTTTTACTCGGCTTGCAAATGCTTAGCCTGGGTTGTTTTACTAAAATTTTTCACCATCGTCTCTACACTCCGCACAAACCAATGCCATTTTTGGCGTCTTTCACATTAGAAAAAGGCGTAATTATTGGCGGTATATTGATAGCACTCGGCGTGATCGGCTCTCTCCTTTCGGTTGGAAACTGGCAAACTGCCCATTTTGGAGACCTAGACCCTCGCGCCATTCTGCGTCAGGTAATTCCCAGCGCAACAGCAATTATGGCGGGTGGGTTATTGGTTGTTAACGCCTTCACTCTGGGAGTAATTGAATCACTAACAGATCTTGATGCTGAGAACTAATTAGACGCCGAAGACCTGTTGGATATAGTGAATTTGGACTGCTTGATTGGAGGAGTATGTCTTAGCACCACTGCTCTTCACACGGAACACCATCATAGTCACCGTCCATTTTCACGGCTGGGCAATTGTTTAAAAAGAACTTTGCCTCCGAACATGAAGTCATTTGCGGGCACCGAGTCCTGCCGTCACAGCGGAACTCGATATCAATAGACCCTCGAGGGGAGACTTCGTTGAAGTCTTGAGATCCCAGCACCGTTAAGCTGCCCTGTATCGTTGCACGCTGGTCACAACTCACTCCCTTAGGAACCTTTCCGTAATAGACTTTACCATCGCCAGCAATGCACTTCTTAGCGGCGAGCTGAGGCGATATTTGTGGGGTTTCCCACTCGATGGGAGCATCGGCGAAAAAGGCGGTATAAACAGCGAAACTGATTGTGCAAACTAAAATAAGAGTGGATAGTGTTTTCATTACCGATTCAGGAATGGTAGATAAAGGCCAATTATGGCACTGGGTAGCCTTTTGCGGCTACCCAAACGCGATACCATTGCTCTTGGCTTAGTTCCAACTTAGTGGATTCCGCTGCTGACTTAATGCGCTCTATATTGCCGCTACCAATAATGGCCACGGGCTTTGACGGTAGACGCATCACCCAGGCATAAATCACTTGGTCAATAGACATACTGCCCAGCTCCTGTGCGATTTCCTTAAAAACCTTTGTAAGGCGAGATATTTGTTTCGATTCGCCACTGAATAATCTTCCTCCAGCGAGGCATGACCAGGCCATTGGCCGAACACGGGCTTGCTGTAACTGATCCAAAGTTCCATCGGCCACCACATCAAAATTCAACGGATTGATCTCAACCTGATTTGTTACTAAAGAATGGGGCAATCGTGATTGCAGCAATGAAAACTGGCTGGGGGTGAAATTCGACACTCCAAAATGCAAAACTTTGCCAGCCTCTATCAGCTGAGCAAATGTTACGGCAATTTGATCAACGTTCATCAGCCAATCTGGGCGATGAATCAACAGCACATCAAGATGATCTATTCCCAGTCTGCTTAAGGATGTATCCACAGAATGACTAATGGTTGAACTAGAACTGTCGTAGTGATTGACCTGCCCAGGATTTTGCTCTACCAGCTCGATCCCACACTTCGAAATAATTTCAATTTTATGTCGAAAAGATGGGTCCAGCCTAAGCGCTGCCCCGAATAACTCTTCGCAGCGTTGCGCGCCGCCATAAAGATGCGCGTGATCTACTGTTGTCAAACCAAGCTCTACATGTTGCTTAGCAAAACTTAGACTCTCTTGAGCAGTCTGCTGCCACTCTTGCATGCGCCAGTAGCCCTGAACCAGTTCAGAAAATTCGGGCCCGTCGGGGCACATTTTTACTCTGTTTATCACAATCGGCTCCTATTCAGCGTTCTCTTGGTAAATGCGTCGGAGATTTTTTCAAAGGTCTTATTCTGCTCCTACTTTACGATCATTTACACGTTGAAGCGAAAGTGCACCACATCTCCGTCATGCATCACGTAATCCTTACCCTCTAAGCGAAAACGCCCTGCTTCTTTAGCGCCTTGTTCGCCGCCATATTGGTCATAGTCATCGAACGATGTGGTTTCAGCGCGAATAAATCCGCGTTCAAAGTCAGTATGAATAACGCCAGCCGCTTGTGGGGCCGTATCGCCCACTCGAATAGTCCAAGCGCGGACCTCAGTCTTACCCGCGGTGAAATAAGTTTGCAGGCCCAGCAGCTGATAACCAGCCCGGATCACTCTGTCTAAACCGGGCTCGTGTTGACCTATTTCTTGCAAGAATTCGATTTTCTCATCATCGTCCAACTCGGCGATTTCTGCTTCGATAGCTGCGCAAATCACCACAACATTGGCACCTTCGGCATTGGAAATTCTATTTACCGTATCTAAGTGTGGGTTATTTTCAAAGCCTTCTTCATCAACATTGGCGATATACATGGTTGGCTTTGCGGTCATCAAGCAAAGATGCTTAATTCTTTGCACATCGTCTTTGTCTAAGCCCATCGACCTAACCGGCTCACCAGTGTCCAAATGCACTAGTACCCTATCCAGAATTCCCTTCAACTTAATTTCGTCTTTGTCGCCCGATTTCGCGCGTTTAGCGGTGCGATCAAGGGCCTTTTCTACCGTCTCCATGTCGGCCAGACCAAGTTCGGTATGAATAACTTCAATGTCTGAAGCAGGGTCCACCTTGCCTGCCACATGAATCACATTGTCATCATTAAAACAACGTACTACATGCGCAATTGCATCCACTTCGCGGATGGTAGCCAAGAATTGATTGCCCAAGCCCTCGCCCTTTGATGCACCTTCTACCAGGCCAGCGATATCGACGAATTCCATAGTCGCTGGGATAGTTTTATTTGGTTCAGCTAATTCAGTCAGCCGTAGCAAACGAGGATCAGGTACTTCAACCATACCCACATTTGGTTCAATCGTGCAAAACGGATAATTTTCCGCTTGAATACCTGAGTTGGTAAGTGCGTTGAATAGAGTGGACTTGCCTACGTTTGGCAAACCAACAATGCCGCATTTGAATCCCATGTTTTTACCTTGTTTATGTTTTTGGCAACTAGCGCGCCAAATTTGTGTGTAGTTCATTCATCGCACCAGGGAAATCACCGGCGACGATTAGGTCAATTACGCGAAGGCTCTCGGCAATCGCGTTGTCTATACTTTGTTGATCAGCGTTATTGGCGGGTTTAAGCACGTAGCCAGACACATCTCGACCAACACCCGGGTGACCAATACCAATCCGCAGTCGAGCGAAATCACGCGTGGCAGTTTGCTGAATAACATCACGCAAACCATTATTACCACCATGGCCGCCCTTAAGTTTCAGCCTTGCGATTCCCGCGTCCAAGTCGAGCTCGTCGTGCGCAATAAGAACCTCTGACATATCAACTTTATAATATTGAATAGCAGCGAGCACCGCTTTGCCGCTTAGATTCATAAAAGTACCGGGTGCCAGTAACCGCACATCGTGGCCAGCAATCACGACTTTAGCCACGCGACCAAAGCAATTTTTATCGGGCTTCAGTGCGCCACCAACGTTGGCACAGAGTTCTTCTAAAAACAAAAACCCGGCATTATGCCGGGTTTTCGAATACTGCTCGCCCGGATTGCCGAGACCGACAATCAGTTTTATAGGCGATTGGCTCATAGCCATTACTCGTCTGCGGCGCCTTCTTCAGGAGCAGCTGCACCTTCTTCACCTTCTTCACCTTCAACTGCGTCAACCTCTTCGTCATCAACAGTTTGTGGTTTCTTAGGAGCAAGTACAGAAGCAATTGACAATTCAAGATCAGATTCTTGTATTGAACTGGCAAATTCAACACCTTCAGGCAATATAACTTCACCTAGAGATACTGATTCACCCATATCAAGCCCAGAAACATCAACTTCAATATACTCAGGTAAATCTGAACCCAAACAGCTGATATCAACCGATGTCATGCTGTGAGACATAATACCTGCTTCGAGTTTAACGCCTGGAGCATCTTCTTCACCTTTGAAGTGCAACGGCACAGTCATAGTGATTGTATCTTTACGACTTACACGCTGAAAATCAAGGTGCATTACTTGTTGCTTATACGGGTGCATTTGCACATCACGCAAAATAGCGCGTTGCAAATCATCCCCTACATGCAGTTGAACCAATGCGGAATGGAAAGCTTCAACGTCCAATTGGAGAAGGATCTTATTATGATCCACCAAAAGGTATTGCTCATCTTCTCCACCGCCATAGACCACCACTGGTACTTGGCCAGCGCGTCGCGAACGACGACTCGCAGCTGTTCCAGATCCGGCTCTTACTTCAGCTTCTACTATAAAATTAGCACTCATTTTTAATTACTCAAACGAAATCAAGCCCTAAAATGGGCTCGAGTGATTCAAATCACACAATCGGTCGTTATTTTTACTAAAAAGTAACTGATACGTTACTCAATAAGTTTAACCACCCAATGCATGGACTAAGCGTTTATGATCGAATTTAATCCTCGTCCACAAACAAACTACTCACCGAATCACTTGACGTAATTCGACGAATCGATTCACCCAACAAGTGCGCGATCGACAATTGTCGAATCTTATCACTCGCTGCGGCTGCATCAGACAATGGAATGGTATTAGTAACAACCACCTCATCCATGCTCGACGCATTAATTCTTGTTACGGCTTCACCCGATAGTACTGGGTGAGTACAGTAAGCACGCACCGCTGTCGCGCCTTGTTCTTTCAAAGCATCAGCTGCTTTGCATAGAGTATTGGCCGTGTCGACCATATCGTCGATCAACACACAGCTACGGCCATCTACGTCGCCGATGATATTCATCACTTTGGCAACATTTGCCTTAGGACGACGTTTGTCGATAATTGCTAAATCTACTCCTAAGCGCTTCGCCAACGCGCGCGCTCTAACTACGCCACCGACATCAGGGGAAACAACAATTAGATTGTCATTTTCAAGAGTCCGGATATCGTCCAACAATACGGGCGAACCATAAATATTATCGGTAGGTATATCAAAAAAGCCCTGAATTTGATCTGCGTGCAAATCCATGGTCAGAACACGATCAGCACCTGCCGTAGTGATCATTGACGCAATAAGTTTTGCACTGATAGGTACTCGAGAGTTGCGTGGCCGACGATCTTGACGTGCATACCCATAGTAAGGCATGACCGCCGTAATGCGATGAGCTGATGAGCGATTGCAGGCATCGATCATCAATAATAATTCCATTAAATTTTTGTGGCTCGGTGCACAGGTCGGCTGAATAATGAAAACATCTCGTCCGCGCACATTCTCTTGTACTTCTACGGCAATTTCACCGTCACTAAATTGCTCAACTCTGGCTTGTCCAAGAGGAACCTTTAGATAGTCAACAACCTGAGCAGACAGATTAGGATTGGCATTTCCAGAAAACACAAGTAAATTATCGATCGCCACAGTAACCTCGCTAATACCTGAATATTGCCTGCGCGCATACTCCAGGAGATGGTGTTATAGAGCTATTACAAACAACTAATAAGAAATGTCAGAAAATTTGGCAAAAAATTGTTACCAATCACTCGAGCACTGGTAACTAAGTTAATTACACAAAGCAAAAAAAATAGACAACATCGCTCAGGAAAGTAATTTGTGAACTACTTAAATGAATGGCTGGGGCG
Source organism: Cryomorphaceae bacterium (assembly GCA_047623225.1). GTDB lineage: Bacteria > Pseudomonadota > Gammaproteobacteria > Arenicellales > Arenicellaceae > Arenicella. The sequence goes on from JBLHME010000003.1 coordinate 27,293, forward strand.
GAAGGATTTGAACCTTCGAATGCCGGAATCAAAATCCGGTGCGTTAGACCACTTCGCCACGCCCCATTCTCAATTTCATTCAACGCTATTCTAAGGCATTCCTTGCGGAGCGCATAACCCAAGTTTGCAAAAAAACATGGAATACTACGCAATCAAAATGTAGAGCAGCAATTATACTAAACTACATTCTGCAAAGGGTGATTATTTAACCCCTTGGCAACAAAACCTATAGAATCTAACGGTTTGCTAGTCAATAATTTAAGCCCGTGTTGTTTGCTTTCTAGCGGCATAAACACTGAGCCGCCGGAACCACACATACGCGGATTTCCATACTGACTTAACCACTCGAGAAGAGCATTTACAGCGGGGTATTCCGCCCGAACTATTGGCTCGAGCTGGTTTTCCCCAAAAGACGAATCGACGCCTTTCTCGAGAGCGCGTATTTTCATCATCTGAGGGGTCGGTGTCAAACGTTTATGTGAAAAAACTTGCTCTGTAGACACATTAATTTGCGGGTTTAAAACCAGATACCATGGTTCAAGCAAATCAATAGGTGATAATTGTTCGCCAACTCCCTCTGCCCAGGCTGCTTTGCCCATTACAAAGACCGGTATATCTGCCCCAAGAGAGAGGCCCAACTCAGCCAGCTTTTCACGACTCAAGCGCACATTCCAAAGCTGATTTAAGGCTATCAGGGTTGTAGCAGCATTGGAACTGCCACCGCCTAAGCCACCGCCCAAGGGGAGGCGTTTTACAAGCCCTATGTCAACACCCACGTCTTGGCTTGCATAACTCTTTAGCAGTTTCGCTGCTCGTAGGCAAAGATCACTTTCTTCACTAAAGCCCAAATCGTAAGTGCGGTGAATTTTGCCATCGCTGCGAACATCGAAAAACATGTCGTCGCCGTAATCAAGAAATTGAAAGACAGTCTGCAAATCATGGTAACCATCGCTGCGCTTAGCAACTATGTGCAAGAATAAATTGATCTTTGCCGGACATGGCCAAACTTTTGGCGCTACCATTGCCACGCCTTGGCAATCAACTTAACTGTAATGGCTTGGCCATTGCTCAGCCGCTTTACCGCAGTCAGCCTACGCGGCAAGCTCGGTTTGTTGCTGCCTGAGGTTTTATAACCGCTATAGTCTATCTGCCAACCAAGTTGTCGCAGTAAGCTCAACTGGCCTTGAGGGTTTAGCTGATATTCAAATACGTGCTCTGGGTTGGGCAAAGCAAACAGCCAATATTTCAAAGCCTCTATAGGAATTGGCCAGCCGACGATGTTAGTCAGCAATTGCTCGGCGCTATTGCCGCGATGCAACACGCCCTTGTTGTCACTAAGCTGAACTCCATAACGATCGAAATCCAATTTGATCGCGCCTGCTCCCAAGGGACCAAACATTCTCAATTGGTTGGACTGGTCAGAGAACTTCCAAACGATGTTAGCGCTTTCATTCAGCTCAGAAGTCTTAACCCCCACCTTGCCAGTAAGTTGCCAAGTATTGCGCAATCGATAGTCATTTAAACTGACATCAAAATATTCTGAATCACGCAACCACTTGCCTTCTGAGCTGATATCAGACGTGGATTGTTGCGGTTTTGATGGGTCAGGTAGTGTTTGGCACGCTGTAAGGCAGCATATTGCCAAAAACACTATTGGTAAGCGCTGTGTTACGGGCGAGCCCACTCTATTAATCGACATTTGCGGTAAAACTTACGCCGTACTTCTCTAAGGTCTTGTTTAAAATTGGATTGTTGGCATCTTGCGCAAAAGATTCTTGCCATATCTGATTGGCTTTTTGTTGCTCGCCGGACTCCCAAAGCACCTCACCTAAATGAGCTGCTATTTCAACTTGTGAATTGGCTGCAAATGCTCGCTCAAGAAACTCCACCGCGGTAGCAAAATCGCCCATGCGATAAGCAACCCAACCGCGACTATCGAGGATATGTGCGTCATTCGGCCGCACGGCGAGAGCGCGCTCTATATATTCTAACGCTTCAGCATAGCGATCGGTTTGATCTGCTAATGTATAACCCAGTGCGTTTAAGGCGTTAGCATGATCAGGCTTTTGGCCAATAATGACTTTAAAATCAGCCTCGGCTATCTCAACTTTATTAAGTTCAGCAGCGACCAATGCTCGAGCATAAACGAGGTCTTGATTATCAGGCAGGTAAATGAGCGTTTCGTTCACGTAACCAAACGCCTCTTCATATTGATGATCCTGCATCAATAAGTAGTGCCGGGTGAGTGCTATTTCGATGTATTGCTCTTCGGTATCGGGCTCCAATGCGCGCAGAGTATTGATCGCTGTCTTAATACCCTGAGTTTGATAGCGCATACTGGCTACTTGCAACTGGGCGTTAATATAGTTCTCTTCACTGGAGATATCGTTATATAAGCGCTCAGCCTTGGCGTATTGTTCTTCTGCAACAGCAATTCTAGCGAGCGACCAACGCACATCATCGTCTTTAGGGTCTTGGTAAAGGGCCTTGGTGTAGTACTTTTTAGCAAGGTCTTTGTTGCCTAATTGCATAGCCAATGCAGCCGCGTAGCTCAGAGCAGAGGTATCGCGCGGAGCGTCTTTTAACACCAAATGCATTAAATCCAGAGCTTGTTGGTATTTTTCCTCACGTGCCAACTCGGCAGCGTGATTAATACGCATTGCCACAGACTTTGGATAAGTAGCTACATATTGAGCAATGAATTCGCCACGTTCCTTAGCTTTGTCCTGGCGTCGAAGCATATTCGCCTTCATCTGTGCGGCAAGATCCCAGCCAGGATTCATCGACAAAGCCATGTCTACCCATTGCGTTGCAATTTCCAACTTTTTGAAGGTTTCAGCCACATAAGCCATGCTGATCATCACTTGGGCAGAATCAGGGTAAGTATCCACATAATGTTGCGCTATCTCAAGGGCAGACCCTTGGTTACGCTGTCGAACTAATAAACCCGCCGCCTGCCTGACATGCCTATCCAGGTCTTTGTCCTTGCGGTGTTTGGCTAATGCATCAATAGCGCCATCTACCTGACCAGCACCGGTTTGTGCAATGATCAACATATTTAGAGAATCATCGCTGCTATTAGACAGCTCTGCCCACAGTATGGCTGCTTGCGCGGCCGCTTCATAGTCACTCTTGCGCAAACCGAGTAAGGTAGCAATTCTGGCGATTCGCGGGTCGCGTGTTGACTCTGCTGCCATCAAAGAACTATTAGTAGCTTGGTCCCAACGGCCTTCGTAAGAAGCGAGGTTAGCAACCAGAAGTTGCTCAAGTGTCTGCGCATCCAATTCAAGACTGGGTAAATCTAAATCGGCGTTCAGCTGATTATCGCTGAGGCCACCTTCTTTCTGATCAGCCGCAAGCTCAAGAATAGCGTCAGCATGGTATTGCCCAGCTTTGCTAGAATTACTTGATTTTGGAACGCCAGTACAGGCGCCCAGCGAGCATGCTATCGCTAGTACAGAAATTATCTTGATCAAAGGTAAGTTTCTCATCATTTAAAAACTAAGGGGTTTATTATTGATCTACAGCCTTGCTTTTCAGTCAAGCAAGACCCACCGATTACATTGATTATATACTCAACTGTGTAAAGACGAGTTACAATCATTTTAGCCAAACACTCGCTACAGATACCGCCTACATGCTTAATAGCCTCACCATTTTTCTCGCCTTCATTATATTTCTGTTGTTTGGCTACGCCAGTTTACTGAGATTATTGACCAAACGAGAATTTGGTTCTTTGTCGGCACAAGCATTGTTCTCAGGCATTCGCGACGTAAGAGTTTTGAGCAGCCTGGGTAGTAGCGCGTTTTTTGTAAGCATGCCAGCCACCAGTCTTTTGCTATTTTGGGGTTGGGCCCCTGCTTTGCTGTGGTTAGTGATATTTCATTTGCTGGTTGAGTCATTGTTCCAATTACAATACACCACTACTGAGCAAGACTATTCTCTAGCAGAGCTACTCGTTAGGACCGGAGAACCACGAACCGCCTTACTTGAAAGTTTATTAGTTCAAAGCTTTTTTATTCTCTTAATGTCCACAGTCGTTGCCTTATTAGCAACTCTTGTCGACAAGCAGTCTGGCCTATTGTTTGCGCTCATTGCGCTATTCCCTGCGCAGCAATTATTGCGCGGCGCCAACCTCAGCGTGCCGCTGTTAGTCAAATCGCTAAGCGCCGCTGCAGTGCTAAGCATTGGTGTTCTGCTTGCACACAAGCTCGGCTTTGGGATTTATGGAGATTGGCCGTTATTGGGAGGGGTGTTCGGAGAGTCAATGAGTTGGTTGCGCATCAACAACCAAACCTTCATGGCTGGAACACTGGTTATTGTGAGTTTTCTATTAGCCGAAAAAACTGCGTTTCAAAAAGACGTTGCAACGCTTGCTGGTGGTTTCATTGTTTTGTTGATCGTTGTGATGACGGCTCGGCTTATTTGGCTGCGCCCACTGATGGATGCCCCCCTAAATGCGGTTCAATCTGGCGCCAGCGAGATCCCGATGTTCATTAGCCTCTGTTTGTTCTCATTTGCTGGGCTCGGCGCCTTACTAATTCGCTTACTCAACGACGAAACTAATTATGATGACGCCAACACCAGCGCCGCCTGTTTTGGTCGTCTTCAGTCTGAGAGCTTTGTGCAACTTATTTTTATTATGGTGCTGGTGCTTATATTAGCTACTGCATTGGGAATCGGGTCTTGGAAGACCCATTACCTCGAGTGGTCTAGCACCGCAAGCTTTATTGATCATCTCAATTTGGCCATAAGCAGCACGCTGCAGCTGGTACATGGCAGCCTGAAGAATGGCACTTTTGCGCACACCATGATTATGGTGGGAATGTGCATAGCCGGAGTAAGCTTTTTAATGATGTGCGTTAGCCGATTCAAGATAACACGGCACAACAAAGGTGAGGATACGTCTCTTAGAGACGTGCTGATGAGCAATAAAATTCCGCAATCTATTGTTATCTTTCTGCTTAGTTGCTACTTCGTTGATCGTGGCGTTAGCATCTCGGTTTGGCTGCTGGTAGGCGCCCTTAGTTGGTCCCTAATTGTCCACCTTATGTTAGGAATTACCCGAGATATGCAAGAAGCAAGCATGGCTCGATCAATTTACGGGGCAGTTTGTATAGGTCTAATTGTGCTGGGGGTAGTTCAAATCACTTGGCTAGCCTTGCATTGGTTCAGCCAAGGCCAATATGTTTTGCTGACGGCCGGGCTACTTATTCTTATGATTGGGTTAATTCTTTGGTGGAAATCGGTTTGGACCGTGGTCGCGCGTTTTTCTCAAGGCGCCAATAAGACTTTGTTTGAGGACGAATAAGCCAAATTATTGCACTAATTTAGTTAAGGTCCGAACCCTAGAATAGGTTAAAATGCGGGCAGCCAGCCAGCTGGACACTACTCCAATGCACGTTTTATCTATAGGTCTCAATCATACTACTGCCCCCATTGAGGTGCGCGAGCGCGCCGCTGTAGCGGCCGAGCACCTGGATGATGCACTCAAAGATATCGCTAAGCTTGAAGGAGTAGAGGAGGCGACTATTCTTTCTACCTGTAATCGCACAGAAGTTTATTGTCACCTGCCAGAGCCCAACATCGAAGTGGTCAGCGATTGGTTATGCGATTTTCACCAACTAAACAAAGCGGATGTGTCTCCATTTCTATACAGCCACCCAGACCAAGCTGCGGTGAAACACGCATTTAGAGTTGCTGCTGGGCTCGATTCTATGGTCATTGGCGAGCCGCAAATATTGGGCCAAATGAAGACCGCCTTTGCCACAGCGCACAAAAACGGCAACACCGGTAAAGTATTAAACCGTTTATTCCAGCACACTTTTTCAGTTGCAAAGGAGATTCGCAGCAACACCAGCATAGGCGCGCACGCGGTTTCAGTGGCCTACGCGGCGGTGGCATTAGCCAAGCAAATATTTTCTGACATCTCACAGCAAACAGTGCTCTTAATTGGTGCGGGAGAAACTATCGAACTTACTTGCCGGCACTTATATGGCCAAGGGGTGAGAAATATCATTGTTGCTAACCGCACTGTCTCGAGAGCGCAGAACTTAGCTGAGGAATTTGGCGCACAGGTTATTTCTCTGCACGAATTGCCCACTCGATTGCCTGACGCTGACATGGTGTTCAGTTCGACTGCAAGCACCCTGCCGATTTTGGGTAAAGGCGCATTTGAGAGCGCTCTAAAGCTTCGCAAAAACAAGCCAATGTTCGTGGTGGATTTGGCAATTCCTCGCGACGTAGAACCTGAAGTTGGCGACTTAAGTAATGTTTATCTTTACACTGTCGACGATTTGGAGAAAGTCGTCACTGACAATCTTCAATCGAGAAAGAATGCTGCGGTTGAAGCAGAGAAAATTGTTGAGGACCAAGCATTGCAATTTATGCAGTGGTTCAAGAGTTTAGATTCAGTTCCAACCATACGGCAGCTGCGAGACAGAACCAGCGCGATCACCAAGCTCGAACTCGAAAATGCGCACAAGCGACTGCAAGCGGGTGATGACCCAGCGCAAGTGCTGCAGCTATTTGCTCATACATTATCGCAAAAATTCATGCACTACCCAACTGAGTCTTTGCGACAAAAACACGACGAAACCCTATTGGCAGCAACCCGAGAACTATTCGGCTTGGACCAAGACAACAAAAAATAAGAATAAGAATATCCTAACGTGAAAGATTCAATTCGATTTAAATTAGAAAATCTGGTCGAGCGTCAAGAAGAGCTCAATGCACTGCTGTCACAACCCGACACCATGGCCGATCAGAACCGTTTCCGAAAGCTCAGCATCGAACTCTCAGAGCTTGGCCCAATCATCGAGAACTATCTTGAGTTCAAAACTCTCGAAGATGACGCCCAAGCGGCGCAATTGATGATGGAAGAAGAGGACAAGGAAATGCGCAAGATGGCGCATGACGAGTTGACTGAAATAAAACAACGTCAGGAGCAACTACTTACCGACCTGCAAAAACTTTTGTTGCCCAAAGACCCAAATGATGACAACAACATTTTCTTAGAAATTCGCGCAGGTACAGGTGGTGATGAAGCGGCTATTTTCTCCGGCGACTTGTTCAAAATGTACCAAACCTATGCCGAATCGCAAAAATGGCGGGTTGAAGTTCTAAGCAAAAATCTAGGAGAACACGGCGGCTACAAAGAAATCATTTCTCGCATAGAGGGTCATGGTGCTTATTCCAAACTCAAATTTGAATCTGGTGCACATCGCGTGCAACGTGTTCCTGAAACCGAGACTCAAGGTCGCGTGCACACCTCAGCATGCACGGTTGCCATCCTGCCCGAGGCAGACGAAGTTGGTGATGACATGGAAATAAATGCCGGTGACTTGCGGATTGATACCTATCGCGCTTCGGGTTCTGGTGGCCAACACGTTAACAAAACAGATTCCGCCGTGCGGCTTACTCACATACCCACCGGCACCGTTGTCGAGTGTCAAGACGAACGCTCGCAACACAAAAATAAGGCCCGTGCTATGTCTATGCTTAAAGCCAGAATTTTAGATGCTGAACGACAAGCGCTGCACGATGAACAAGCCGAAACCCGCAAGAGCCTAGTCGGCAGCGGCGACCGCTCTGAACGCATTCGCACCTACAACTATCCGCAAGGTCGAATTACCGACCACCGCATTAATCTTACCTTATACAAACTCGATGCCATATTGGCAGGCGACCTTGGCTCAGTTATTGACCCACTGACTACGGAACATCAAGCTAATTTGTTGGCTGACTTGGGTGACAATAATTAATGCCCAGCAATATACTGACTTATCAAGGCCTGATTGATTCGGCAGCCAAACTGCTGTATGCCTGCTCTGAAACACCTCGAATCGATGCAGAAATACTGCTTCAACATGCGACCCAAGAGTCCCTTGCTTGGTTGATTGCGCGCGGCGATAACCACGCCAGCAGCGATCACATGAAATCTTTTTTTGCGTTACTAGAACAGCGTCAAGCAGGCCAGCCAATCGCCTATATATGTGGTTATAGAGATTTTTGGACTTTAACTTTGAAAGTTAACCAAGATGTTCTGATACCTAGGTCCGACACCGAAACATTGGTGGAGCAGAGCCTAGAAAAAATCTCCGCTGATTTGCCTTGCAACTTGTTAGACCTAGGCACTGGCAGCGGCGCAATAGCGCTCGCACTTGCCAGCGAACGTTCTCAAGCTCAGGTGTTGGCGGTTGATTCGCAAGAAAAAGCATTGATCGTTGCAAAGCAAAATGCTGAGTCTAACGGTTTGAAAAATGTGGATTTTTTGCACAGCAACTGGTTTGAAAATATACCAAACGAGCATAAGTTTGACCTTATTGCAGCTAACCCTCCTTATGTGGAGGCTGGCGACCCTCACTTAGAACAAGGCGACCTTAGGTTTGAGCCAGACACTGCTTTGATTGCAGATAAGCACGGATTAGCAGACCTACAGACCATTATCAACAACTCACCAAAGTACCTTAAAAAAAATGGCTGGTTATTGGTTGAGCACGGCTATAAACAAGCTGAGCAAGTAAAGCAATTATTCTCTCAAAGTGGCTTTTGTGAAATCGAGCTTTTCACAGATATAAATCAACTGCCCCGTTGTAGCGCAGGTCAATGGCGGCTATGAGCAACATGTTTGGCGAATTGCATCGAATAATCTTACTAGAGAATGCCGGCGATAAATGCGCTGCCACCAAGCGTTTGTTTGCTGACCTGGATCAATACAGCATTGTGCACGATGCACCGGTAAAGACTATTGACCAACCTGGCTACCCGGCAGCACTTCAATTAGTCGCTCCGCGTGAGTTGAAACGCCGCTCGATACAATCTCAAGCAGGCCGCAACACACTAATGCACGCGATAGCGCATATAGAGTTCAATGCCCTTAATCTAGCGCTTGATGCGGCCTATCGATTTCGCAAGCAGCCTGCCGATTTCTATTTGGATTGGATCAAAGTTGCCGCTGACGAAGCGCGCCATTTTGGCATGATACGGGAATATCTAAAAACCCACGACTGTGAGTACGGTGACTATAAAGCCCACAATGGTTTATGGGAAATGGCGGTTAAGACGCAGCATGATATTGTCGCTCGCATGGCTTTAGTGCCTCGTGTATTGGAGGCTCGCGGCTTAGATGTTACACCAGGCATGATTAAGCGCTTGAGCGCCGTCAATGATAGCGCTGCCGTGCAAATACTTGAGGTGATATATCAAGATGAAATTAAACACGTAGAGATTGGCTCCAGATGGTTTTTCGAGCAATGTTCAATTCGAGAGTTAGAGCCTCGCAGTACTTTTTTAGCGATGATCAAAACCCACATGCATGGCGAGTTGCGCGGGCCGTTTAATATCAGCGCACGTCTGCAAGCTGGCTTTGATGAAATGGAAATAGCAGCATTAGAGGCGATTGCTCGAAATTAACCTAGAAAACACCAATTCTGACAAAAAGTTTAGTTGCAAAATTAAGCCAGTAATCTATATGTATCTCTGCATTTTCACTCTCACACATTAATTTAAATGCAAAGCTGAAAATTATCGGTTATTGATAAGATCATTAATCTTAGCGACCGCACTAAGCAATAAAATTTAATAATAGGGGTCACGGTATGTATACCGAATTCAATTCTCTTCGCGAATGGCTTAGCAGCCAAATCATTGGCCAGCCGATGTTGGTTGATCGACTGCTAATAGCGCTGCTGGCAGACGGTCATCTACTTGTGGAGGGCGCACCTGGCCTGGCCAAAACACGCGCTATCAAATGCTTGTCCGATGGTTTGGACGCAAGTTTCCAGCGCATTCAATTTACCCCCGATCTATTGCCCTCGGACATTACTGGCACAGAAATTTACCGGCCGGAAAATGCTACTTTTGAGTTTCAGCAAGGCCCGATATTTAACAACATCGTGCTGGCGGATGAAATAAATCGCGCGCCGGCTAAAGTACAGTCGGCACTGCTGGAAGGCATGTCTGAACGACAAGTAAGTGTTGGCCGTAAGACCATGCCTCTGCCGGATCTGTTTTTAGTTATGGCCACGCAAAACCCGATTGAACAAGAAGGTACCTACCCGCTACCTGAAGCTCAACTAGACCGCTTTCTAATGCACGTGAAAATTGGCTACCCGGACATTTCAGCAGAAAAGAAAATTCTTGCATTGTCTCGAGGTGAGGCCATTAATGATCAAGTAGCTGCTCCCCAAAGCTTAATTAGCCAGTCAACAATCATGCAAGCACGCAAACAAGTGATGCAAATTCATATGGCCGATTCGGTAGACGAATATTTGGTTCAATTGGTTTTGGCTACGCGTGCTCCAGAACAATATTCAACGGAACTAGCCAGCTGGATTGAATTTGGAGCTAGCCCCAGGGCCAGTATAGCCTTGGATAGATGCGCACGAGCGCATGCTTGGCTAGATCAGCGTGACTTCGTATCACCAGATGACATTCAAGCGGTTGCCCACGATTGCCTGCGCCATCGCCTAATTCTGAGCTACGAAGCTGAGGCTGATGGGCTAGATGCTGATAAGGCGATTAGTGAATTATTAAGCCATGTGCCAGTCGTATAGTTAAACGCACTAATATTATCACTCGGCATGAACATCGAAACTAAACAAGCAACGCTCGACCAGCTAAGCTCCCATGGTGTGGTGACAGATTTAGCACGTTTGCTGAAATCTCGCTATTGGGCCCAGGGGCTCAGTTTGTTCTCTCCTCTTGCAGCGCGAAACATGACACTGGGAAATGTGCGCTCACGGTTTCGCGGTCGCGGCATGGAGTTTGAAGAAGTTCGCCGCTATCAGCCTGGCGATGATATACGCACCATCGACTGGAAGGTTTCTGCTCGCGCAGACGGCACTTACACCAAATTATTTTGCGAAGAACGCGAACGCCCGTGCCACATAATGGTGGATCAGCGCAGTCATCTTTTTTTCGGCTCCAACACACGCTTCAAATCGGTGTTAGCGGCAGAGTTAGCGGCTGCCCTATGTTGGTCAGCGCTCGCTGGCGGCGATAGAGTTGGCGGTCAAGTGCTTGGCAATCTACTTTCACGTGATACGCGTGCACGGCGCAGTAAACAAGCAGCGCTGGGATTTATTCACGATTTGCATGAGCTTAATACTGAGCTGGCGGATATCTCTGACAAGCAAGACTCGGAGCCGCCAGTTGGCGCAACAAACTTAGCCACCAGCCTTGAAGAATGTCGCCGCATAACTCGCCCTGGGACGGCTATCTTTATTATCAGCGACTTTCACGACTTTGATCAGGCCGCCGCAAAAGCACTGCGCAACCTTGCTAAAAATACCGATATAAGCTTGTTTCAAGTGTCTGATGCCCTTGAAGAGAAACTGCCTATTAGCGGCAATGTGTCAATCAGCGACGGACAACACAGTAGCCGGGTTAGGGTGTCCAAGAGAGTGCAGGCAGATTATCTTGAGCAGCGCCAGCAACGGCAACTGGATTTGAAATCGTCGGCTAACCGTGCACGCGCTCCATTGATAAAAGTGGACACCGCTGAATCGGTTCGCAGCACCCTAAACAAACTTTTTAGCCGTTGAGTTGAATAGCCCAGATGCAAGATCAACTTAAAGAAATCCTAAAGCAGCAACTGCGTGATGTGCATGCTCCCGATGCAATCGGCTGGTGGCCTCTGGCAATTGGCTGGTGGGTTTTGGCTATCGTTTTGGTGGCGATATTGACATACGCTGCGTGGCGATTATTAAGGCGAGTTAGACGTGAGCGATATCGCAAGATCGCCAAGACTGAACTTGAAAATCATTTTGCCAATTGGCAGAAAAACCGAAAAACTGATCAGTATTTACAAAATACTAGTTCTGTATTACGGCGCATTATTTTGCACATTAACCAAAATGAGAGCCTAACCACTGTCAGCGGCACTGCTTGGGTTAAGGTGCTTGAACACCATTCCAACGAGCCCTTTACTAGTGCAACCAAACTTGCGCTGGCTGAGTCTTTGTATCAAAAAGATGCCGCCACTGATGTGCCTGCCATTCATCAAGAATTGCATAATTGGGTGGCGCTGCACAAGCGCAACGATAAGCAAGTCGACCGTCCGACTTTGCAACCGTCCGGCCAAATACCCGGGGCTCGCAATGATTAGCTGGCAATGGCCTGAGCTCTTTTATCTGCTGCCGCTGCCACTGCTGGTGCGTTTATTGCTGCCGGCCGTAGATCGAGCCGCAGGCGCTATTCGCGTGCCTTTTTACGAACAGCTAAATCAACTTGATCAAAGCGGCGGAACCAGGCTTGCAATGAATTGGCTCAGAGCCATGCTTATTTGGTTGGTGTGGGGCGCGGTAATAACGGCTGCCGCAAGACCAGCTTGGGTAGGTGAGCCTGTCAATATGCCACAGGAACGACGAGACCTAATGTTGGCGGTGGACATCTCTCCGTCTATGCAAGAGAAAGATATGCTTATTAATAATAGCTATGTAGATCGCATCACTGCGGTTAAAGCAGTGGTTGGCGAGTTTGTTGAAAAGCGCGCAGGGGATCGCCTTGGTCTTATTTTATTTGCGCAACAAGGGTATTTACAAACACCGCTAACATTCGACAGCAAAACGGTTAACCAACAATTGCAAGAAGCGCAATTAGGCTTTGCTGGTAATAGAACGGCAATCGGCGATGCTATCGGCTTGGCAATTAAGCGCCTGCGCTATCGCCCGGCTGACAGCCGCGTGTTGATTTTACTGACCGACGGAGCGAATACTGCTGGAACCGAACCACTAACGGCCGCTGGTATTGCAGACCAAGCTAAAATCCGTATTCATACAGTAGGCATTGGCGCCGACGTTAAATACAGTAAAGACCTCTTTGGGCGCACTCGAACGACTAACCCTTCGAGTGATCTAGACGAGAAAACACTTAAGAACATTGCGCTAAGGACCGGTGGCCAATACTTTCGCGCCCGTGACCCTCAGGAATTGGAGAATATTTATATCGAGATTGACCGACTTGAGCCTATTCCCGAAGAGCAAATGTTTCGCCCAACTCGCAGTCTAGCCTATTGGCCAATGCTGTTTGCCTTGCTTATGTCGGTGCTCATGGCGATGTCTCTTCGGAGGGCTGGATAGTGGATTTGGACTTACAACTATTCCATTTTATGCGGCCAACTTGGCTGTGGGGGCTACCTGTCTTTTTGTTAGTTTGGTTACTAATCAAATCGTTGGGCAGTAGCAGCCAATGGGAACAATATATTCCCAAAGAAATGGTCTCTGCTTTACAAATCAACGCAACAAAGCAATCAAATTGGTGGCGTTGGATACTATTATTGAGCTGGACGTTATTGCTTATCGGCGCGGCTGGTCCAACTTGGCAAAAGCAGGCAGCGCCGGTTATGGAGAACCAAAACGCCACAGTTCTTGTGTTGGATTTGTCACCATCGATGCTTGCGCAAGATCTAAGCCCCGATAGATTGACCCGCGCCAAGTACAAGCTAATCGACATTATTCGCCACCAAGCTGACGGACAGCTGGCTTTGGTGGCCTATGCGGGTGACGCCCATACCGTAAGCCCCTTAACCTCCGACCCCAAAAGCATAGAAACTCTGTTACCCGCGTTACACCCCAACATCATGCCCATCGCAGGCAGCAATACTGAAGCCGCTATTGCTTTGGCGGTGCGCCTTTTAAAGGATGCCGGTGCTGCCTATGGCAACATCATCCTGATCAGCGATGGGGTAGCAGAACAAGCCATGGATAATATTCGTGACACCGTTGGCAGCAATCGTCGCCTGTCTATTCTTGGCGTGGGCAGTGAAAAAGCGGCCCCTATTCCAATGCGGGAGGGAGGGTTCTTACGCGGCGCAGATGGAGAGATTATATTAAGCAGTCTTGATGGCGAGCAGTTAAGCGATCTTGCGACTAGCTTGAACGGCGCGTATTCACGCCTTAGCACTGATGAAAGCGATTACAAAAGGCTGGTAAGTGACAGTTTCGAAAACAATCTTGTAGGCGACAACCAGAGCCTCGATCAAGGTCTTGGTCAAAGCTATAACGCGTGGACGGATATGGGTCACCTACTAGCGCTGTTGACTCTGCCACTTTTCATTCTGCTGTTTCGCAAAGGCTTGGTGTATGTATTACCCTTAATGTTTTTAATGCCCTTCCAAGCCGATGCTGCAGATTCTAGTTGGCAAGATCTCAGCTGGGCCAATCTATTGAAAACTAAAGATCAACAAGGAGCCGAACTGCTTGCGCAGGGGAAAAGCGCGCAAGCGGCAAAAACCTTCGACAATACGCAATGGCAATCCATCGCTAACTATCGAAATGAAAATTATGAGGCCGTGATAAAGGGCTTGAGCGACAGCGAAAAAACTGAAGATCTATACAATAAAGCTAACGCCTTAGCTCTCAAAGGCGATTTAAAACAATCGCTTAAAACCTATGATCGGGTTTTAGAAAAGTCGCCCGATCATGAGGATGCTGTCTTCAATAAGGAACTAATTGAAGAATTGTTACAGCAGCAGGATCAGGATCAACAAGCGCCGCCAGAAGAATCTAGCCAAGGGCAAGACGGCGACTCACAAGACCAAGGCGATCAGCAGCAAGATTCTGATTCAAAGCCCGGGCAAGAGAATTCCGAAGATCAATCTTCGGATCAGCAACAAGACGACTCTGACTCAGGCCAAGAGCAAGGCGAAGGCGAGCCTGAGGGTTCAGAGCAAAAACCCGAACAAGACCAAAATGATGGCGAGTCACAAGAAGAGCAACAACAGCCAGGCCAACAGAGCGAAGACGAAAGCGATACAGAACAGCAAGACGAACCAACAAATCCACAAGCAGAGGATTCTGACCCGCAGGATCAAGGCAGCGAGCAAAATTCGGGCGCTTTAGATGAAGACCCTGCCCCGCTTGATGACAGCAGTGAGCAATGGCTGAGAGGGATTCCAGATGATCCTGGTGGCCTACTAAGACGAAAATTTAAGTATCAAGCTGAGCAACGCGCACTGCAAAAGCGCTCGGGCAAGAGTAGTAATGATGATGCGCAAGAACCGCGGTACTAACGTATGAATAAATTTATCAGCACTCTACTAATTCTAGTGGGCTTTATCTTTGCTAGCCAAAGCAACGCCGCTACTCTAACCAGTGTGGTAGACCGAAATCAGGTGGGTCTCAACGAAACTATCACTTTGAGAGTTAGTTATGACAAACAGATAGATGCATCGAAACTAGACCTAAGCGCGCTGGCAAAGGATTTTGAAATCTTTGGTGTGAGACCGCAGAGCAGTAGTTCGACAAACATCGTCAATGGCAAACGCACTCAGACAGCTTTTACCTCTTGGACCGCAGCCCTTGCGCCCAAAAAGAGCGGCGTTTTAACCATTCCCACTTTCGCTATTGGCTCAGATAAAAGTAAACCCATCTCGATTACTGTCGGTGACTTTCAGGCATCAAATGGGCCTGAGCCCTTATCTGTTAAGGTGAGTAGCAATTACGATTCTGTTTATCCGGGCCAACAGTTCATTGTCGAGATCGAGATTATCGCGCAAAGTAATGTGGGCACTTTGAATGGGCCTGAGCTGGTGGTCAATGATGCCGAGGTCGAGCCTCTCGAGCAAAAGAATTTTCAGCGTGTAAACAACGGTCTAGCCGAGCAGGTTGTTGTATTGAAGTACGCAGTCTTCGCTAAGACGTCTGAAGAAGTGATTATACCAATAATGACCTACACAGGAATCAAAGGTGGCCAACGCAGCGTGTTTGGCGCGCGCGGCCAACAAATCCTTGCCCGTAGTCAGCAGGTCTCGATTAAAGTTAATACCGGCCCGCCTAATGAATCAAAACCCTGGTTTCCAGCTGAAAACGTAGCTATTAGCTCAAAATGGTCTAGAGATCTGGATGAGCTTAAAGTGGGAGAGCCGATTACACGCACTATTACTATAAACGCCGTAGCGCAGCGAGCTAGCGCGATACCGCCGTTGGCAAGCCGCGGTGATTCGCCTGAGTATAGAAGCTATAAAGATCAGCCACAGCTCAAGGACAATCCTTCGGAGAGAGGTTTTATAGGCACTCGGGTGGAATCAGAAGCGATCGTGGCCTCCAGCGCGGGGGAATTGGTGGTGCCTGAAGTGCGCATCTCTTGGTTCGATGTAGGCGCCAAGCGTTGGAAAGAAGCGGTGCTGCCCGCCGAAAGCTTTAGCGTGAGCGGAGTTCCTGAGGCAAGCTCGCCTAGAAACATAGCCTTGCAACAGAACGGGGATTTACCTACAACTATTAATCAGCCTTGGGCTGCACAAAAGAATTTAGTATGGCAGATACTTACTGGCGTTTTCGCAACTATCTGCTTGCTGCAACTTTGGTTCATCACCCGACTCAGAAGATTGAAACCAAAGGCTGCCATAAGCAAAGTTGAAACAGCCTCGGAAGCAGCGAACTGGAAATCTCTGAAAAAAGCGATTAAGAACAATCGCGCGCTTGATATTCGTCAGGCACTGATAAAATGGTTGATCAGCGCCATGCCTGCTTTCGAAGCGAGCAGCCAGCCGCAATCTTTGCTGGGCATAAAAAAAACACTGAACAGCTCTGAATTAAATGAGCAGATAGATAACTTACAAGGTGCGCTATACAGAAACGATGGAGATCAAAACTCAAAATCCATCAATGGTGAGAAGATGATGAGTGCGCTAGAACCCGTCAGAGAACAACTTCATCAGTCCCGACTAAGTGCAAACACAAACTCGAGTCACTTAGCTAAGCTGTATCAAAACGATAGCGCCTAGCTCGCTATAAACAAATAACCGCCACTGCGCCAGATTTGACCTTTATTGGCACGCAAATGCCTGATTCACAGGCGTCACCAATGCCATTTTCATTGGAATCCTTCTGATCATCGTTGGCAACGGTTGGGCAATTGTCGTCACCATCGAGCCAGGCATCGTTATCATCATTTGGGTCAGTAAGGTTGCAAATCCCATCGTCATCTGAATTGGTTCCATCAGTGGAAACACTGTATTGACCGTTACTACAGTCATCGCACATATCCATATCATCGTCAGAACAAATACGATTATTCATATCGTCCGAATCATTAATATCTAAAGCGCCGTCATTGTCCATATCGTCATCACATTGGTCGCCTTCGGAATCACCATCAAAATTTAATTGGTCTGCGTTAGGGGTATCGGGACAATTATCATCGCCATTCACTACGTCGTCGTCATCGTTATCCTCACAAGCATAGCCCAGCCCATCACCATCAATGTCGACTTGATCCGGGTTAAAGGTGATTAGACAATTATCAATAACAGGCGGCGAAATTACAGTAGCGAAAGGTAGGTCCTCGCCCCCAGAGAGAGCGAACCAGCTTGATCTATTATTCGAAAATCTCCCAGTTCCACCCGTATAGAAACTAGATGTTGTAGTCCAACGGCATTGCCCGGAAGAATCTAAAACAATCGCCAATATGTCTCCTGATATAACACTAACTTCATTCAAAGGAATTGTGACGAAGCCCTGATTTGTGCGCGTCAAGCCAGTGTCAATAGTATTGGAGTCAAGAACCGTAGAACTGGGGCTTGCACCACTTACGGTTCTAATCGATAACTGTAAGTCTCCCGAAGGGCAATAAACGGGCAGCTGTACAGATTGCAGTAGACCACTCACTCCAACAGTGAAGGTTTGCGCAAACGCAGCACCAGAACTACTCGCTGTGTAAAATACTGAATCCAGATCACCCAAGCCATTTGATTGATCAACAGTGATTGAATCAAATACGCCATCGTTATCGTCATCGCCGTCACACGCATCACCCAACGCATCTGTATCTGAATTTGTTTGTGAAGCATTGCTTATCGATGGACAATTATCGCTAGCTACGCCAACACCGTCACTGTCTTTGTCATACATCGATGCAACACCAGCTAGATCATCGGCTTGCGGCACCAGTAACTCCGACGTGAAAGCTTCCATTATGGCTTCTGACACGCAGTGTGATGGATTGCCACCATCACATGGATGGTCTAAACCAATACTATGGCCCAACTCGTGCATCGCAACTCGCGAAAAGTCCACCTTGCCAAATTTTTCACCCTGACCGGACGCATCATCGTACACCGCCCAACTCTTTGCACTATTGAATGTGATTCCGGTGCGCGTCCGAAAGCCGTTGCTAAACAAACTAATTTGTATTGCGACTGTTGAAGCATCAAAACCGGTACCGCAACTGGTGTCGGCAAAGTGCACACCATTCCCAGTCTCACTGGGATCACAGGGGTTTACTGAACCCGTTAAAGGAGTCCCAAACTCGAAGGTAGAGGTATTGGTCCAAGTCTCTAGAGCCTCCACAAAAGCCTGTTTAAAAATGCCACCAGGATCAGTCCCGGAGTCACTGCCGTAGAAATTCACTTTGAATGTGGCTTTACCTTCTGGCCAAATAACCGAACTGGCATCGTATGCGCTACTCGTTTGGAGCGAAAGCGTAAGCCAAAAAAGCATGCTCGGAACAAAGATTTTCACAATCGACATTGCTATCGGCCTAAGGCCTTCAAGACCTCATTCTTGAATTCCTTTTTGCTCATGCCGCTCCCCGATTCAACAACGTTGAGGCGAACTTGCAGGCCTGCGGCAACTCCATTGCTAAGTTTGGTGGCACTCGATTGCGACCGCTCGCGCACCGCTACTATCGCTGAATTAGTATTTGTGTTTATTGAACTCTGTGGGTCAATCTTAAAATGGCCCTGGCTCCACCCGATTAAAGGGTTAACCATGTTACGAGTTACTGAGCTTATAAAATAGATCCCTTTCTCGCCCAGTTCAGGATAGATCAACCCGCTCACACGGAGTTCATCGGCACCCACTTTGCCGCCTAAAAATTGCAGAACCAGCCGCTCACCCGTTTGTAGATTGTTGCCTTGCGAGGGCTGCTTAATCACGTCTACAAGACGAAATTCTATATAGGTGTGAATTCGCGTTTTGCTCTGATCCCAGCGAGCTTCAACAGCAGTGACTTCTGCCTCGAAAACAGCTTCGGCCGAGCGCGACATTGCCTTAAAACCGATTTGTTCTATCGAACTGGCTTTGAGCTCAGAACAAAAAGTAACTGCTATAAAAAAAGCCAAAACCAGGTGCGAATTGGAGCGAAATTGCATAAGCATAATTTTTGTTTTCCAAAAAAACAGGTTCTTTGGAACGGGTTTAGATCATCAACGTATAGAAAAATAATCAACAAACATGATTATCAGCGTGTAAACCTGGGTGAAGGCCAGCCTGAAACACAAAAAAGCCACCCAGAAATAGGCTTCTGGGCGGCTTTTTACAGACTATGAACTGTTTTTATAGAAAGGCGAAGTTTGCTTCGTCAATATCCATCATCGAGCAAATGCCGTTTTTAACCGAGGCTTCATGGGCCAAAGTACGTGGCATGATGCGTTGAAAGTAGAACTCAGCTGTTGCCAATTTGGTTTTATAAAACTCAGGCTCAGAAGCACCATTGCTCAGCGCCCTCTCAGAAGCAATCGCTGCTTCGGCCCAGAAATAAGCGACCGTCACATAGCCAGCAAACATCAAATAGTCCACCGCGGCGGCGTTAACTTCGTCGACATTTTTCATTGCAGAGAAACCCACCGACCTGGTTAACGACTCCCAAGTGCTCACATAGCTTTTCAAAGCTTTAGCATGTTTGTGACGCTTGTTCTGTTTGATAAAGGTTTCAATTTTGCTCATTAGAGGCTTCATCACCTTGCCGCGTGATTTTAATATTTTACGGCCCAGCAAATCCAAACCTTGAATGCCTGTTGTTCCTTCGTAGAGCTGAGAAATACGAGCATCGCGAACTTCTTGCTCCATACCCCATTCCTTTATAAAACCATGGCCGCCCAATACTTGAATACCATAATTGGTGGTTTCCAAACTGGTTTCGGAAAGAAACCCTTTGGCTATAGGCGTTAGTACCGCCAGCATTGATTCTGCATCCTCGCGTTCAGCATCGCTGAAATCTGGCGACTGAGTAATATCGACTTGTTGGCCGCAAAACATATTAAGCATACGGCCACCCTCAGCAAATGATTTTTGCGTTAGCAACATACGGCGAACATCTGGGTGGCAAATTATCGGGTCTGCAGGCTTATCTGGGTTTACGCGTGGATGCGCACGAAACTGATCGCGATCGCGCGCATAGATCAAAGCCTTTTGAAACGAGACTTCTGAGTGCGCTTGACCATGCATAGCAACACCAAGACGTGATTCATTAATAAACGTGAACATAGCGCGCATGCCTTTATGCGGCTCACTGATCAAATAGCCCTTGGCTTGGTCGAAGTTAATCACACAGGTTGAATTGCCATGAATGCCCATTTTCTCTTCAATAGAGCCGCAAGAAACGCCATTGCGATCACCGAGTGAGCCGTCTGTCTTAACATTAAACTTGGGCACTACAAACAGCGAAATACCCTTGATACCGACAGGGGCATCGGGCAGTCGCGCTAAAACGATGTGCACGATGTTGTCGGACAAATCGTGCTCGCCCGAAGAAATAAATATCTTGCTACCACTTATTTTATACGCACCATCTTCATCTGAACCAGCAATATCAGCAGCGTATGTTTTAAGCAGCCCCAAGTCTGAACCACAATGAGGTTCGGTTAGACACATGGTTCCGGTCCACTTGCCTTCTACCATCGGCGGCATGAAACGCGCTTTTAACTCTTCAGAAGCATGCGTATAAATGGTCTTAATTGCACCAGAACTTAGACCGGGGTACATACTCCAAGCATGATTTGAAGCGATCATCATTTCCATCATAACCAAACCCACAGACTCCGGCATACCTTGGCCACCGTACTCACTGGGGCCACATAGGCCAGGCCAACCGTTTGCCACAAAACTGTCGTAGGCTGCTTTAAACCCAGTAGGAGTTGTCACCGTACCATCATCAAAAATGCAACCTTCGTCATCGCCTATAACATTTAGTGGAATCAGTTCATTTTCGCAAAACTTTGCCGCTTCTTCATAAATTGCCTCAAGCAATTCGGGTTCGGCGGTTTTGCCTTTGGTAAAGCTAGAGTAATGACCAGCCATGTCCAAAACTTCATTGGACACAAACTTCAGATCTTTAAGAGGGACTTTGTAATTCATTTTAGAATCTCGAGTAAATAGGTAATAAAAGTTTGGTTTACATTGACTGCGGTTAATCGGGTTTCGCCAATAGTTTTGTCACCAGTTCGATTATTGACTGGTTGTAGTTATCTAGTTTGTCTTCCTGCTTCCAAAGTGTTTGTTGATTTCGACCAAGAAGTTGTGTTTTCCATGGTTTCAAATACCAATCCTCTAGTAGAACAACAATTGTATTGGCTACCATTCTCGGATTGTCAGTATAGAATTCACCTGAGTCTATGCCAGCTTGAATTTGTGCTTCAAAGCTGCTGATGCCATCTAACTCAATTTGTTTAGACTCGAACTGTTGTTGCTCAGGGAGGCTTCGCGTTTCAAAATACAAAAAGAAGTACCAGGGCTGTAAAAGAGTGCTGGCATACAAATGAAAGCGAATACTTTGTTCCATTTGCGACCACAACGACGATGCTTGCAGGGCATGCTGCCGCGTTAAATCGCTGCTCAAACGGACAATGTCCGCAATCATTAAGGCAATATCTTCTTTCTTGCTAATGCACGAGTAAATTGCACCCATGCTCATGCCAGTCTTGCGCGATAGATCCCGCAGTGACATACGATCAAAGCCTGAAACCGACGAAATCTCAAAGGTCGCCGTCAAAATCTTTTCGAGGTTTGCCACTGCATATTTAGCTTTTTGAGTCTGTACGATATCTGCGTTGCGCTCAAACACCGAACCGTACAACTGCTCACCTTGTAACGGAAAGGTAGACAAAAATGAGGCAAATGACGACAACTCAACACTTGGCTGAACAGCTTCATTTATGGGGATTTGCAGTTCATGTATGGATGACATAGACGCAGCCTACCACAAAATAGAACGAGCGTTCGTTTTATTTTGTGGTGTCGCTATGGTTTACGCATAAATGGTAGACTGCAACAAACCCCCACCCTAGATGGAATATGTCCCTATTAACACGATTTGTATCGGTAAAGCCTAAAGAAGTTACAGCTCTGTTTGTCTCTTGCGGGTATTTTTATCTTATACTTTGCGCCTACTACGTTATTAGGCCAATCAGGTCAGAGATGGCTATTGCCAATGGTGTGTCTAACATCCAATGGCTGATGCTCATGACCATGTTAGTTCTGCTCGCCATCACTCCATTGTTTGGCTGGATCACCACACGCTTCAAAACACGGCAATTTTTGTCATATTGCACAGTTTTTTTTGCAGCTCATCTGGTGATTTTCTTCTTTCTATTTAGTGTTGAAGAACGTTCACCCTGGACAACTCGAGCGTTCTTTATTTGGGTTAATGTGTTCAACATGTTCATCGTCTCCTTGTTTTGGAGTTTTATGAACGATGTGTATAGCCAAGGGCAGTCAAAGCGTTTGTTTGCGTTTATAGCCGCTGGCGGTACCGCTGGTGCCATAAGCGGGCCCATCATTACCAGTAGCCTAGTTGAGGCCATGGGGCTAGCACCATTACTATTAATATCTGCGTTTGTCCTGACCTGCTCAGTGTTGTGCATAGGCTGGTTAACTCGTTGGCAAAACGTTGACTTCAAGCCCTTAAACTCAAACCAAAAACAAACTCACATGGTGCGCAATGAAGCGCTTAAAGGCAGCATATGGGGGGGCATGCTGCTAATCATCCGTTCGCCATATCTATCTGGAATATGCTTGTTTGTGGTGCTCTACGCTATCAGCATTACATTCGTTGAAATCCAACAGGCGGAGCTTGTTGAAAACACCTACAGCGACCCCGCACAGAGAACCAAGCTATTCTCTATGGTGGATTTTTCAGTCAATGTTTTGGCGTTGATTTTCCAGCTGTTGTTAACCAGCCGAATGATTCAATGGTTTGGCTTTCGTGCTACATTATTAGTTGTACCTGTTGGTATAACCATTGGCTTTGGTCTAATGGCAACTATGCCGATGCTAGCGGTGATGATAGGGGTCGAGATTTTTCGACGTTCCGGCGATTATTCAATTATGAAACCAGCCCGAGAGATGCTGTTTTCAGTGGTGACCAGAGAAGAAAAATACAAAGCTAAGAACTTTATCGATACTGCTATCCTACGCACTGGTAACACTTCTAGCGCGTGGGCCTACACCGGTTTAAAATCTATTGGTGCAGCCGGCGCGAGCATGGTGGGCATCAGTCTAGCTCTAGGTTTGGCGTGGTGCGCAACGGCCTATTGGCTGGGCGGCCAGTTCGTAGCAAAGCAGCAAACAAATCCTAAGTAATATCTAAATCACTAACGCGGTCATAAATTCACGCGATGCTGTTTCGTTGGCTGTTTTAAAAGCAAAAATTATTGGATTGATCAAGAAATGAAAACTCTAGCAATAACCCTAGCCACTATCGGTGTTTTAGCCACCGCATTGTATTGGCTTGTCAGCGATAGAGATCGCGGCATGTGGTTAATGAATACCGCAATGCGGATAGCAAATAAGCATCGGGTGGTTGCAGATCTTGAATTCGGCAGCAATGATTGGCAAAAGCTAGACGTGTACCCTGCACAAAACTCTAAATCAGCCCCGGTTGTAGTATTTCTTCACGGCGGCAGCTGGCGACATGGCCGCAAAGACCAATACTTTTTTGCGGCTGACGCCTTTTTGCGCTTGGGGTATACGGTGGTATTGCCAGACTACATAAAGCACCCGTCTCCTGAAGCGCGGTACCCAGCGTTTATCGAAGATGGAGCGCAAGCGATCGCTTGGGTCAAGGCCAATATTCGTGAATACAATGGCGACCCAGATAACATCTTCCTTGCTGGCCATTCTGCAGGAGCACATACTGCTGCCATGCTGGCCACCGATGGGCGCTTTTTAAACAAGGTTGGCTTATCTGAAAAGGACTTAAAAGGCGTTGCTGGGATCGCTGGGCCGTATAGCTTTATTCCAGACTGGTATGTTACTCAAGAAATATTTGGCCCACCTGAAAATTATCCGCTAATGGATGCTCTCAACTACGTAGACGGGTCGGAGCCATCAACTTTGCTATTGCACAGCTCGGCAGATGAGCAGGTTGGGCAATACAATCAAAAAAAACTTGCTAGGAGCTTAAAAGAAAAAGGTGCTGACGTTGAAACCAAGCTCTATAGAGGTGTAAACCATATTGATATGGTGTTGCACCTACACCCTTGGTGGTCTAAAGATTTTAATATTGCCAGCGACATAGATGCTTTTTTTAAAAAGCGAATGACCAGTAACTAGTCGTAAGTAAGCGCGGTGGCTTTTCCTGAAAATATTCGATAAACAAAAATCGTGTAGCCAATGATGCATGGAAAAGCGATTGCCACGCCATAGAAGGTAAATTGCAAAGAGGACGTTGCAGCCGCTGCTTCCCAAATAGTCATCTGACCAATAATGATGTCTGGGAAAATACTATAGGCCAGCCCGAGTGCGGCCATAACACACACGATCACGGGGCATGCAAATAGATACCAAGGGTTTAACTCACGCAGCGATTCAATATCTCTACGCAGCAAAATGGTGAGCAACAATAAGGCGATACCACTGCTGATGGGTATTGGCATTAATCCTATAAAGTTGGGTAGCTGAAACCATCGACTGGCAATCACCTCACTGACCATTGGAGTAGCTATGGAGACGAAAAACAAACCCAATGCCATTGGTAACACCGACCTGCGGGCCCAAACCACGGCCTTTGAAAATAATTCGCCTTCAGTTTTGATCATTAGCCATGTAGAACCGAGCACGCAGTAAAGGGCAGGCAAACAAAGTGCGATCAAAATTGAAAACACAGTATTAGTAAATGAACCATTTAAACCGGTAATATACGATCCAAGCATCCAACCTTGCGCAGTGGAGGCGACCAATGAACCGACAAAAAACAATCGGTTCCACATAGTTTTCTTGTCATCGCCAGCTTTAACTCGAAAATCGAATGCGACGCCGCGTAATATCAAACCAAGCAGCATAATAGTCGCAGGTAGGTAGAGTTTGGTCAGTATGATTCCATGCGCGCTTGGGAATGCCATCAGTAACACGCCAACACCCATTACTATCCAAGTTTCATTGGCGTCCCAGAATGGACCTATCGAGGCGATCATAATATCTTTTTCGTCGTCGTTCGCTAAGGGCAACAAGAGACCAACACCAAGGTCATAGCCATCTAACACAACATAGAATAAAAGCGATAAGCCCATTACGGCAACAAAGATTAATGGCAATGCAATTTCCATGATTCGCTCCTAACTATTGAGATTTGAGGGTGATGTCTTAGGGTCGGGCAGATCAGCGTTGGGTAGATAGTAGTCGTGCAGTGAGCGCAGAGATTGTGCTGGTTTACTCGAAAGGTGGTAAATTGCGGCGATATAACTTACGAGTAAAAAACCGTACATTAGGAAATAGGCCGCCAAGGTGGTCATCAATATTCCTGCAGGGTGGTCGGCCACGACTTCGGCTGTGGTTATTAAGCCTGTCACAATCCACGGTTGGCGGCCTATTTCAGTAACATACCAACCCGCTAGTACAGCTATCCAACCTGAAAAAGACATTGCTGAAAGAATCTTCAAATTAAGTGTACTCAGTTCCTTGCGCCGCCAAAGTTGCCAACTGCACATCCAGGAAACCAGCAACATTAAAAAGCCCATTCCTACCATCACTCTAAATGACCAGAACACAGGCGCAACAGGCGGATGAACACCGTCAAAATCATTCAGGCCGACCACTTCACCATCCCAATCATGAGTGAGAATATAACTGGCCACCTTAGGGATCTTTAGCGCAAATTGAGTGGTTCGTGTTTCTTCATCAGGAAAACCAAATAGGGTAAGCGGCGCGCCCTTTTGTGTTTCCCAAACACCCTCCATTGCAGCAATCTTGGCGGGTTGGTGCTTCAAGGTATTAAGCCCATGAAAATCACCCAGTAAAATCTGTGTGGGGGTCAGAAACGCAGCCACCACCACGGCCACCTTCAGCACTTTCTTGGTCGCTGGCCCGTCCACTCCTTTTAATACTCGCCAAGCGCTTATGCCGGCTACTAGAAACGAAGCTGTGATCAAACATGCCACCATCATGTGCGCAAATCGATAGGGAAAAGAAGGGTTGAAAATCACCGCTAGCCAGCTTTCCGCCACCAACTGACCATCGATATAGGCGTAACCTGTGGGGGTTTGCATCCATGAGTTCAAACTTAAAATCCAAAAAGCTGACAAAGTGGTGCCCATTGCCACAATGGCTGTGGCGGTTAAATGAACTCTATTAGATACTCGGCTTTTGCCGAACAGCATTATGCCCAAAAATGACGCTTCGAGGAAAAACGCGGTAAGGACTTCATAACCAAGTAAGGGCCCCGCTATATTGCCCGCTTTCTCCATAAATCCGGGCCAATTGGTGCCGAACTGAAAGCTCATAACGATGCCAGTCACAACCCCTAAGGCAAACGTAAGCGCGAATACTTTGACCCAAAAAGCGTAGATGAACTCCCAGTGGGGGTCACCGGTTTGAGTGTATCGAATTCTAAAAAACAACAGATAATATGCAAGCCCAATGGAAATGGTTGGGAACAAGATATGAAAACTAATATTCAGCGCAAACTGAATACGTGACAGCACAAAAGGATCAAATTCCATGGAGCACTCCAGCGTCGAATATGCTCTCAGTATACGCTAGCCATCGCGCAGCTGAAATGATGTGGATTGATGCCAGCTATATTCGCGAGTTATGAATCAAAAAAGCCGCTCTATGCAAAAACTGCTGTCACGGCCCTGAAAATTGGAGCCGGTTTACTAATCAACTATATATCCCTTATACAGATTTGAATATGCAGCCCAAGCAAGCATATAGGTAGCTACTGCGACTAACATGGTTGCTATAAAACCATAATAAACTGAGAAAACAGCACAAAATACACCACCAGCAACCGAAAACAGTCCATTCAATCCCCACGCCAACGCGATGGTACCTTGTGGTTTCTTTTTGATCGCGAGTACACCCATAGGGAAAGGCATTCCAAAAAAAATGCGAGTGGAAAAGTAATCGCTACCGAACTCGCAATACGCACCACCGTACGCATTTCCAACAGATTATCAAACACAAACAACTCACAGAGAATAACAGAGAGCGCGGCAAAAACGATTCCAATAAAAGCTACCCATACCTTACCGCGCTCAAGGAATAGAAATTTTACCGAGGCCAAACTGCCAACCCCAGCTCCAAATAAAAATGTGAACAATACGGCGGTATAGGTATACAGCGGAAAACCTATCACCTTCATGAATATCTGAATCGACACCAGTTCAAAAATAATAAACCCCAGACCCAGACGACAGAAATAAGCTATAAAGCTAGTTTTCCCTGACTATTTTTGTTGGCCTCTTTTGGCAAACATTAGCGGCCCAAGGGTAAACAGCACGGCAAATACAATTGCTGCTCCGACTCTAATTATCAAGTGCATCACATCAATCGAATAGCCCGTGGATTTTTGCGAATTCATGAGGGAAGACACGCCGGTGTTCACATAACGATCTCGGTCCACCTTAGTCAAAGTCTCTAAACTTATACGCAAGGAATTAAAAAATGGCTTGTTGTCAGTTGGCTCTTCAATTCGATAGGGGGCGGTATCAATTATAGATTGTGGCAATGGACCAGAATAAAAATCTTCAGTCAAATAAGACCTATCAGGTGAGAAAGGTTCAGCAGGAAATCGGAACCTATTACCTAAATAGGCCTTAACCTTTGCAACCTCGCCCTGTGTCCAGCGTGACATTTTTATCATCATGGTTGGAAGATCATCCCGAACAGCAGGCACCTCAGCGACCAAAAGGTATTTGCGAAAATCTTTCATACCCAGTTCAGCCCAAGCTCTGGAAGCCGTAGCCACCATCTTTGGGTAGACATGGTTATTAATGTGCAGAATCCCCTGATCTGATAAATGCGAAAAGTATTCTTTATAAGCTTCTACGGTTTTCAGATAGTTGGCCTGCATAGCACCGCTTCCG
The DNA here is from genome assembly GCA_047623225.1 of Cryomorphaceae bacterium. Taxonomy (GTDB): domain Bacteria; phylum Pseudomonadota; class Gammaproteobacteria; order Arenicellales; family Arenicellaceae; genus Arenicella. The sequence continues at coordinate 55,317 of JBLHME010000003.1, forward strand.
GCGGCAATGCTTGAGCTCGTATGGTTGCTAAACATTTGAATAATGTCATAGGTGTTATTTGACTGGCGAAGGAAACTTCGCCCCTCAGCGCGCTGAACATTAGCACGCGGATCATTCATAATGTTGCCCGTGTAATCGGCATAACGAGTCTTGCCGAGGGCAACCACCGTTCCAACCAATTCGATGGCATCAACCTCTGCCGCTTCCTAAGTAAGCGCAGCCTTAAGTTCTTGCACGCCAGCACTGCCTATTATTAGCAGCATCGCATCGGTGTCAGCGTTTAAATCATGCGATATTGCAACATACGCACTCCAAAAATGTTGTGCTGCACTGCCAGGCAGACTGGCTCGAAGCTCATTAAAGTCACCATCAAAAGGGTGAAAATAGCTGGATTGAGTTCAACCATCATAAGCAATCCATTTGCGATTCTGGCCGATAGCCTCGGCATCCAATACATCAATTTTAGAGATTGGATCCCACCAGGCACCCTCACTAATTTCATCGATGTTGGTTTTAAGACCACGTTTACCCATATGTGGTTCAAAAGTATCGATACGATCGCGAGTGAATGGGGAAACCATGACCGAGCAAATAGCTATTGTGTAGGTAAGAAGAACCAAACGGTTTTTTCCAGCGTAGAAACACAAAGACGAGACCAATGCTAAAGCCGCTACAACGTATAGCGAACCAGTGGTGCCAATTTTGGGTAATAAAGGTATGAGAATCACACTTCCTAAGGCAGCACCGGTCAAGTCCCAAAAATAGAGAGCGCGGATTTGACTAGGGAAATGTGAGAACACTACCGACAATACGAGGCCCGCCAGGAAGAAAGGCTCGCATACAACAAAATAGATTAGAAAGAAGTTTGCCGTCGCTTTTCCAGCTTCATTGCCGACGAGCTGATTATATTCAAATGGTAGTCGATCAATGCTCCACTGCATTGTTAACACGCATGCGGCCATCAATATGGTTAAGGTTGCTAGATTAGTCCAGAACTCAGCGACATTTCGCATCGGCCGAATTGAAAGATAAACGCCAGCCAAGCCAAATGAAAACACCGCGAGAGTGATTATCATATACGCCATATTTGGGTACCACAGCACATCGAAAACGCGATTAAGATTCAGTTCGAGCAACAATGAGGCCAAGGCGACGCAGAACACACCGAAGGAGGCTTTAATGTATCCTGGTTCCGTCTATTGGAAGGATTGAGTCACTAAGAAGCTCGGACTATACTTCTGGGCATTGTGCAAAGCAACAATGGAACCGCATTAACTAAGAGTCTTGCCAGTTGCATTGGTCCGCGGCTTTCACTGTCATGGCACCAAACACAAGCTTTCTAGTCTACCCCTGCTTATTGTAGGCCTGACTCCATTTTTAGAATGTATACGATATGCAATGAAATCCATTTCGATGATTACAAAATTCACCAAGAAACAATACCTCTCGATTTTCATCGCTTCGCTGGTTGCGATGGCCACCTGGGCGGTTATCGACAAAAATTTACAAAAAACTGCATCGCGAATTGTAATAACCGGCTTTTTCCCTGCTGACACCTTGGTCACCGCGTATTCCTTGTCACCCACCAATGAGAAGCGACTATTTGGAGATTTCTATATAACAGGCAAGCCAGGCAAAAACCTACAATACCAAGGCACTCGCCTAGGCAACATTTCAGTGTCACGTATCGAGCTCGACTTTCAACTTAAAAACCGCGATATGAATCAAAGCGAATCGCAGTTTAGCCTTGTCAGTCTAGAAGTTCGAATGCCGTATTCAAACAATGTATATTTTGGCGCCAACCGAATTACCGAGTTTTTCACATCTAAACATGTCCAAAGTAAAAAATACGCTGACTATCAGTTTGACGAAAATGGCCGTGCCAAAATTGTCTCTAATAAGCCGGTCGGCCTAGAGAACTATTTTCTGGCAATAGGGTTGGCTGCCCTGTTTTTCTTTTTAACGTGGTTTGTGGTGGAAAGCTCGGCTTGGTCAAAGATTCCAGCTTTTAGTGATATGTACTTGGGCAGGAACATCTCAAGCAACAGTGAGTTCAATACGATTAACGGAGTGCGCGGTTTGGCAGCCATATTGGTATTGTTCAGCCACACTTCACCTGGGTTTGAATCACTAAAGATAGGCCTAGCTATTTTATTCGTCATTAGCGGGTTTCTTCTCGCCAAACCCTATGTGATTGATAGCAGTAAAATATTCAGTCTATCCGGCATAAGGACTTATTTAACAAAACGCATTAAAAGGATCTTGCCAATGTACTACTTGTACATCTTCATTATCTACATCATGCCCTTCGAATTCGAAACCGGCATCCGACACTTCTTGTTTCTGCAAGCAGAAGGTCACTTATGGCCGATGACTCAAATTTTCGCATTCTACATGTTGCTGCCATTTTTCCTTTTACTTACCAGCAGCGCAGCTAAATTGAATCGCTTTTTGCCGTTAATCCTCTTAATTACCATCATATATTTTTCAGTACTGCATGTGCCTTCATTGAAGCCTTTCTACAATGGGCGTTTCACAAACCCGTTTTATTTATATGCGTTTATCATTGGGCTATTAGCCTCATATATTCAATACGGCTTTTTGCATAATAGTACTGTGCTCTCAAAAATGAACCGAATCGGCAAAGAAATTTTAGGCGCACTGGGTTTGCTTATCGCTACTTTGGTCATTCTCTGGTCCGGGCCAATGAAGCCTGATCCAGTAATATTTGCCTATATCAGCCAGTTTTATATCAAATGCATATTGTGCTCCTTGGTAATCCTGATCGCACTTAACGCTAGCGGTAGCCTATTTGACAAAATAATTTCTAACCCCGTATTTCGCTCAGTAGGTGTTGTTGGTTTCAGCTTTTACATATTGCATGGCTTAGGGATGCAAATTGCCGATAACTTTGCATTGCAGTTTCTGGGTAACACCGACCTCACTGGCCGCTCTTGGGAATACACACTGGGTGCATTCTTTGTAACCTACTTACTAGCAGTCATGGGATATTCCTATGTCGAGAGACCTTTCTTTGGTTACCGTCGGAAGTCTCCCGATGAAACTAGTGGTAAGATAACTTAAATCCATCTTTTATCGGATTTTCTAGGATAAACAAAAAAAGCCCCAGCCGATCTCGGTCTGAGGCTTTTGATTAAAGCGCTTAAAATTAGCCGACGTCCAACACTACTCCATCAGCAATATCTTGATATTTTGGCAGCTCATTGAAGTTTAGATATTTGTAAATATCATCTGCCACCATATCAAGATTTTTAGCTATATCCAGATACTCTTCAACGGTGGGCAACTTGCCCTTCACTGCCGCAACCGCCGCCAGTTCAGCTGACGCCAAATAAACATTTGCACCATCACCCAATCGATTTGGAAAGTTCCGAGTTGAGGTCGAGACCACAGTTGAACCAGGAGCCACTCGCGCCTGATTGCCCATACACAGTGAACACCCTGGCATTTCTGTGCGCGCACCCGCTTTGCCAAAGGTGGCATAGTGCCCTTCTTCAATTAACTGAGCTTCATCCATCTTAGTTGGTGGAACAATCCAAGTACGCGTTGGCACCGGGTCACCCATTTCATCAAACAGTTTTGCCGCTGCGCGGAAATGACCAATATTAGTCATGCAACTGCCAATAAACACTTCATCAACCTCCACAGCCCCATCGCTCAACACATCCGACAAGGTTCTGGCGTCGTCAGGGTCATTAGGGCAACACAGAATCGGTTCTTTTATATCATCTAGATCAATTTCTATAGTTTCTGCGTACTCAGCATCAGCATCAGCCACTAATAACTCAGGATTCTGCAACCACTTGTCCATTTCCATGATACGGCGAGAGATAGTGCGTTTATCACCATAACCTTCACCAATCATCCATTTAAGCATGGTGATATTAGAGGTGATGTACTCAATGATTGGCTCTTTATTTAGCTTAATAGTACAGCCACCTGCAGACCTTTCAGCAGACGCATCGGCAAGTTCAAAAGCTTGCTCCACTTTCAAATCAGGCAAGCCTTCTATTTCAAGAATACGACCGGAGAAGATATTCTTTTTACCTTCTTTTTCCACTGTCAGCAAACCGCGTTTAATGGCGTACAGAGGGATTGCATGAACCAGGTCACGTAAGGTAACACCAGGTTGCATTTTACCCTTAAAGCGCACTAAAACCGACTCAGGCATATCCAAAGGCATGACACCCGTGGCAGCCGCGAAAGCCACTAAGCCTGATCCCGCTGGAAACGAAATACCAATTGGGAAACGCGTATGTGAATCACCACCAGTACCCACAGTATCGGGCATCAACATACGATTTAGCCAAGAGTGAATGATTCCATCCGCGGGCTTTAAAGAAACACCACCACGGTTGCGGATAAAATCTGGCAGATTGGCGTGTGTGGTAACGTCAACTGGTTTTGGATAGGCGGCAGTATGACAAAACGATTGCATCACAAGATCTGCCGAAAAGCCTAAACACGCTAAGTCTTTTAGCTCGTCTCGAGTCATCGGGCCAGTAGTATCTTGCGAACCAACTGTTGTCATTTTGGGTTCACAATATTGTTCAGGCCTAACACCTTTAAGGCCACAAGCTTTACCGACCATTTTCTGCGCCAGGGTATAACCTCGATCAGACTCAATCACTGGCTCCGGCTTGCGAAACAACTCAGAAGCGGGCAAATTCAAAGATTCGCGCGCGCGCGCCGTCAAGCCTCGACCAATGATTAATGGTATACGGCCACCGGCCTGCACTTCATCTATCAAGACCTGTGTTTTCATCTCAAATTTTGAGATTACCTCATCACTCCCATGACGTTTTACAACGCCCTCATAGGGAAAAACGTCAATCACATCACCCATCTCCATTTTAGAGACATCCATCTCAATCGGCAATGCTCCAGAATCTTCCATGGTGTTGTAGAAAATTGGCGCTATCTTGTCACCAAAACAATATCCACCGCCGCGCTTATTAGGAATATGGGGAATATCATCGCCCATGGTCCACAGCACCGAGTTAGTGGCCGACTTGCGTGATGAGCCAGTACCAACCACGTCACCAACATAGGCAACCGGGTGGCCTTTTTTCTTTAATTCTTCGATTTTGCCAAGCGGGTCACCAGCAACATCAAAACCCTCGCGCGGCATTTTTAGCATAGCCAGCGCGTGCAAAGGAATATCAGGTCGCGACCATGCGTCTGGCGCAGGAGACAAGTCATCGGTGTTGGTCTCACCAGGCACCATAAACACGGTAACGGTAATCTTCTCAGCCAGTTTATCTTTTGTGGTAAACCATTCGGCGTCGGCCCATGACTGCACAACCTTTTTTGCGTGCTCATTACCTGCATCGGCCTTTTCTTTTACATCATAGAATGCATCAAACATAAGCAAGGTGTGAGACAAAGAACTGACGGCCTCATCCGCTAGTTTTGGAACATCCAATGCTTTTATCAAAGGCTCAATATTATAGCCACCGAGCATAGTTCCAAGGATTTCCACGGCGCGCTCATCGGAGATCAAGGGCGAAGACACTTGACCATCAGCGACGGCTGCCAGAAAACTCGCTTTTACATAGGCTGCCTGGTCAACGCCTGCAGGCACTCGTTCAGTGAACAGCTCTATTAAAAACTCTTCTTCACCAACGGGCGGTGCTTTGAGTAATTCAATCAGTCCAGCAACTTGCTCAGCGTTTAATGGCTCAGGCACGATGCCCATTTCTGCTCGTTCAGCGACATGCGCGCGATATGCTTCTAACACAGTTAATCCTCGGTTCTAAACTATTATTTTCTGGAGAGCCTGCGCTTGCGTAGGCTTAAACTGCCTTCCTGAAAACGGTCATGAGGCTGTTTTTAAACCTCTTCTAGGGCCAACGATTTTACTATACACACGGTAAAGATTGAAGTGATACAATGCTCTTAGCCAATTTAAAAAGCTTTATCCCCACTATTATGAGTGTGAATACACATTGAACGACATACCTATAGGAATTCTCTACCTAGCGCTTGTTTTACTAATTCTTCTCTCGGCATTTTTCTCATCGTCAGAAACAGCAATGATGGCGGTGAACCGATATCGTATTAAAACTCGTGCAGACGCAGGTCATCGCAGTGCCAAAATGGTGCTTAAACTAGTCGCTTCACCCGATCAACTATTGGGCACGATTTTGTTTGGCAACAACGTGGCTAATATTGCCGCGTCAACGCTGGCCACAGTAATAGGTTTACGCCTATTTGGTGATGCTGGGCTAGCCTATGCGCCGCTCGCACTGGTATTTGTAGTGCTTGTTTTTGCTGAAGTTGCGCCAAAAACCATGGCCGCGATTCACCCTGAGCGGATTGCTTATCCCGCGGCATGGATATTGTCGTTTCTACAAATCGCACTAATGCCTTTTGTAGGACTAGTAAGAATTTTCTCTAATGGTTTTCTACGTTTATTTGGCATCAAGGTCCGCGCCCAGAGCGGCGCCCTCAACTCTGAGGAGTTGCGCGCTGCAGTTATGGCATCCGGTGGCAAAATTGATGGATCACATAAAGATATGCTGGTGCGCATTCTCGAAATGGAAAAAGTCACGGTAGAAGATGTGATGGTGCCACGATCGGATATGGAGGCAATTGATCTTGACGATGACTGGGATGAAATCGTTGAACAATTGGCTACCTCGCACCATACCCGTGTGCCCGTATTCAGAGGTGGCTTAGATAACATTGTAGGCATTGTGCACATCCGTAAGATGTTTTACCTCTCGCAAATGGCGGAATTTAACAAACAAACAATGCTAGAAATGATCCGGCAGCCCTACTTTATACCTGAGAATACCTCAGTAACACATGCCTTAAACAACTTACAACAGCAGCGTCGCCGATTTGGAATAGTGGTTGATGAATATGGCGATATAAAAGGCTTGGTCACGCTTGAATTGATTCTTGAAGAAGTGATTGGCGAGTTCACCACCATCGTGCCTGGAATCGATGATGACATAACAGAAGAAAGCGAAGGCTCGTACCTAGTGCGCGGCAACACGTATATTCGCGAAATCAACCGAAAACTCGATTGGGACTTACCCACTGATATAGCCAAAACTGTCAATGGCCTCATTACTGAACAGCTAGAGACCATTCCAGAAGCCAACACATGCTTTAGATTAGGCGACTACACGGTAGAAACTGTTCAGACTAGGGACACATCAGTGCACGTTGCTCGGTTACAAAAGCTCGAGCTAAGTTCGAATCCCCGCTTGCCACCTAAACATTGATTTTCCGCAATGGACTTAGTGACTAGAAAACTCCATAATTACAAAACCACTAAAAACAAGCCTACTTACTTGCCCAAGTCTGTGGTTTTGCTATATATTCGTAGTAATAACAGTCACATATAACCGATACTCAACCTATCTTATGAAAAACATTGCCTTAAGCCTATGCCTATGCCTTGCTCTTGTGCTTGCCGCCTGCAGCAGCGGTAACACCGCGAGTGATACTCCGCCCTCTGTAACAGGTCTTTACCGTGGAGCCTTTGAAAGCAGCAACGGCCTAGACGCAGGCACAATGATATTGAATATTGTGGAAGACGAGTCGATGGTAATATCCGGCACTGTCCAGTTCGAGTTCACCAAAACTGATCTGACCTGTCTACGACCGTCGACGATTGCTGGCAATATCGCTGGTTTTGCAGTCGCATTAACGTCTGATCAAAGCGGCGGCATACTTACTCTGCAACTGACCTTTGATGGCACTACGCTCACAGGCACCTATATTACTTCCGGCACACCTTGCTCAAGTTTTAGCGGCAGTGGCGCCATTACCTTGACCAGATAGCACTGTTCTCATGAGTTTTAAATCAAAAGCCGCTAGCACTGCTCAAGCGGCTTTTTTTTGTGTCTTGCTAAGCCCAAGCCTTAGCTCAATGGCAAGCAACGACACTGCTCAAAGCCGAGTTTACTACGCTCTTGCTGATAGAACCAAAGCGCCTCAACTTGAAGGCGTGGGTGAATTCGACTGCACTGACAAAATCTATACCGTTCTAGAACTGGAGAACTTTGCAGTCGGCAAGCACCAATTCTCAGTTCGCTGGATAGATCCTGCTGGTCAACTGCGCGAACACACCCAATATCCCTTTAATGTGCAAAATTCGACCGAGCACCGGCTGTGGGCTTGGTTATTGCTATCACGGGCGCGAGGCGCTGGAATGTTGACATTTGTTAATCCAGCAGCGGGTTTGGAGGAATTTATCGGTGAGTGGAAAATTGAGGTCAGAGTAGATGACAAGTTATTAGACTCAGGCAAATTTGACGTGATCTGCTAAATTTCACCTTGCTGGCTTCTACCTGTGCTACAACAGCAATAATTTTAGTTTGCTTTAGCTAGTTTTCCTCACAACACTCTTCTTCGCCACATTGTTTCGAACATATTCTGGTGCAAAATCGACAGGGTTTATTATATGCCCTTGCGCAAAGCTTTGTTTAGCCAGCTCAAGCATCGAAACAGCAGACGGATAAACCTGACTTGTATCGACCGTTGCGCGAGCCAAAAGCTCCGCATTAAATTGTCCTTTATATTCTTCCCATGCATTGCCAACTAATTGCACATCACTTTGCGCCACGCTTGTAAGTCTTTGCGGGGCCGACACCTGCAATTGGCATTGTCTAGTCACAGTACCCGCTGATTTAATGTATTCGCACCAATACACTTCTCCCATGCGCGCATCAATCGCAGCTATTACTGGACCGAGGCCTGCGGCTTGATTAGCCAAAGCGTCTAACGAAGAAACTCCGATCATTGAACAAGCAGCCCCATAGGCAATACCCTGCGCAACGCCAACACCAATGCGCAGGCCAGTAAAAGATCCAGGCCCCTGCCCTACCGCAACAGCCTCCAATTCTTTTACCCTTAGCTCAGCCTCATCCAACACCTCACGCACCATCTGCAATACAACTTGCGAGTGAATATTACTGCCCACCTCGGTACGACTTAAAACCTGACCAGCAGCAGACAGAGCCACCGAACAGCTCGAGGTGGCTGTCTCTATGGCCAAAATTTGTACATATTTAGTCATCAAGCGCCTCACTCTTAAGTGTAGGATTGGCCGCTACAAGCCTCTTTAAAAAATCAGTCACCTTGTCACGGTCACTGGTTCGACGCATTCGTGGCAAACTGCTTAAAAATATTCGACCGTAATTAGTTCGTCGCAAACGCGCGTCACAAATCATTAGAACACCTTTGTCTTGAGTGCTTCTAATCAAACGCCCAGCGCCTTGTCGTAGGGTAATCACTGCGCGTGGCACTTGATAATTCATAAACGGATTCTCGCCAGCATCTTGCATGGACTTGAGACGGGCTTTCAACACTGGCTCAAACGGCGATTCAAATGGTAGTTTGTCGATAATCACACAACGTAAAGCATCTCCAGGAACGTCTACCCCTTCCCAAAAACTCATGGTTCCTAAGAGTATCGAATTTGGTGTGCTGGTAAATTCCTTTAACAGTTTGCTCTTATTTGTATCCCCTTGGGTAAGCACATTAAAATCAAAATCAACCAACTTTTCCTCAAATTGCTGCATTATCCTAAAACTGGTGAATAGCACAAAAGCCCCACCTGCGCTGGCCTGCAGGATAGGCAATACCTCGTCGAACAAAGCCGCGGTAAAGCCATCTTCCTTGGGCTCTGGCATGCCCTCTGGAACGTACAACACCGCTTGATTAAAGTAGTCAAAGGGGCTCTCCCAAGTATTGGAAGGTGTATCACTGGGCAAACCAGCCAACTGTTGATAGTGGTCAAAATTGCCATCGACCGACAAAGTGGCAGAAGTGAATACTCGCGCCTGATCTTGGTTACCAAAATAAGCGCTCAATTCATTACCGATATTGAGCGGCGTCTCATGAATCCGAAAGGTTCGCCTAGCTACCTCTACCCACCTCACAACGACTTTGTCGTCGGCGTCATTGGCAATTCGGTGACATTCTTGACTTAGCTCGAGCGCGCGCTCATAACAACGGGTTAGCGCCTCTCCAGTTACAGAGGCTTTCTCAAGCAACTCGGCAAAATCACCAAGTTTGTTTGCCAAAATGGTCATTTTTTTAGGCAAATTCGGTACTTCATCAACCAAATCAAACCAAGACACTCGACGCTCGTTAAGCCCCAAACTCAACCGATAATCGACGGTCAGCTTATCAAGCTCGTCGGCGGTAGGAATCAGGCTGGAGATTAGGCTTTTCTCTTTAAGCTCGGCCGCACGAGTGTCGCTAATTAGCTCCATAACTTGCCAAGAACTAAAGCTACTGCCCAAAAAATTAGACGCGATATCGGGTAGTTGATGCGCTTCATCAAAAATCACTGTTTGCACATCTGGAAGGAGTGCGCCGAAACCGTCATTTTTAAGTGCTTTGTCGGCAAAAAACAGATGATGGTTCACCACTACAACATCGCTGACTAATGCTGCTTTGCGTGCCTTATTTACGTGGCAATCATCAAAATAGCTGCAGTTTTGGCCAATGCAATTGTCCACCGTAGAAGTAACCATTGGCCAAATTCGCGAATCTTCGGGCACTACCGCGAGATCAGCAATATCGCCAGTTTTTGATTTTGGCAACCAAACGGATATTTCTTCAAGCTCAGTCAATAATCGCTTGTCCAGCCGGCGCGACGAGCTACGTGTTTGCAATAAACGCAACAAACATAAATAATTGCTACGCCCTTTTAGCAGAGATACCTTGGAATTGAGCCCAAGAGTGTCTAGAACCAAAGGAATATCACGGTGGAATAATTGCTCTTGCAGATGCTTGGTGCCTGTAGACACCAAGGTCTTTTTACCAGATAGCAACGCGGGTACTAAATAGGCAAATGTTTTGCCAGTGCCGGTGCCGGATTCAGCAACTAGGGTTTGTTTTTCAGCGATGGTTTTTTCAATCGCGCCCGCCATTTGCACTTGTGCATCTCGCACTGCGAAGTTGGCAATCAGCTTGGCAAACGGCCCGTGCTCTCCTAAGACTTCCTCAGCGCTATCCGATTGCATGGGTTTCCTTTCGATTAATCCGCAACAACTCTATAACAATGTTTTGGTTTCGGCGGCGCAATGTTCTAGCGCAGCTTGCCACTGCGGCAGTGCAACACCAAATTCACGCTCGAGCTTAGCGCAGTCTAAAACCGAGAAGGCTGGCCTTTTCGCGGGTGTAGGATATTCGCTGGTAACGATTGCGTTGACCACCATATGATCGACGCCATTGGCGACAAACAATGATTTAGCAAAGTCGCACCAGTTTGTTTGCCCGCCACAGCTAAAATGAAAGATGCCCATCTGCGCAGGTTTAAGTTCACCTTGGCGATCTATTATCTGTAATAGAAACAGGGCCGCATCAGCAATGCTACCCGCATAAGTTGGGGCGCCAAATTGGTCAGCCACCACAGAAAGCTCGCTACGATTCTGAGCCAGGTTTAGCATTGTTTGATAGAAATTTTTGCCATGATTTGAGTACACCCACGACGTACGCAATATAATGGCCGGCGCGCCCGATGAGATTATCGCCTGCTCACCCGCGAGCTTACTTTCACCATAAACGCCCGTGGGCGCTGGATCATCAGTTTCAACATACGGTTCGCTGGCATCACCGGCAAACACATAGTCGGTTGAAAAATGGATCAGTGGCGTATTTGTTGCTGCACAGTAAGCCGCAATTTCGGCCACCGCATCTCGGTTTATGCAAAACGCAAGCTCTGATTCTTGTTCGGCCAAGTCTACTGCTGTATAAGCGGCAGGATTGACAACGATATCTGGATTTAGGTTCTCCAAGGTGACCCGAATCGAATCAATTTTACTCAAATCGAGCTGGCTGCGCCCCGCGACAATCAATTTGAAATCGTCACTCAAGATGCGCTGCAAATAAGTTGTTACCTGGCCGTTTTGGCCAATCAATAGAACAGACTTCATACCCGCAACGCCGGCAGGTCTACGAGTAAAGTACCTACCGCATCTTTCTCAGACAACAGTGGTTTTTCAATTGGCCATTCTATGCCAATCGCCGGATCGTTCCACAATAGACTACCTTCTTGCGCAGGGGCGTAGAGCGAAGTACATTTGTAAACCACCTCAGCGGTATCGCTGGTTACAACAAAGCCGTGCGCGAAACCTTCAGGCACATACAATTGCTGCTTATTTTGATCATTTAGATAAAATCCAACCCACTCGCCATAGGTTACAGAGCCCGCTCTAATATCCACCGCAACATCAAAAATCTCGCCTTGCACAGTGCGCACTAATTTACCTTGCCACTGAGGGCTCTGATAATGCAATCCACGTAAAACACCTTTGCTCGATTTAGAGTGATTGTCTTGCACAAACTCCGCAGGCAAGCCATTTTCGATAGCCGTGTCGCGATTATAGGTCTCCATGAAGAAGCCTCTATCATCTCCAAATACCTTTGGAGTGACCAATAAAACGCCTTCAAGTTTGGTGGTTTCGACTTTCATAGAATTAATATTTGCATACGCTGCAGGCTGATGTTGTGTTCAAGGCGAGATTGTACCGTGTGCCAGCGCCAAACTAAACGACTTAGAGCAGGCTTTTGTAACGTAAATCTGCGGCAGCTATCTGTTGCCCCTCAAACTCAACCGCATGCCCATTGTGATTGAATACAAACTCATGCGACGCAGTACATCTGCGGCGGACTCCTTCAGGCATTTCATATGTGCCAATACCCGCTCGTTGACAAGCATTAGTAATGATTCGATTCATCGCGATTGCATCTGGCCACGCGCTGAGGTAATCGATGCTCCCTGAACGAATCAGGACAGGCGCACCATCAACTGTTTGTTCAATGACCGTTTCACTTGTTTGTAGATTTTCTACCCAAGAATGGACCTTCCCGCCCGCAAGCAAATCTCTTTCACTGCCCCGCTCCAAAGTTTCCACGTAAGAAACTTTACAATCAAGGATGGGTATCGCTGGCGGCAAACAATCGGGAATCGAAAAATCGCTCGTTTTCGAACCGGTACGCGGCCCGACTAACACCACCCCAGAATGCGCTTCAACTTGCTGTAATAGGGCCTCTGGCCAATGCATCAAACCTTGGATCAGCACCAGTTCATAATCCTTCAATTTGTCAGTATTTGGTGCAACGATGTCTACCGAGACGCCTAAACGTCGCAAGCCTCGATAAAAATCCAAACTGAGTTTAAAATAGTCAAACTCCGAACCTTGTGGCTGAGTCTCCCAAGCCCAACAAGATTCGTAGTCAAACACAAGCGCAACGCTTGCCTGGCCTGGTTCAATTTCACCAATAGCGGCAAGTTCTGCGGCCACTTGCTCAACTTCTGGAAAAGTAGCTGAATTTGCACTGTCGGGCCGCAACAAGCCAGCGTGCATCTGTTCTTGTGCAAACGGGGCTTGGCGCCAACGGAAATAACATACAGCTTCGGCTTGATGGGCAATCGCCTCCCAGGTCCAGAGCCGAACCATGCCTGGCAAAGGGGCGGGATTATTAGGCGCCCAATTAACTGGGCCGGGTTGTTGCTCCATCACCCACCATCGACCTTTGCCAACGGCTCGATATAAGTCATGGTGAAAAGCTTGAAAATCAGGGTCACCCTGGCGAGCAAAGCGTTGCTTCCATTCATCACTGGTGTCTGAGCGGTCCAATAAAAAGCCCAGCGGATAACTGTCCCAACTGGCAATTTCAAGGTCGTCCCCCACCTTAAAGTGATCAAAGTCCACAATTCGGCCCATGTAGTTATGAATAAGTGGAGCGGCGCTATGCGCCCGAATGGCATCGGCTTGCGCTTTGTTATAATGCACCACTTGATCGCTGCAGAAGCGCCTAAAATCTAGCCAATGGGAGGGATTGGCCTCGGTGACAGTTCGGTTTGGCGGGTCAATTTGATCGAAGTTATGATATTCCATCGACCAAAATATGTTCCCCCACGCGCGATTAAGTTCATCGACGCTGGTGTATTTACTTGCCAACCAAGCTCGAAACGCAACACGAGCGGCATCGCTAAACGAAACCACTGTGTCATGGCAGCCGTATTCATTATCTATCTGCCATGAATTAAGCGATGCATGCTGGCCGTATCTCTCGGCCATCAGGCTGGCTATCCGAACCGACTCATCGCGATACGCACTATGACTAAAACAATAATGTCGGCGCGAGCCAAATTTGCGCGGCCGACCCTCAACATCCACCGCTAACATATCGGGGTAACGATCTAACATCCAGCGCGGTGGCGTGGCTGTGGGTGTACCCAATACAACTTCTAAACCCTCAGCGGCGAGTATCTCTATCGATCGATCCATCCACTCCCAGTCCATGTTGCCTGGTTGCGGCTCAAGCCGTGACCAGGAGAACTCACCAATCCGAATTACGCTCAAGCCCAGGTCAGACATCCTTTTAGCATCGTCTTGCCATTGGCTTTGTGGCCAATGCTCTGGGTAGTAACAGGTTCCTAAGATCGGCTTCATAACGACGAGTTTGGTGTGTGATAAAAGCTAAATATACCTCGACTACGAACCAGAGCACAGCAACCATTCGCTATTTATATTATAATTAACCTGCAGACATTTGCATGCGATCATCAACCAAGAGAATACGTTACCATCACATTATGACAAGCAAGCACCTCTTTATCGCCGGAGACTGGGGAACCAGTAATTTGCGGCTATACCTTTGCGAGTATCGAGCAGATCAAGCATCAATAATTATAGATACACGGTTCGGGCCCGGTGTCAGTGAGATAAATGGCGACTTTGAAGACAAGTTCTTTAACCTAATTCAGGACTGGCTTGACCAATATGGCGCTGTACCAGTTTTACTTTCAGGCATGGTCGGATCTACAATTGGCTGGAAGGATGCACCCTATTTGACCTGCCCTGTAGATGTGAATAAAATTGCCAATGGGCGGTTTTGTTTCCAAGCCAGAGGCATCGACTTTTCTATTTTGGCTGGCCTCAAAACTAACAATCCACTTGGTTCACCGGATGTCATGCGCGGTGAGGAATTACAATTGCTTGGTTGGATGCGGCTAAACAATCTCGAACAGGGCCGCCGACTTTTTGCGCTGCCTGGTACCCACAACAAATGGACTTTGGTTGAAGATGGCGCAATCAACAACTTTCTAACAGCCTTTACCGGCGAGCTATTTTCCTTGCTTCGCCGCAACAGCATATTAATCACAGACGACAACGCCATCAATTTCAATCAAGATGTCTTCATGCAGGCAGTGCATGCTATACAAAACCTAGGAGAAGCACACCTCATCCATGCGTTATTTGCGACGCGCAGCAAACAGGTGTTAGGCGAGATGGCGGCAAGCGATGGTCTGTCATATCTATCTGGCTTAATCGCTGCCGCTGATATTATTGGTGCGACTAAACTTTTCAACAAGACAGACAGTGTCACCGTGATAGGTGAGCCAACCCTGACAAATCAATACATGCTGGTGCTGGAGCATCTGGATATTGCAGCGCAAGCATGTGACCCCGCGCAAATTGCCATCGCAGGCTTTGAAGCAATATATCAAAATCTATACACCTAACTAGTTTTTAATCGACAGGCCTAAAAATGAGCATTAATGAAAAACTTGATTCGCACCTAGCGTGCATGCCCGTGGTGGCGATAATCAGAGGCATAAAGCCTGATGAAGTCGTCGACATTGCTAATGCGATTTATGCTGCAGGGATCAGTGTTATTGAAGTGCCACTTAACTCACCCGATCCATTTAGTAGCATTGAAAAGCTGAGCCTAGCCCTGGGCGGCAGCTGTGTGGTAGGTTGCGGCACTTTGCTGAATAAGAAAGATGCAAAAAAGGTCGCTGCGGCCGGCGGCCAAATCGCGGTCACGCCGAACACCAACCCCGAGCTTATCAAACGCTGCATCAAACTCGGCATGATACCCATGCCTGGCTGGGCTACGCCGAGTGAGGCCTTCGCTGCTTATCGCGCAGGGGCACGTTACTTGAAGCTATTTCCTGCTTCAACCTACGGATCAAAACACATCAAGGCGGTAAAAGATGTAATACCCAAAGATGCCAAAATCTTGGCGGTTGGAGGCGTGGGTTCTAGTGAAGCTGCACAATGGCTTGCTGCCGGAATTGATGGCTTTGGGATAGGCAGCGAAATTTATAAAGCAGGCCGTAGCGCCGAAGAGGTGCACATACGATGCTTGGACATCGTCGCCGCTATTAACTCGGCTCGCGAAGCATGATTGAACTAAAAACTAGCCTTAAGGTTGGCAATGAACTTGGCGAGGGCGTAATTTGGGATCATGCCGGTCAAAAGATTTGGTGGACTGATATCCAACAATCAAAACTCTATCGCTACGATACGGTGAGCGAAGAGCTCAACAATTGGTCAACCCCCGAACGACTTGCCTGTTTTGCTCCTGTGCAAGGCCACGCTGGTTTAGTAGCTGCTTTCGCGTCTGGCTTTGCTTTCTATGATCCAGAGACAGGTACTTTAGAGTGGATTCACAAATTGGAAAACGACAATCCTGGCACTCGTTTTAATGATGGACGCACTGACCGTCAAGGTCGGCTTTGGTCAGGAACCATGGTTGAAGACGCACAAAGTGCTACGCAAAATGGTTCACTCTATTGCTTAAACCATGATCTGACGATCACCAGAAGTTTGACCGATTTACTTATTCCCAACAGTCTTTGTTGGAGCCCTGACGGTGAAACTGTCTATCATACCGACACTCCTAAACGATGCATAAATAGGCATTCTTACAATATCCAGACAGCGCAATTTGGAGAGCCAGAATTGCTGGTTAAAACGCAACGCGAATGCTACCCAGATGGTTCAATTGTTGATGCGCAGGGCTACCTGTGGAATGCTCAATGGGGCGCCAGTCAGGTGGTTCGGTATTCGCCGAGTGGCGAGCAAGATTTAGTCTTGAAGGTGCCAACTAGCCAGCCAACCTGCGTTGCGTTTGGTGGTGAAGATTTGGACCTGCTAATTGTGACCAGCGCATATCAGGATATGCCTAAACGAGAAGACGAGGCCGGCGACCTATTTATTTACCAGACCGACTTTAAAGGTTTGATAGAAAGCCCATTTATTGTCCGACCCTAAGCTCTTTAATGTGCCTCTAAGAGTTCTCCTTGCGAGAGTTGATGTATTCCTGACGCTTTTGTTCGGCTTGATCTCCAAAAAATATTTTGCAAGCTTCTATCAAACCCGGAGCATCAATAATATCTTCGTCGCGCAGAACTTGAGTAATCTTAGAACGCCTGCGTAGAAAGTCCTCCAATTTGGTCACCATTTCATAGCGCGCGGTATGCTCTATTTCGCAACGCAGATATTCGGCATCTTTCATCAATCGTTCGGCCTGCTTAGGATTTTGTCGAATATCCTCCAATAGTTCCAGAGCAACACCGCCATAACGCCGCCAAAGCCTTTGTGTGAGTGGCTCTGATGATCCTTCGACCGTATGTGCATCTAATTCCATGAGTTCAGCTTGATGATAAAACTCATCGCGGACAGTATCATCATCCTCGCCATACCAAACAAAGTCCTCATACGGCAAATTGATGCCCATTTTTTGCACTATCTCTGCAATTTCATTACCCACGTTTATGCAATCCGTGGTCTTTCCGCCAAATATGCTTAGGTGCTGATCATCGAAGTTTGTATCAACAGCGTGCTTGCGTGACAGTTTCACCCAGTCAGCCACATCATCCCCACCTTTTTGCGCCAGTGGCCTTACGCCACATCGTTCAGCGATGATGTCTGCTTTAACAATAGGCTTATCGAGTTTAAGCAAGGAATTAATATTTTCTAAAACGAATTCTCTATCTTCTTCCGTTACTCCCACATGTGGGTCAGAAACCTGCGTATCAGTTGTGCCCACAACAGTTTTATTTCCCATCGGTATTACGAAGAACAGCCGTCCATCGCTGGCAAAGAATGCCAGTATTCGACTTTGCTCTGTCACACGATCGATAATCAGATGTATTCCTTTGGAAAATAAATGCCGATGTTCGGTTTTTTGTTCTGCGAGTTGATTGTGCTTATCCACATATGGCCCGCACGCGTTGATCAATACTTTGGAACGAATGGTAAATCGCTTGTCGTTAATTTTATCATGAGCCTCAATATGCCAAACACCGTCTTTGCGCACAGCATCCGTTGACTCAACATAGTTAGCCGCTGCACAACCATAGTTCATGCTAGAACGCACAAAATTAAATACAAAACGAGCATCGTTGTCGTATAGATAAGCATCGGAATATTCGAACCCACCTGCGGCATTATCTGTATTGATCGAAGGTTCCCTTTTCTTCAGCTCCTTTACACTCATATAGTCTGGCCCTTGAGTAAAGAACCTACCAATCAGCCAATAGAATATTGTGCCTAGGTAAACAAAGAAAACGGGAAAGCGAAAACCCTTAGCAATGGTGGTTAAAAATCGAATTTCCTTAACAGTGGAAGGGTAGCTGCTCATCAAGTGATTACGGCTTTTGCACAGGTTGTTAACCAGAAAATATTCGTGGGTTTCTAGATATTTGATTCCACCCCATGCCAAATTAGAAGAATTAGAACTGGTCAAACCAGCAAAATCACCGCGATCAATCAGCGCTACCTTGGCGCCCCTCGCCGCCAATGAGGCCGCCGAAACAGCCCCGTTAATGCCACCCCCCAGAACCAAGACGTCGTAGATTCGGTCTTTACGCTGTAAGCGTTCAATATTGCTGTTTCTTAAATCCATGATGTTTGATTTCGTATTTTTTTGAGGAGTAGAGCTAATTTAGATTATTAGACAGAGTATAAATTAAAAAAAATGCGGCCATCTTGAAAACAAGATGCCGCAAAATGTCTAAGTGTTTGACAACACGAAGAAAGAGGGGATGACAAACATAAGCAAAACCGCACAATTGATCTTAAACGAATTCCTTTGTGCTATGAAAGGGGTTACAAAAGTCCATAGTGTTAGGTAAAGACTTTTAGTGATCATTGGAGCATCTAAAGAAATTGCTTGTGTACATCAAGATTAATTATAATATAAATACGATAATAATTTCAAGGTCAACTAACCATTCATTGATAATCTAGATCGGCCTCAATAAAAGATCAGTCGATCGATGCAGTCAGGCCATTGCCCTGCAAAAACAAGTAATTTTGTTCGCAGGCTAACTCAATTTATACAAATAGAGCCTCGGCGAACTCGATCGACCAGTGCAGATACGCCCAAATTAAAAGCACTGACAATATATTAAGGTGACCATTGTTATGCAGCATTAAAGGAAAATTAAATTTTCCAAACTCTCCATCGAGCTGATCGACTGCTTTGAAACTCGGTAAAAAACGATTCACCTTGCCACAATATTCAACATAACTCTCACCGAAAATATCAGCCAACACTAATTCTTCTCGTTTTACTCGATTAACCATGTAGTAATAATAAAACACAGAGTAAATAACAACCAGCAGCGGGCTATGCAGAATTACCACTATGCCCAATATGAGAAAATAGCGCGCTATATACATTGGATTTCGGCAAAACATATAAGGCCCTGATTGCGCCAGTACACGCTCCTTTTCTAGGCAAGCAAAACACCACATTTGCAGCAAGCCACCAACACAAGAAATTGCGAAGCCCCACCAAAAATAATCGTATCTAGAAAAATAAGCTATCGCTACTAACAAGAGTAACACCATAGGATAGCGAGTCTTCAATGCAAACCGGCGCAAAGCAACATTATTGAAGGTCTTATGAACGGTACTATTCATGGCTTAGTTTCCATTGTTATTATTGTTCTAGAGCGACTATATATGAAAATATCAAGAAGACGAAACCCCTACACATTATTTAAGCAGGCCCTACTCCTTTAACGGATATATGCCTTTCATGTCGCATGTTGGCAATACAATAAACAAACTTATGGCGGAAATCAAATTCGAGAAAAGCATAAAGCGCCTCAATTTCAAAAAAAAATCATCCAATTTACGTATAGAACTCACCCGCTTTGCTCGGAGGTTTCACGCCTGTTGTACGCCGCTAAAGGATTCCTGCCCGGCATTAAACCCTCAGCTCGAGAGGCGCAGCCTCTGTTTGCAGCGCAAACGTCGCGAATATAAGAACCAATAAAAAAGCCCTGCTCTAAGAGCAAGGCTTTTTTATTGGCGTCCCCAAGGGGATTCGAACCCCTGTTACCGCCGTGAAAGGGCGGTGTCCTAGGCCTCTAGACGATGGGGACGTCTATTTTCCTTCACTTTCACCTATGGTCTGTGTCTTTCGCAATTACACTCGACTTACTTAAATAAGTTTACCGAGCCTTCAGCACGAAAAGTTTCGTTTTTGTTCGCAAAGCGAACTCCGCGAATAAAATGGTGGAGCTAGGCGGGATCGAACCGCCGACCTCTACACTGCCAGTGTAGCGCTCTCCCAGCTGAGCTATAGCCCCAGACCTCGAAGGAGGGCGTAATTTACGCGCAGATTGCGGATTGGTCAACCCCTAATTTTAGATTTTTGCTAAATTTATATTAATCAGATTGACGCGCAATCAGCAGAGCAATTGAAGACTCAGAAAACTGACTACTTGAAAGCATATTGAACCCAAACCAGTCAATTATTTAGGCATTGTCGCAGCCATGTTCGATTGCTATTATGAATCTACGAAAGACAAGATATAAGGTCTAGCAGTGTGGCTACATCCACACGCTTCTCCCAATGCTTGTTATAACTAATTAAGCACTATATCTATATATGCAAAAAATGGTTTTCAGCTCGTTCCGCGAGAATTTCTTGGGCAGCTCTGCCGATTGGTACAAAAACACGATCATCGCGTTTTTAATCATCAATCCGATCCTTTGGTTTTCTGGTTTACACTTTCTAACTGGCTGGGTACTGGTATTAGAGTTTATTTTCACTCTAGCGATGGCACTTAAATGCTACCCCCTACAGCCTGGGGGCTTGCTCGCCATACAGGCAATTGCGATAGGCATAACCTCTCCAGAAATGGTCTACCATGAAGTAGAAGGGCAACTTAAGGTTATCCTGCTGTTGGTTTTCATGGTGGCTGGAATTCACTTTATGCGAGAGTTATTGCTCTTCACCTTCAGCAAAATATTGGTGAAGGTGAAAAACAAAGCGGTGCTGTCTTTCTTGTTTTGTTTTTCTGCGGCGGTGCTTTCAGCGTTTCTCGATGCCTTAACTGTTACAGCAGTATTAATCAGTGTTGGAGTTGGTTTCTATGGGGTGTATCACAAAGTCGCATCTGGAAAAAAATTCTCTGACGACCACGATCATTCGGGCGATGAAGGTGTGCATGAGTTTAAACGTAAAGATTTAGATGATTTTCGCAGCTTCCTACGCAGTCTTATTATGCACGGCGCAGTGGGCACGGCTCTGGGTGGTGTTTGCACATTAGTCGGTGAGCCTCAAAACCTGCTTATTGCAGAGAAAGCAGGCTGGCAATTCATGGAGTTTTTCTGGCGCATGGCACCCGTTACCATGCCTGTGCTAGCAGCTGGTTTAGTCACCTGTGTGCTGCTTGAGCTTACGGGTATTTGCGGCTACGGAGCAAAACTTCCCGATGAAGTTCGCGCAGTACTTTCAGAGTTTGACGCCGAACAAGAATCTAAACGTAATGGCCGTGACAAAGCTAAGCTTGTAGTTCAGGCGGTAATAGGCCTAGTACTGGTGATTTCATTGGGTAAACACATTGCAGAAGTTGGCCTAATCGGCTTAATGGTCATCGTTTTATTGACCGCTTTCAATGGCATCACTGATGAACATGAGATAGGGCACGCGTTTGAAGAAGCATTGCCGTTCACAGCATTATTGGTAGTTTTCTTTGCAATTGTTTCGGTGATTCACGAACAACATCTATTTCAACCGGTCACAGATTTTGTGCTCAGTATTCCCACCGAAACACAGCCAATTGTAATGTTTGCGGCCAACGGCATACTGTCTATGATTAGCGACAATGTGTTTGTGGCAACCGTGTACATTAACGAAATGAGCACCGCGCTTAAAAACGGAGTCATTACTCGCGAACATTTTGAAGTGATGGCTATAGCTATTAACACCGGCACTAATCTTCCGAGCGTGGCAACTCCAAATGGGCAAGCTGCATTTTTGTTTTTACTCACTTCAGCCTTAGCACCACTGATACGACTTTCTTATATGAAGATGGTCGTGATGGCATTCCCCTACACCATAGTATTAAGTCTTGTAGGCGGAGCAGCCATAATAGTGAATTTCTAGAGTCCTATTTACACCAATCAATAGGTGCGGCATTAAAAGATACCGCTGGTGCTACAAAGCCTACGCGACAATTTAGACTATGTCTTTTTTGGACCTGCGGCGGCCTAAACGTTGCTTGAGGGATGTTCGAGCTGAAATATAGGCTGCGTAGGCCCTAGCTAATAGATAGCCCGGTGAGGTGTTGATAATTTCGATCAATGCCTCAACTTGATCGAAGCTAACGCCATCATTACGCAAGCTGAGCAGCATGAAATCATAATAGGCCCCGAAATCACCTCCCTTCGATTTGCCTTTGCAATCAATTAGGAACATAACATCGTCGGTGCCGATTAAAAAGTTGCCGAAATTTGGGTCTTCATGACGAAAGCCATTGCTATGTAACTTGTTTAGCTGAACCACAATTTGCTTTAGAGAACCAATAGAACTCGGCCGCCCTTCGCGAAATTCATAGATTAGCCATGAATCGACAACTCGCATATTTTCACGCTTCTCAAGAACACAAATCGGCTTCACCGAGGAGATACCCAATTGTTCAAACTGAACCAGAGATTTTAAGGTTTTCTTGGCCTCTGCATCCCGAAACATACTTAATAAGCGCGCCCATTTTCTACGATTCTTATCCCTCGGCTGTTTAGCTACGACGACCGTTCCTAACAACTGGCCTTTTTTCACCAAGCTACGCCGATCGTCTTTAAGGCATTGGGGAAACTCTTCGATGTCTTCGATCAGCGCTTGGATACTCGGCAATTGCATTGAAGACGATTCGCCTACATAGCAACTCCATAATCCTTCGGATTGGAATAGTTTGAGCATTGCTGAGGAATTCAACTCTTGTTAGTTTGAGCCGCCAAACAAACGTGAAAAGAAGCTGCGCTTACTAACGGCGTTTTCAATAGATTGAGCGTGCGCACGCGAAACACTATAGCGTTTGTATTGATCATTATCCCAACAAGTTTGCTCGGAATGATTTAGGTCAGGAAACTCAGACAAAGCAAACTTCTTGTTCAATCCAGTTGCCATCAAATTTGCTGCTTTGACGTTGGCATTGGTAAAAATACTCCCCGACACTTTCGCGGCCCAAAGATTTGAATCTTCTAGGGATGCACCAGACAAATCTGCCCGGCTAAGGCGGCTATTGGATAAATTCGCTCCGTCGAATATCGCGTTCTGTAGGTTAGCTCCGGCCATGCTTGCCGCTCGCAAACTGGCTGTTTCAAAGTTAGTGTTGGATAACACTGCATTGCTCAAATCGGCGCTGAATAGCTTTACGTTCATTAGATCAGCGTCTTGCAATTGCGCTGCACGTAGCCTCGCTGCAGTTAAATCTGCGTTGCGAAGGCTGGCATTGCGCAAATTGGCCTCCTGCAGTTTTGCGCCGAACAATTTTGAGCCATCTAATATGGCACGACTCAGGTTGGCTTTTTGAAAGATCGCACCACTAAGTTGCGAATTACTTAGGTCAACCCCACTAAGATCGCACTCACTAAAATCTGCCCCGGTTAACGTAGCATTGCTTAAATTTGCATCTGCAAATTTTGCTGAATACATTTTTGCACCATTTAGCACCGCATCTCGCAAATCAGCAGAGGTACAATCACAATGGGTCAAATTAGCACCGCTTAAACGCGCACCAGCCAATTTTGCTTGATAGAGATCTGCACCCGAAAGGTCTGCACCAGTCAGATCAGCTTGAGTTAGATCGGCACCCGATAGATCAGCTCCAGCTAAGTTTGCTCCGCGCAACTTAGCATGTGCTAATTGCGCACCAGCCAAATCACTGCCCATCAAGCTATAGCCCGAAAGATCGTAACCAGATAGTTTTTTAAGTGTCGAAGCGTCTTTCATCGCAGACCAAGTTCGTTGAGGAACGTGAATTGAGTCAATCTTCCGATTAGCGGTGAATGACTGAAGTGCACTATTCTAATTTTAAGCTGCCAAGCTATTATTCAGCCGGGTACTTATCATTTATTCGAGACCAAACACATTGGCCCTCGACTTTCTCGTCTAATCGGGCAAGCCATTCTACATGATTCTGCAGCTCTTCGTTGCTGGGTTCGACAATTGGTAATGAAAGCTGAGAAAAATCAACAGTGTATGTCGGCTCGGAGCCATCAGTATTTTGCCCCTCAGTGGCATCCAATGGCAACATTGTTTGCCCACCAGTCATCGCTAGATACACATCAGCTAGAATCTCAGCATCCAATAGTGCGCCGTGCAACTCGCGATGAGCGTTATTGATTTCGAATCGGCGACAAAGCGAATCAAGATCATTGCGCTGCCCTGGAAACATCTTACGCGCTTGCAGCAAAGTATCGTGCACACCGCACACATCGTAGATTTTGGGGTGTTGTGGCGCCACTCTTTCTAATTCTGAATCCAAGAACCCTACATCAAACGCCGCGTTGTGGATAATCAGTTCAGCGCCTGTCAGATATTCCATCATTTTGACGTAAACATCGTTGAAAAACGCCTTATCGATCAGAAACTCGTTTGTAATTCCATGGACTTCTATTGCACCCTGATCAATGTCTCGCTGAGGATTTAGGTATACATGATAGTTATTTCCCGTCAGCTTGCGGTTAATCAACTCAACACAGCCGATCTCAATGATACGGTGACCCTGGCGATGCTCTAAACCAGTGGTTTCTGTGTCCAATACAATTTGTCGCTCGTATTCACTCATAATTAAACTACACCTTTATTTTGCCAACTTATCAGCTCGCTCTATCGCTCTATGCGGTTTGAATGGATTGAAGTTTTTGCAGGAGCAGCGGTCGCCAGCTTAGCCCTCGGCCTACGATATTTATGCAGCCCTAGCATAGTCATACCAGGGTCTCTTTTTTTCGCGGTAATCATATAGGCGCCTCCTAGCATGGGCAACCATCGATCCCCGATTGATTCCAAAAATGCAAAACTCTTATCGAGACGTAAGCTTTTAGACAGCGGCCCATATTGATACATTGCACTTCCCACAACCTCGAATCCAAGCAATTGTAACCAGTCAATCACTCTACGACTGGTGTAATAACGCCCTGCCAGAGCTGATCTAGTATAGATTCGTCGTTGCAAGCCTAAAGCACTAAACGGATTAAACCCAGTCAATACTAAATGCCCATCTGATTGCAAAACCCGATGCGCCTCGCGCAACACTTGATGCGGCAGCTCATGCCCCTCTAGCACATGCGGCAAGAGCACTGTCGACAGGCTCTTCTCAGGAAAAGGTAAGAACGCGGCATCGGCGAATAGATCAGCAGGCAACCGGCTGTTTTGGCTGGCTTTAGCTAGAAACGGAAGATCCAATTCCTCAACAATCCGGGACTCTAATAAACGGCCTACCTGCAGGGCGGTTGGGCCAGCAGATTGACGCAGTGCAATCTGCAGATACTGTCGTTCGCGCTCAATATACTGAGCTGCGTAGTCGCTGTGAAACCATTTATTTTGTGCACTCAAATTAAGGTGATGATTTAGTCATTAAAAAGCCAAAGGTACGCTTATCTTACATGAAATTGTGTAGAGCTACATTGACGTACCATCGACCACTCATTACTATGCGACGATGAATTTGAAAGCCATATTTATTATTATCTGCGCGCTCAGTTTAAGCGGCTGTACACACTTCAAAACGTCGAAGGAGTCAGGCCTAGTGCTAAACTCAGATGAGACCAGTCCGCCGCAGAGCTCTGATCCCTCCGAGGCGATCCGGCATTCGACTAATGATCAGCAATACGCAAGTGACGCAATACAGCTCGGCCCAGAGTTGAGCCAAACCACATCAATAGTAGTCGATGAAGACCTTTTAGATCGGATTCGCAAAGGCTTTCAACTTCCCGAATTCGAATCTAAGTACCTTGCCGACTATGAACGTTGGAATGCCACTCACCCTACCTATCTTACCGACCTATTCAAGCGTGCAGAACCATTTCTGTTCCACATAGTCGAAGAAATCGAAAATCGCGGCATGCCCATGGAGCTGGCGCTATTGCCTGCAGTGGAAAGTGCCTTCAAGCCTAACGCTAAATCACACTCTAATGCTTCAGGCTTGTGGCAATTTGTACCTGCAACTGGCCGCGATTTCGGTTTAGATGAAGATTGGTGGTATGACGGCCGGCGGGATGCCATCGCGTCAACCGATGCTGCCCTAGACTACTTAAGCAAATTACATAAAATGTTTGATGGTGATTGGTTCCTGGCACTTGCCGCCTATAATGCGGGGCAAGGAACAGTGCAACGGGCGATCAAAGCAAATCGCAAAAAAAACCGCGGCACAGACTACCAAGATTTACATTTACGCTCCGAAACTAAGCGTTATGTACCCAAATTAATAGCCCTAAAAAACATCATTAATGAGCCAACAAAACACAGTATCAGTCTCCCTAAACTGGCCAACGAGCCTCATTTTGAAGTTCTAACCTTAGCCGGCCAAGTTGATCTTGTGGATTTTTCCAGAGCATCAGGAATAGACCAAAACTTACTAATGCACATGAATGCTGGGTTCAAACGTTGGGCCACTTCGCCAAATGGGCCGCATCGTTTATTGGTACCCATCAACGACCAGCAAGCTTTGCAGTTAGCACGAATCTTAAGCACTCAGGCCCCGAAGATTGAGTTTCGCAGCCATCAAATCGATACGGGTGATTCGCTCAGTACTATCGCAAAGCGATATAGTGTGACTATTGGAGCTTTGAAAGCGACTAACAACCTGCGAAATTCCAACATCAGAGCAGGTAAGAATCTACTCATCCCTATATCCGCAGGAATTAGCGAACCTCCCACTGCAACAGCCATGGTCCTAGCCGTGGACAACAATCAAGAAAAATTAGTACATCGAGTGCAACATGGCGACACACTTTGGTCAATTGCCGAGCACTACCAAGTACAATTGCAACAATTACTAGCGTGGAACAACCTCGCAACCGATCAAATACTAAGCCTCAATCAGGCGTTATTAGTTTTCAAAAACTAGCGGCATTTATAGCTGGCGCAAAAATACTAAAGCGTCTTCGCGCGCACCATTACTCAAAGACGTAGCGCCATAGTAAGATTTTCGTACAGCAATTTGCACAAACTGCCACTTAAGATATAGGCTCTGCGCAGCTAGGTTAGAAGCGCGCACTTCTAAAAATATTTTATTCAAAGATTGCTGTTGCGCTAAGTCTACAATATCACTCATCAGCATATGCCCCAATCCATTGCCTTGGCACTGCTTGGCAGCTACTACGTTCAAGATGTGTAGTTCATCGGCGACCGGGCAGACAATATGATATGCAACGATTGACTCCTTGCAATCATCAACTTGGCTAGCAATAACTCGACAGCAGTGCTCCCGACTAATTGACTCCTCAAACGAGAGCCTACTCCATGGGCTGGCCTGCGCGCCGCGCTCGATTATAAGCACCTGGGGTAAGTCCTCATCTAGCATCGCTCGCAGCGTCAGATCGCTGGCTTTTAGGGCCGATTCTATGTTTTTGTCAGCGCCAGACACGTTTTCAAGTCCTGCCACACCAATGCTTTCAAACTAGCATCATCAAGCATTTCTTTAGGGCTATAAGTGGGTACAATCACAATATTCGAGCGAAAACACTGCTGCCTAGATTCGCGCAACACAGCAAGGGGCTCATTGGCTTTGATTACCGCCTGTGCGGCAAACTCACCAAAAGTAACCACCACCATTGGCTGCACCAATTCAATTTGCCTATGCAGCATTTCATTGCATTGCGCTACGGTTTTTAAATCATCAGTAGGAGCGCACTTAAAGACACTAGTGGTGTAAACCGACTCTCTATCTAAGCTCAGGGCAGCCAACATCGCGCCGAATAACTCACCAGCTCTGCCAGCCAACAGTTGTTGTGCCTGAATTTCACGGCTATTAGGTGCGTCGCAAACAAACATCCAGTTAGCATTAGCGCTACCATTGCCCAAGACGCTGTTGCTTGGGCTACAACTACTGCAATAATCATCTCGCTTGAACAGGCCCTGCAAATCCTGCCACCCACAAGATGAAATATCATTTCCAGACGCTGACACCTCAACGCTCGACCTCGCTATTTGTTTGCTCGTTTCAGCTGATGTCGGCTCGCTGATCTGCGGGGCACGGCCCTCTGGCAAATTAACGTCAACTGCTTCAACCCCTTCAGCTTGGCCGAGCAATTGAACATCTGACTTAGCATCACCTAATTCTGGACTATTGGTGCTTACTGAATCGGTATTACTAGGCAACCCAAAGCCTGGCTTTAATTGCCATAGCTGAATTCCCATTTGTTTTAAAGTATTCATAGATACAACTAAAATATAAGCATGAGTGACGTGACGATAATCAGTGTGAATAAAATTGCCCAATTTGCAAAAGCAAATATGGCGAAAAAAGGATTTGCCAATAGACTAACACCACGGAGTGTTTCGGATACCATACTTAGGCCATCTTCCTGACGGAATTCGCGAATAGTACTAAACACCCCGCTTAATCCATTGGGTTCGCTCAAACTTAGGTTTTGCAGATTGGAAAAAATACCATCGTCATCCTCGATCAACGCTGCAACCAAGGTTCGAGTTTGCTGCAATTGTGCTAACACTGACCAAACAAAAACCCAAATCTGCGTTGGTAGAGCCAATGCGCCACACTTCACCACGTTCCACCATAGGGCTGAATCCGAAGAGTAAACTGACCAGCCCAAAAATACGCTTGCCGCGACGCCAACAAACACAAAGTAACTAAGCTTGCGTTTTACCCCACCGGCAACATCGGCAACATCGGCAACATCGGCAACATCGGCAACATCGGCAACATCGGCAACATCGGCAACATCGGCAACATCGGCAACATCGGCAACATCGGCAACACGATTAATAACGTTTAAAACGGTGTCAACTGCTGACATAACTAAAGGTTAATTTGGTGGAGGTTGAGCCAAGACAAATTCATTGAGAACTCAGCATAAGTCAGGGGCGAAATAAAAACAGGATGAAATGCCTCCAATTGAGGTGAAAGACGACGGCAATAGCTGGCTACTGACTAGTCCTAGGTGCTCATTTTTGGGGTATTCCAACGAAAAGTGAGGGGCCTCTCAGTCATTTTGATTCGCGCATCGACTTATGCTGAGGTCTCTCATAATTAAATAATAGTGAGGCAATTAAAGAAATTCATCCCATTGGGCCTGTTTAAAGCCTACGACACCTTGCCCATCTGAATTCAACAGAAAGGGCCGCTTAATTAATTTGCCATTTTGTGCGAGCAAATCAATGGCCTCGTTAGCCGTCATGGAAGGTAGTGATTGCTTAAGATTCAATTCGCGGTATTGCATTCCTGAGGTATTAAATAGTTTGCGTATCTCTCCTTCATAACTATTTAGCATCGCCTTAAGCTCACTCTTCTTAGGTGGTTGCTCGACAATGTTAATCGACTGAAATTCGATGCCCTTGTCATTTAACAACTTGATTGTTTTGCGGCAAGTAGAACAGTTGGGATATTGATACAGCTTCATATGGGGTTCCAAAATCAGGTTAATAGTTTAGCCATTAATACTGGCAAAAGTGTCAGGTGCTCGTTTCTGGCTGCAACAGCCTACGACTTAGCACGCCAATCAGAGCGCCTATCCCCACTCCAATGGAGTTAGCCAGCAAATCAAGCCATTCGCCATAGCGATTTACATAAGGTTGGATAAGTTCAATTCCACCGCTCCACGCTATGTAAACCAACGCCAGCAAAAACCAACGGCGCTTACCTCGCAACGCGGCAGGAAACATTAACGCAGCGTAAGCAACAAAATGATGCAGTTTGTCACTACCTGCTGCAAACGGCAGTTCCGGCAAAGGAGTGAGCGAAAATGTAGTAATGGTGGCTAAAAAAAACAGCGAGAAAATAAGCCACTTTCTCGCCAGCACGCGCAAAACTCGACTGAACCAACTCATTGTCAACTCACCCTCCTAGCTGGAATAGATTAAGCAGATAACTTTGGCCTAATAATGTCTTCCAACTTAGCCTGATCCACCGCGAAGGCACGAATACCCTGGGCTAATTTCTCAGTCGCCATTGCGTCTTCA
The DNA here is from genome assembly GCA_047623225.1 of Cryomorphaceae bacterium. GTDB lineage: Bacteria > Pseudomonadota > Gammaproteobacteria > Arenicellales > Arenicellaceae > Arenicella. The sequence continues at coordinate 85,551 of JBLHME010000003.1, forward strand.
TTTTGCATCCAGCGAAAGGTTTTTTCATTCAGTTCAAGCTTGCTTTGCGATTGTGCACTATTATTAGGCGAAAGCTGTCGCACAAGCTCACCATCGTCATTTCGCAACTCTTCTAAATAGTTTGGGCCTATGGTCAAATAGTCGCAACCTGCTAAGGCCTCGATCTCTCCAACATTGCGGAAACTCGCACCCATGACGATGGTTTTATAATCGAACTGCTTGTAATAGTTATAAATTTGGGTGACAGAAACGACTCCAGGATCTTGCATCGGTGCATAACTTTGTTGACCGCCATTGGCTTTGTGCCAATCTAATATACGACCCACAAAAGGCGAAATTAGAAACACCCCAGCTTGGGCACAAGCGACTGCCTGGGCGAAACTGAACAACAATGTTAAATTGCAATTGATGCCTTCTTTCTCTAGTTGCTCGGCCGCTTTAATACCCTCCCATGTGGAAGCAATTTTGATCAAAATCCTGTCTTTTTCTGCACCTCGATCTTTGTAAAGAGCGATTAATTTTCTGGCCTTCGCAAGAGTAGCCTGAATATCAAAAGACAATCGCGCATCCACTTCTGTGGAAACCCGACCAGGGATAATCTTAAGTATTTCTACTCCGATATCAACGGCAAAATTATCCATCGCGTCAATCAAATCACCGTTGGCGCTTTGCACCGCTTGGTCAATAATTTTGTTGTATGCGGCATCTTGCGCCACTTTAAGTAACAAGGAGGGATTGGTGGTTGCATCTTGCGGTTTATATTCTGCGATGGCTGATAGTTCGCCAGTGTCTGCGACGACAACGGTCATCTCTCTTAATTGTTTTAATTTGCTCATTGTGCCGCCCTGATGTGTGATTGTTTGGTATTAATAATCATTACTGCTAATTATCTAATTGAATTTGATCTTGGGTCGCTGATGCCGCTTCTGTGGTGATGGCTTTCACTGCCTGAAATCCCTTGGGAAGTTTTCGGCCGCGCTTACCGCGTTCACCCATGTAATGATCGAGATCTTGGCCTTTCAAGCGCAGATAGCGTTTGCCTGAGTGCACCAATACATGTTGCCCCTTGCGGAAAATAGTTGCACCCAGCACATATTCGTCGCGTGCTTTGAGTAACTTCGAAGGCACATTGATTAACTTCACCCCTTTTCCTTTAGCCAACTCAGGCAGCTCGGTGACCTCATAAATTGTTAAGTACCCTGAGGTGGTGACCACAGCCAAAAAGTCTTGCTCTAGATTGTTGATTTTCAGGGTGGGCAAAGCCTGCGCGCCTTTGGGGACGCTTAGCGTCGCTTTACCCTTTTTATTCTTGGTGAGCATGTTCTCAATTTCGCAAATAAAACCATACCCCGCGTCACTAACCATCACGTACCGGTCATCATCCGGCCCCATCATCACCGATTTAAAGGTGGCACCAGAAGGTGGTGTTACGCTGCTGGACAGCGGTTCACCTTGGCCACGCGCTGAAGGCAGCTTATGCGATGGCACGGCATAAGTGCGCCCAGTTGAATCCAGCGCAACCATCATCTGATTAGACTTGCCAAGAGCTGAAGATAAAAAGCTATCACCAGATTTATAATTTAGTTCACGCGGATTAATCTCGTGACCTTTCGCCGCACGCACCCAGCCTTGCGCTGATAACACTGCAGTAATCGCCTCACTTGGGACCAGCTCACTTTGATCAATAGCCTTGGCCGTTTCGCGCTCAACTAACGGAGAACGGCGTGCATCGCCAAATTCTTCGGCGTCATCCTTCAATTCGTTCTTAACTAAGGTTTTCAAGCGCGTGTCGGAATTCAATAGCAATTCTAAACGATCGCGTTCCTTGGCAAGCTCTTCCTGCTCACCACGAATTTTCATTTCTTCGAGTTTTGCCAAATGGCGCAACTTCAACTCTAGTATGGCTTCTGCCTGCCGATCCGAAATTTCAAAGCGTTGCATTAGGGCAGGCTTGGGTTTTTCTTCGCGGCGTATAATTTCGATCACTTCATCAATATTTAGGAAAGCTGCCAATAAACCTTCTAATATATGTAAACGATCAACGACCTTGTCGTAGCGATATTGCAAACGTCTGCGAACAGTTTGAATACGAAACGTCAGCCACTCTTTAAGGCATTCGCGTAAATTATAAACATGTGGGCGCCCATCGAGGCCGATCATGTTCATGTTAACGCCGTAACTCTTCTCCAGGTCGGTGGTGGCAAACAAATGCCCCATTAGCGATTCGATATCTACCCGGTTTGATCTCGGAACAATTACCAGACGAATTGGATTATCTTGATCTGACTCATCGCGCAAATCGGAAACCATTGGCAGTTTCTTGGTCTGCATCTGAGCTGCTATTTGTTCTAAAACCTTAGAACCTGATGCTTGATATGGCAAAGCATGAATAACAATCTCGCCATCTTCCTGACTGTATACAGCTCGCTGCCGCACTGAACCGTGGCCTGTGTGATAGATCTCAATCAATTGTGCTTTTGGCGTGACGATTTCAGCTTCGGTTGCAAAATCCGGTGCTTGAACAAAATTACACAAATCATCGACAGTCGCCTTGGGGTTTTCCAACAAATGCACGCATGCATCCACTACCTCACGAATATTATGTGCAGGAATGTTGGTAGCCATACCAACAGCGATCCCAGAACCGCCGTTAAGCAGAATGTTCGGCAAGCGTGCCGGCAAATTTTTAGGTTCTTGAAGTGTTGCATCAAAGTTAGGTTGCCAATCGGCTGTGCCTTGACCCAATTCTGATAGCAAGCTCTGAGCATAGGGGGCGAGTCTGGATTCTGTATACCGCATTGCTGCGAATGATTTTGGATCATCAGTAGAGCCCCAGTTGCCTTGCCCGTCTACTAATGGGTAACGGTAGCTGAATGGTTGCGCCATCAACACCATTGCTTCATAACAGGCGCTATCACCATGCGGGTGAAATTTACCCAATACGTCACCCACCGTGCGCGCTGATTTCTTATATTTTGCTGCGTTGTGCAGGCCTAGTTCTGACATGGCATACACAATTCTTCGTTGTACTGGTTTAAGACCGTCGCCGACAAATGGCAAAGCTCGGTCTAATATCACGTACATCGAATAATTCAGATATGCCTGTTCAGCAAATTCTGCGAGAGACTGTTGTTCGACAGGTAAATTCATGCGGTAATTAATGGGCTTAAAGCAAACGACAAGACTACTCAAAGCGCTCGAATGTGACAATCATAAAATGCTCAAAGCGTATAAAAATAAGCAACATTCCAAGCCAAGCAACACTGCGACGACTGATCTGTAGGGTCCGAGTGCAGCGTTGCCGCTGATTCGAGCAAGAAAGATTGTTGCTAGTTTTCTTACCCCATCAGAAATAATCTTAAAATTTCCCTAATTGCCTAACATGCGGCAATCGGCAAACTCAAAACGTGGTGCTCATATCACTTTAAATTGGCAATCTTCACATATATGAATTCGACAGAGTGTAACGGTGAAAAATCCATGCTAATATCCACCAAACCTGTTGGCGATTTTATCCATGTTTACGCCAGCAATTGCCCGCTGAGTTATCAGCAGTATTTAAATTTTCAACATGAAACTTTAAAATTAAACTTGAGTATCCTAGCTACATGAAAGCTACCGACATCAGCGATCCGGAATACTTCCACAAAGTAGTCGATTGCCAATACGCGTGCCCCGCTCACACTCCTGTTCCTGAATATATTCGACTCATCGGTCAACGCCGATACAGTGATGCCTATATGGTTAACTGGGAGTCAAATGTGTTTCCTGGAGTGTTGGGGCGAACCTGTGACCGACCTTGTGAACCTGCCTGCCGACGCGGCCGAGTTGATGAGGAGCCAGTGGCAATATGCAGACTGAAGCGAGTTGCCGCCGACCACAAAGACGACAACGCCGTTGCGAGCCGAATGCCAGCTGTTCCCAGCGCAAAGAATGGCAAACGGATCGCGTTAATTGGCGCAGGGCCAGCGTCATTAACGGTGGCCAGAGACCTAATGCCGCTTGGCTATGAGGTTGACCTATACGACGAAAATGCCAAGGGCGGCGGTTTTATGCGCAGCCAAATCCCTTCATTTCGCCTCCCTGAAGCAGTACTCGATCAAGAAGTTGATTACGTACTAGACATGGGCGTTAGTAAAATTTTCAATACCCGCGTAGAAAGTCTCAAAAGTATTTTGGACAAAGACTATGACGCAGTATTTATCGGCACTGGTGCGCCCAACGGCAAAGATCTCAAAATCCCAGGGCGCGAAGAAGCTAAGGCCAACATCCACATCGGTATTAATTGGCTCGAGAGTGTGGCCTTTGAACACACGAAGAACATCAGCAAAAAGGTCGTTATTGTTGGCGGCGGAAACACCGCTATGGATTGCTGCAGAACAGCTAAACGCATAGGCGGCGAAGATGTGACAGTGACCGTGCGCTCTACCTATGAGGCGATGAAAGCGTCGCCGTGGGAAAAAGAGGACACCTTAGGCGAAGGCATTCCAATTTTAGCCAACCACAGCCCACGCGAATTTATCCTTGAAGATGGTCTGCTGACCTCGATGAAGTTCAATGTAGTCGAGTCTAGTTACGACGAAAATGGCAAACGCACTATCAAGGAAACTGGTGAAGTTGTTAGCATAGAATGCACCGATGCGATTATGGCAATTGGCCAAGATAATGCATTTCCCTGGATCGAAAGAGACATTGGCATCGAGTTCGGTGATTGGGATATGCCCGTGGTCGATAAACTAAGCTTTCAATCGACCAACGAAAAAGTATTCTTCGGTGGCGATGCTGCCTTTGGTCCTGAAAACATCATTACTGCCGTAGCCCATGGTCACCAAGCAGCCATTTCGATTGACTTGTTTTTGAACGGCCAATCAGTGCATAAAGAGCGCCCAGCGCCAGGCACCACCTTGGTCAGCACTAAAATGGGCATTCACGAATGGGCCTACGACAGCGCGGTTATCGACGATGACCGCCAAGAATCGGCCCACCTACCGATTGAACAAGCATTGACCAGCAGAAAAATTGAATCCGAATTGGGGTTCAGTCTGGATGTGGCCTTTACTGAGGCGGAACGATGTCTTAATTGCGATATACAAACAGTATTCATTGAAGAAAAATGCATAGAGTGCGATGCCTGTACAGACATCTGCCCGACCGATTGCATCACCTTTACAGTAAATGATGACACACCCCTGCGCAATCGTTTGACTGCGCCCGCGGAAAATCTGCAGCAAGATCTTTATGTATCAAAAGGCTTGCCGACGGGCCGCGCGATGATAAAAGACGAAGACATGTGCTTGCATTGCGGTCTTTGCGCTGAGCGCTGCCCAACCTCAGCATGGGACATGCAGAAATATCTGTATACCATTACCAAAGCGGGCAACGAAATCGCGCCAATTCTAGTCGAGCAAGCAAGCGATAAATCGCTGGAGGCCGTTGCATGAGCCCAATTGGAACCCCTATCGAGATGGCAGTAAACGTTAACGACTTCGTGGTTAAGTTTGCCAATGTTAACGGCTCTGGATCTGCCAGCGCGAATAGCATGTTTGCCAAAGCGATCTTCCGCATGGGCATTCCAGTGAGCCCGCGAAATATTTTTCCTTCGAATATTCAAGGCGCACCAACTTGGTATGAGGTTCGTGTTAGTGAGGCGGGCTATCTTGGCCGGCGCGGCGGACAGGTTGAATTAATGGTCTCGGTAAACCCTCAAAGCATGGCGCAAGATGTGCAAGAAGTCTGCCCAGGTGGCTATTTCTTCTACGACAATACCTATCCAATGGACTTTAAATTGATCCGTGATGACATTCACTATATCGGCTTGCCTCTGACAAAACTGACCAACGCACACTTTACTAACCCTCGCCTGCAACAGCTGTTTAAGAACATCGTCTATGTAGGGTCACTAGCGCACTTAATAGGCATTGAATTTTCGGCGCTAGAAAGCATCGTTAATGATACATTCAAGAAAAAGCCGAAACTTATCCCGCCCAACATCGAAGCCTTGCAACTCGGCTTTGAGCAAGCTAAAGCAGCCTACCCAAGGTCGTTGCCTTTGCAATTGAAACGCAGCTCTAAAAACGATGGCAAAATTTTGCTTGAGGGTAATACGGGTTGCGGATTGGGTGCGGTTTATGCCGGTGCCACAGTTGCCGCTTGGTATCCAATTACTCCATCGACCTCAGTTGTTGAAGCCTATGAGAAATACGCCAAGCATCTGAGAGTCGACCCTGACACCGGCAAAAACAACTTCGCAGTGATTCAAGCTGAAGATGAATTGTCAGCAATTGGCATGGCCATTGGCGCTAACTGGAATGGCGCCAGATCGTTTACTGCCACCAGTGGTCCAGGCGTTTCTTTGATGAGCGAATTTTTGGGGCTGGCTTATTTTGCTGAAGTACCAGTAGTGTTGATTGATGTGCAACGCACCGGCCCTTCAACGGGCATGCCCACGCGCACCCAGCAATCCGACATATTGATTTGCGCTTATGCGTCTCATGGTGACACTAAACACGTTTTACTATTTCCATCGACACCCAAGGAGTGCTTTGATTTAACCGCCGATGCATTCGATATTGCGGATCGCCTGCAAACCCCAGTGATCATGTTGACCGATTTGGATTTAGGCATGAATGAACATATTTGTGATGAGTTGGAATGGGACGACCAGCGCGCCTATGATCGAGGCAAGATCATCAGCACCGAAGAACTTGAACGCAACACCGAACGATGGGGCCGCTATTTGGATGTTGATGGCGACGGCATTCCTTACCGTTCCCTACCTGGCGCTCACCCTGAAAGGGGCGCCTACTTTAATCGTGGCACTTCGCGCGATGAATACGCCGTGTATACAGAAAACGGTGAGGTGTATGAGCGCAATATGCAGCGCCTAGAAGTAAAATGGGCAACTGCACCGCAACATTTACCAAAACCCATTGAAACTATTAGAGATACCAACAACAGTATTGGCATTATCCACTTTGGCACCAGCATGGAAGCCGTGCATGAATCTATTGATATTATGGGGCCTGAAAGCGCCAACGATTTGCGCATATTAGCGTTCCCATTCCATCAGGAAGTAGCTGATTTTGTGCAACAACATGACACTGTATTCGTAGTAGAACAAAATCGCGACGCACAACTCAAAACCTTGTTAGTCAGTGAACTAGAGATTGACCCCAAACGGTTACATTCTGTATTGCACTACAACGGCGACCCAATCAGCGCACGCAGCGTGCTTCGCGGCTTGGATAAAGTTCTAAACGTTGAGTCAAATGAACCAGCCGTAGCCGGGAGCCAATCATGAGCTTTTTCAAGCCGACCTTTCGCCACCCACAGGCACCAAAGAACGCCTTAGGCTTTACCGCCAAGGCGTATGAAGGGCCTATTTCAACATTGTGTGCTGGCTGCGGCCACGATTCCATTAGCGCGGCCATTGTTCAAGCAGTTTGGGGGCTCAGTATTGAGCCGCATCGAGTTGCCAAAATGTCCGGTATTGGATGTTCTTCTAAATCACCCAATTACTTTTTAAGCAAAGCGCATGGCTTTAACTCAGTGCATGGCCGCATGCCGTCGGTCACTACCGGCGCCAATGTAGCCAATCGCGACCTGATGTATATCGGCGTTTCCGGTGACGGCGACACAGCCTCTATTGGCATGGGCCAATTTGCTCATGTTGTCCGCCGCAATTTAAACATGATGTACTTGGTAGAAAACAACGGTTGCTACGGGCTTACCAAAGGTCAAGACTCCGCCACTGCCGATGTTGGCTCAAAAAACAAAAAGGGCGCTATCAACCCATTTGAATCGATTGATTTAGTCGCTTTGGCATTAGACCTTGGCGCAACCTTTGTAGCGCGCAGTTTTTCTGGTGATAAAGAACAGTTGATTCCTTTAATGCAAGCCGCTATGTCACATAAAGGCTTTGCGCTGATTGACATAGTTTCGCCCTGCGTGACTTTTAACAATCACTCAGGCTCGACTAAGAGTTATGACCATACACGCGAGCATATAGAGGCGGCGGCGGTAGTCGATTTTGTGCCACATGCACAGGAAATCACTCTAGAGCAGATACAGGGTTCAACTAAAAAAGTGCGACTGCACAATGGCGACTCGGTGCGCTTATCAAAGCTCAACGATGAATATGACCCGACTGATAGAGCGAACGCAATTCGTGCTCTGCTTGATCACAAAGCTGAAGACAAACTGATGACCGGATTGATTTATATAGAACCCGAATCAAACAATTTCCATGAAACCTTGAACTTGCCTGATACACCGCTAAATGAACTCAAAGAAGACAAGCTTTGCCCTGGCAGCGCTAGCTTGTCTGCCATTAATAACGGCCTAAAGTAGACCATTAAATCTGATCATCAGCCCTATCGTCGATTGGCGATAGGGCTTTTTATGTTTTGCGTTGTTTATTGACTTAAAGAGATCACTGCATAAGCTTTATCAGTAGCTGTTTTAATTAGGGTATTAAATGTTATACTATCACATAACAAAAAAGCTCAAATCTGCATAAAATGATCAAATCAAGCACATTAGACCAATTTGCCATCATGCTGTCAGGCGTTTGCTTGGTGCATTGCTTGGTCACTCCAATATTGATTACTCTACTGCCGATCATTTCTATGAGCGCGATGGTTGAAGACCTAGTATTCCACAAATTGATGCTGTGGTTGGTGTTGCCCACTTCATGCGTAGCGCTATTTTTGGGCTGTCGCCAACACAAGCTTTATTCAATTGCCGTTACCGGAGCCTTAGGCTTGGGTATTTTAATCGCAGTCGCTTTTTTGGGCCATCAATGTTTTGGCATCGGTGGCGAGAAAATAGCCACAGTAGTCGGCGGATTGGTTCTCGCAGCCTCGCACTATCTGAATTTCAGAGCCTGTCAGAATGTCAGTTGCGAAGATCGCAATTGCGCTACTGAGCACCACCACTAACAAAACTCAAAGCAGATTTGCCTCTTCTCATAAAGAGGCGATATAGTGGCCGCGTAATTAACCGCGAGACCCAACCAATGAAAACCTCTCTCTTATTTGCTGCCGCCCTACTCAGCGCCTGTTCTTCTGAGCATAACGCTGAACAAACAAAGGCAACGCCACCCGCAGAATCATCAGTAACGATTATTACCAGCTCAGCGATCTACACTGCCAACCCAGCACAAGCAAAGGTTGAAGCCTTTGCTCATGATGGCGGAAAGATAGTCGCGGTTGGCTCATTGGCCGACCTAGAACAAAATTTCGCTGGCGCCAGCAAGAAAGATCTTGGCTCCGCGACTATTATTCCTGGTTTTATTGACGCACACGGACATTTGCTTAGCCTCGGCCAAAGCCTAGCAAACGTTGACCTTATGGGAACAAGCAACAAAGCAGAGGTCTTGTCGCGCTTGGCTAAAGCAGCGCAGGGCTTAGCCGGCGATCAATGGTTAATAGGCCGCGGCTGGGATCAGAATGACTGGCCGGTCAAGGAACTACCCAGCAAACAAGATCTAGACAAACAGTTCCCCGATCGTCCGGTATGGCTCGAACGGGTTGATGGCCATGCTATGTGGGGCAATTCAGTTGCTCTAGGCTTCGCCACTCAAGACTTGCAAGGCGAGTGGCAACCCGATGGCGGTGAAATAGTGCGCGATGATGCTGGCGTTGCCACCGGGGTCTTTATTGATAACGCGGTCAATATTATTCAACACAAGGTTCCCTCAGCATCAGACCAAGAACTCATAGAAGCACTGCAACGTGCAATGAGCAAGACCGCCAGCGTTGGCATCACTGGCATGCACGACGCGGGAACTTCACTTAGAGTTTGGCGCTTGTTGCAATCATTAAATTCAGACAAAAAAATGCGCGTGCGCGTTTATGCCATGGCTGATGGTGCTAGCGATATGCTCGGCCACTTATGCGATAACGGTGTTTCAATCGACCCAGCCGCTATGTTAACCGCCCGCTCAGTAAAGCTTTACAGCGACGGTGCGCTGGGTTCTCGCGGCGCTGCCTTACTTGAAGATTATAGTGATGATCCCGGCAATCAAGGCCTGATGATCGAAAGCCAAGATACCCTGACTAAACATGCGACTCGAGCTGTAGCCTGTGGTCTGCAGGTTAATATTCATGCCATTGGTGACCGTGGTAACCGGGTAACTCTTGATGTTTTAGAAGCCGCCAATGCCTTTAGTAACCCAGGCCGCCATCGAGTCGAGCACTCGCAAGTGATCGAGCTGGGCGACATGCAGAGATTCAAAAGTCTTGGCTTGATTGCCTCGGTCCAACCCACACACGCCACCAGCGATATGTATTGGGCCGAAGACCGCGTGGGCGACGAACGCATTAAAGGCGCCTATGCTTGGCAAAAATTCATCAAACTAGGCGTACCTCTCGCGCTTGGCTCTGACTTTCCAGTTGAGCAGCCTGATCCATTACACGGGTTTTACGCTGCTATAACACGACAGGACAGCAAGAACTGGCCAGCCGAGGGTTGGTACCCTGATGAGCGTTTAAGCCGCGAACAGGCTCTATATGGGTTCACTATCGGTGCTGCCTACGCCGCCTTTCAGGAGAATCAACTTGGCTCTATCAGTATTGGTAAACAAGCAGATTATGTGGTGTTGGATAAAGACATAATGACAATCCCAGCTGCGCAAATACTTAAAACTACTATCATGGCGACCTACTTAAATGGCGAGGCCATTTATCAATCCGCTGAATAAGCTTCTGGACAGATTCTTTTGATAGTCGTACACTAATCAAATGAACGAAAAACTAACAAACCGCGGCGGCAAACGAGAAGGTGCCGGCCGCCCAAAAGGCAGCGGTAAATACAAAGAGCCCACCAAGGCAATTCGAGTGCCTGAAGGCAGCGTCAGTTACATCAATGATTTTCTACAGAGCTACCCTGACAAAGTGCACCAAATAGGATTTGTTGATGGCAGCAATGTGGTTAAGCTGGAAATCCCGTTGTTCAGTTCAATGGTCGCCGCTGGTTACCCCTCACCTGCCGAAGACCATATTGAAGACACTTTAGATCTGAACGACTACATGGTGCAACGACCTGACTCAACTTTTATGCTTCGAGTCGAAGGCGAGTCGATGAAAAATATTGGAATATTGCCAAATGACATATTGGTGGTAGATCGTTCGCTGAAAGCCTCACACAAAAAAATTGTTATCGCGGCGCTGGATGGTGAATTGACAGTTAAGCGTTTATTTCATCGTGGCGGGCTGATCAAGCTATTACCAGAGAATCCAGCCTATCCTGAAATTGAAATTGAATCTGAGTCCGATCTTGTTATCTGGGGAGTGGTGATAGGTAGCTTCAGACGCTTCCAGTCATTCTAACTATGCAATATATCGATTATATTGATGCACAGGCTCAGTTAGCAAAAACCATGCGTCGTGTCTGTGAAAGCGAACAGCCCATTGCGATTGATGGCGCTGGCAAAGACAGTGTGGTAATGATCCCCTTAGAGCTATTTAAACAACTAAAGTCGGAAACCTTGTCCTGCTGGCCACAAAAATTATCCGATACCTAATCCAAAAGCCCAACCCTCTGATCAAGAAATAATCCCTCTAATCAACAAACAAAGCCACGGAGAACAGCAATTGCGCAAACTCTATAACAATCCATCACTTCTCCTGTTCATATTATTCATTCCATTTTTGCTATCTGCTTGCCAAAGCCGCTCGGTGAGTGCAAGCAGTTCAGAAAACGTTCCAGCCAGCATAGCTGAACTAACCATAGAGTCGGACGGCAGCCGTATGCCAGGCTTAGCCTATTTAGCGTCGGGTAGCGACCCGCACCCAACAGTGCTGTTATTGCACGGCTATCCTGGCAATGAAAAAAATCTAGATGTCGCTCAAGCTTTGCGCCGCAATGGCTGGAATGTTGTGTTCTTCCATTACCGTGGCGCGTGGGGAAGCGAAGGTGATTTCTCATTCCGCAATGCCGAAAACGATGTGCAAGTGGTTCTCAATTACATGCGTGACCCCCTAAATGCGAAAGCGCTTCGAATCGACCCGCAAGGTATCTCAATAGTCGGCCATAGCATGGGCGGTCATATGGCTGTGGCTGGAATTTTGGATAATCCAAATGTCCGCTGCGCCATCGCCTACGATGGCGCGAATATGGGTGCCAAAGGCAATGGCTTATTCAGTGACCCCAAGGCTGCGGCTATGTGGAGCAGTTATAGCGATTCGCTGTATATGCTTAGAGGTTGGTCAGGTGCCAAGGCAATGCAGGAAATTAAACAGTACGGTACTCAACTTGATTTGGTGACCCGCGCTAACAAAATAAACGGCCGACCAGTGCTGCTCATTGCTGCAGACACCAACGTTATCCCTATTGAATTGCACGTCAAACCGCTGCTCACTGCCCTGTCGGCAACGGCCAATAGCAACGCTCACTACTTGCTCATAGATGATGACCATAGCTTTTCGTCTTCACGGCTTGAGCTTATCGATGCCACCCAGAAATTTCTTAATCACCGCTGCCGAGAGAGACAATAAATTCGATCTCGGCGGGGCGATAAAGCTTAAAAAAATCGGCTAGTCTGAAGACACTAAGACACCTAAGCCATACCGAACTTACTGATAGGCAGCTCTCTAATCCGCTTGCCGGTGGCGGCAAATATTGCGTTGGTTAAAGCAGGCGCTATAGGTGGAGTTCCTGGTTCACCTCCCCCTCCTAGAGATTCGCCACTATTGATTATCTCGACTTGGATCTCGGGCGCTTCATCCATGCGCAGCATTTTGTAGTCGTGAAAATTGCTTTGCACAACCGCACCATTGTGAAGTGTGATTTCACCATAGAGAGCAGCGGTCAGCCCATAAATAATGCCACTTTCCATTTGCGCAATAAGACCGTCTGGATTCACTGCAAAGCCAGCATCTATTGCGCAAAAGACTTTATTCACTTTGGGCTTTCTGCCGCTTGCATCAAGCTCGACCACTTCGGCCACGATTGAATTAAATGAATGTTGTAAGGCGATCCCAAGACTCCAGTCTGATGGCAATTTTCGGCCCCAATCCGCCATTTTGGCAGCAGCATCCAAGACTCTTAGTACTCTTGGGTCATGTTGAAGTAAATCGCGGCGATACTGGTACGGATCTTTGCCTGCCTTATGTGCGAGTTCGTCAATAAACGATTCTGTGAAAAACGCATGCTGGGTATGGTCAACAGCTCTCCAAGGCCCAAAACGAACATGAGTCGGGCTATTGGTGTAATGAATAAACTGATTGTTCACTGCATAGGGAATAGTAGGCGCTTCGATTGGCTCGTGTTTATCTACAAATTGATTCTCCCATGCCTCTGGATCACCATTCCCGTTTAGACTTGCTTTAAACCGGCTCAACACCGCTGGCCGATAGAAATCCTGTTGAGTGTCCTCCTCACGCGACCATATCATTTTGATTGGCACACCTGGAATTGCCAAAGCTAGCTGCACTGCTTGGTGTGGATAATCATCTAAGGATCTACGGCCAAAACCACCCCCTAAATAAACATTGTGGATCTCAACTTGGTTCTTCTCATAGCCAAATTCCTTAGCAATATAATCACGCACGCCCAAGGGATTTTGCAAACCCGACCATAGCTCAATTTTGCCATCTCGAACCCACGCAGTGCAATTAAGCGGCTCCATAGTGGCATGCGCTAAATACGGCACTTTGTACTCGGCTTCAAATACGTCATCCGACTCCGCTAAAACTCCACGCGCATCACCAACTCTATGATCCTTTTGCTCATTACCTTGTTGCACTGCTGCGTCCATGTCGCGCGCAAACTGTGCAAACACCGCATTGCTGTCCATTTTGTCGGCATCGCCTTTGGAAAACACAACATTCACCAGTGCGATCGCTTTCTTAGCTTGCCAATAACTCTCTGCAATCACACCTACGGCGTTACCGAGATCAACTATCTTAATGACTCCGGGCATTTTTTCAGCTTTCGCCGAATCGATTGAGACCACAGTTGAACCAAACACAGGGGCTGCTCGCACAGTGGCGTATCTCATTCCGGGTACATCCACATCAATTCCAAACATTGCCGTACCATCTACCTTGGCTGGAATATCAAGGCGCTTAACTGAAGTGCCCATTAATTTAAACTGTTCAGGTGTTTTTAGATCTGGCAGAGCTGCACCTTTTTTACTCGCTGCGGCTTCAGCAAATGTAAAATACGCTTCTGACTTACTCGACTTATCATGGTGTAGGTAGCTATTCTCAGTGCGAATCTCGCTAGCCGGCACACCCCACGATTCAGCTGCCGCCTCTATTAACAAAGCGCGAACTGCGGCGCCAGCCGCTCGCATTCCCAATACACCCGTGCTACGCACTGAAAAACTGCCTCCAGTAATTTGCATTGACATGCTTTGGGAAATCTTTAAGAACGCCCCTTTCAGAGTATCTTCAACGATACCCGGCGCTTGGCTTGGTAGCACAAATTGGCGAGCCACATGAAAGGTTGCGTATTCTTCATGCGCTGGCGCTTGCTCCATTGAAACCATTGACCAATCAGCATCCATTTCATCCGCCAGCATCATTGGTAAGGCTGTGTGCACGCCCTGCCCCATCTCAGCGTGCGGCACGATAACTCTAATACTATTATCAGGCAGTATTTTTACCCAAGCATTGATCAAAATATCATCATCATCTTGCATAAATTTTGCAAGCTTAGGGGTTCTATGGCCTGGCCGAATCGCAACGCCGACGATTAGACCGCCGCCAGCGAGTACACCAGTGGTTAAAAACGCTCTGCGTGTCCACTTACCCATTGTTCACCTCCAACACTGCCGTTCCTTGTTGCGGGACTAACTTTGTATCCGCCTTAGTGTCTACAGGAGCGTTGTCATCTAGGCTTAGCGCTGCCGCTTGTTTAATCGCTGTGCGAATCCGGCCATACATGCCGCATCGGCATACATTACCTCGCATTGCCTGATCAATATCCGCGTCGGTGGGCGACGGCGTATTTTCTAACAAGGCCACCGCCGACATAATTTGGCCAGACTGACAATAACCACACTGTGGAACCTGTTGGTCGATCCAAGCTTGCTGCAAGGCATGCAACTTGGCTCCCTCAGAGTCGGTATTAGAGGCACTTATTCCTTCTATGGTGGTAATTGATTTGCCCGCGACTGCTGCGATAGGAGTAACGCAGGAGCGAATTGGCTGGCCGTCCAAATGCACCGTACAGGCTCCACATTGGGCAATACCACAACCAAACTTTGTGCCTGTCAGCTTGAGCTGCTCACGCACTACCCACAATAGAGGGGTGTCAGGATCAACGTCAACTTTTTTGAGTTCGCTGTTTACGGTTATTTCGATCATAAAATCTTTTTGCACTTATTTTATTTATTTGCAGGGTGAACTTATCACAACAAAGGGTATACGATGTGACATTAAACTGCTGCCACGTCGATGGTCTTTCAAATAAATCAGACTTGATAATTTAGTCATACAAACGGAGCAAAACCGAAAATGTTAAAAATTTTGAAGGTCCTTGTGTCTTTGTTGGTGATAGCGCTAGTTGGCTTGGCGACCGTCAATCAAATGGGAATCCGTGACATAGACGAAGTTGCGCTGGCTGAACAAGAAATTGGCCTGATATTAGATTCCCAATTGATTGCCCTAGATGACTCAGCGCTACACGTTGTGTTCGCGGGCCCAAGCGATGGAGAGCCAGTTATTCTAATTCATGGATTTCCTCAGTTTTGGTACACATGGCGCTGGCATATCAAGGCTCTGGCCACAGCTGGTTATCGCGTCGCGGCTGTTGATATGCGGGGCTACAATCGTTCACCCAAACCTAATGGTATAGCTGCCTACAGTTATGAGAATTACGCCAAAGACATCGTTGCTCTGATGGATCATTTTGCATGGGCCAAGGCAAATATTGTGGCGCACGACATTGGAGGCTTTGTGGCTTGGGAATTGATTTTCGATAATGCCCAGCGAGTGCGAAAGGCCGTAATCTTTAGTACTCCGCACCCTCTGGCAATCGAAAAAGCGGTGCAGCAATCAGACGTTAGCTGGTACCGAACTTTCTTTCGCATTCCAGTTCTTCCAGAATTAGTCAACCGCCTCGGCGGTTTAGCACTGACCGCCGAAAGTATGCGAGACACTAGCAATTCTGACACCTTCAATGACTCGCATTTAGCCATTTACAAATCGGCTTGGCAACGAGACGATGCAATGGACACGATGCTCGGCGCTTATCGCAATAATGGCCTCGACATCAGTAATATGCCGGACGATGGACGACCATTAATGCCGGTAATGTACATTAATGGCGAAGACGATAAGTTTGTGCCGCTGGCAGCCGCTCAAGCCAATAACATTTATCTTGGCGAACAGAATGTAATAATTGTTAAACAGAAAACCCATTGGGTTTTAGAAGAAGCGCCTGAATTAACCGCTGCGCAAATACTATCATTTTTAGACCAGCCAAATCAGTGAGCGATAAACTCTGCTCGACCTTTTTAATCGAACCAAATTTGTTTATCGAACCAATGAAGTGCCGCCATCAATAGGAATAATTTGCCCGGTTATAAACGCACCAGCTCGACTAGACAGCATAATGGCTACACCACTAATGTCACTTTCTTCGCCCCAGCGATGCAGAGGGATAACCGCAATTTCTGCCTCATATTGCGCTTTATCCTGACTCGCGTATTCGGTCATTTTGGAGAAAAATCGCCCAGGGGCAATAGCGTTCACGCGAATATGATTATCACTCAATTTAACTGCTAGATTGCGTGTAAGTTGGTGAATTGCAGCCTTGCTCGGTGCATAACTGAAAGTATCCGTCTCACCGCAAATACCCGCAATCGAACCTATGTTTATTACACTAGCGGTATTATCAGCACTGGCGCCTGAGCTCAATAGAGGCAGCATTGCCTTGGTCAGGAAGAATGGCGACTTTACGTTTAGATCCATCACACGATCCCAGCCGATTTCAGGGAACTCTTCGATATCGGCTAGCCATCCTGTTCCAGCGTTATTAACAAGAACGTCAACTGAGCTTTCTCGTTCAGACAATTGCGCCACTAGACTATCAATCTCTATAAGCGAACTGATATCACCTGGCAATGCCACACAATCGCCAAATTCGCTTAACTCTTGCGCCGCCGACAGGCAGGCTTTAGCCTTTCGAGCGGTGATATAAACGCGCTTAGCACCGGCGCTCAAAAAGCCTTTGGCCATGTAAAACCCTAGGCCACGTGAGCCTCCTGTGACAACACAGACTTTACCTTGCATAGAAAAAAGTTGATCAAGCATATTCAGTTCCTTTATTTTGTGTTTATTGGAGACCTCAGCATAAGTCAGGGGCGAAATAAAAATAGGATGAAATGCCTCCAATTGAGGCGAAAGACGACGGTAATAGCTGGCTATTGACTAGTCCTAGGTGCCCATTTTTGGGGTATTTCAACCAAAAGTGAGGGTATTTCATTCATTTTGATTAGCGCATTGAGTTATGCTGAGGTCTCTAATGGTTGTTTACTGGTTTTTGTTTGTGACGTAGTTCGTGCTTGCTTGGTCCACTGTAGGGAACACAAATAGACCCGCTCAAACACCTCTGCGAGTAATAATAAAGCCTTAGGGCCGCGGCAGGTCATCGGCATACTAAACTATAAGTTCGATAAAGATCAAACCAAGACAATCAGTGGGATTGAGAAACAGTTCAAAAAACCATTCGATCGAAGCAAGGGTAAATGAGTGTTACGCTACCGCCGATTCTTCGCAGTATTACCGTACAAGCTCTTCTTACGATCTTGCCTCGGGGGCCGAGAACCTTGATCTGGGGCGGCAGCTCGATGCCTAAATTCTTCGGCTTTTACAAACCTCCACTCACCTTCAGCCAGCTTGCCTAATCGTAATTCGCCGACACGAACGCGTTTTAGGCCACTAGCGTGCAAGCCTACGGCTTCACACATACGGCGAATCTGGCGTTTTTTTCCTTCGCGTAAAATAAACTGTAGTTGGTCATCGTTGATTTGGCGTATTTTTGCCGGCTTTAAAGGCTTGCCATCAAGCTCTAGACCAAAACTCAAACGATCGATTTGTGATTCCGAAATATCGCCTTCGATACGAACTAAATATTCTTTTTCAATATCACTGTTCTCGCCGATCAATTGCTTGGCTATTCGACCATCTTGTGTAAGAACCAACAATCCTTGGGAATCGATATCCAGTCTTCCAGCAGGGGCTAGGCCATCAAAGTGACTGCCCCTTAAACTTAGACCTGTTAGATCAATGTCAGAATGAGTTTCATCTTTGATTAAACGTACAGCGGGCACGTAATCGTCCTCTGCCTGCCCGGACACATAGCCCACGGGCTTGTTGATCATAATCGTTATCAGTTCATTTTGCAGTGCTTGCCCCACCTTACTTAACTCTATGGTCACGTCATCTGGAAACTTTATTCCCAAGGTATTAACCACTTCGCCATTAACACGCACCAATCCTCGCTCTATCAAACGATCGGCTTCACGGCGTGAGCTAATGCCACGCTGCGACATTAGCTTGGAGAGTCTATGCAAATCGGTCAATTTATCTAAACCCGACCCTTGGCTAAACTTTCGGCTAAGCCAATATAGTTGCCAGGCGTCAATTTCTTGAGTTCCACTTTGACTTGAGCAGGCACTTCTAAATTTTCGATAAAAGTTTCTAAAGTCTCTCTATCAATACCGTCTTTGCCACGTGTTAGTTCCTTTAACTTCTCATACGGTTCGGGGATGTCATAGCGGCGCATCACAGTTTGGATTGCTTCACCGAGCACCGCCCAATTTTTATCAAGATCAGCAGCCAGTGCAGATTCATTAACGGCCAACTTACTAATGCCTTTCATTGCAGCTGAACAGGCCAATACGGTGTAACCAAAGCCCACTCCAATGTTGCGCAGCACCGTTGAATCGGTCAAATCGCGTTGCCAGCGACTCACTGGTAGCTTCATTGCCAAATGATCGAACATGGCATTGGCTAGACCTAAATTCCCTTCGGAGTTTTCAAAATCAATCGGGTTCACTTTATGCGGCATAGTTGAGGAACCCACCTCGCCAGCAATCACTCGTTGTTTGAAGTAGCCAATTGAAATATAGCTCCAGATATCACGATTAAAATCGAGCAAAATGGTATTAAATCGCGCAACCGCGTGGAACAGCTCGGCCATATAATCATGGGGCTCAATTTGAGTAGTAAGCGGATTCCAAGAAAGGCCCAGCGACTCAACAAAGTTTTGCGAAAAAAGCTGCCAGTCAACTTCTGGATAGGCCACAACATGCGCATTGTAATTACCGGTGGCACCATTAACTTTGCCCAGCATTGGCACTTGCTCAATCTGTTGCAACTGCCGCTGCAAACGAGCGACTACGTTGCGCATTTCCTTGCCCAATGTAGTTGGTGATGCTGGCTGACCGTGGGTTCGGGCCAACATTGATAAGCCTGAATTATCTTCAGCCAGGCTTTCAATCGCTCTGACTATATTTTTAAAAGTTGGAATTAGCACTTGAGCGCGCGCATCTTTGAGCATCAAGGCATAAGACAAATTATTAATGTCTTCAGATGTACATGCAAAATGGAAAAACTCGCTAACTGCTTTTACTTCTGCGATGGACTCGGTGCTTTGTTTCAGAAAATACTCCACCGCCTTGACATCATGATTGGTGGTTGCTTCTATATCTTTCACTGCCTGTGCATCATCTACTGAAAATTCGTCGATGATTTTATCCAATGCCTTATTTGTTTGCTCAGAGAATGCGGGCACCTCAGCAATCTTTGTCTCGGCGGCTAGCGCTTGCAACCAGCGTATCTCTACCAGAGAGCGATATTTGATCAAACCATATTCGCTGAAAATTGGTCTTAGTTGCTTTACTTTACTGCCGTAACGGCCATCCAGAGGTGTCAATGCTGTGATAGCAGATAGATCTAAATCGGGCATGATGGTTTTCTTAATCGAGAGTGAAAGGTGTGACGCTAGCGAGTGCAGGATGTTACCATATTTAGTTCTATTCAACGCCTATTGGGCAAGCAAAAAGCCCTTAAAACCGATGTCGATTGACTGGTCAAAATACAGTTTGCTTGAACTCCGAGAGCACGCCACCCACACATTTCGTGATGGCGGAGGCTCGCG
>JBLHME010000004.1:0-85046 GCA_047623225.1 Cryomorphaceae bacterium
CAGATGGCGATGGTGTAGGCGATGTTTGTGAAGACGGCGATGGTGACGGCACTCCAGACGTTGACGACAACTGCCCACTTATTGCTAATGCAGATCAAGCAGATGCAGATGGCGATGGTATAGGCGATGTTTGTGAAGACGGCGATGGTGACGGCATTTCAGACGTTGACGACAACTGCCCACTTATTGCTAATGCAGATCAAGCAGACGCAGATGGCGATGGTGTAGGCGATGTTTGTGAAGGCGCTGATGGTGATGGTGACGGCATTTCAGACGTTGACGACAACTGCCCACTTATCGCTAATGCAGATCAAGCAGATGCAGATGGCGATGGTATCGGCGATGTTTGTGAAGACGGCGATGGTGATGGCATTCCAGACGTTGAGGATAATTGCCCAAACCAAGCGAATGTTGATCAAGCCGATCTCGACAACGATGGCACGGGCGATGTCTGTGACAGTGATGCCGATGACGATCAAGTTACTTCAGATACCGATGCGGACGATTTGAACCCGCTGGTCTGCGCAGACACTGATTTGGACTCTTGTGACGATTGCAGCTCGTCAACGTTCGCACCTAACGATGACGGCTTAGACACCGACGGTGACGGTATATGTAATGTTGGGGATTCAGATGACGACAATGACGGTATTGCCGATGAAACTGATAACTGCCCTCTTATTGAGAACCAAGATCAGGACCCATCGGCCTGTGATGATGTTGATGATGAGTTCTGTTTTGCTATTCGAATCAAAACTTATAATACGGTCTTTTGTCTGTAACTGTGCAGTGACACTAGGAAAAACCATCTGAAACAGCTATTGATCAATGACACTGCGCTAACCGAGCGCAGTGTCATTGCCATAGAAGCAGATGCCTTGAGCGGTTTAACCGGCGCCTTTTAAGTCAAAGTCAGCGAGTCACAAAATCCGAGTAGGGTGTCACTCATTAGCCAACCGGTGTCAATAGCCCAAGCAAATCCCGACTTATTGTATTAGCCCATTTTAAAATACACGCCATTAATTAACGTGTTTGCGCCTGAGTTTTTCTTTAGTTGTGCTAGATAAACTATCCGCAACAGTCACCCATCTGGATTAAGGCCGTGCATTGCTGCTGCCCTTGATGCTAATGCATCCTACAAGATTCTCAGTGCCAGACAATGTCCAATTGGTTTATCACAGATCTATGGCTTGCTCGATGATTTGAGCATCCAACCCTAACCTGGCTTATATCTAGGCGAATAGTAAAAATTAATGGTCTACCGAAGCCGTTACTCAGGTCTGATGGCTTTGCCTGGACGGCATGTCCAACCCCGCACTCGAACTGGCCTCGGTTGCCAATGCGGTCAACCGAATGCTATTTTTGAGTCGTATTCGGTCTGATTCTTCATCATACAAAACGAGGCCCTTGCCAGCTTGTGTGCAACCGCTCGAATTGCAATGATTCCGTTGATCTTACTTTTCTTACGTTGGTAAAAACGTTTCGCCCGATCATCATAACGGACCGTAAAGCGAGCCGCTTCCGAAAACGCCCAAGATAAATATTTATTCCCATATTTTGAATTGCCCTTACCCTTTACTTTAGAACGCGGTCAGGACTTCGATAAGCTGATATTAGTAACTGACCATTCTAAAGTCGACTGGGTAAGGGCTGGTGTGCCGCATCCTACTTTGCTTGCCGAAGCTCGAGCGCTAATTGACAAACCGATTGAGATCTGGAACTTAATAGATCTCGTTAAAGCAGTTGTTGATGACATTGGTGAAGAATAGCCTTCATTTTCTTTGGGTTTTGTAGCCGTCTCAAGGCCTGCTTTTTTCCTTTGGCTGCTTTGGCTTTTTGTCGAACAACGGTTTTGCTTGTTTAGCTTACTATCTGCTACTTCATTTACTCATGGCTTGCTTGCTGCTTGTTT
Organism: Cryomorphaceae bacterium; assembly: GCA_047623225.1. Lineage (GTDB taxonomy): Bacteria > Pseudomonadota > Gammaproteobacteria > Arenicellales > Arenicellaceae > Arenicella. The sequence goes on from JBLHME010000004.1 coordinate 1,913, forward strand.
TCACCTAGCATCCTTCGATGACTCTCTAGCAAGTAATCCTACTCAAAGTTTAAAGGGCTGCGTTTCTTGACGTCGTTGGACAGCTTACTGAACATAATCTGAAATTATGCGCAATTGGCAAGCCAAGTGTTCGTTGCACCGTATAATTTAGATTATGTATAAGTGAGCTAGTGCTAGCATTTGACTTTTGTCGCTGTGACTTATGTGGAGCGTGCGGGTTATTCGCTGGTAACAATCTCATTTGACGGTTCGTTGAACGGTTTCCAATATCTAGAAAAACAAAAACCCACTAAAAATCAGCGGGTTATCGTTGCCTAATGGCGGAGAGGGTGGGATTTGAACCCACGAAGGGCTATTCACCCTTGCTGGTTTTCAAGACCAGTGCATTCAGCCGCTCTGCCACCTCTCCAATAAATCGGTTGTTGGCTAAGATCAAATGACCCCGCTGAACTGAGCGCGCAATATTAACCGAAGCTTTGTTGCAAAACAATGCTTTCCAACGATTTTTGACTGCGTAATTCGAACAAATTTTAATTCAGAAATAATGCTATCAAATACTGAAAAAGACGGTTGTATTCGCGAATCAATTTCTTTATTATACGCCTCCACTTGATGTTGCGGGGTGGAGCAGTCTGGCAGCTCGTCGGGCTCATAACCCGAAGGTCGTAGGTTCAAATCCTGCCCCCGCTACCAAGTGATTGAGTTGTAGTATCTTCACACGACAAACTGCTCTGTTGTAGGTTGAAGACTCAATAAGCGGTGTTCAATTGATTGTCTTTTGATAACTAATTCACTGCTACCAAATAAGTTCTTGAGTAACTGGCCTTTTAAGGTTTGCGACTCTTGAGCTCACTGGAAGCCCCGCTTTATGCGGGGTTTTGTGTTTTTACTGTACGTAAAGCTTTTTATTTCTATAAGTGTTTGATTATTATTAAATAGATTAGTTTGTTGTGAATTCTAGAATTTTAGCGTTCGGTGTGTAACCAGTTAGGTTGCGGCCCTATGTGTACAGTAACTGTAGATCATTTAAGTTGATTTGATCTAATGTATGGTGAGCGGTGCTCGCCTTTTTTATGCACGCATAATAGTGCGTGAATGATAAACAGAATTTAGAGAATATGTAATGGCATTAACAGTTCCACACATCGACGAACTACTTCAACCCGGAGCCGAAGCGCTTGGGTATGAGTTGGTGGCCGTTGAATTGAGCGGTGGTGATGTATCTATTGTGCGCATCTACATCGATGGTCCCAATGGCGTGACTGTGACAGATTGCGCTAAGGCCAGCCGCCAATTTAGCGCGATTATGGATGTTGAAGACCCGATTTCGAATCGATATACTTTGGAAGTTTCATCGCCTGGCCTCGATAGACCACTGGCTAAACCTACGCACTTTAAAGATGTGGTTGGCAGCGAGGTTAAAATTAAGATGGCCACCTTAGTTGATGGCCGCAGGCGTTTTACTGGCAAGTTAGTAGAAGCAACAGATGAATTTGCGGTTGTTGAAGTCGACGGCGAACAAACCGAATTACTCTACACTGAGATGGACAGAGCACGACTTGTGCCGGTCTATGACTTTGATAGTTAACGGCATTATTTATTTAGTACAACTTAAGAAATTTACCAAAGGGTATTAGCATGGCAAGTGAAATTTTAATGATGGCTGAAGTTTTATCGACCGAAAAAGGCGTTGATAAAGGCATTATATTTGAAGCAATCGAGGCTGCTTTGGCAACCGCAACGCGCAAACGCCATCGCGAAGACATAGATGTTCATTGCACTGTTGACCAGACTGATGGAACCTACATACCATATCGTGTTTGGGAAGTGATCGAAGACGACGCTGAACTCGAGTTTCCAAGTAAACAAATGTGCGTTAGTGCTGCAAAAGAGCATGATCCTGCACTGGAAGTGGGTGAATTTGTAAAGGATGAGCTCGAAGCTGTGCCCTTTGGTCGAATTGCCGCTCAAGCAGCGAAGCAAGTTATCATGCAAAAAGTGCGTGAAGCCGAGCGAAATAAAATTTCAGAAGAATTCGAGCCTCGCGTTGGCGAGATGCTGTCTGGCGTGGTTAAACGCCAAGAGCGAGGAGACACCATCATTGATTTGGGCGGTGTTGAGGCCGTGTTGCCGCGTAGCCGCATGATTCAACGTGAAGGATTACGCCCTGGCGATCGCGTTCGCGCAATTCTCGCCGAAGTTAAACAAAACAATCGCGGGCCACAGCTAGTAGTTGATCGAGTTACTCCGGAGTTGGTTCTTGCCTTATTCAGAACAGAGGTGCCAGAAGCCAGCGAAAATATTATTGAAATCATTGCGGCTGCACGTGATCCAGGTTTGCGTGCCAAGATTGCTGTGAAATCCAATGACAGCAAAGTTGACCCTGTTGGCGCTTGCGTTGGTATTCGTGGTTCACGAGTTCAAAGTGTGTCAAATGAAATCAACGGCGAGCGAGTTGACATTATTAAGTGGTCAGAAGATCCCGCTCAATTTGTGATCAATGCTTTGTCTCCGGCCGAAGTTGAGTCGATCATGGTGGACGAGGATAAAGGAGCAATGGATGTGATTGTGGATGAGTCACAGCTTTCTTTGTCAATTGGTCGAGGAGGTCAAAATGTGCGCTTAGCCAGTGAATTGACTGGTTGGGAGATCAACATCATGACTGACGAGCAAGCCAACGAAAAACTGGAAGAAGAATCATCTGATGTGCGTGAGATGTTCATGGCAAAGTTGGATATTGATGCTGATGTTGCAACCATTTTGATTCAAGAAGGCTTTTCTAGCCTTGAAGAAGTTGCCTATGTACCGCGCGAGGAAATGATTCAAGTTGAAGAGTTTGACGAAAACCTTGTTGATGAACTGCGCAAGCGTGCAGAAGATGCATTGGTCACTTTGGCAATTCAAAAAGAAGAAATGCTGAAAGGCGCAGACCCGGCTGACGATTTGCTCAATATGGAATCAATGGACGAGAACACTGCAAAATTTTTGGCCATCAATGGTATCAAGACAATGGAAGACTTGGCTGAAGCGGCCACCGATGAATTATTGGAAATCGAAGGTCTTAACATTACGGAAGAACATGCGCAGGCTTTGATTATGATTGCGCGTCGTCCTTGGTTTGAAGAAATGGGTATTGACCCAGATGCGACGGATGAAGAAGTGGGTGTGGAAGTTTAGTTTATAAGCACACCTAAACAGTGAAATAAACCCACTTACACCATCCCGAACAAAGAGAATACACAATGTCTACAATTACAATAAAAGCATTCGCCCAACAAATCGGCATCGAGCCAGAGAGACTGGTAAAACAGCTCAATGATGCTGGTGTGGCTGACAAAACGGTCGAGGATTCACTGCGCGACGAAGAAAAGCGAAAATTGCTAGAATTCCTTCGCGGCGGTGTTGCAGATGCTGCTGCGCCGACAGAATCAGGTTCTCGCGACAAGATCACATTGAAGAAGAAGACTAATAGTGAGATTAAGCAAACGTCTAAAACAGGTATCGCTAGAACCGTACAAGTACAAACAAAGAAGCGCAGAACGTTTGTAAAACGCGAAGTTCTGGAGCAAGAAGAGGCTGAACGCCTAGAGGCGGAGACCCAGCGTCTGAACCAAGAAGCCGCAGGTGTCGCTGAGCAAGAACGCGTTTCTGCAGAGCTTGCCACACAAGAACAAGCTCAGGCTAATGTCGAAGTGCAAGCAGTTGTCGAAGCCGAAGTGCAAGCTGTTGAAGAAGTAGTGGAAGCAGAAGCAGAAATAATTGAGCATGTAGTTGAAGCTCTTGTCGTTGAAGCTCCAGTAGTGGAAGCTCCAGTAGTGGAAGCGCCAGTGGAGCCAGTAGTTGAGGCGGAAATGGTAGAGCTCAAAGCCGAAGAGCCAGTCGTTGTTTCGGTCGCTGCACCGGTTGTTTCAGCTGAACCAGTTAAACCACGCCGCGAAGTTGCAATGCCCTCGATTATTCGCAAGGCTTCTGACCGTAAGCGTGTGTCTCCTATTATCAAGCAGGCTGACCCTAAAGAAATGGCGGCAAAAGCCGCGGCAACAGAAAATAAGGCAAAACCAGCACCCAAAGTCGGTGGCAAACGTAAGCCATTTGCCGGTCGCGAAGAATTACATGTTACGAAAGGGCGCGGCGGTAAACGTAAACAGAAACGTCGGCCATCAAATATTAAATCCAGCGTTGGTGACCAACATGGGTTCGAGCGCCCGGTAGCACCGGTTGTGCGAGATGTCGCAATTGGTGAAACAATTAGCGTGGCTGATTTGGCTCTTCAGATGTCGGTTAAATCTGCCGAAGTAGTCAAAGTATTGTTCACCATGGGCACCATGGTGACAATTAACCAAGCATTGGACCAAGACACAGCGATGTTAGTGGTTGAGGAAATGGGTCATAACGCGGTAGAAGCCAAGCAAGGCAAGTCTGAGGCATTCATCGCACAGACGCAAGACGCTGATGTTGATGAATCATCCTTTGAGCCGCGTTGCCCAGTCGTTACTGTTATGGGGCACGTTGACCATGGTAAAACTTCTTTATTGGACTATATCCGTAAAGCCAAAGTCACTGATGGTGAAGCTGGCGGTATCACGCAGCATATTGGTGCTTACCAAGTTCAGACTAGTAAGGGTGAAATTACGTTCCTCGATACTCCCGGCCATGAGGCATTCAGCGCTATGCGAGCTCGCGGAGCTCAAGCGACTGACTTAATTATTTTGGTGGTTGCTGCAGATGATGGTGTTAAGCCACAAACGGTTGAAGCGATCAAGCATGCTAAAAACGCTGGTGTGCCGATTATTGTTGCAATCAACAAAATGGATAAAGAGTCTGCTGATCCAGATCGAGTTAAGCAAGAATTAGCCACTCAAGAAGTTATTCCCGAAGATTGGGGTGGCGAAGTAATGATGGTGCCTGTGTCTGCACACAGTGGTTTGGGTGTTGATGACTTGCTAGACTCAATTGCAATACAATCAGAATTATTAGAGCTTAAGGCGCGCCCAGGCGGTAAGGCTACTGGCACTGTGGTCGAAGCACGTTTAGACAAAGGCCGAGGCCCAGTTTGTACTGTATTGGTACAACAGGGTTTGTTGAGCTACGGCGATATTGTGTTGGTGGGCCAAGAAACGGGCCGTATTCGAGCAATGGTTGACGATACTGGTGCTACAATTAAGACCGCTGGGCCGTCTCAGCCTGTAGAAATACAAGGCTTGAGTGGTGTTCCTTCTGCGGGTGATGAAATGGTAGTAGTTGCAGATGAGCGTAAAGCTCGTGAAGCCGCTGAATTCCGTTCACACAAAATTCGTGAAGCTCGTTTGGCGCGTCAGCAAGCGGCCAAGCTTGAAAATATGTTCTCGCAGATGAGCGAAGGCGAAGTCAAAAACGTTAATGTTTTGATTCGTGGTGACGTACAAGGTTCGGTTGAAGCATTGACTGAGTCCCTGACTAAACTTTCTACCGACCTAGTGAAAGTGAGTGTTGTTCAGGGCATGGTAGGTGCTATTAATGAATCAGACATTAACCTAGCAATGGCATCTTCTGCTGTGGTGATTGGATTTAATGTGCGCGCTGATTCTCAGGCGCGAAAACTAGCCGAACAAGAAGATGTACAGATTCGCTACTACAGCATCATTTATGAAGTAATCGATGATGTTAAAGCCGCAATGGAAGGTCTGCTAGATCCAGAGATTCGTGAAGATATATTGGGTTATGTTGAAGTTCGCGAAGTGTTCCGAGCGCCGAAAATTGGCGTCATTGCGGGTTGTTATGTGACTGAAGGTATGGTGCAACGTAACGCATTCGTTCGCGTATTACGCGAAAGTGTGGTGATCTTCGAAGGCACTATTGATTCATTACGTCGTTTCAAAGACGATGTTAGTGAAGTCAAAATGGGCATTGAATGCGGCATCGGCGTGGTCAACTACAGTGATATGAAAGAAGGCGACCAATTAGAGATTTTCAATAAAGTCGAGGTTAAGGTAACGCTTTAAGCGTTACCTAGCGTAATGCCAAAAGAGTTCTTACGAAGCGATAGGGTTGCGCAAATGGTTATTCGCCACATGGCGGTGATTTTGCGCAACGAAGTCAAAGATCCGCGAGTCTCAAGTCTCACTATTACTGATGTAGAGGTGACCAAAGATTTGCGTCAAGCGAAAGTGTTTGTCACCAGCATGATTGAACAAAAAGAAGACATTGATGGCGCCATGGAGGCTTTGCAACGTGCTAACGGGTTTCTGCGGCGTGAACTTGCCAAGGTTATCGACATGCGCCATTGCCCAAATCTGATATTTGCGTATGACAATTCGATTTCAGAAGGGGCTAGAATGTCGGCCTTGATTGATAAGGCATTGAATTCAACAGACTAAAGCTTGCATGGTTTACTAGACAGCAAAGATGACCAAGCAGTTTGTAAGAATAAAGAAGAATATCCATGGCGTGGTCTTGCTAGACAAGCCCATTGGCATGAGCTCCAATCAAGCGCTACAAAAACTTAAACATCGCTTTCATGCGCGCAAGGCCGGCCATACTGGCAGCCTAGACCCACTCGCCACCGGCCTATTGCCAATTTGTTTTGGCCAAGCCACCAAGGTATCGGAATATCTGCTGCACTCTCATAAGAAGTACACAACCACCATCAAGTTGGGAGAAGTCACAGATACTTTAGACAGTGATGGTGAGATTGTTGAGTCGAAGCCAGTGAATGTTTCTGAACACCAATTGCAATCTGCATTGACGCAATTTCGCGGCGATATCAAACAAATTCCGCCGATGTACAGTGCTCTTAAAAAAGATGGGCAACCGCTGTATAAACTCGCTAGAAAAGGGCAGGTAATAGAGCGGCCGGCGCGCGATATGACGGTGCTCAGTCTCGATGCTGTGCGCGCAGACGAATCACATGTTCAGCTCAATGTGCACTGTACAAGTGGCTTCTATATACGATCTTTAGCGCATGACCTGGGGCAAGTGTTAGGTTGTGGCGCTCACGTGGTCGAGCTCCGACGCACTGATATCAAATCTATTTCGGTGCACTCTGCGTATACATTGGAGCAGTTGGAGTCTAAGCAATTGGGCGAGATTTTATTGCCGATTGATAGTTTGATCGAAGACATGCCAAGGCTTGAGATTTCGCACGCGCAAGCGCTGAGTCTATCGCATGGCAGAGTAACCGCCGCAGACCAGTTGAGCCCCAGTGGGCTTTCACGTTTGTATATGCCTACTGGAGAGTTGTTTGGCATTGGTGAAGTAAGCCCTTCAGGGCAGCTGAAAACGCACAAAAAGTTCGTAGAAAACTGAGCAAATTCTAGGTTTTGTAACAATTTGAGCGTAATCCTGCTACGCAGCGTAAAAAACCGTTTAAATACAGTCTTTTTGAGTGCTTTTGAGTCTTTTAGGCGTGCTTTTCAGCTCAAATTAGTTAGAATACGCGCCTCAGCAAGCCCGCAGGTCTTGTTGAATACTCGCTAACGTTTCCACCCTTCAGGGAATGTTGGTTAATTTTAATTTTCACACCGATATTCGGTGTTTGAAGAGGATTAGTAATATGGCACTTACCGCCGCAGATAAAGCCGCAATCGTAGAAAAATATGCGATTCAAAAAGGTGACACTGGTTCACCTGAAGTACAAGTAGCACTATCAACAGCACGTATCGCTGACTTGTCACCCCACTTTAAAGAACACATCCATGATCACCATTCGCGCCAAGGTTTGTTGCGTTTGGTAAATAGTCGTCGTAAATTGCTCGACTATTTAAAGCGCAATGATGTCGAAAGATATCGCGCACTTATCAAAAGCCTAGGCTTGCGTAAGTAGAACGAAATTTTCAAAGGCCTAATCGATTGATTGGGCCTTTGTTTATTAGGGATTTGGGTAAACAGGATATTTGTTTCGAAAGTAAGCAAATCAAGATTTAGTCAAACCCGATTTTGTAGGAAAAGAAATCATTGGCAATAGGGCTAATGAAAATAATATTTTATAGGTAAAAACGTATGTCAAAGGTAACAAAAACCTTTCAATTCGGAGCAAACGAATTTAAATTAGAAACGGGTGAAATAGCTCGTCAGGCTGACTCAGCCATCATCGCCTCTTGTGGCGATACTACCGTTATGGTAACCGTTGTAAACAAGATTTCCGGTGAACCAAAAAGTTTCATGCCTCTCACGATAGACGTCGAAGAGCGCACTTACGCAGCAGGAAAAATTCCTGGTGGCTTCTTCCGTCGTGAAGGTCGCCCATCAGAAAGAGCAATTTTGACTTGTCGCTTGATTGACCGCCCATTGCGCCCGTTGTTCCCTAAGGGTTTCAACTATGACGTGCAAGTTGTTATCACTATCGTTTCTGTTGACCCTAATATCGACACTGAAATTGTTTCATTGATCGGAGCTTCTGCAGCGCTTGCTACATCAGGCATTCCATTCAATGGCCCAGTTGGCGCAGCGCGCGTTGGTTATATCGATGGCGAATATGTATTGAACCCAACCAGAGATCAATTAGAAGAGAAATCTGAACTTGATCTGGTTGTTGCCGGTACTCAAGAAGCGGTGTTAATGGTTGAGTCTGAAGCCAACATCTTGCCTGAAGACGTAATGCTTGGCGCAGTAATGTTCGGTCACAAAGAATCACAAAAAGCGATCGACGTGATCTTAGAATTGGCGGCTGAAGTGGCCAAGCCAATGAAAGAATGGACTCCACCTGTTACCGACGACTCAATGGTCGCGAAAGTTGCTGAATTGGCTAAAGCGGCATTAGAAGATGCATTCTCAACGGCTTCTAAAGTTGAGCGAGTTGCAAAAATCTCAGCAGCAAACGCCGATGTAAAAGCAGCCTTGTTGAACGACGATTCATCTAGTGCTGACATTGAAGCAGTAAGCGCGGCGTTTAAAGGTCTTGAAAAATCGATCGTTCGTGGCCGCGTCATCGCTGGCTCACCCCGTATCGACGGTCGTGACACAACAACTGTTCGCGGTATTGATGTGCGCACTGGCGTATGGCCACGTACACACGGTTCAGCCTTGTTTACTCGTGGCGAAACCCAAGCGATTGTGTCAGCCACCCTAGGTACTGAGCGCGATGCACAGCGTATTGACGCACTAGAAGGCGACATCAGTGATCGCTTCATGTTGCATTACAACTTCCCTCCGTATTCAGTTGGCGAAACAGGTCGTGTTGGTTCACCGAAACGCCGCGAAATCGGTCACGGCCGATTAGCTCGTCGTGGTGTTCAAGCTGTACTACCATCTGCTGAAGAGTTCCCGTATGTGATTCGATTGGTTTCTGAAATCACTGAATCAAACGGTTCTAGCTCTATGGCCAGCGTGTGTGGTTCATCGCTTGCGATGATGGATGCCGGTGTGCCAATTAAAGCACCCGTTGCTGGTATTGCCATGGGTTTGATCAAAGAAGGCGATGACTTCGCAGTTCTAACTGATATCTTGGGTGATGAAGATCATCTAGGCGACATGGACTTCAAAGTAGCTGGAACGCCAGACGGTATTACCGCTCTACAAATGGACATCAAAATCGACGGTATTACCGAAGAGATTATGAGCCAAGCACTAGCGCAAGCGAAAGATGCACGTATTCACATTTTGGGCGAGATGGCGAAAGTTCTCGATACGCATCGCGAAGAAATGTCTGAGCATGCTCCACGCATCATCACTTTCAAAATAAACCCTGATAAGATTCGTGACGTTATTGGTAAAGGCGGCGCGGTTATCCGTTCTCTTTGCGAAGAAACTGGCGCAACAATCGACATCGAAGACGACGGCACAATCAATGTAGCGTCAGTTGATGGTGCTGCTGGTGCTGAAGCTCGTCGTCGTATTGAAGAGATTACCGCTGATATCGAAGTAGGCTCTGTCTACACTGGTAAAGTGGTTAAGATCATGGAATTCGGCGCATTTGTTAATGTTTTGCCTGGTAAAGATGGCTTAGTACACATTTCACAGATCTCACAAGATCGTGTTGAGAATGTATCGGATCATTTGTCAGAAGGCGACGAAGTAACTGTTAAGGTTCTTGAAGTAGACAAACAAGGCCGTGTACGTCTTTCTATGAAAGAAGTCGATAACGGCTAGTAACAGCGTTATACGGTTTGAAAAAGGCTCGCTTAGGCGGGCCTTTTTTATGTGTGATTCGTATACTTCTTTTTAGCAATCCTTACTTCCACAAACTCTTACTTCCACAACTACGGCTATTTAGCTATATTACGCCCATGAACGAATTCCAAAGCTCCGCCGCCGATATTATTGACAAGATCATGCAGACTGCTAAAGCAGCGGTGCCTGAATCCTTAAGCAATGATGTAAAAGAAAATGTTCGCGCCGCTATTCAAGATGTGATCAGCGATCTAGACGTGGTCACACGCGAGGAGCTTGATGTGCAAAAAGAGGTGTTGAAGAAAACCCGCGTCAAGGTCGATAAAATGGAAAAGATTATTGCTGATTTAGAAAAGCGTTTAGATATTTAGTTTACTGATTTCGAAAAGACAAAAAAGGGCCGCTCATAGAGCGGCCCTTTTTTGTTATCGAAACTAAGCTTGCCTTGCGGCAAAGCTTAGTATTGAAACATTTAGAATGACTTAGAAACAGTAAGTACTACGCGTCCGTCAGCTTCTTCAACATCATCCACATCGGTATCCCAGTATGACAGGTCAAGGCCAATGCCGCCTACTTCGCCTGAAATACCAGCTTGGTAGTAGCTGTAGCTATCGTAGTCGCTGTAGGTTGCGCCAAGAGAGAATCCCTCGAAGTCGTAGCCGTAAGAAAGCTCGATGTTGTCATCAAACTCGTCGCCGATGTAGTAAGTCAGTCCAAAGCCTGCATAACTACCACCAACATAATACTCAGTGAAGTTAGAATCGCTTGCGCCGTCTTGACCATGATAAGTGTATTCAATATAACCTACGTCATAGCCAAAGCCACCTTCGGTCTCGCCTGAGAAGCCAAAATATATATCGCCTTCAGTACTTTCAGCGCCGCCAAAATCGACACTTGCGCCCCAAACACCTGCATAGAAGCCAGATTCATGCGCATAGTCAAAGCCGCCTTGAATTGACGGGTCTTCAGCATTTTGCGAAATACCACGCCATACGTAATCAGATTGAATAGCCACGTTAGCGGAAACTTCTGCTTGAGCTGATGTTGCCGCGAAGCCGGTAGCTAGAAGCAATGAAGCTGAAAGTGCTTTGATTGAGTTTTTCATGTAGTCCTCTCTTAAGGAAAAATTTGTTTGTAGTTGCGTCTGACAAATAAGCCCGACATAGAGACAGAAGCAAGAGGCGTGCCAACTTTTCAATTCCCTGTTATCAGGCCAATAGAAGCGCTTCGGAGGCCGAGGTATATGGAGTCGCATCCGCACTGCACCAAAAAAGGGCTTTTAATTGAGGGCTTGCTACAAAGTAGGGCGTTAGCGTTCAGGTTTTCTAACAGCAGCCTTTAACTCTATATAGGAATGGCTTGAGAAACCATTGAGGCGAGGTTTTCCAAAAGTTGGCACGCTCCTTGCTTTTGTAATTGCATCCGCACTTTCATTTGGTGTTGGGAACCTTATAGCTGGCAAAAGTTCGTTCGGCCGGTGATAAACAAAAATATTGAGCCCGCTTTATATGTGAAGGGCAAAACAACCAAAAAACATTATAGGTACATTGAGATGAAGCTTATTACAGCAATTATCAAACCATTCAAAATCGACGATGTTCGAGATGCGCTGGCGGGCATTGGCATTCAAGGCATGACGGTGACAGAAGTGAAAGGGTTTGGTCGCCAAAAGGGGCACACCGAGTTATATCGTGGCGCTGAGTACAACGTTGATTTTATGCCAAAAATCAAAATTGAGGTGGCCGTTTCAGACGACATCCTCGACCAGACCATTGAGGTTATTACTGAATCAGCCAATAACGGCAAAGTTGGCGACGGCAAAATCTTTGTGGTTGAACTAAGCCAAGTGATTCGCATTCGAACCGGTGAAACCGGTGAAGAAGCTATTTAGCCTAACTGAATAATTCAATTCGTTAACAAAAATCAATTACCAAAATCTATTTATTAGAGAGACAACATCATGGAAAACTCAATTTTTGAACTCCAATACGCACTAGACACATTCTATTTTCTTATATGTGGTGCATTGGTTATGTGGATGGCTGCTGGCTTTGCAATGCTCGAAGCTGGTTTAGTCCGTTCTAAAAACACAACTGAAATCCTTACTAAAAACGTAGCGCTGTACGCTGTGGCCAGCACTATGTATATGGTTTGTGGTTACTCAATAATGTACGGCGGTGGCGATTTTACAATGTTCTTAAGTGGCATTACCGCAGACGGCGTTGCAGGTGCCGAAGAAGCTGCAACTTACGCACCCTCGGCCGACTTTTTCTTTCAGGTGGTGTTTGTCGCCACTGCGATGTCGATTGTGTCAGGCGCAGTCGCTGAGCGCATGAAGCTTTGGGCGTTTCTAGCCTTTGCTGTAGTGATGACTGGCTTTATCTATCCTATGTCAGGCGCGTGGACTTGGGGTGGTGAGGCTGTGTTTGGTTTGTACACGCTTGGCGACCTTGGCTTCTCTGACTTTGCTGGTTCTGGCATTGTGCATATGGCAGGTGCTTCAGCTGCGTTAGCAGGTGTGATACTGCTTGGTGCTCGTCATGGCAAATATGCCAGCGATGGCACACCAAAAGCGATTCCAGGAGCGAACCTGCCTATGGCAGCTCTAGGTACCTTTATTCTTTGGTTGGGTTGGTTTGGTTTCAATGGTGGTTCGGTATTGGCTACTGCTTCGGTTGAATCAGCTAACGCAGTTGCCGTTGTGTTTATGAACACTAATGCGGCGGCGGCGGGTGGTTTGATTGCTGCCCTAGTTACTGCTCGACTACTTTTTGGTAAAGCTGATCTTACTATGGCACTTAACGGTGCATTAGCGGGTCTTGTGGCTATTACTGCAGAACCTTCAACTCCTACCGCCTTGCAAGCAACATTGTTTGGCGGAGCTGGCGGTGTGCTGGTTGTATTCGCAATTCTTACTCTAGACAAAATGAAGATTGATGATCCCGTTGGCGCTATTTCAGTACATGGCGTAGTTGGTCTACTAGGTTTGCTGCTAGTGCCACTGACTAATGGTGAGAACTCAAGTTTCAGCGGTCAGCTTATTGGCGCAGCCACTATCTTTGTATGGGTGTTCACAACCAGCTTTATTGTTTGGTATGTTCTTAAATTGGTCATGGGCATACGTGTAACTGAAGATGAAGAATTCGAAGGTGTTGATATGTCAGAGTGTGGCATGGAAGCTTACCCAGAGTTCACTAGTTAGACTTTATTCCCACGGATGGGCAAGTAGCCGCGAGCGCATGGATGCGCACCAGCGGTCCTCACAGAAGTACCTTTGGGCGGCTAGGTTTTCTAGCCGCCTTTTTTACGTCTTGAATAGCCTCCTAGGCAAACCATTAGTCAATGAGTTCCTACTGATTTAGAGCTCGTATTCTAGAGCGCTTGGATACCACATAAATTTCAGTTATGATTCTAGAAACCCCATTCATCTTATGAATATGTCGTGAATCTATCAAATATCGATTTAAACTTGCTTGTCTATTTCAGTGTTCTTTTGAGAGAAGGCAATGTGACCAAGGCAGCTGAACATTTGGGCTTGAGCCAGCCTGCTATGAGTAATGGATTGCGGCGACTGCGCACAGTGTTCAATGACCCACTATTAGTGCGTACTAGCAATGGGATGATGCCGACTGACAAAGCCAAAGAATTACAGCCACTGGTGCAAAATGTTTTATCTCAAATAGAGCTTTTTGTGCAACCTACCATCGACTTTGACCCCACCAATAGCAAACGCCTATTTCGCGTTATGGCCAGTGATTACGCTGAAACTACTTTGTTGCCTCGAGTCAGAACTCGAATGGCTGAGGAGGCCCCAGATACGGCCTTAGATATTCTTACTCCCAGTGATGTGACCTTTCAGGACATCGAATTGGGTAATGTCGATCTTGTGATGAATCGATTTGATCAATTGCCGCAGTCTCTTCATCTTTCAGTGCTATGGAAGGATAATTTCTCCTGCGTTATGCGGGAGGACAACCCCTTGCGCAAAGATTTTGATTTTGATAAATACTTGAAGGCTAATCACGTTTGGGTAAACAAAACCGGTATGGGAGTGGCTACTGGGGTTAACCCAGATGATATTCAAAAATTGGGCTGGGTGGATATTGCTCTTGATGACCTTGGTAAACGTCGCAAAATTGCGGTTTATACGCGCCATTATATCTCTGCGATTCAGCTTACTCAGCAACAGGATTTAATAGCTACAGTGGCAACAAGATCAACGCATTTGGTTGAGCACTTTAAGAATCTGGCGATCATTCCAGCGCCATTTGCAATTCCAAATATTGAATTGCATATGGTTTGGAGCCCTTTGTTGCATCACAACATTGCGCATAAATGGTTTCGCAATGTGATACGCGACGTGGCCAATGAAATCCAAGCTGAGGAAGCCGCTAAAGTAGCGTTATAGCTTTTTCTATCGAGAAGGATCTCGCCTTGATATTCCTGAATACGCAAAGCTTTAGTAGAACCAAAGCTTTATTAATGATTCAGTGCGTGGGTGAATTAAGTGCCGCTGACTGTTGAGGTAAACCTCGTAAATGGTCTTCCTACTGCTGTGATTCATACATCAAGTTAACATGTCGCTCAATTTCAGAATAGAAATCTTTATACAAGGGCCTATATTTTTGACCCAGATTAGCGCTAACGTCTAACAAGATTTTATTAGGCTTTTTATCCTTTTCATGGCCCTCTGTTACTTTCTTCCAAACGCTTGATAATAAATCGGCATCGCGTATTCCTGACTTTACCGTGGTTGCACTACCGTGTCCCGTTAAGACAATAGTTGGGTTTAACTTTGCCATGGCATAAAGGGTATTAATTAAATTCGGAACATTTCCATGGCCCGTAATAATCGGCATCTAATCAGAACTCAATACATCTGCGCCAAAAATTATTTTCTGTTTTGGTAGCCACATCAAAACATCCCCAGGAGAATGTCCATCATTCGACAAAATGAATTCAATATCTACTCCCCCGAAATTACGGTTTTGTTCTTGAGCCAACAACAAAGTTGGACACACAAGTTTAGTAGGGCCGATTGCACCTTTAGTCACACGGGAATAAAAAAGACACAGCTCCCGGACCATCCTCTTTCATAGTTGTCATCGATTGATTACTTGCAATAATTTCAGCGCTGGTATCGGTAAACTTAGCATTGCCTAACTAGTGATCCGCATGGCTGTGCGAATTAATTATCCAACGAACTGGTTTGTCAGTAACTGATTTAATGGCGTCTTTAATTTCGTTACCGATTACTTCAGAGGATCCAGTATCAAAAAGCAGAACACCTTTGTCAGTAACAACAAAGTGACTATTTGAATTCCAGCCTTTGTTGTCAGGAGTAGGCAAGCCAAATGATGGTGAAACGATGCTATAGATATTGTCGGCAATGGATTTCACCGAAAAATCAAAGCTAGTGTCTGCTGCCCACGCATTGTTGGTCATCAACACAATCAGGCTGAGTATACTTTTTCTAACGATTTTCAACATTAATTCCTATGGCTTCAGTAGAGTGTTTTTCGGTGCATAAAATTATAACGTATAGATGAACCTAATTTTTATAACAAAGCATTGCTTCTAAATAAACGTCGTTAAGATGAAGTAACGATTTACTAAAGTGATATTTGAATTGATTCGCAAGTCTCCAAACCAAATTTGGCTCGCTCCTGTAAAACGTTTTCGCAATGCGATGCGCGACGTGGCCAATGAAATTCAAGCTGAGGAAGCCGCTAAAATAGTGTTATAGTTTTTCAATCGAGAAGGATCTCAAGCTTTTGCCAAGTCTTGGGCGTTAGCAGCAACAAGAGAAGGAGTCTCTTATGTCAGATAAATCAGCGATACCAATAAACCAAGCGAGCGAAGGCTCTCGCTTTGATATTCCTGCACAACCAAAGTCTTTAGCAATGATTCAGTCGCGCACGGTGATTGGGGTAACCGCCGTGCCGGTGATTGTTGAAGTACACCTAGCCAATGGTTTGCCTAATTTTTCAACAGTCGGTTTGCCAGAAGCCGCGGTGAAGGAAAGCAAAGACCGGGTGCGCGGGGCAATTATCAATTCCGGTTTTGATTTTCCCGCAAAACGAATCACCGTCAATCTTGCGCCCGCCGATGTTCCTAAGACTGGGGGTCGTTTTGATCTGCCAATTGCCCTAGGCATTCTAGTGGCCTCAGGCCAGCTTGTTGGAGCAAGGCTGCACGATATCGAAGCAGCAGGTGAATTGGCTTTGGACGGTCAATTACGCCGTATTAAGGGTGTTTTGCCTACTGCCTTGGCGTGTGGCGACGCGAGCCGATCATTGATAATTCCGAGCGACAATGCCGGCGAGGCTGCAATAGCAGAACAGACAAGCTGTTTTGCCGCGGCACACTTACTTGATGTTTGTCGGCATCTGACGGGGCATGGCGAGTTAGCCTTGTGCCCTCACATTGGAGAGGCTGTAGACAAACAAGAACCCTATCCAGATTTGCGCGATGTAAAGGGTCAACATCGCGCTAAGCGGGCATTACAAATCGCCGCATCGGGCGGCCACAGCATTCTCTTTATCGGTCCTCCCGGCACAGGTAAAAGTATGTTGGCAGCCCGGCTTCCAGGGCTGCTACCAGACTTAACTCAACAAGAAGCCTTAGAGAGCGCAGCAATTTATTCAGTTGCTGATGGCGAGTTCAATGCTAAAAACTGGCGACGTAGGCCATTTCGAGCTCCGCATCATTCAGCATCGGCGGTTGCCTTGGTGGGGGGAGGTTCTTACCCTCGGCCAGGCGAAATATCTTTGGCTCATCAAGGAATTCTATTTCTGGATGAGCTCACAGAGTTTTCTCGCTCGGCCCTAGAGCAATTGAGAGAACCACTTGAAACCGGCAAGATAAACATTGCCAGAGCTAATCAATCTGTGCAATTTCCAGCCAATTTCCAGCTTGTGACTGCGTGTAACCCTTGCCCCTGCGGGTACTTAGGTGATGGCACTGAGCGTTGCCACTGCAGTCAAACTAAAATAGAAGCCTATACTGCAAAATTATCTGGGCCGATGCTCGATCGAATTGATATGCACCTGCATCTACCTCGTGTAGACATAAAAACCTTGCAGTCTTCTGACATCAGCGGAGAGAAGTCCAGTGTGATCCAAGCACGTAGCGCTCAGTTGCGGCAGGTGCAGTTGTCGCGCCAAGGTAAGCTAAACAGCCAGCTAAGCGCAGACATAGTCAGCAAGATTTGTGCACTGGAACAGCTTGAGTTAGATTTTCTAGTGCGGGCTTGCGAAAAATTTAATATGTCGGCGCGCGCATATCATCGAATTTTAAAGCTTGCTCGAACCATTGCCGATTTGGAGGAGTGCGAAGCTGTAAAGCAACGGCATTTAAGTGAAGCTATCAGTTTTCGGGCGTTAGATCGCTTTTAGTGCTTGCTGTGTTGGCTACATCACTTGGTTTTCAGAGCCTAGATATGATTGTGACAATTTCAATGCACAATATCTGCCGTTATGAATAGCGATTCTTGCAGTGATAAAAAAAGCCCCTTTAGTATTAGCTAATGGGGCTTTTTCCAAGCGTCATAACACTGCTTATAGAGCTACAATATTCTCTGCTTGTGGGCCTTTGTCGCCTTGCTTTAGTTCGAATTCAACTTTAGCGCCTTCAGCCAAAGTTTTAAAGCCATCGCCACTGATGGCGCTATAATGAGCGAAAACATCAGGGCCGCCTTCTTGTTCGATAAAGCCGAAGCCTTTGGTTTCGTTGAACCACTTAACGGTTCCAGTAGTTGTAGACATATTAGTATTTCCTAAATATCGGTTTTACCCCACACATCGCAAGGTAATAATTCACAGCGTTGGGCCATGACCCAGAGAATCAAATCTGCAGTTCTCCAAGTGAAACCACTTGCCATACAAACATGAAATGAAGCGAGATATAAAACCGAAAACCTAATGAAACACAAACGCGTAATGCTAATTAAATCTGTGGTGCATAAATATCAATCGCACTTTCAATCGCTTAGAATTATAGAGAATTTTCTAGAGACTTCAAACTCAATAAAAACATAAGTAGCGGTTTTTTAAGCGTTTTAAATTGTGGTTGTGCAGAAAAATCGAATATTTTATTTTGATATTTGAGTTAGCGCAGGATTTTATTGTTGTTGTAGCCCGCCATTGATCTGCTTATCTTAAGGTCAATCGGTGACTTTCTGAAATCCATCTTTTCCGATCTGCTCAGGTAATTGTGGTACTTTTGAGAACCGTGACACGTCATAATAATTGTTCTTAAAGACCTCTAAGGCTCGCTGATAGTCGGCGCTGGTCATGGCTTTTTTACGCGACATAACCCAACCGTATTTTCGTGAAGGGTGGCCTAATAATAGAGTTTGATAATTTTCATCTACATCAACCACATCGAAGCTAAACCGAATTACTTTGTAGAAGGTCGATCGCCATCGAGTGTTGTTCTCGTTTAGCGGCATTACTTTACCTACTAGGCGCTTGGTTTCGTTATCAAAAGAGCCAGTCTTAGATTCAAATATGTCGTTGAAGACATTGCCTGTGCGCCGCGAGTAGATTGTCTTACTTGCTAATTTGTTGCGTTCGGCAAATTAAGGAATATTGCTGATCACATACCATTCACCGGCAAAACGGTCTTGGTCAATGTAGTCAATAGTTGATTTGAGGTCGGGGTAACTTGTGCAGGACGCAAGCAGGGTAGCCATGCAAAGCAATAATAGGTGCATTGATGATTTTTTTATCAGGCTGCGCACCCAAGTACCATATTTCATTGGCAACATGGAATGGAGTGAATTGAGCCTGCACGATAATGCAGCTAGCGTGGCTAGCGCGTGAAGTGGCAACTTAGGCATGGCCTCTGATCGATTTTAGTGTCGGCTAGCAGCCACAACTGTGTGCAAACCTATCAAAGCAGGACTATAATTTGGTGTTTGCTGATAGGTGTTGGCTGGTACTTGCTATTGGCCAACTGCACGTCGATAAAATGACAGCTTGGGTTTTTTGTTGGACACCATTCGCTTGGTCCAGTCGCCACCAGCGCGTTGAAGAAAGCTTTCTATCAGGGCTTTCAAAGACTCATCATCCGATGACTGATATATATCCAAAAGTCGATCGCCCACATCAGGTGCTGCGATTTTCATATCGGCGCGTGTGGCATACGGTAAATTACGTTTAATTTCAAAGAAAAGACTAACCATCGGGCGGTCAATGTTCATAAGCAGTTCCTGCACTTTATATGCTTGAATATTGGTCTTAAGCTATGCCATGTTTGATTTTTTTGTTCGGCCAAATAAGGGCGGCGTACAAAAAGCCAAAACTAACTGTCGAATCACTTAAAACTACGAGTAATACAAAGGATTTACTATTACTAAATGATGATCTTTTTGATCTTCAGCAAGTGTTAAATAAAACCAGCTACCCATACCTCAACCCATTGAGTTATATGTCTTTTTTACCAAACTGATTGGGGTAGTGCAAGCTTTTCCTGTAATCCTTACCAATGTTTCACATAACATGGAGTAATTTGCTCGGTAAATACACAAATATTTTATTTTTAGGCTTAGACCTAAACCACAACTTGATGTAGAATCGCGACCCATTCGGTGCCGGATGGTTGTCATTCAGCACCTTTCTTTTAAGTGAGCGCTTTAACTGGCCTTTTTATGCGGTTTTGAGTTTTTATTTAAAGGCATTGAACATTTAGTTTTTGTTCCCACAAATACTGTTCTGAAAGACACTTTCATAACAAGCAACGAGTAAACACTTCACCATTAAGAGATCGACATGGCTGACCTATCGAAATACAGAAACATTGGTATCTTTGCGCACGTAGACGCAGGGAAAACCACCACCACCGAACGCATCTTGAGCCTAACGGGCAAGATTCATAAAATCGGTGAAGTGCACGACGGTGAAGCCACCACAGACTTCATGGAGCAAGAGCAAGAGCGCGGCATTACTATTCAATCAGCTGCGACTAGCTGCGAGTGGGATGGCCACCGCATGAACATCATCGACACACCAGGCCACGTGGACTTCACTATCGAAGTTTACCGTTCGCTCAAAGTACTTGACGGCGGCATTGGCGTGTTCTGTGGTTCAGGTGGTGTTGAGCCTCAGTCTGAAACCAACTGGCGCTACGCCAACGAATCAAAAGTTGCCCGTGTAATCTTCGTCAACAAGCTTGACCGCATGGGAGCTGATTTCTATCGCGTGGTTGACCAAGTTGAGAAAGTATTAGCGGCGAATGCGATTATCATGGTTTTGCCGATTGGCATCGAGGACGATTTTATAGGCGTTGTCGATCTACTGACACGTAAATCATATATCTGGGATGAGTCTGGTGACCCCCTCAACTTTGCAGTGGGTGAAGTGCCAGCTGATATGGTTGACAAAGTTGAAGAATATCGTGAAAAGTTGATCGAGAAAGCGGTTGAAGTTGACGATGATATTTTGGAAGCCTACCTTGAAGGCGTAGAGCCGACTATCGAACAACTCAACATGTGCATTCGCAAAGGTACTAACGAGCTGACGTTCTTCCCAACTTACTGTGGTTCTGCGTTTAAGAATAAAGGCGTACAAAATGTATTGGATGCGGTGGTTAGTTACTTGCCGAGCCCGACTGAAGTACCTCCGCAGCCTCTTGTTGATGAAGAAGGTAATGAAACAGGTCGTTTTGCAATTGTCTCAGCCGACGAAACCTTCAAAGCGCTAGCGTTCAAAATTATGGACGATCGTTTTGGCGCTCTAACCTTTATACGTATTTATGCGGGCACCCTGAATAAGGGCGATTCGATCATGAACTCATTTACTGGTAAGTCTGAGCGTGTGGGCCGAATGGTTGAAATGCACGCCGACGACCGTATCGAGCTTAGTACCGCGCAAGCGGGCGACATTATAGCCATTGTGGGCATGAAAAATGTTCAAACGGGCCACACCTTGTGTGACCCAAAGGACCACGTCACGCTTGAGCCAATGGTATTTCCAGACCCAGTAATTTCAATGGCGATTTTCCCAAGGGATAAAGCCGCAACTGAGAAAATGGGTATCGCTTTGGGTAAGATGGTTGCCGAAGATCCTTCGTTCATCGTTGAGACAGATCAAGAATCTGGTGAAACTATTCTTAACGGCATGGGCGAACTGCACCTGGATATTAAGGTTGATATTTTGAAGCGTACCCACGGTGTTGATTGCACAGTAGGCGCTCCTCAGGTGGCTTATCGTGAGTCAATCACACAGCGTGTTGAAGACAGCTATACACACAAAAAGCAGTCTGGTGGTTCTGGTCAGTTCGGTAAAATCGATTACGTTATCGAGCCAAATGAGCAAGGTGCTGGATTTGAATTTGAATCAAAGGTAACTGGTGGTAATGTACCGCGCGAATTTTGGCCTGCGATTGAAAAAGGCTTTGCCACATCAATGAGTAAAGGTGTTTTGGCTGGGTTCCCAACTGAAGACATCAAGGTAACCTTGATGGATGGTGGTTTCCACGCGGTGGATTCATCTGCAGTAGCATTTGAAATCGCAGCGAAGGGCGCTTATCGTCAAACACTGCCAAAAGCCGGTGCGCAGATCATTGAGCCAATCATGAGCGTTGACGTGTTCTCTCCAGAGGACAACGTGGGCGACGTGATCGGCGATTTAAACCGTCGTCGTGGCATGATCAAATCACAAGATTTGAACCCTACTGGCGTGCGCATCAAAGCTGACGTAGCTCTAGCAGAAATGTTCGGTTACATCGGTGACTTACGCACCATGACATCAGGCCGTGGTCAGTTCTCTATGGAGTTCTCGCATTACAGTCCTTGCCCTCGAAATGTTGCAGAAGACGTTATTGCTGCACAGAAAGAGAAGGATGCTGCTAAAGGCTAGTTTTGCTTAAAGCGCTGTGTTGCAGTGTATTTAGAGCCTCATTGCGAAAGCGGTGAGGCTTTTTTATTGCCTATTGATAATCCAAAGACAGTTTCTGAGTATCCATATAGAAAAAGCTTTGTGTAATAGATTAGTAATTTATTAGGTCTAGTAGGCTAAGAAAACCTGCGCAGCCTAAAGGCCATGCTATGTTAACCAAAAATACAGGCGGTGTTACTAATGAAGAACAGCTTAGTTATAACGGGCACTTTAGGACTGTTGGCATCTCTATTAGTGGGTGTGGGTGAGTGCACTTTACATTACGACCCTCAGGCGCGATTTAGCGAGGGAGGTTATGACTTTCTTGTGGGTATCTCAGCATAACGATCCACTCTCGGGCATTTCTTTGGTGTGTTTGGCGCCACACTTTACCCACTTGGTTGTTATCATATTTACCTGATGTTACGACCAGCCAATGAAAGACTAGCATTTGCTACTCTTTTAGTCGGTTCATTCGGTTTGATTATTGGCGTGGTTTGGATTGGCTCGCGTGCCAGCATTTCCACGCTTGTGCAGATGCCGATTTCCGATGAAATCAATGCGGCGATTGCACTCTATGAATTGCGCTATGAAACACTATTACAAGTAACCCGCATAACCACCTTATTTGTATCGGCTGTCATCATTGCTCTGAGCTTGAGCGGACGATCACATTACCCACGCTGGATGGCGGTATTTAATCCAATATTACTCATTTTGATGTCGTTCTTGAGCTTTGTGTTGATGCCCAGTGTGGGCAAGCACTTAATGCCAATCGCTTTAAACGTAGCGTTCTTTATCTTTTTCGCAATGTCTTTGAGTCAGACAAGAAAAGTAGAATTTGTCTGAATTTCAATCGTCTGTTCGCCACAATATTTGCCGTAGAATCGAAGTGTTAACGAGGAGCTTATGTCCATCGCAAAACTGATCAAGTCCATCGCCTTTTATCTGCTGATTATTTTAGCGGGGCTTATTTTTGCTCTGTTTTGGGTAAGCGGCAACGATCGAAGAATCGATTACCAGGTGGACAGCTCAGGCCTTACCATTCCCCAATTCGACGAGCAGTTAATCGACTTTGAGCCATGCTACGACAAGAATCTAACCATTCCCTTCACAGCCAGTGCGGCGGTAGACATAGACGGCGACGGTGTCGAGGAACTCTTTTTGGGTGGCGGAATGAACCAAGGTGATCGGCTATACAAATTTGTCAATAATCGCTTTGAGGACATCACGCAAAGCACCAAATGGAATAAGGCAACCCCAGACAAAACCTTTGGCGCCGTATCGCTAGATCTAGATCATGATGGCGATAACGATCTCCTTATTACCCGGCAGTCTGGTGTTTGGTTGTATCTTAACCATCAGGGCCAGTTCTCAGAACAACGCTTAAAGCTTGGGCTTGATGCGCAAACCGTGCCACTTTCTGTAGCCGTCGCAGACCTCAATCGAGATGGTTTGTACGACATATATGTGACAGGTTATACAGCGCGCAAATACGTAAAAGGTGAGACCATTTTTAATCAACAATATGGCGGGCGCAGCGCGTTGTTCATAAACAGAGGTGATCACCATTTCGAAGATATCACCCAAGCTGCTGGTCTGGATTATCAACACAATACCTTTCAAGGCGTGTTTATTGGTGTTGATGCAGATGGTTTGGAAGACCTAGTGGTAGCGCACGATACAGGCACAGTGCGCACTTGGAAAAATCTTGGTGACCTGCGTTTTGAAAACATGCCCAACCCGACTAGCAACTATTATTCTTACCCAATGGGCATTGCGGTAAGTGATATCAATAATGATGGCCTACCTGATTTCTTTTTCTCTAATGTTGGCAGCACTACCCCCGATGCAATCGTTCGTGGTGATCTGCGTGACGACCAAGTGCTGAATAAAAAATGGATTATGTTTGAGAACAAGGGTGATTTTGTTTTTGAAGACGTGGCCGAGCAGCGAAAACTGGCGGACTACGAATTTTCATGGGGTGCGATTTTTGAAGACTTTAATCTCGACGGAAGGGATGACTTGGTTGTTTCGGAGAACTACGTTGGCTTTCCAGCGCATATGCTGCCTGCGTGGCGTTTGAATGGCCGTTTTATGTTGCAAAACGAGGCTGGCGAATTTGCTGCAGTTGGAGAGCAGGCGGGTATTGAGAATCGTCTTTATGGGATTTCGCCGATCACCGCGGATTTTAATCAAGATGGTTATCCGGACTTAGTGCATGTTAACTTGCAGGGCCCACAAAAGGTGTTTATTTCCAAACGTGGCGACGCCAATTATTTGAAAATCATACTGCCCAACATTGTTGAATCGGTGGGTGCGAAGGTGCAGGTAACGCTCGCTGACGGTCAAGTTTTGCATCAAAGTTTTGTGGTAGGCGAAGGTCTTTGTTCAGATCAAACGCATGTGCTTAGTTTTGGTTTAGGCCATCAGCGTGCGAGAAAAGTTGCGGTACAAAACCTAAACGGAAGCGTTGCATTGGAAATTGGTGACTTTTCAAAGCAAACTCTTAAGTTAACGCCGAAACCCCAAGCTGCATCAGAGTTGGAACTTATACAGAATACGGAATTAGACGTTGATGCGAGGTCACTATGAAACGCATCTCGTATTCAACAATTTCACTTTGGGGTTTAATCCTATTTGGCTTGATAACCATCAGTAAAGTCAGTATCGAAAACCTGACTGGAATAGCGTGTCCAAATCTCTTTTCGATACCTGTGTGCTATGTGCTTACGGTTGCCTATTTATTGATGTTGTGTTCCGTAGCGACCAATCATCATGGCTTCAAGCATCATTTTTTCGCCGCAGGATGGGGCGTGGCTTTTGTGATTGCTCTTTTTGCCTCTATAGCTGAGTTAGTCGCGGGGGGCGGAATATGCCCGTCAACCAGTAGTGGCGGGCTGCGTGCTGGCTCCAATGTTAGTATTCCATTGTGCTATCTAAATCTATTTTTGCTGTTGGTTATCCTCGGCCTATTTATTCAAGACCCGTACCGAAAGGCATGCGAACAAGCCAATCAACAGTTTTAAATTCCGCTAAGGGTTTTTACTAACTGCGGTTTTGCGTGTAAAATCCGCCTATGAAGTTAAATATCACTGTACCTCTCATATTCTTATTGTTGCTGTCTTTAGCGGCATGTTCTGAGCGAACTTCGAATGAGATAAGCTCGCAATCTAGCGTTGAAGAACAGGGCGATGAGCTGGTAACAGCGCAACTTGAAGAATCGTTAATGGCATCAGTTGGGCGTATTTCTGAGCGTCAGTTGAAAAACTCTGAGAACGAAAGCGTTAGTGAGCTGGAAAAACTATCTGAAGCAGACAGGCAAGCTCTGCAAGCAATAGCTTCGGGTGAGCTTATGCAGGCTGCAGAGCAAAAAGCGCTTAAGCAGGCGCAAGACGAAGCTAAATACAGAAGCCCAGATCAGTAGTGGCTCGCTTAGCGTTCACCAGTAATTTTAGCCAAAATTCTTACCGTAAGTTCGTTTAATCAAGATCTTTAACTCGCCTGCCGCGCAATACCCATACCCCTAATACGATCAACGCGATACCCAGCGAGTGATAGACGGTAAAGCGTTCGCCTAAGATCGTGACAGCAAAAGAGCTAGTAAACGCAGGACCCACCATTGCAACAATACCGGTTCTATCGGCGCCAATGCGTGCCACTGCTGAGGTTGTGAAGAAGGTCGGGATTACCGTGCAAAATATAGCGATAACCAAAATCCAACCCAAAGCTATGCTGTTTACCTGAGGGTCTAATATCGAACGAGTAACACTATAGTGAATCAGGATCGCAATGCTGGCGGTGATTAGAGCTATGCAAGTGAACACTCTGCTGCCCATTTCCTCGATCAGTGGCTTACCAAAAAGCAGGTACAAAGAAAACGACAGGGCACTGCCGAGAATAAACAGTGAACCGGTAATTACTTCGGGGCCAAACTCATTTAAATCATGGCCAAAAATCACCGCTACGCCTATATAAGTAATGCCCAGCGCGGCGATGGTGCGGGTTGTGATGCGTTTGCTGAAAAATAGAGCACCTAATATCACCACGAAAGTAGGATAGGTGTAGAGCATCATTCGGCCTAGCTGTGCAGTCACGTACTTTAGGCCAAGCAAATCTAGATAACTCGCCATGTAATAGCCGAAAAGGCCAACGCCAGAGGCAGCCAGCACATTATTAACCGTCAGTCGGCTGCGTTTTTCGGGGTCGCGCAATAAGAACACCAACATGATTGCGTATATCGGCAATGAAAACAGCATCCTAAAGCCGATCAAGGTGGTGCTATCAACGCCTTGTGCATAGATCAGCTTGACGAATATCGGCCGAATCGCAAATAGGGCTGCGCTGGCTATGGCAAAAGCAAAGCCAATACTGATGGGGGATATTGATTTTGATTGTTTCATTAGTAGAAATGCCGATTCGCGCTGCAGACCGCAATAATGCTATAGGCTAATTACGAAACCAAGAAATATCGTAAATGCCCGTGAGTTAGCCAGTTTTGGCTGAAATGCACCTACCGCAGAAGGGTAAAAAAGAGTATCATTTCGGCTCTTTTTTGGGGCGCTATTGTTAATTCTGCGTCGCATAGAGATAAGAGCGCAAATGATGCTCTTTCCGTTAACAATTGTAATTTCACCTTTAAATTAGTCAGTAGGTAATCCTAAATGAATGTTCATGAGTATCAGGGCAAAGAGATCCTGAGGAAATACGGAGTTACTACCCCGCGCGGCATCGCATGTTTTTCAGTCGATGAAGCCGTAGCCGCAGCACAAGAGCTTGGTGGCAAGGTATGGGTAGTAAAAGCACAAATTCACGCTGGCGGCCGAGGTAAAGGCGGCGGTGTAAAAGTGGCGACCAGCATGGAGCTATTGCGCGAATACGCCGATGCCATTCTAGGTATGCAGCTAGTTACCCCACAAACTGGCCCAGAAGGCAAACTGGTTAACCGTTTGTATATCGAAGAAGGCGCAGACATTGCAGACGAACTTTACGTTGGCGCATTGGTTGACCGTGAAACGCAAAAAGTAGTGTTGATGTGCAGCTCAGAAGGCGGTATGGACATTGAGACGGTGGCTGAGGAAACGCCAGAAAAAATACTCAAGATCTACGTTGACCCAACTGATGGCTTAGATCGAGCTGAAGCAGAAGATGTGTGCGCCAAAATGGGCATGCCTGTAGAAGCAATTAGCGAAGGCGCCGACTTCTTGGCTGGCCTTTATGAGGCTTTTGTTAAATCCGATGCTTCGCTTGCCGAGATTAACCCATTGGTTATAACCGGAGATAAGCGTGTTGTTGCACTGGACGCAAAGTTCAATATCGATACCAATGCCTTATATCGTCAGCCAGAGATCGTTGAATACCGTGATCTGAGTGAAGAAGACGCAAATGAAATTGAAGCCTCAAAGTGGGGCTTAAGCTATATCTCACTCGACGGTAATATTGGTTGCTTGGTCAACGGCGCAGGCCTTGCCATGGCCACCATGGACATCATTCAATTGTATGGTGCAGCGCCAGCCAACTTCCTCGACGTGGGCGGCGGTGCCAATAAAGAACAAGTGACCGAAGCATTTAAGATCATGCTGGCCAATCCAAAGGTTGAAGGCATTCTGGTGAATATTTTCGGCGGTATTATGCAGTGTGACGTGATTGCCAGCGGCATTGTTGCTGCAGCGCATGAAGTTGGTCTTTCAGTGCCTCTAGTGGTGCGCTTAGAAGGTACCAATGTTAAGCAGGGTCGTAAAATTCTTGACGAATCTGACGTGAAACTACAAACGGCCACCACAATGGCTGACGCTGCAGAGAAAATCGCTGCTGCGGTTAAAGGTTAAGGAGCCCGAACAATGTCAATTCTAATTAATAAAGATACTCGTATCGTTACCCAAGGAATCACTGGCAATACCGGTGAGTTCCATACCACTCAATGTTTGGAATACGCCAATGGGCGTGATTGCTTCGTTGCTGGTGTCACACCTGGTAAAGAAGGCCAAACAGTGCAAGGCGTGCCAGTGTATAACACTGTTGCAGACGCAAAAGCACAGCACGGTGTTAACGCATCGGTAATCTATGTGCCACCTCGATTTGCCGCTGCTGCCATTGATGAAGCGGTAGACGCTGAACTGGATTTGGTAATTTGCATCACTGAAGGTATACCCGTTGCAGATATGATCAGAACCCGTGACCGCATGCGCAAAATGGGCAGCAAGACCATATTGGTCGGCCCTAACTGCCCTGGTGTGATCACTCCAGAAGAAGTTAAAATCGGTATCATGCCCGGCTACATTCATAAAAAAGGCAATATAGGTGTGGTGTCGCGTTCAGGCACGCTTACCTATGAAGCGGTTCATCAACTGACCCAACTCGGCATGGGCCAATCCACTTGTGTGGGCATTGGCGGTGACCCAGTAAATGGCATGAAGCACATCGACGTTTTGAAAATGTTCAACGACGACCCAGAAACTGAGGGCGTGGTGATGTGTGGTGAAATTGGCGGCACAGACGAAGAAGAATGCGCAGCTTGGATCAAAGATCACATGACCAAGCCAGTAGCTGGCTTCATCGCTGGTGTAACGGCGCCTCCTGGAAAGCGCATGGGTCACGCAGGCGCGATCATTTCTGGCGGGCAGGGCACGGCTCAGTCTAAGATCGATGCACTCAGAGACGCAGGTGTTCACGTAACAGTGAATCCTTCTGAAATGGGCTCAACACTGAAAGAAGCTATGAGCTAAAGCAGGCCGAAAAGAGCCGGCTTGATGCAATTGAGCCGGCCCTGATAATTAGACTCAACCTGAGACTAAATTACCTGATTTTTACAGAAGGCCAAATAGAATTTGAATCGTTTATGCCTGAAAAACAATCTGAGTTTCGACTTGAAGATCGTTATGGACTAACTCAAGGCAGTTTTTTCGCAAAGATAAATACTGAGATATTTCATGTTTACCTGCGAGTTTGGCGCAGGCTCCCTGCATTTCGCGGCAAGGTTCGGGTCGCATCATTGTTTAAAAGGATTTTGCAAATTGACAATCAGCACATTATTGAGAAAGCGAAACTAACAAAACCCACTCAATATAACGCCACATTGGATATCCACTCCTGGCATGAGTTTCTAGCCTACACAACCGGTGGTTATGAAGCTGACACAACTGAATTTCTTCTAAATTGCTATGATGGAAAAGGTTGCTTTCTTGATTTAGGAGCAAATATTGGATTAATAAGTTTGCCGTTCTCAATTTTGTCTGAGACTGTAAACTCATTTAACGGCAAACCGGTTTATTGTATCGAAGGCAACCTAAGGGATGGAGCTGGAACTGGTACCGCCAACATAATGGCAGACGATAGCGCGCACCCCTGTGAGAGAGTCTTAATAAACATCACAACCATAGATGCCCCTGGTTGAGAGAGGGATTATTTCTAGTTCATGCTCACTGATTAAGATAGATCTAGACGGCTACGACCTCAAGGGACTGCAGGGAGCATACAAGCTCTTAAAATCATCCCGACCCGTGACCTATGGTGAATTTAGTGCCCATTGTATGGGCTGGCACGGCCAGACTCATAAAAATGTGGAAGATTATATGCAGGCGCTCGACTATAAGGTCTATTACACAAGAGACAATGTTTGGCGGTTTTCGCAAAAAGATTTTTAAGATGGTGACTTACTCATTCTACCGCTAGAAAAGCTTGATGATTTTGCACGGTGCCTTGAAACTTAAATCCACTTTATGACAAGATATGGGAAACTATAGATAGTATTGAGTACACGATAATCAGAACATAGCACGGCGTTAAAAAGGCTTGATTCGCAGGCGAGTGGACGCCTTCAGCTTTATTAAACAGTGTCGTTTTCCAGGGCATCATTGAGGTCAGAGTGGTATCAAACGTTAAACTTTATTCCAAATTAGATGAATTGGAAGACGCGCTAGAACAAAGCCTTGTGCCTCATTTGATAAATGCCGCAGAAGGAAACAACGACTTAGTATTTTGCGTAAAGTCGTTTAATCCATTTAGTGCCTTTAAGCATAGAACAGACAAATTAACTGAAGAGCTAGTCGAAATAGGCTCGCAAATTTTATCGCTTAGAGACAAACTAAATGAACCAACGGTTGGCACAATCGCAGAACGTATCTGCTGGTATTGCAGGGAGTGGGCGACTACGGCAAATCAACACGGGTTATCTGGCGCTGGATTAGCTAAACAATTTTTGGCCGAAATTGAAAATGATCAAGCTAAAGAAAGCTAACAAGCTCGAACTCGGTGGCGTACTTAGTGCGCTCACTGTAAAAGCAGTCATACAATCAAAACTCTAATGCTCTTCAAATTCGTACAAGCAACAGAATCGGAAAGGGAATACCTTTTTGCCCTCAGAAAAGTGACAATGCTCGAGCATCTACAGAGAGCAGGCCTGGTTTTAACTGACAACCAACATCCAGACCGATTGGACTACAAATACGATTGTTTCTGTTTGGTGTTTCTTAACAGAGAATTGCTTGGTGCAGTGAAATACTTAGTCACTAGCAAGCAGGTGGAACTTGTTCAATTACAGATTGACCCAAAATACCAGGGTAAAGGTTACGGCACTGGGATTGTTCAGCAGATACTGACCAATGAAAAAGGCAAAATAGTAAAGCTAACTGTTTTAAAAGAGAATCCAGTAGGCGAGTTATACAAGCGATTAGGTTTTCATATCATTGGTGAAGACGACCATGAATACCATATGCAATACACGCACTAGCAAAATCACAACGACAGTCCTAAAAGGGTGCTGCAGTCTAGCGAGTAAATTGAATCGATGAAATTTTAATTCGCCAGTCGTGAACTTGATTCATATTTATAATAATTACCTATAGGTCGCTGCATGAAAAAGATATTGATATTTGGTAACTCAGGCTCTGGTAAGTCTACGCTAGCCAAAGCGTTATGCGCCAAATACACATTGGCTCATCTGGACTTAGACACGCTTGCGTGGTTGCCATCATCACCGCCGACCAGAAAACCACTGAACCAATCGCAAAATGATATTTCCAAATTTATTCAGTCAAACCAAGGCTATATAATAGAAGGGTGCTATGCAGATTTACTTGAAATAGCGACTGCAGAGTCTACCGAAATAATTTTCATGAATCTTCCTGTAGCAACCTGCATTAGTAATGCCAAGAAGCGACCTTGGGAGCCGCATAAATATGCAAGCAAAGAAGCCCAGGACGCAAATCTAGAAATGCTAATTGCTTGGATAGCTCAGTATCCAGAAAGACAAGATAGCTTCTCGATGCAAGCCCACAATGAGCTATATGAAAAGTACTTAGGTAAAAAGAGCATGATTCTACGCAATGAAAGGTAGCAATGGTGGCCGGTTTGATATGATGATTTTTTTGGCTCTGTTACTGACACTGGCATCAATTGCAAAGTCCATTATAATTTCCCACAAGAGTCAACAATAGCTTGATGAAAGCAAGTCATGACTTCTGAATATTGTTAATAGAATCAAGCGTGAGCGCACGGGAGATTAAGCGATTTATGCAGCCGATAGAATTCAGTAAAGCAGAGAAAGATCAACTGCTGGAGAAGGTCAAGGTTTATTTCGAGACAGAGTTGAATGAGGAGATTGGTCAATTTGATGCGGAGTTTCTTATCGACTTTTTCTCGGTAAATCTGGGTGGCTATTATTACAATCGAGGCCTGCAGGATGCACAACTGGTGGTTCGCTCAAAGCTCGATGACATTGAAGCTGAAATCGATTCCTTAGAAAAGCCGATGGAATATAGTAAGTAATGATTTGTTTCAAAAAGTCATTGTCGGAGAATCTTCATTACTTTATTCAAGTGTTCTGGTAAACGGATAGCCCATGGATACGATTAGTCAAATCATTAGATACGCAATTGTCATTAGCTTGATGATTCCAATGTTGACTGCAGCATTATTGGTAGGGTTACTTTCGGCTAAGCTCGGTTGGCGATTTTTTCGCAGATGGAACAGAATTTCGCTGTGGATATTTGGTGTTGTGGTCGAAACCGAATATGAAATTTCGAGCACACAATTAGATGGCGGCGGTATATTGGTCGGGCTGAATCAGCAGAGCCTACTGGACCCAACTGCGGGCTACGCGGCCTGGAATCAACGAGTTATGAGCATCTGGAATATTGAATATGCCTTGATACCTTTCTTTGGTTGGGTAACGGTTCTATTAGGATGGATTATAATCCGCCAAAATCCTCAACAAGCTAAGAGGCAATTGCACAAGGCGGCGCAGCATGCAGCTGATGGCGGCCTGGTCTATTTGTCGGCTGAAGGGAAAAGGAGCGTCGATGGAAATTTGAATCTGTATAAAAAGGGCCCAGTGGTGCTGGCCATCGAATCGCAGGCGCCGATTCATCCGATGTATATGATTGGCAGCAGACAATGCCTGCCAGCGGGCGAATGGAAGATTAGGCCGGGTAAAATTGTAATGCGGTGCTTGGCGCCTATAGCAACCCGAGGGCTTAGCTATGAAGATCGCGATATGCTACTACAAAAACTGCGCAGCGTTGGTGAAGCGCAACATGAATACTGGAGCCAAGCACCGACGGCAGTATTTAAGGAATGAGGGCACATTACCATAGGCATGCTGCCGTTATTGCGAGAGTGCTGGCGTCGTCCTCAGAGCGATTCGTGAAGTATAGAAATGCATGAGTGGTGAAAGCGTATTGATTCTAGCGGCTTGTCTTAACGCTTTGGCAGCGTTGCTACATGTGGGGTGCATTCTGTTTGGAGCAACCTGGTATCGATTTTTTGGGGCTGGCGAAGAGTTGGCTAGGCTTGCTGAGCAAGGTAGCTTAAAGCCCACGCTTGTCACTTCAATAATAGTTATAGTGCTCGCTTCGTGGGCGGCATACCTGTTATCGGCTGCGGGAATGATCGGGCCACTGCCGTTTTTTGAAATCGGCCTATTAGTTATTACCGGAGTTTATTTGATTCGTGGTGTAGGCGGTTTTTTCTTTATCACCAAACCTATGGGTCGGAGCAAGTGGTTCTGGTTTTGGAGCTCTGCTATTTGTTTAGCGAGTGGGTTAATTCACTTATATGGCACACTTCAGTATTGGCGTGGTTAAGGCCAAGTCGTTTACTTAATTCAAACAAAAAGGGAGCCAGCGGCTCCCTTTTTTTCCTTGAATCCAAGTTGGTTATTAGTGTTTCGTAATTAACCCCATTAGGCTCAGAACGCTTTACTCTTTTTGTGTGAGCTCGATGAGAATCGCGTCACGGCAAGAAGGCCGGAAACCAAATCTTCAATGATAATAAGTGTTTTATTGAATAGATATGATTGATTTTTAAACAATAAATGATAATAATGATATAAATGATAAGGGTGAATTGACCATTGAAGCGCACACAGTGAAGGATAAGAAATACTATACGACCATCGAAACCTCCAAGTTACTGGGCGTTTCGGTGCGGACAATACAATTATGGGTCGAGAGGGGAGCCTTGGATGCATGGAAAACCGCCGGCGGCCATAGGCGCATAGTCCGTCAGTCGGTTGATGATTATATTGAGAAGCAGCAAAAATCACATAGACCCAGTTCGGAGCGCAAAAGCATCCTTATTGTTGAAGATAATCCAACTGTTGCTAAGTTTTATCAAGCGGCAATCAATTCTTGGGACCTAGATGTTGATTTAATCTGTAAGCAAGATGGTTTCGAGGGTTTGCTCGAGATTGGTCGGTCGATGCCTGACCTGCTTATTACTGACATTTATATGCCCGGTATGGATGGCCTACAAATGATTCGCTCTCTGTATAAGTCGGAACTCATTTCCAGCGAACGTATGATCGTTATTAGTGGTTTATCTAAGGAAAGCATCGACGAGCGTGGAGGTGTGCCTAGCGATATAGCTTTTTTTACTAAGCCTGTTGATATGGCGAGCTTAAAAGAAGCTATTTTAAATAAATTACCGCTTTGGAGTGATGAAGTGGCTAAGGAGGCTTCATGAAAGGCATAATTTTAACTGAATTTATTGAATACATTGAACAACGATTGGGCGACGATACCACGCAGTGCATTATTGACGACTCTAAATTGAAGTCCGGGGGCGTGTACACTAGGGTCGGGCTCTATGATTACCAAGACCTAATCCAATTGCTCACACAGACAGTGAGTGAAACTAAGGTAGAAGCTGGGGCATTGCTTGAGGGATTTTCTGACCACTTGTTTGGCGTATTCAAGAGAGACTACAGTGTGTTTTTTGACGATGTAGGCAGTGCTGCTGAGATGTTGTCACAGATCGATAATCATATTCACGTGGAAGTACAAAAACTTTATCCTGACGCTGAGTTGCCTAGTTTCGATTTTCAGGACATGGGAGAGTTTGTGGTGCTAAATTATAAATCTCCACGGCCGCTAGCTGCTGTCGCTAGATCTTTAGTTGGAGCATGCCTTAAGTATTTTGGAGATCAAGAAGAATTAGTTGAGAGTAAGATTGCCGAAGACCAAAAGTCTGCTTCGTTCACGATTCAAGTTATTAAAGCCGTGTAGCTGGCTATCTAAATGGAAGAAGATACTCAAAGGCAGCTTGCCCTAGCAAAATCCCGAGCACGGCGTCATAAAGCTGCACGCGCCGAGGCTGAATATCTTCTCGAAGAGAAATCTCGTGAGCTGTTTAATGCCAAAAAACTGTTGGAACGGGCCCAAAAGCGCTTGGAAAACGAAGTTAAGCAGGCCACTTATGAACTAGGTATTACGAATGCTCGCCTGCATGAATCGTTAGGTCAACGATCGTCATTTATTGGTCAAATGAGCCACGAAGTTCGTACACCACTCAATGCCATTATTGGTTTGTCGGAAATATTGCAGAGTACACCTCTCAATGAATTGCAAGCTGACTACATTCAAACCATCGGCAGTGGTGCCAAATCATTGGTGGTCTTGCTCAATGACTTGTTGGACATCACTAAGATCGAAGCAGGGCGCGTTGAGTTAAGGAATGCTGCTGTACAAACCCAGCCTATGCATAAAAATATCATAGCCATGTTTGCACAGCGTGCTGAGAAACAGGGCATAAAACTTAACTTACGTATAAACCCATCGGTGCCAAAGCGAATCAATATTGACGAGGGTCGCTATAAGCAAATCATCAATAATCTGTTAACTAATGCCCTAAAAAACACCGCTAAAGGTGGTGTTATGGTCGATGTGAAATATCAAAAAGACGTTATCTCTAAAAATATCGGAATGCTGAAAGTTAAAATCATCGACACTGGCGTTGGCATACAAGATGATCAGATCAATCGAATTTTTGACGCCTATGAACAGGTAGGTATTCCTGATTTAGGCGTGGGGCTTGGTTTGGCAATTTCCCAACAACTTTGCGAGTTGATGATGGGCAAAATTAGTTGCCAAAGTAAGGTCGGCCTCGGCAGTGTCTTTTTACTCGAAATACCGGCCGAACGTTTGGATAGTCTTGACGTTCGTAGTGACCTCGAAGCGCCCGTTGAGCTAGTGCCCTTGCCCGAACTACGCATACTGGTAGCTGAAGATACTCCAACCAATCAAAAAGTGCTTACCGCACAGTTATCGCAACTAGGGCAAAAAGCCGATATTGTTAACAACGGCGCTGAGGCGATAGAGCGGCTAAAGCAAAAAGAATACGACGCTGTCATCTTAGATATTTTGATGCCAGTAATGGACGGCGAAGAAACCCTAAAAGCTATACGCAGTTCTGAGCCTAAGATTGCTAGCCACTATTGCATAGCCCTAACCGCATCCAACTTTAAAGATCAGCGTAAGCGCCTGCTTAAATTGGGTTTCGATGCATTTCTAAGTAAACCTCTGAGCCTTGTGGAATTGTCACAGGCCTTGTCTAAGGTTCCTCAACAAATATGGGGTGTAATACCTGGCTTTGCCAGTGACGCAAATCATGAAACCCACTCAACTAGCTTAGAAGAACCGAATGTTTTTGATTTTG
Organism: Cryomorphaceae bacterium; assembly: GCA_047623225.1. Lineage (GTDB taxonomy): Bacteria > Pseudomonadota > Gammaproteobacteria > Arenicellales > Arenicellaceae > Arenicella. The sequence goes on from JBLHME010000004.1 coordinate 37,810, forward strand.
ATTTTCTCAAAACACAGTTTGGTGATGCTTATAGATCAATATTTTTGCAGATTGCGCCTATTTTCTTAGACAACGCTTACGCAGACTTTGAGCTTCTTATACAAAGTGTGGAACAGAATCATACCGACAAGATTAAAAAAATTAGTCACTCTATGAAAGGCGCTGCCAGTAGTCTGGGGTTAACTAGCATGGCTAACGTATTGCTCCAAATAGAAGGCCGTCCAGACGCCGCCTACCTGTCTGAGCGAATGGAAGAGCTGACCCAGCTTATGAGCGATTTAAAACCTGCAATCCAGGAAGAACTGGCGAAGCGCCTGTAGCGATGCAACTAATAAGTAAGATTCGAGAGAGAATCGTTAAGGCGCTTCCGTCTGACAAAGTCTTTATTAAGAATTTAGGCTGGCTGGGTATGAGCGAGGTCTTCGTTCGGATTACTCGGCTAGTAACGGCGGTTATACTCGCCCGGTTGATGGACCCAATTGTATTTGGTACAGCCGCTTTGGTGCTGACCATTAACGAGTTAATACGTGTTTTCTCACGCAATGGTATTGGCGCAAAAATAGTACAGTGTCCTGAGAGTGAGCTGGATGCCATTACCAACACCGCGTATCGGCTAAACATTGTATTCTGCTTTAGTCTTTTTATTATTCAGTGCCTGCTTGCGTATCCATTAGCCGACTTCTACGATACCCCCGAGTTAGTAATAATGCTCCAGGTATTAGCACTAACTTATTTGTTGATGCCGTTTGGAATGGTTCAGGCAGCTCTAGTTCAGCGCGAACAGCGTTTAAAAACCTCTGCCTTGATCGATGGTGGGCAGGTCGGGGTCGACAACGTGATTACCAGCCTGCTTGCCATTGCTGGTTTTGGTGTCTGGGCAATCGTACTCCCCAAGTTCTTAACGTCACCAATATGGGTGTTTGGCTATCGCAGAGCTATACGCTGGCAGCCTTCGGGGAAGTTGTTTGATTTTGATCTATGGAAGGATGTATTAAGGTTTGGCCGCCACTATCTGTCGATAGAAGTTTTGAAGACGGCACGCTTAAATGTGGATAATTTGTTGATAGCACGGTTTTTGGGGGTCGAAGCCCTAGGGCTTTATTACTTCGCTCGGAATGCCGGCCTAGGCTTTAGTCTAACCTTGATAAATGCCATTAATTCGGCGCTATACCCAAATTTTTGTGCTGTAAAAGACAATGCCGAGCAACTTAAACAAAGGTTTGCGTCAAATTTGAAGCAAATTGCATTAATCGTAGTGCCACTAATATCTTTGCAGGCGGGTTTGGCTTTTATTTATGTTCCCATTGTTTTTGGCGAGCAATGGGTGTCAGCCATTCCAATCTTAACACTACTTTGCTTGTCAGCTTTACCACGACCTTTGGCTGAAAGCGCCTCAGCATTGGCTCTTGCTACTGGTCGCATCCACATTGATGTAGGGTGGAATGTTATCTTTACCTTAGTATTTGTTATTGCAGTAGGTAGTGCGAGCATTTTTAGTTTGATGGCGGTGGCAATTTCTATCCTAGTAATTTACCTCATCAGCCACCCGATTTATCTGGCCTATGTCTGGAAACAAGTTTTTTCACATACGCCGGAAGATAAGAATAAAGAGAGTCTATTTTTTAAACCCTCGCGGACAACCTGCTTATGAAAACTAGCACGGCTCCTTTAGCCAAAACTCCGTCGAGGAACACAGTTCCATCAGGTCCTTTGGTTAGCGTAGTAATACCAGTCTACGGTGTCGAAAAGTACATCCAAGAAGCTGTCGCTTCGGTACTCGCGCAGACCTATGTCAGCTTTGAAGTCATAATAGTTGATGATGAAAGCCCAGATAATTCGATTGAAATTGTGCAGCATAGCTTTAGCGATAATCGAATACGAATTGTTCGCCAGGCAAATAGGGGATTAGCAGGTGCGCGTAATACAGGCATACGGCACGCCAAAGGTGAGTTTGTAGCATTTCTTGATTCTGATGACTTTTGGGTTCCTGAGAAGCTAGAGAATCATGTTGCACTTATGCTTTGTGTCCCTGGTTGTGGTGTGAGTTTTTCATCATCGCAATTTGTTAATGAACAAAGCCAAGCACTTGGTCGTATGCAAGCTCCAAAGAAAAAGCAAGACTATGAGCCGCAGGATATCTTTTGTCGCAACCCCATTGGCAACGGTTCTGTTCCGGTTATTCGTAAGAGTATCTTAGAACAGGTTGCTTTTTTTAGACCGGATAAGCTCAGTGAAGGAGAACCTTACGCGCAGTACTTTGATGAGACTCTGCGTCAATCTGAAGACGTGGATTGTTGGACCCGTATAGCGCTGAAGACCGCCACTGAGTTTCATTATATTGATAAGCCGCTGACGCATTATCGGCTATATAATGGAGGTCTTTCAGCGGATGTTGATAAACAGTTTGCTACGTGGATGACCTTACTTACAAACTTGGAGGCTTATGCTCCCGATTTTGCTAACAAGTATGGTAGTACCGCTAAGGCATATCAATACCGTTATTTGGCGCGTAGAAGTGTGTTTCAAGGCCAAGCCCGCAACGCACTAAGGTTTATGATCTTAGCCTTTGGAACAAACCCTCGGGCGATGTTTGTAGAAGTTCGTAAAACGGCTGAAACAGTTATTGCTAGCATAGTGTTAAGCCTCTTCCCTAGGCGCATGCAGATTGGTCTAGTTGAGCGTTTAACTCGGCCCTAATTTTCCAGCAGCAATTCTTGGTCAACTCGATTGGCAGATTTTTAGATGAGCAAGGTTGTTATGCAAGAGACCTTCAGCATCTGAGCGTGGTATTGCAAATATGGGTATCAAAATAACTATGAGTCGACCTTCATTGCTCAGCTTTATTAATTCCCCTGATTAGGTAGCACTAAGCGGCATCTCCAGCGTTTATAATTCAGGTGGCAAGTGAATCATCAAGTCTCAGTAGCTGCTTAAACTTGAGCTGGATGATTCGGATTTTACAGACGACGTTACGTGCCACATCTGCTTTTGCCCGAGAGTCTCGGAGCAATCGTTGTGCTACGGAGGCGTTACCACTCAAAAAATTTCTTCTTACCAGATCAAATAAGTGCCCCGCGATATATCTCTCTACTGAGTTTTTTAGAAAAGTTGGGATTTCATTGTTATTTAGTAGTTTCTGAAGCATCGCCGAATAAGGCATTTCATCGCAAGGCGGTTTAGTCGGCATTAGCGAACCACTGGTTTCAAAGTAGTAATTTGCACAAGCAGCCTTACAGATGGCAAGAGGGTCGAGTAGTGCAAGCCAAGACCATACATATTGGTACTCTCCCATTTGCTGCCCTTGTGGAAATCCTCCAACCCGCTAAAAGCGACTCTTTGTTGATGCACACACTCGAAGACGTAATCGGTGGGTCGCCAGTTGCTGCGCTGATAAAGAAGTCATCAATTAACTGATAATCCGACTCTGTTAAACCGCTTAAGTTTACCCCCTGTTTTGTACCGGCACTAGTGCTTACAAAGTTATAGGAGGTGGCCCAAACATGGGCTGTGGGGAATTTATCGATCGTTTGGCTTATTTCAGACAGAAAGTTTGGAGTATAGGTATCATCAGCGTCCAAAAACGTCACTAGCTCGTGACTAGCCAATGCTATGCCGCGGTTTCTTGCTGACGAAACCCCGCCATTTTCCTGCACGTATAGGTCAATATTTCGATGCCGGTTCTCCAGTTTAAATTGTTTTGCTAAATCTAGAAAGGCGTCACTGGATCCATCATCAATGATAATGATCTGATGATCTTGGTGAGCAACGCCCACTTGATCCAGCGTGGAATAGAGCGCCCATCTCAATGTTGCTTGTTTATTGTAAACAGGAATGATGGTAGGAAATTTCATTGTTAGAATTCCAATGTATTGGCTAAGCAGAATTGTTTTGCGGTGAGCTGATTTTTCTGCGTTCAGAAATCAGTCTGATTTGCCCCAATAGATTGGCTCGGTTTGAATCTAAATCTTGCAGCCAACTGCGCAGACCAACGCCAATCAATAACCATGCGGGCCAAGTCATATAAGCAAGTGCTTCCACGTTCTCGCTGAAAGAAAAGCATGCAATCATTAAGCACATGCCGAGTGCCAATCGAGAGCTGACTTGGTATTGTGCTTTAACGATTAGAGTGCCGATGGTGAGGTGAAATGGGATCGCGAAAGCTAAAAATCCGCTCATGCCTTTGACGAACAACAAGCCGTACCAGTTATGGTGAGAGCCGATGGGCATGAATTCAACCAGATGTGTTCCGCTTTCAACTACTCCGTGACCAAACCAATAGGCTTCCGATTGCCATCTGTAGAGCGCTATGTTGCCTAGCGCCGCGCGAACTCGAGTTGAGTCTGCTCTGGCACCCTTAATGTCGTCTAGAAGGGTCAAAACGGCGTGTGAGTTAGGCTCGAATAAGAGTGCCCCAAGTAAAATAAATACGGCAGCTGTAATCATTACCCAAGGCCTGGTTAAACGTGCAAGGCCCCACACAGCAGTCAGCGCGAGCAGCAAAACAATCAAGCCTATTAGAGATGCGGCGAGTATTATCATCAAGGCGTTTCCAGATAGTCCGGCTATACGCCATAGCAGCTTTTTCTCGAACCAAGCACACATAAAGTAAATATTGGCGACCAAACCAACGGCAGGAGCCCAAGGCGCGAAGAATTTCCAACGCGGTGAACCATTGAATGGATCAATTTCATACAGTATTACGGTAAAGAACTCGTCGCCTGCGCCGCCTAACACCTTGAGTGGTGACACTTATAGAGTATCAGGCAAGCCAACAATATAGGCAAAGATCAGAAATGGTGCGATTAGTAAGGCAATTAAGCCAACAATACAGGCGGCACGGCAGATAGCTTGATAGCGTAGATCTAAGCAAAAACCCAGCAGTAAAAATATTGACAGTAGAGCCCAGCCCTTGGCCTAGCCAATACTGGATTTAATGATCTTGGCAAAGCCAAGGCCAAAATCAATGTGGGCTATAATTAGAGAAATTTCCATGACTATACAACCGATCAACCAAATCACGATTAGCCAGTAGGAATTTTGTTCGCGCATATGCTTGCCTGAACTCCACGTTAGTACGACACCAATCAGCAGCGACCAACCCAGCACGGGAGCAACTAGATAGAGCGCCCCGATTAAGTAGAAAATGAAGGTGAATGTAATGCAGGGAACGATGAGCTTTTCATCACGACTGAGTGGCGCAAATATTGCCCAGCGAGAACTAGGTGTTGCATTGGAGGCTATTAATATGCGGATTAACTTCATGTGGGCGCCACACTATTTGTCGCTATCCCGTTAAGGCTATGCTCGTCTTCACACAGGATTTTTTTACGCATTCGGGCGAGAATGAAGGAACGCGACAGCATTCCAACGATCAGTATCGATGCAAGGATAACCAACTTAGTTTTCAGGCGATCGCGCTCGATAGTAGCCCCAGGTTGCGTCAATAATTGCGTAAGTGGGTAAGTTGCATAGATGTCTAGGCGACTAGTATCCAGTTTAGCCAATGAAGATCTAAAAATTGCCTCGGCTATTTGGTGGTCACGCTGCAGGTCAGCTAGAGTGGCTGCACTTTGTGTATGGCTCTTTATTCGAGCCTGATATTCTCCGCGACTTTTCTTCAAAACTTGATTTTGTGCCTCTAGGCCGGCGAGGCGAGCGAGCAGATCATTCACTCCTTGAACTGCGGTTGTCGCCCTTTCAGAAGCTAAGCCGAACAATTTTGTGTTTGGCATGTCGCCAATTCCCGGTACGGTAGTTAATACGTCTCTTAATTGTTTGGTAAGCGCGCTAACCTCGCGGTCAAGGTTTTTCCTAAGGGGGTTTTGCGCTGCGAATTGTGCTTTTAGACTTGCTTGTTCGGCGACTTTTTCACCCAGGCTAGTTAGCATCGATTTCAATGCTGGATTGGATAAAAGTGAGGTAAGTGATTTTGACTGCTCCGCGGTGATACTTAACTGTGCTAGTGACGCTTCGATAGTCGCTGCAGTCTGAGCTTTATCTACGTCAGAGGTGGTTTTTTGAACACGCAGTGATTCTGCATCACTCATCCAGCGTTGAAACTGTTGCTCAGATACAAAGTCACCCTTTATTTGATGAGCCACAACCTCCCTTCTGGCTTGAGCTAAACGCGTTGTTACATCGTTAAGGTTAGCTTTAATACCATTGAAATTTCGTTCGATCTCATTTTTTCTTAGTCGGTCTAATGTGTTGTGAAAGGTTTGGTTAAAAAGGTTTGCTCTGTATAAAGGTTCTTCTTTAGATTCACCGATTAAAGTGGATTGCATTGCTGGTGTTTGGTCTATTAGTTTAATACGAGGTTTGCTAAATGAATTTGCTTCTACGCCATATTCGGCAGCAGCCTTATTGATGACGGCATCACTTAAAGCGATTTCCTTATAAGTGTTCTTGGGGCTAATCGAGACGCTACCATAAGCGTTAGCGCCACTACTTCTAGTCTCACCTAGGTTGTCTAGACTTATAGTCGAACTGCGCTCAGTTCCTGGCAAGAGCATGACCCAAGAGGTTTTGTATTTTGGAGCCTCCAGCAATATATAGACACCCATGAGGGCAATTATTAAGCTTAGCAATAGCGCTAACTGAGTTTTTACTTCAAGCAAAGCATCGATAAAGAGGCTTAAAAATAATTTCCAGTTCATAGCAAACTGCCCAATATAAGTGGGCTAACCAGCTCGCCAATACCTCGTGCCACGTCTCGAAAATTAGTAAAGCCAGAGTCGTAACAAGCTAGGCCGTCGTTAGGCATGATATATAGGTTGACTGAATAATCTGAGCTATCCGCTAAGATTTGATTGATGCTCCTGCGAACAACAATCTGTTGTTTGCCACCGTGATTCTTAGTGATCAATATGATCGAGCGAGATGCATTCGCTCGGTGCGTACCGCCAATGCAGTTGGCTGATATAGCAGCGTCAAGCAAAGACGAGCCATAAGGCAGGCGTGTTGAATCGCTGCCTGCTGATTGTGCATTACTCGGCGCTGGAGCAGTTAGATTGGACATGAATACTCGCATTCCCTGTGGTGTTATTGGCGTTGGAGTAATCAAATTTGGGTTTTCTGCGCCACTTGAGCGTACAAAAATCACATCTCCATTGATAAGGATTGGTGTTTGTACAAAACCAGCACCGAATACAATCTCGGTAAGCGGTACATGGGTGATCGTGTCATCACGTTTTAAATAAATTTGACTGAGGTCCGCGTCTGGTCTGACGCCGCCTGCCGCAGAGATAGCCGCAAGAAGATTTCTTGAATCGGCAAACTCACCTCAACTTTGTTGAATATTGTTTTCGGCCCTGCTGAGGGGTTGCCCGTTGATGATGACCGAGCCTGGAGCAAATACGGCACCTACTACGGAAACGTTTACCGATGCTTGTCTTACAAGGCTCACGTCTAAGCCAATGTTGTCTCTGTAAAACCAATTGAGCCGAACCAGCTCATCTTTAAGTTGTCTTACTAACGTGCCTCTTGAAAGCCCCGCGGCGCTTATGCTTTGACTAGAAGGTAACTCAAGTCTGCCGTTTTCATTGATTTGCTAGAGGCCATCGAAATCAGGCATGCCCATAAAGCTAATTCGGATTACATCGCCGCTTGTGTAGGTCTGTTGGGGAAACATATTACCAATAGACTTCTGTCTCAGATTAGTGGAGCTTGAGACACTACCCTTTAAGGAGAAGCGTTGGAGTAAGGTTCGTTCATTTTCAGCAACGATTACTTTACGTATAAACGAGCTGCCGGTGTCTTGCTCAAGGCTGTCGAGCTTTTTAGGCGCGACCGCGCACCCTAAGAGTGTGCTAAAACCGAACATGGTTATAAGGAGTCATATTGTTGTTATTTGAATTCTTAATTGCATTGTGAAACCAATTTTGAGTCAGGTACTCTCTAATAATGAAGTACTAATATCATAATCATCATATTGATAAATAATAAAGTATCATATTTATCAATGTATTCTGGAGGATTGGTAATATTTATTATAAATAAGGCTTTAAGTTGAGTCAATTTTTAGAATAAGATGGTTTTTGTGTAGATTTATAGCTGGTAAGTAAATTAAATTAGCGTTATCTCACTCCAATAATGATAAATATGAAACTTTATCTTGACATTTAACATTTAATGATAATAATGAATCTTACTTATTGTGGGTATCATAAATATCAATTATTTGTTGGAGTGAATGATGAGAAAATTAATCGGATCAATAATTATTGCGGCATTGTTACCAAAGGTGGCTTGGAGTTGTTTTAGTGCATGGTCCAGGCATCAAAAGCTATCGATCTTCAGCCATGAGTTCTGCGGAGTTGATAAGAAGAAATTTACTAATCGAAGATTGATGGTAGCGTATCAGCCACTGGCAGATATTGACTTGTGGTTGAACTACATTAAGGGCAACTTAGACTTGATTGGCCCAAGAGCAATCGAACTGTCTCAGGCGATTGGCTTAGATTCTACTGAACAAGCCCGCTTCAAGGTAGCACCAGGGATTTTGACGCCTTTTCAAATCAAAAAGACCGCTGGGCTTGCTTATCAAGAGGAATTCTTAGTAGACGCCGAATTAGTTAAAACGGATTCAGGCTTCCGCCGCCTTCAGCTTTTTGTTACTTGGATCTTACAGAATGGGTTAAGAGCTAAGAGGGTACGACTGCTAGAACCAAAACGTTTTGAACTATTTGGCGTCGGCATCGATAACCTATCAATGTATAAAGCAGTTGAGACAGTTACAGATGCTATCAGTAAGGGTTCAGGGCGCGACGGCAAAAACGGCAATAATGTACCGGCCAAGTTTGCCTTTGTTAATGCTGATTGCGCTAATCAGTACTATAAGAACAATCAATACCAAGATGCGCTAAATAGATTTGACGGAGTTTTTCCTGATGGTATCGGCGTAAAAATTGCTGCTAAGTGGCTTGGTATTGGGGTGAAAGAAAATATTAATGGCACCGATATGTTCCCTTTACTTTGCAGCAAGTTAAATAAAAACACTAGCAAGGTTTACTTGTTGGGCGCATCGACTGATGTGATTTCAGCAGTGGTCTCCAAGCTGGCGATAGAATACCCAGATATTCAGCTTATGGGCGCACGCAACGGTTATTTTACTGACGCTGAAACCGGCGATGTGTGCGAAGCAATTAACAATAGCCAGGCTGACTTACTCTTATTAGCAATGGGTGCACCAAAGCAAGAGCTATGGATGGAGCAATTTGCTAATTCGCTCAATGTAAAGGCCATTATGGGAGTCGGTGGCTTGTTTGACTTCTATTCTGGCAGCGTTTCTCGAGCCCCAATTTGGATGCGAGAACTGACGCTAGAATGGCTATGGCGGCTTGCTGTGCAACCTTCATCAAAGGCAAAGCGGTATTTGCTCGGCAACCCACTTTTCTTGTTTCGCGCCGCTCGAAAATCTCAACGTTTAAATATCTAAACGTAAACTTGGGAATTTAATCATGCTTCAATACAATCTTAATCCTTCTCGAATATCCTATTTTAATTGCCAATTGTGGAAATTAAGGTTTTCCTTTTTCCCTTTCGCTAAACGTTTACTCGATATTGCAATCGCCAGTTTCGCGTTGCTAGCATTGAGTCCCGTAATCATCTTAGTCGCTATCTTGATTAAGCTAGATTCAGAAGGTTCCGTGCTGTTTAAGCAGGAGAGACTCGGCCTTCACGGCATGCCTTTTTCTATGTGGAAGCTTCGCTCAATGAGTATTGATGCTGAACGTAAGAGGCCCGAACTAGATAGCTTGAATGATATGCAGCAAGGTGTACTTTTTAAAATGAAGGCTGACCCAAGAATTACTCGGATCGGTGTATTTATCAGAAAAACTTCAATCGATGAGTTACCACAACTGCTTAATGTATTGCGCGGTGAGATGGCCCTAGTTGGCCCGCGACCTCCATTACCTAGTGAAGTTGTCCATTACACTCGCAATGATCGAAGCCGTTTGTCGGTATTGCCTGGTATCACATGCATTTGGCAGATTTCTGGCAGATCAGATATTCCTTTTGAGGAACAAGTATTGTTGGACCTGACATACATAGAGCAGCAGTCTATTCGCATGGATCTAAGTGTACTTATAAAGACTATCCCCGCTGTTTTGCTCGCGCGCGGCGCCTATTAATCTGCGTTTCTAACGCTGCCAAGGAAACACAAACAACCATGCAACATAAAACTTCAAACCGGCCAACGGCAATTATCCTGGCTGATAATCCACTTTGTGAAGATCTCAATAATATATTTGAGCTTAAAGAAAAGTCTATGCTAATGGTTGCGGGGCACACGGTAATAGAACACGTATTAATGGAACTACAGGACCTCAATTTTGAGCAATGCATTATTTTATCAAAGGGCGATGCACAGCAAGTTCAAAAACTAGTGGGCGACTCTAAACGCTGGGGAATGAGTATTAACGTAATGGACTACAGTCTGAGTGTTGGGCAGGTCTTGCGCGAGTACAAGAGCTTAAGTGAGCCAACTGGGTTGTTGGTGATTGAGGCAGATAGATTACGCAGCCATTGCATACAAGATTTTCTGCAGGCGGCCTCTGCAGCGGACTACAATTTGGTAGAGGGCATTTATCAACAGGAGCGAGTAGGCATAACATTGTTAAAGCATAACAATTCAGCTTTTATCATTAATGCGATGCCAACGCAATTAGTGGCTTTGACCACCAATGTGTTAAGTAGCATTCAAGACTTTCACCGCGCTAACTTTGATGTTATGGCTGGTCATTTTGCAGGCTTGGTGCCAAGTGTTAGAAGAAATTTAACTTTGGGGGCGCGTCAGCATTGGGCGTCAAAGGTTCACAAGCGCTCGATTTTAGATAGCACCAATGTAATGATTGACCGGCATTGCAGGGTCGGTCGAAATGTTAGTTTGTCTTCAGTGATCTTAAATCACAATGTGTATGTTGAGTCGAATGCTAGCTTGGAGAACAGTATTGTGATGCCAAACACGATTGTAGCTGGTCGTCAGGCGTTCAAAAATTCAATAGTGTGCGAGGGTACAGTGTTTTCAATTTTTTGACATGAGGACGTTTCTCGCGACTAAATCCAAAGGTTTTCAAGCAAATAAAAAGGGAGCTGACAGCTCCCTTTTTAGACAATTCTCTACGTTAAATTCGTTACTTGTCTTTATTAAACAAGCCCATTCGAGTCAACCAGCCTTTTTCTCTTTGAGTCGGCTTGGTGATAACAGTGCCACCGTGTTGTTTATCTTCGGTGCTAGGCTCCAATGTCTGATTGTTCGAAAGATCAACGTCACCTCTCAGCTCAATTAGAGAGTCACCATCAAATATTGCAGTTACCAAGCGAGTAGATGTTTGGCTTTTGCGTTGGTCTTTTTTTGAATAAAAGTAATCCCACCGCTGTTCGTTAAACGGGTCGATAACCATTGGTGTGCCAAGAATAAACAACACTTCTTGCTTAGACATCCCGTAGCGAATCTCTTGTAGATTACTGTTATTGATTATATTGCCTTGTTGAATGTCTGGGCGATAGGGCTTGATGCAGGCGCTTAAGGCCAGCGAACAAAGGGCAATTACAATTAGTCTTTTGATATTCATAGCTTAAAAATGAGTCTGGTTAGCAAAGTGAGCCGTTGCGCAAAGCCGTTGAGTCTATGTACGCTCGAGAGTTAGAGTTCGAGCAGCACGGCTATTTCGTCACAATTATGAAATTTGTAGCAGTTTACACAAATCCCCCAAACTTTCTCGGGAAATATGTCTTTTTCGACCGTTCTAAAGCCGAGCCTATGGAAAAATTCGGGAACATAAGTGAGCGCCATTAACCTGCCAACGTTTCTTTGTAGGGCGATGTCGATCAAATCAGCTACTATTTTCCTACCCAAACCCCCGCCTTTAATATCAGAGGCAACCATAAGGCTGCGCACCTCAGCGAGCTCTTCAGTGAAATGCTCTAAGGAACCACAGGCAATAATAGTGCTGTCGTGCTCGATCACTCTAAAGTGTTCGATGTTGGCAATGATATCGGTTTTTGTGCGCGGCAACAGATCTCCCATGCCAGCGTAATGATTTAGTAATACTTGAATGCCCGAAATGTCGTCTGATGTGGCTGCGCGCACGGGTAGCTGGCTAAGACTCATCCAGATTGCAAAGATGCAGCCAGCATTTCTTGCGCGTGTGCGCGAGTTCTATCAGTGATTTCGGCACCGCCGAGCATGCGCGCTATTTCTGTGGTGCGCATCTCGCCACTTAATTTAACCATGGTAGAATAGGTTTCGGTGTCGTTGCTGACTTTGTCGATAAAGATATGCTGAGTGCCTTGAGCGGCGACCTGGGGCAGGTGGGTGATGCATATCACCTGAGCATTGTTGCCTAAGTTCTTTAGCCGCTCGCCCACAATTTGTGCGATCTTGCCGCCCACGCCTACATCCACCTCATCAAACACTAGAGTAGGCGTGTCTGATTTTTCACTAGTGATAACTTGAATGGCCAGACTAATGCGCGATAGCTCACCGCCGGATGCGGTTTTATGCATTGCTTTAAGCGGCATGCCGTAATTAGTGCTGACCATAAACTCTATATGATCAATGCCGTGTTCTGAGACCAAAATATCATCACTGATCTGCGCCTCAACTTGTATCTCTAAATAACCACCCTTCATGCCTAAATCTTGCATCTGGGCGGTGATTAGTTCAGACAGTTGACTGGCCACTTCTTGTCTTTTTGCCGATATGCTATTAGCAATTTTATGGTACTTGAAAGTAAGTTCACCAAGTTGTTTTTCGAGTAGCTCAGGCTGGCTATGCTCTGATTCTAATCGTTGGTATTCGGCTTGCAGCGTTTGATGGCGGGCAGGCAGTTCATTTTCTTTGCAACGATGCTTGCGCGCTAGGTTGATTAATGTGTCACGGCGTTGTTCGGCTTCACTTAATCGCTCTGGGTCGTCTTCGATTTTGCTTAACGCTGACTCGAGCGAGCTTTGCGCTTCTTCAATTTGCGCCAATGCCGAATTAAGTAAATCATTCGCTGGCTTTAGATTAGGGTCAAAACCCAATAACTCAGAAATTTGATTTATGTTCTTGCCGAGCTCAGAGGTGACATTGGATGACTCGTTATGAAATAGCGCATCAACTGCCGTTTCAATGCCGCCAGTCAGTCCCTGCGCATTGCTGAGTCGAGCATGCTCGAGTTCTAGCTGTTCAAATTCGCCGTCAAGTATGTTCGCTTCATTGAGCTCATTTAGTTGAAATGACATCAACTCCATACGATCGGCGTTATCAGATTGGCCTTGCGTAATCGCGCTCAGTTCGCGTTCAACCCGATGAATTTGTGCGGCTAACTTAGCCATTGTAGTTAATTGCTCATGATGCCCAGCAAATTGATCGATAATCCGTCTTTGGTTGGGCTTGCGTAATAATGATTGATGCTCGTGTTGGCCATGCAAGTCAACCAGCATCAGGCCTAACTCTTTCAGACTAGCGAGTGTACTGGGTTGGTCATTGATGTAACACTTGGTGGGCTTGTTAACTCGCACAATGCGGCGAATTAAGCAGTAGTCAACTGAGTCTGGGTCAACTACTAAGTCGCGCATATCCAGCCACGCCTGCACATCTGTTAGGCCTTTAATCGAGAACAATGCGGTAATTTCACATTGATCTTCACCATGGCGCACCATTTCAGACTCGGCTCTTGAGCCCAGTAATAGGTTGAGCGCATCTAAAACAATGGATTTGCCGGCGCCAGTTTCACCGGTGACTACCGTTAGCCCATCGTCAACCTCGATCTCCAATTGCTTGATGATTGCGAAGTTGCGGATATTGAGTTCTACTAGTGCCATGAATATTAGTATATCAAGCGTTTTTAACTTGGGTAGGTCTTTATTGTGCGCTGCCCCAACCTAATTTCGCCCGTAACATGGCGAAATAATTGTAATTTTCGGTGTGAACTAGCTGCACGGAATGCTTCGATCGAGTAATTCTTACTGTTTCGTCGCCCTGCAGATTGCAACCAATCAGGCCATCTGATGACACATGGGCGCAGTTAGGCGTGCGATTTTGGATGGTGAATTCCACCGTGCAATCGGCCGGCAGGGTGATGGGTCGCTGTGACAATGTATGTGGTGATACCGGTACCATTGAAATTACGTCGGTGCCGGGGTGCATGATGGCACCGCCCGCTGAAAGCGCGTATGCGGTCGAACCAGTGGGAGTCGCTAATATAACGCCATCAGAACGTGCAGCGGTGACAAACTGACCATTGACATGCGCTTCCCAGCTAATTAGCTTTTCTAGAGCATGGCGGCCAATGACCACGTCGTTCAAAGCGTCTTGCTCAAACACAGTGCCCTCATCGTTTTGCACTTTGAGGTTCAGCATCATGCGCTTTTCAATCTCGAAGTGGCCATCAAGAATAGCGTCAATTTCGCTCAACATATCGGTTTGCGAAATATCAGTGAGAAAACCCAAATGCCCTAGATTAACGCCGACCACAGGCACATTCATGCTGGCCATACGTCTGGCCACATGCAGCAATGTGCCATCTCCACCAATCACCACAGCTAAGTCAATGTCCAGACACAGTTCGTCGTGCAGCAATTCTTGTGGAAGGTCACGGGTAATCTCGGCAGCAGTGGTATACCCCAGTTTAACCTCAATGCCTTTGCTTTCGAGGTGCTGAGTCAAAGTTTTGAGCGGTTTCTCGACGCTGGCGTCTTGAAATTTTCCGAACACACCTATAGTTTTAAACATGCAATAATTGATTTATTATGAATAGCGGGCCATTGTCGCCAATTTCCCTTGGATTTGTCCAGCTAGTTCGCTGGCAAAACGCTTTTTTCAAATGTTGACATTAGTTTAACCCAATCTAGACTGTTGTCTTAATTGGCCCCTGAAGTGAAAAACAATGACATTAGATAACCGAGCCGAAAGTGTATTAAAAAACCTGATTGAGACCTATATTGTACAAGGTCAACCGGTCGGTTCACGCACGCTGTCTAATTTGCCGCAGTTGGGGGTGAGTTCAGCCACAGTGCGCAATGTTATGGCGGAACTTGAAGAGTTAGGTCTAATTATTTCGCCGCACACTTCTGCAGGCCGCATTCCAACTTCTCAAGGCTATCGCTTGTTTGTTGATAGCATGGTCAAAGCATCGACACTCACGCATGCAGTTGTGCAGCAATTAAACCAAAGATTTTCTCAGGAAAAAGATCCTGAAGCATTATTAGCACACGCATCAGATGTGCTCTCAGAGCTAACTCAATTTGCTGGCGTGGTAGTGCTTCCAAATCATTCGGTCACGCGATTTCATCAATTAGAGTTCATGCGCTTGTCGAGCACTCGTATCTTAGCGATCCTTGTGACGGCAGATGGCCGGGTGCAAAACCGTGTTCTAAATGCCGCAGGCGCGTTCACCGAGTCGGAATTGGTTGAGGCTGCAAACTTTTTTAATCACCGCTATAAGGGCAGCACGCTCGACAATGTACGTCGCCTGCTAGTGCGGGATATGCAAAAAGACAATGACGATATGCATCGTCTAAACAAAACTGCTATGCAAGCTGCTAGCCGAGTCATTAACGAAGAAGACGCGTCAGTGCAAAACGATGTGGTTCTAAGTGGTGAACAAAAATTGCTTGATGTGCCTGATCTTTGTCAGATTGAGACATTACAAAAACTATTTGATGCGTTTAAGACTAAGCGTGATTTACTCGACTTGCTCGATCGCAGCATGAAAGCCGATGGTGTTAGTGTTTTTATTGGCGAAGAATCTGGTTTTAGCGCCTTAGGCGAATGCAGTGTAATAGCCAGCCCCTACCAAATAGACGGTAAGGTGTTAGGTACTTTAGGCGTAGTAGGGCCCACTCGTATGGCTTATGACGAAGTGATTTCAGTGGTCGACATAACGGCCAAGTTGTTGGGTCAGGCTTTGACCTCCAACGCTCAGAGTTGAATTTTAAAAATAAAATCTATATTGAGTGCGCTTGATTGCGCACTCGCGCTGCAGTGTCTGAGATAGCATGCCGTGAACAAATTTCTAACCCCCTCGAAGGAGTACCCATGAATTCATCCTTAATATATTGGCCCGTTCTGGCTCAACTGGCGATTCCTGTTTGGGTTTTGCTGCTCAATGGTAAACGTAAAACGGTGGACAGAAACAGTGGCAACCTAGATCCAAATTCGCCAACTGATAATACGGCGTGGTCTTTGCCCGTGGTGTTGACTTCTAATGCTTTGGCCAATCAATTTCAGCTGCCGATTATCTTTTATGTTTTGTGCCTGATTCTTGCTGACATTGGCGCGGTGAATGGCTTGGTATTAGGCGTTTGCTGGGCCTTTGTAGCAACTCGCTTGGTGCATGTTTATGTGCATGTCATGAGTAATTATGTGCCAAGTCGGCAAAAAGCGTTTATCGCGGGCACATTAATTCTATTGTTGTTATTCGGCCTTACTATCTATAACTTGGCGGCTCTATAACCGAGCAATAGTGGCAAAACATCAGCAAAACTAATATTGCATTAAAACCATTGGGCAGCGTAGACTCGCTGATCCAACCAGTTAAGGAATTTTAAGTATTATGACAAGTGACAAGCAGAATAAAGAATTTGATATTGTGGTTTATGGCTCTACCGGCTTCACTGGCCGTTTGGTGGCTGAGTATTTACAACATCGATACGGCAATGGAAATGAGCTAACCTGGGCAATGGCTGGCCGTAGCCAAGGCAAATTAGATGAAGTTAAAGCCACGCTAGGCTTACCTGAATCAACACCTACTATTGTGGCTGATTCAAATGATGCCGCATCGATGCAACTGATGGTCGATCGAACTCAAGCCATTATTACCACCGTTGGCCCTTATCAATTGTATGGCGAGATGCTGGTTGGCCTGTGTGCAAACTCTGGCACAGACTACGTTGATCTGTGTGGCGAATCAGTGTGGATGCGTCATATGATCGATGCTCACGGCGAAGCGGCAAAAAACTCTGGCGCGCGCATCGTGTTTTCATGTGGCTTTGATTCAATCCCATCTGATTTGGGTATTTATAAGCTGCAGAAGCTTGCTATTGAGCAAACTGGGAGCCCAATCACGAATATTAACGGCCGAGTACGTGGTATGAGCGGCACCTTTTCTGGTGGCACCGCTGAAAGCATTAAAGCATCTTTGATTGCTGCCAAAAGTGACCCCGAAGTATTTAAATTGGCAATAAACCATTACGCCCTAGTGCCTGGTTTTGAAGGTGTTAAACAACCCAGTGGCGACCGTGTACATTTTTCAGAGGAGCTCGATAGTTGGGTTGCGCCATTTGTAATGGCCGCAATCAATACTCGCAACGTTCATCGGAGTAATGCTTTGCTTGGGCATATGTATGGTGAAGATTTTACCTATGACGAGATGATGTTGACAGGCCCAGGCGAAAAGGGTGAGTCAATCGCTAATTTTGTTGCAGGCGACAAAAGTATTGCTGGCCCAGACGCTCCAAAAGCAGGAGAAGGGCCGAGTAAAGAAGAGCGTGAGGCCGGTTTTTACGACATCATGTATTCCGGTGAAACGGTTAACGGCAATAAGATGGTTTTGGGCGTGAAGGGCGATAGAGACCCTGGTTACGGCTCTACCTGCAAATTGATCTCCGAAAGCGCCATTTGTTTGATCAAAGATGCGACTGATACGCCAGGGGGTATTTGGACTACTGCACCCGCTATGGGTGATAAATTAATTGCCCGTTTGGAAGCTAACGCTGGTATTACTTTCACACACGAAAGCTAAATGTTAGAAATTGGTGGGCGATGGATTGCCCACTAAGCGCTTTTTAGCTGACGTCTGCTCAGCAAAATACAATTTTTTACACGCTATTACAGAAACGTAATGCCGTGGTCACTTGAGGGTAATCACTCCGCCCTTACTATGCTCTTGAAAGATTACTTCTTAATCATCTGTCCCATAAGTAATGTTTGGGGTTTTTGCGGAGAAATCTGTATTTTCAATATTTGGAGCATTAAATGATCAAAGCAATATCGAAACCATTCGTCTCGGTTTTAAAATGGGGCACAGTAATTATCACCACAGCAGTAGTGGTTATTTCAATTCAAGTTCAGGCTGACAAAAGCGGCGATGACGCAAAGCCAGCCGTGTTGCAGGCGGTTGATTTAGATTTATCCGCTGAACCCGAAACTCAAGCCAGCCCAACCCAGCTATGGGCACCTTCTTCCGGCTTCGCTGACCTGGTTGAACAAGTCAGCCCCGCTGTAGTGCACGTAGCCACTTCTGGTTATATTCAGCGCAGAAATCAATCTCAACTGAACCCCCGTTCGCGTGGGCCTCGCAGCTTAGAGGATTTGTTTCCCTATCTATTCGAGAATCGCCCACGTCAAGATCCATATGATCGTGGTGATGATGCTGAGCCCGAAGATGATGACGCTGAAAAGGAAACACGCCCGTTGGGCATTGGTGCCGGATTTATAATTAGCGCTGATGGATATGTAGTGACTAATCATCATGTTATCGATAAGGCCGATGAAATTATTGTGACAATGACAAACGGCGACGAGTACAAAGCCGAGATTCAGGGTAGCGATGAAAAAACCGATGTCGCATTACTCAAGCTAATAGACGCAAAAGATTTGCCTTTTGTAAAATGGGGTGATGACGAGCGATCTCGAGTCGGAGATTGGGTGTTGGCGATTGGCAATCCGTTTGGCCTAGGTGGTTCGGCTAGTATTGGTATTATTTCGGCCATTGGCCGCGATATCAACTCAGGCCCCTATGACGACTTTATTCAGGTTGACGCGGCGATTAATCGCGGTAACTCTGGTGGTCCTTTGTTCAATACCCAGGGTCAAGTTATTGGCATTAACACTGCAATATACTCCCCTAATGGCGGGAGCGTGGGCATTGGTTTTTCGATTCCCGCCACTATGGCAAAGAACGTAATTGCGCAGCTGGAAAGATCTGGCGAAGTAGAGCGTGCATGGATTGGCGTGTCTATACAGCGCATGGATGATGAGTTGGCGGATGGATTTGGCCGCGACAATGATCATGGTGCATTGATTTCTTCGGTTGAACCCGGCGCTCCCGCCGAAAAAGGCGGTATTCAGGCTGGCGATATTATTCTTGAGTTTGATGGCGAGCCTATTGAAGAGATGCGTGATTTGCCAAGAATCGTGGCGCAGAGTCCAGTGGGTGAGAAATACAAGGTCAAAATATGGCGCGATGGTCGTGAAAAAGATCTACGCATTGAAACCGAGCGTTTTCCTGACACCCTAGCGGGCAATACAGTTTCACCCAATGAAGAAGAATCTGAGCCCAAAGAGAATGAAGTATTAGGCGCACAGCTGAGTGAATTGGGTGAGCAAGAACGCAAACGCTATGGCATTTCAGATCAAGCCCAAGGCGTGCTCGTTCTAAGCGTTGAAGGCAAAGGTTTAGCCGCTAAGAATAATTTGCAGCGTGGTGATGTGATCGCCTCTTTAAATATGCGAAGCGTACGCACGCCCAAACAGGTTTCTGATGAAGTTTCTAAAGCCATCGACGCGGGACGGCCTGCAGTTCCGATATTGATTATTCGCAACAATAGTCGCGGATTCCGAACTTTCAAACTTAAATAGATGTTTAACTTTGGTGCTCTTTTCGCTAATGCTGGGAGAGCACTACTAAATAGCGTAAAATGGATGGAAATAAATTATGTCTAAAAAAAATATGATTCGTATTTTAGTCGTTGAAGACGATAAAGAAACGGCGGCGTACATAGTCAAGGGGTTAACGGAATGCGGTCACATAGCTGATCATGCTGCCGATGGCCGAGAAGGTCTCTTGATGGCAGATTCCACTGAATACCAAGTTATTGTTGCTGACCGCATGTTGCCCAAAGTTGACGGCGTGACCATGACTCGCACTCTGCGTGGAAGTAACAATCGAACCCCAATCTTAATGTTAAGCGCCTTAGGCGATGTTGATGATCGAGTGGTTGGTCTAAAAGCTGGCGCTGATGATTACTTGGTCAAGCCGTTTGCTTTTTCAGAGTTACAGGCTCGTATTGAAGCCCTAGTGCGCAGAGCTGAACCAGAGTCGCCTGACACTGTGTTGAAAGTGGCTGATCTTGAAATGGATTTACTCAAACGCGAAGTGCGCCGCAATGAGAAAAAAGTTGATTTGCAACCGCGCGAGTTCAGGTTGCTTGAGTATTTAATGCGTCACAGCGGCCAAGTGGTTACGCGCACCATGTTGCTTGAAAAGGTATGGGATTATCATTTTGACCCACAAACCAATGTCATCGACGTTCATATCAGTCGCTTGCGCGGTAAGATTGATAAGGAATACGATGTCACGCTGCTGCATACCGTTCGCGGTGCCGGGTATATGTTGAGTGAACCAGATTAGCCCATTTAGAAGCTCAGCATTTCGTATAACGCTGGTCTACGTTGTGCTGTTTGGTCTATCAGTCTCGATCATTCTTGGTTTTGTATATTGGTCTACAATCGTATACAAAACTAATCAGACCGATGATGACATTAATGCTGAGATTCAGGCATTGTCTGAAGTTTATGACACTCAAGGGTACCCTGGTTTAGTCAAAACGCTGTCAAAGCGCGCTGAGCAGTTACGGCCAGGCGACTCCACGCTTTACCTCTTAACTGATTATCAATTTCGGCCACTAGTAGGGAATTTGTCTGGCTGGCCAAAAATGGCCTTTGACAAAGATGGTTGGTTAGAATTTAATTTTGACGATACGCGCGATGACAACGATCGAGAATTCAGTGCGCGAGCTCGAAAATTTGAGGTGGAAGGCGCTTTCAACCTTCTAGTGGGGCAAGGGATGCAAGACCTGGCTACGCTTAAATCGTTAGTCGGTCGCGCGCTAGTGTGGGGTTTATTGCTGACTGTTGCGCTAGGTTTAATTGGCGGACTGATGATGCGTCAAACTCTGCGCAGTCGATTAGGTGAAATAAATCAAACCAGCCGCAAAATTATGCAAGGCGATTTACGCAAACGCATTAGCACCCGTGGCACTGGCGACGAGTTTGATGAATTAGCCAATAATCTTAATAGTATGTTGGATCAGATTGAGCATGGAATGGAAGGGGTGCGTCGAGTCTCAGATAATATTGCACATGATTTAAAGACACCTCTAGCACGTCTTAAGAACAGGGTGGAGGAGTTAAAATTCCGCGTTGCTGACAATTCTGAAGAAGAGGCGGCGGTTGACCAGATCATTCACGAAGCCGACGGTCTACTTGCCACATTTAATGCTTTGCTGCGCATCGCGAGGATCGAATACAGTGAGCAACGTAAGAAATTCAAACCAGTGGATATCAATTCGATATTGTACGATTTGCAAGAATTGTACGAACCCTTGATCGAAGAGAAGGGTCAATCACTGAGTGTTGAGATAACCGAGCCAATGATGTTGCCCGCTGACCGTGACATGTTGTTTCAAGCATTCGCTAATCTGCTGGATAACGCAATTAAGTACACCCCTGAGCAAGGTCAAATTTCCATACGATCGTTTAAGAGCGGCACTCGTTGGCATGTTGAGATTGCTGACAACGGCCCAGGGATTCCTGAACACGAGCATGAAAAAGTAACCCAGCGTTTCTATCGTTTGGACCAGAGCCGCTCAACCCCAGGTAGTGGCCTAGGCCTGGCCCTGGTGTTTGCTGTGCTCAAAGTACACAAATTGGAGCTGTCTTTTGCGGATAACCAACCTGGTCTATTGGTGCGGGTGAGTGCCGACGAAGCCGAGGCGGGCAGTCTGAAGAAACGTAAGCTCAAGGAAATTAAGTCAGATAATTTAAGTGCAGGCCGGGCTATATCGCAAAGAATTGTAGCTAGTTAGGCGATAATTAGTGAGTTATTGGACTACCCGATAAGCTTGTGCAGTATTTGCCGGTTCTGCGCGATCGTGGCGAATCCTGATCAAACGCTGGTGCACTGGTTTGCCCAACCATTGATCCCATACCCAAATGCCCGACGCGTCATGGCGCATATAAATTGCAGCGTGATAACCATTTTTATTTGGGTAGCGGCCGTTCTTAAAGGTTGCAATGATGGTTCCCTTAGTCAGGCTATTACTTGGATAATCCAATATTTTCGCTCCTGGACGCCAGTTAGAAGTGTTGGGTGCTGAACTACAGCTTTTGATCAAGGATACGCATTGACCATCACCCACCACCGTATTCGCGAATCTAGCCGGATTTTGGCACACATAGGCGCGCTCTGTTGTTTGCGTGCTGGGATGATTTGCGCATGCTGCGAGCAAACATAAAAAGGCAATATTGGTGGCTGAGCGCAGATGCCTGAGCGACACAATAGATAACCATTGTTTTATTACTTTATCATTCACATTGCAATCACAAAAGCTTGCCTAGACTCTATCGATTATAGTGCTACTCTTAATCTACTATGACCAATAATACACGCGTTTTAATAATTGAAGATCACAAAGACATAGCCGAAATGTTATATGAATATTTTGAACGGCGTGATTATGAGCTCGATTACGCCAGTGATGGCCGCATTGGTTTTAATTTGGCCAGTCAAAACGACTATGACATTATCTTACTTGACTTGATGCTGCCAGAAATGGATGGGCTAGATGTGTGCCGAAAGCTGCGCGAAGAATCTAAAGTTTATACACCGATACTAATGCTTACAGCACGCGATACTCTAGAAGACAAGATTGCTGGTTTGGAAATGGGTGCCGATGATTATCTGGTTAAACCGTTCGAGATACTTGAGTTAGAAGCCCGTATCAAAGCACTTATGCGCCGCCGTGGGCAAATCACGCAACAAGAAATATTGCAGGTAGGCGATCTTGAGCTTGATACTGGAACATTGGAAGTTCGGCGTTCAGATCAAACCATTTATCTTTCGCCAATTGGTCTAAAGATCCTCACCATTCTTATGAAAGAGTCTCCTAAGGTAGTGAGCCGTAATCAATTAGAGCATGAGATTTGGGGCGATATATTGCCCGACAGTGATACTCTGCGCAGTCATATGTACAACCTACGTAAACAAATCGATAAGCCGTTTCCTACGCCACTATTACAAACTATTCAATCGCGCGGTTATCGTATAGGTGACGCACCCTAGCTAGAATGCGGTTCCTTAGTACTGCTAAAGTCCATTCTATAGCGCAAATTTAATCTTCATCCACATCTTATAATGAGAAAACGCTCCGATCTTAGTCAAACGGTTATTCGTCATAGACTTAGCCGAAAGATGACTCTGCAAGCCTGCTTGATAGCCCTGGTTGCAGTACTGAGCATAGGTTTTGCCAGTGTAGTAATTGAACAGTTTTTGGTGCGTGAAGCGCTCACTGGAGAAACCGAGCATTTCTGGCAGCATTACGATAAAGACAGCAGCTTTCCTGCCCCAAACACGGCTAATTTGAAAGGTTATGTCACGCTTGGCGATTCCGTTGGTGGCATGCCCGAGGAATTAAAAGGTTATGGCTTGGGTTTTCACAAAATGGATGGTCAAACTGCGCATTCTCTGCTGTATGCCAGCGAGCATAATGGCAAGCGGCTTCATTTGCTCTTCGACGGTAAGAGTGTTCTTCGCTTAGCTATTTATTTTGGAGTCTTTCCGCTTACTATTGTTCTAGTGTTGATCTATGTAACAGCGTGGTGGGTTTACAGAGAGTCAAACTATTTACTTAGTCCAATTGTTTGGTTAGCCAATAAGTTCGATCGATTCGACCCCGCGCACCCCAGCGCCAGCTTAGAAGATCTGGGCGATATGCCGGGCGATACAGACTGGGAAATAGAGAAGTTAGCAACCTCGTTTGAGTCGTATTCACGCCGAATACAGCAATTTGTAGAGCGTGAACGGGCATTTACTCGTGACGCTAGCCATGAATTTCGCACCCCACTCACTGTTATCAAGATGGCGGCAGATCTGCTTCTTTCAGAGCAGGAATTAGACCCATATTCAAAAAAATTCGCCACCCGTATTAAGGGCTCAGCCAGAGATATGGAAGAGCTGATCGATGCTTTTTTGATTTTAGCGCGTGAAACTGATATGGAATTTGAAGAGCAACACCTTGCGGTTGCCGATATGGTAGAGCGTGAAGTGAAAAAAGCTCAGTTATATCTAGACGGTAAGCCCATCGTGGTGGAGATTGATGAGCAGTATCCTCTCGAATTAAATACGGCACGCAAGGTGCTGTCGATTGTGCTTGGAAACCTCATTCGGAATGCTATTTTGTATACTAATGAGGGTTCGGTCACCATCACCATTAGAGAGAGCTCTGTGCAGATTTCGGATACAGGGATTGGCATGGCCGAGGGTCAAATCAAGAAGATTTTCCAACCTTATTACCGCGCACATCATGGAGCCAAGACTGAGCGAAAGGGCTATGGAGTGGGTTTGACCATCGTCAAACGACTTTCAAATCGATTTAATTGGCGTGTTGAAGTGCAAAGTGAGATCGATGTTGGCACCCAGATCGAAGTATTTTTCACCTAACTCGGTTAATTTCGAGCGTCTAGACAAATAGCTGGGAAAACGCTGGTAATGGTATAAGGGCGGGAGCATAATTCAAATCTAAAGGTGCCTATTCAAGGGCATGTACTCTAGATCCTTACTCATCAAATGAGCGAGTCAAAATACGCAATTCGTCCTAACAAGACGCAGATAAAGCGAGAAGTTAAGGCTCTAAATAATTTAGGGAAAGAGCTGATCGCTATGCCCGACTCTGCCCTTAAGAAAGTGCCGATTAGCGAAGCCATGCGCTTTGAGATCAAGGATGGCAAGCGCTTTAGTCACGGTCCTTTACAGCGACAGTTACGCCGAATCGCCGGGCTCATGCAGCACGAAGATATTGAAGCAATACAGCAAGAAATTGCGCGACAAAAGGCCCCCAGCAAACAACAAACTGCAGAGTTTCATCAACTTGAGCAATGGCGGGACAGGCTGATCGCTGGCGATGAAAAATTACTTACAAAGCTAATAGACCAGTATTCTGTGATCGACCGACAGCATATACGCCAACTTGTGCGTAATGCGGGCTTGGAACTTAAGAAAGAGAAACCGCCGAAGTCAGCGCGGGCTTTGTTTAAGTATTTAACTCAGGTAAAGCTACAGACTCCGAAGTCTGACGACACTGAGAATGATCAGGCAAAGGTAACTGATTAAAGTTTTTCTATGATTTATATCTTCCAATCCTCTGACATTTAACGAAGGCAATCGCTTCCAAAAATCATGTTTCAAAATCTAAAACTTCTACCACCAGATCCTATTCTCGGCCTTAACCAAGTATTTCAAAGCGATCCTAATCCTGACAAAATCAATCTGTCAATTGGTGTTTATCAGGATGCCACGGGCCAGACGCCAATTTTTACGGCGGTCAAAAAAGCTGAGCAACAACTCATTCAGCAGCAAAAAACCAAGTCCTATGCTCCACAAATTGGCGATCCTGCTTTTGTGCAGCAAATCAGTAAATTATTGCTTGGTGACGAGTTGTACGCTGAGCTAGGTGACCGAGCCGCTGCAGTAATGACGCCAGGTGGCTGCGGAGCGCTAAGAATGGGCGCTGAGCTCTTGGTACAGGCGAATAGCAAATCTGATTTGTGGGTGAGTACTCCAACTTGGGCAAATCACTATCCGCTGTTGGAGAGTGCCGGCTTAACTCTGAATAGTTATGATTATTATGACGCAGATACTCATGGGGTGAATTTCCCAGCAATGATGGAATCTTTGCGGTCAATTCCGAAAGGCGATGTGGTACTGCTACACGGTTGTTGTCATAACCCCACCGGAGCAGACATCACTACCGAGCAGTGGGATGCTGTGATAGACCTGCTTGAAGAGCGCGAATTAGTGCCCTTTATTGATGTTGCCTACCAAGGTTTTGGCGGTGGCTTAGATACCGATGCCTACGGCATTAGACAAGCGGCCAAGCGTTTACCTGAAGTTTTGATTGCCAGTTCTTGCTCGAAGAATTTTGGCCTATACCGCGAACGTACTGGCGCTGTGATGGTGATTTCACCAACGGTTGAACAAACCACCGCTGCCAGATCTCATATTTTGTCGTCTGCTCGCCGCTGCTATAGCATGTCGCCGTATCATGGTGGTGGTATTGTAGGTCACTTGCTGAGTGACGCGGAGCTCACACTTGAATGGAAGACGGAGCTTGAACAAGTCCGTACGCGCATGAACACACTGCGAGTGGGTTTGGCAGAAGGCTTGAATCAAGCGCAGAGCAAAATTGACTTTGAGTTTGTGGCGCGCAGCAGCGGCATGTTTTGCTTCTTAGGCATCTCTCGCAAAGACGTACTTAACTTGCGCTCGGAATACGGGATATACTTGCTTGAAAGTACCCGCATCAATGTGGCTGGTTTGTCTGAGGAGAATTTGCCAGTGGTTATTGATCGTGTTGCTAAGGTAATTTCACATTAGGTCGAAGAAATTATCTACAGACATTAGAAGACTGCAAAAGACATTAGAAAAATAATAAATATAACAAAAACCAGTTCGTCAAAATTAGGAGACTCGAATGGCCGCAAGAGGTGAGTTTAGCTCAAGAACAGCGTTTGTATTAGCCGCATCTGGATCGGCAATTGGTCTTGGCAATATCTGGGGTTTTCCGATAAAGGTTGCGTCTAATGGAGGCGGCGCTTTTGTCTTCACTTACATTATTCTAACGTTTATTCTAGCCTACCCAATATTGATGGCTGAACTGGTGATTGGTAGACACGCCAAGGCCGATACGGTTAAATCAATTACTGCGATTAGCTGCCCGTCAACACGACCATTGGCGTTTTTAACCGGCTATTGGGGCATGCTTACGGCCAGTCTCATTCTTAGTTTTTATGCCATTGTTGCTGGTTGGATGGTCTCGCATGGAGCGGGCTCAATTTTAGAAATCTTGGGCCAAAAGGCGGATTGGTTTGTGAGCGATTCGATTAATCGAAGCTTGCTTTTCGGTTTACTGTTTTACTGTCTAACCATTGGCATTGTGGCAAATGGCGTAGCCAGTGGAATTGAAAAATGGTCAACGCGTTTAATGCCAGTTTTGATTTTATTGATTGTAGCGTTGATTATTTACATAGCATTTCAGCCAGGTGCTGGTGAGGGCTGGAGAATATATCTTCAGCCGGATTTTAGTAAAGTATTGGAGCCTAGCTTACTTATTGACGCCTTGAGTCAGGCGTTCTTTTCCTTATCACTGGGTGTAGGCACCATGATGATTTACGGTTCGTATATTAGCAAGTCCGAAAATCTCCCCAAGTTAGGCGCCACGGTTGCAGCCATTGATATTGGCATTGCCGTGTTGGCGGGCATGTTGGTTATTCCAGCTATGTATGTAGCGCAGCACAATGGCGTGGTCATCTACGATGATGCTGGAAATTTGATCGAAAGCGGTAGGCTAATTTTTAATGTGCTGCCATCGCTGTTTGCAACAATGGGCGACGCGGGCCCAGTAGTGTCGCTGGTATTTTTCATACTGATGAGTATTGCCGCTCTGACATCGTCTATTTCAATGTTGGAGGTGCCGGTAGCCTATGCAAGCGAAAGTCATAACCTGACACGCAGAAAATCTGCTTGGCTAGTGGGGATGGCTATTTTTGCGTTCAGCACTATTATTATTTTTAATGCTTCGTGGTTGTTTGATTTGGTGGTTAGGGCGGCCACCGAGTTCAGTGAACCGATTGTGGGTATATTGTTCTGTATCTTCGCAGGCTGGATATGGAATCGCGATCAACTGTTGAGCGAACTCAAGCAAGGCTGCCCCGATATCGAAGAGTCTTTCTTCTGGAAGGTTTGGCCTAGCTACGTTCGCTATGTTTGCCCGCTAATAGTTTTAGCGGTGTTTATACATAGTTTTGGCCTACTGAATCTCTAAGCTCACGTAATTTACCCGCCAATTTCTTCAGCGCTGTATCGGTCGTCTCCCAATCGATGCAGCCATCGGTAATGGATTTTCCATATTCTAAAGTAGATTTGTCGGCGCCCAGCTTTTGATTGCCAGCGTTTAAGTGGCTTTCCAGCATAACGCCGATAAGGCTTTGATTCCCTTCGAGAATTTGTTGCGCAATATTGTCCAACACCAGAGGTTGAAGCTCTGGGTCTTTGCTCGAATTAGCGTGACTGCAATCCACCATTATATTAACAGGAAGGTCATTAGCGCGAAGCTCGCGTTCAGTAAGTCTTACATTTACCGAGTCGTAATTTGTTTTGCCGCCGCCACCGCGTAACACAATGTGCGAATATTGGTTGCCGGAGGAGTGCACAATCGAGACCTTGCCTTCGCCATCTATTCCCAGAAAGCTGTGACCGCTACTCACTGATTGCAAGGCGTTAATGGCCACTCCCAGTGCCCCATCTGTGCCATTTTTAAATCCGATCGGCACTGATAGGCCGCTGGCCATTTCACGGTGGGTTTGAGATTCGGTGGTACGAGCGCCTATCGCTGACCATGAAATCAAATCCTGCATATACTGTGGCGAAATTGGGTCCAGAGCCTCATTTGCGATAGGTAGGCCCATCTGATTAATTTTGAGCATCAGTTCGCGGCCAATTGACATGCCTTTCTCAATTTGAAAACTACCGTCTAAGTAGGGGTCGTTTATCAATCCTTTCCAGCCTACTGTGGTGCGAGGTTTTTCAAAGTACACCCGCATGACCACGAATAATTGGTCTTTAACTTGGTCTGCCAATGTAACCAGCCGCTCGGCGTATTCGATTGCCGCTTTGGTATCGTGCACCGAACATGGGCCGACTACGACAATCAGGCGTTTATCTTTACGATCGAGTATGTCTCTGAGTGTCTGGCGGCTCTTTTCAACATGCGAGGTGATCTCTGCAGAGATTGGAAATTGCGCCTTGAACTGCTGTGGCGTGATCAACCGTTCAAGGTTGCTTATATTGGTGTTCTCTAAAGTCATGAACTGGGCAACGTTCTGCTCGTCGCAAATTTGGGCTGTTCTAAAAGACTGAGTATTTAAACACAGAAGTTCTGCTGAGTGGAGAGCCCAAGCACCTAAAACAAACTAATTTAGCGCGTTTTGGATTTTGCCGCGACTTGCTTTCCTTGACCTAATCGCACCATTATTACCATCGAAAGCCCCCAAGCTAGCGCTAGACATGCCGAGATGAGTAGGGGGTCTCTCAGGTATTCAACCGCACCAATCCGTAAGCCAGCGTAATATGATAGTGGGCCACCTATTAAACCCATCGCGACTGGCAGAAGTGGGTGTAGCGATAACCAAGCCAGAGAGTGATTTATGGTGAGTGCAAAACCCATCCATAAAAGTATGATCCACAGTGGCGAGATAGCTGCGATCAAGCGTTGGTCTGTGAATTGCATAAACCCGATTTGAATCCATGTCGTGTCAACCACAAGAGCTAACAGCACACTCAAGGCCAGCAATTTAAAATCGTTTGTATGTCTACGAATAGGGTGAAGTTGCCAGACCATGAGCGCTAGGCAACTAAGAACTGCAGGCCACAATAGTTGGTAAGCACTGCCAATCACGCAAGCAAACCAAACGCATTGGAATAGCGCAGCATTAATTAGCATAGGTGATTTTGAAAGTTTTCTGATGATGGTCACTTTCGCAGGCATTAGTAAATTGTTGGCAAAGATTATTTCAAATCGTATCAAGTGCCGCTATTATCTAGGCGCTGTGTGATGATGTGCTTGACAAGCGTTGACTATAGGTGAAATCATCGCTTTGTGACCGTGCATCCCGCATACTTCGTATCACCACCCATTGAAGTAAAAGAGTAAGCGTAGACTGTATGGAAGACTTAACCCAAACCTCAAAAAGGCTATCTAAGGGAAACACAATTAGCTTGCTCTGGATCAGGCGTCCACGCTTCAAGAAGCGGGCAACTTTGTCAATTAATTCGGCGGGATGGGGAGGCTTTGCAGTCATTTCTAGCCTTATTATCGCAACCTTATATTCATCTTCGGTTCAAGCTGTAACAAGCCTGGATAAAAGAGTTGCGCTGTATCCATTGCAGTGCGATGAAACATTTTCGTGCCCCACTACCTTGTTGCCACGAGTTGGCTTTTGGGTAGAGGTTTTTAGCCGTTGGGATACCAATACTGCGATCTTTCATGATAAAGAGAGTCCGCACCGTGTCTATTCGACCTTGCAACGTAAGCAAGGCTGCCGTAAAAGCCGTAAGGGCGATTCGGTGGATAAAGAACGGCGCAGGCTAAAGAAGATATTGAATAGCACCGCTGTTCGTTTAGAGCAGGGTAAATCGCTAAGCGATGCGCAAAAACGTATCCAAGCAAACTTTGTTGGTGAGTCGGCGAGAGAGATTCGTGCTGCCGCAAACCGTGTACGCTGCCAGTCTGGTAATCAAGATCGCATGCGCGAAGCGCTTACGCAATTTCAATTGTATCGCCCGACCATTTTGGACGCGCTTGAAAGCCAAAATTTAACACCAGAATTACAATACTTACCATTTGTTGAATCGGCTTTTAATCCAGAAGCTCTTTCGCATGTAGGAGCCGCTGGTTTGTGGCAAATTATGCCAGCAACTGGCCGCAATCTTGGGCTCAAGGTCAACAATGTGGTTGATGAGCGGTATGATCCGAAAAGTGCAACTTATGCTGCGGCACGTTATTTTAGAAACAGTGTCGATTCCTTGAGTGAGACTGCATTTGAGAATGGATTTCCGGTGGTGGCAAAAGAACTTAACCCCTTTGTTATTACCTCTTATAATTATGGAGTGCGGGGAATGCAACGCGCCATCAAGCAGGTTGGCTTGGATTATGAGCGCCTGCTGGTTGAATATAAATCGCCGAGTTTTCAGACTGCGGTAAAGAATTTTTATGCCAGTTTTTTAGCCGCCCGACATGTTGCGAAAAATTCTGAAAAGTTTTTCGGGATTATCAAGGCCGACCAAAGCGCTCGAATTCACTCATTTAATACTACCACCTTGTCGCGAGCCACTTCGGCCAAGCGGGTTAGTTCTGAACTCGGCATAGACATTGATGCGCTAGATAAATTAAATCCGGCGCTTAAAAAAGTCGTCTGGAAGCACAAGGCCCTGATTCCCAAAGCTTATCAGCTAAAATTGCCATATCGTGAAGTTGGTTGGGACGCACCGCTAGCAGCAATGAATGCTTTGGCGGCAGAAATCGAACGCCCAGGCTTTCAATGGCACAGGGTCCGCAGGGGGCAAACTGCATGCGGTATCGCCGATAAATACGGAGCTTCATGCAGTGCGCTGCGTAAGTTGAATAAATTGGATCGCAAGGCGACCATATACATTGGTAAACGCCTCAAAGTGCCTACCAAAACTGGCGGCATCAGCGTTGCCAAAGGAGGTAGTTCGAGCAACGCCAGTGGGTCTATTAGCTCGGTTAGTTATGTCGATAACGGGGATGCTATCGGCAAGCATTCAGCCCAGAGATACAAGGTGCGCAGAGGTGACACGTCTTGTAACATTGCCAGTCGCTTTAGTATGAAGTGTGGTGAATTTCTTGCGCTAAATGGCTTAGGCCGAAGTAGTATAATTCGAATTGGTCAACAGGTTACTGTATCGGGCTCCAACAAGTGGCATACGGTCGCAAAAGGGCAATCCGCCTGTGCGATTGCAGAAAGCTATAGAGTTCGTTGCAGCGCCTTGCTCGACGCGAACCGATTGACTCGAAAATCCACCATCGGGGTGGGTCAGCGGCTAAGAGTTCCTACTCGCTGGTAGCACAGCACAGCACTGCATCAATGCCGCACTTATACCGCATCGCTTTGTGCAGGACGAATTTATACAATGAATGATGAGTAATCGTCATTCTGGCTAGGATTTGCTGAACTAGGTTGTTAGAATCGCGCATCAAGAATAGGTACCAAGATAATTGTTTGTCCCTTTCAACACAAGGGCGCAGCTTCAGCCACTCAGTGGTTCAGCGGCAATATTGTCACCGCCTGCGGTTAAGCAAGTACCAAAGACAATTGAATAACTCAAAACCTAGCTGATTATGACCACGAAAAATCAAGAATTGGCAGATTGGGTGTCAGACGTTGCCAGCCTCACACAACCACAAAATATTGTGTGGTGTGATGGCAGCGACGCGGAATACCAGCAGATGATTGATCTGATGCTGGCTGAAGGCACCTTGTCTTCGTTCAATTCCGAGACACATCCAAACTGTTACCTGCACCTCTCCGATCCACAAGATGTAGCGCGCGTAGAGCATCTGACGTTTATTTGTTCTGAGAACCCAGAAGATGTGGGCCCTAACAACAACTACATGCCAGTGGCCGACGCCAAGCAAAAAATGCAGGGCCTCTTTAGCGCTTGTATGCAGGGCCGCACCATGTATGTAATTCCGTATTGTATGGGACCTGTTGATTCACCGTATTCTCGCTGCGGAGTTGAGATCACAGACAGTCCTTACGTGGTCATTAATATGAATTTAATGACTCGCATGGGCAGTGCTTCTCTGGCGCGAATCGAACGCGAGGGCACCTTCGTGCGTGGTTTGCATTCCACCGGTGAACTTGACCCTGAACGTCGGTTTATCATGCATTTTCCAGAGGAGCTGAGCATTATGAGCTATGGCTCTGGTTATGGTGGTAATGCTCTATTGGGTAAAAAGTGTCACGCATTACGAATAGCAAGTTGGCAGGCGCGACAAGAAGGTTGGCTAGCTGAGCACATGTTGATTCTTGGTCTGGAAAGCCCAGAAGGGGAGACTCACTATATTGCAGCAGCCTTTCCATCAGCCTGTGGGAAAACTAATTTGGCCATGCTGATCCCACCAGAGAAGTACAAAGACTGGAAGATATGGACATTGGGTGATGATATTGCATGGTTGCATTTGGACGATCAAGGGCAGCTTAGAGCAATCAATCCTGAGGCTGGTTATTTTGGTGTGGTGCCAGGCACTAATGCGAAGACCAATCGTAATGCCTTCGATATGATTCAACAAAACACCATTTTCACCAATGTTGGTAAAACCGCAGATAATCAACCGTGGTGGGAAGATAAAAAAGTTGGCGAGCCTAGCGTTGACTGGAAGGGCAACCAATATTCATCTGATAACGGTCCAGCTGCTCATCCTAATTCACGCTTCACGGTATCGGCGACTGAGAATAGTGCTTACTCAAATTTGGCAGAAGCATCTCAAGGCGTGCCTATATCGGCAATCGTGTTTGGCGGTCGTCGTCGCGAGTTAGCGCCTTTGGTATATCAGGCTAAATCGTGGGAACATGGTGTGCTAATCGGTGCTGGTGTGGCCTCTGAAACCACCGCTGCTGCGACTGGAGAAGTGGGCATAGTGCGGCGCGACCCGATGGCAATGAAGCCTTTTTGTGGTTATAACTTTGCTGACTATTGGTCGCACTGGTTGAGTTTTGCTGAGCGCACTGAAACCTTGCCAAACATATTTCACGTTAACTGGTTTAGACAAAATGAAAATGGCGAATTTTTGTGGCCTGGATTTGGTGAAAATTTGCGGGTATTACAGTGGATTATTGCGCGCTGTAAAGGAGAAGTTGGCGCGACTGAAACAGCGATTGGATACCTACCTGAAGAAGACGGCGTGGATATCGCCGATTTAGATATTGATCCTGCTATTTGGCAATCACTAATTTCGATAAACGACCAGCAATGGCGTCAGGAAATGGATGAATTTGGAGTGTACTTAGACAGCTTTGGCGAAAGACTACCTGCTAAGCTTAGGCAGCAGCATCAGCAGGTGCGCAGTGCCCTAGGTTAGTGCTTTAGAAGTGCCCTAGGTTACGGATTTGAGTTAAACAATGCGCATTTAAAACGACGGCCAATGGCCGCCTTTTTGCATTGATCTGCCAGAGGAGGGAGGTCCTAGCGAGATTTAAACATACGCACAGCGGCGTTAAATTCTTCCGCAGCGACGCCTTCTGCATCCACAGATGAATCATAAGCAGCGTCTAGAGCTGCATTCTTTTGTAGAGCGGCTTGGTCTTCACTAGTGTCAGCAACCTTTTGTTCCACTAGACATTCGCGATAATCAACTAACTCTGCTTGGAATGCCTTTAAGCCTTTTTGTGCCGCTACCAGTTCGTCCATGCTTGCCACATTACCGTCTGGAACGATTGGGGCAGAAGGATTGGTGCACTCGGCTGCAGCCGTGCCGCTAAAAGCAACTAGGAGCGCTGAGAGCAATAAGGTCTTGTTCAGATTTGTCATGAATATCTCCGTGGGGATTTTAAACTTTTAATGTTTAGTTAGCTGATTATTGTTGATGCATATTCTTAACGTGGCGCAGGCGATTGTCAAACAAACTTTCGGTCATTTTTGCTTACAAACTATGCGAATGTACGCTATCTAGCAAAAACATTGTTGTGAGCTTCAAAAGTCACAAAAAAAGCCCGCGTACAGCGGGCTTTTTGACAGCATGAGTAATCAGGCTTATTTGAATAATTTAGTTTTTGGTGCTGATAAACCACCTTCTTGACTGGCAAACCAAGCTGCCAATGCTTTGATGTCCTTAGCCGTTAATCCGGCTGAAAAGCCAGACATTATCGGATTCTTTCGTTCGCCAGAGCGATAGTCCTTCAAGGCTTGCGCTAGATAACTCTCGTACTGACCTGCAAGTTTAGGATAAATCGAATTATCGCCGTCACCAGTTGCCCCGTGGCAGGCTGCACAAGTCGCAGAAGCTTTTTGGCCTAAGGCGGCTTGCCGCTTATTTACCAAGCTTGGGCGTGAATTGCCCTCCATTGAAGAGAAAAATTCAGCGATGTCAGCCATGTCTTGATCAGACAGGTTGCTGGCTTGCGCCCGCATGGTGCCGTGCCCCCGTTCTTTAGACTTATACGCTTTAAGTGACGAAATAATATAGTCTGCATGTTGGCCGCCAATCATCGGGATTGAATACACCGGTCCGGGGTTACGCAAGCCTGGCGCACCGTGGCAACCAAGGCAAATTTGCGATAGTTGCTCGCCTTTTAGAGCATCGCCTGCCGCTAGGGCAGTGCCATTGAAGCCCAATATGCTTAGGCTTAACAAGCCAAAGGCTAAGGCCGCTTTATTAATAATAGTCATAATAAATATATTCCGATGCTCTGCTAAGTGATGTTCTAAACTGATTTTTTGATTGTTAAGCTTAGATCAACACACAAAAAATGCTACGCGGACTTTAAGGAAGGTTGGCTCTAAACTCAAGTGATTTAGCCAATTATTTGTATTTTTTAGTCATCAATGCGCATGGTTTTCGGTCGCAGGCGTGGTCGAGATTGATTGTTGTGATTGAAGTGCGATGAGCGCCAAACTTGGCTACAATAAGCGAAAGCATCATAATTAGAATAGCGATTTGAGCGATCCCAAAATAAAGTCCACTGTGACATCCGACCTAAGCGAGTTAATTGAAGAATTAGGTGGCCAACAAAGTTTACTTAATCCAAACATCAGCACCTCCGAGGTTGGAAGTGATTGTTACGCAGCAGTGGATTTAGGCTCGAATAGTTTTCACCTTGTAGTGTCTCGGTATGAACACGGAGAATTCACCGTTGTTGATCGCCAGCGTGAGGTGGTGCGCTTGGCGGCAGGGCTTGATCAGGACAATAAACTTGCAGATGAGGTGGCTGAACGGGCGTTGACGTGTTTGCAGCAATTTGGTCAGCTTTTGCGAGCGATACCTTCCACGCGAGTACGTGTGGTTGGCACCAACGCATTACGTCGACTGGCTGATAAGAATATATTTTTAGACCGTGCAGAGCAAGCTCTGGGCCACCATATTGAAATTATTGCTGGGCGTGAAGAGGCGCGGCTTATTTACCTTGGTGTATCAAGATGGTCAACTCAGGGCGACGAGTCGCGTTTAGTCATCGATATAGGCGGTGGCAGCACCGAGATCATTGCAGGCAAGGGCGATGTTGCACATTGTCGCGAGAGTTTGGAAGTAGGCTGTGTGGTCTTAAGTAAACAATATTTTGCTGATGGCAATTTGAGTGCAAAATCCTTTACTCAGGCAAAGCTCGCGGCTGAATTGGCGATTCAGCCTGTAGTTCGGCAGTTTCGTCTGCAGGGCTGGTCGCATGTCATTGGGTGTTCAGGAACCATGAAATCGATTGCATCCGCCATGATCGGTGCGGGGTGGTCAAAGGATGGTATTCAGGCACTAGGACTGGAGCGCTTGCTCGAACAAGCAATTGCGGCTGGGCATACCGACAACCTAGATATACCAGGCCTGACGCGTGATCGTGCGCCGGTTTTCGCTGGCGGGCTGGCTATTATTCTAGCCTTGTTTGATCTATTTGAAATACAGGAAATGTCGGTCTCTGACATTGCTCTACGCGAAGGCGTGCTCTATGACCTTGTTGGTCGAGCGTCTACAGCTGATATCCGCGATGTCACAGTCTCGGCGATGCTAAATCGTTGGGGTGTTGATACCTTGCATTGTAATCAAGTTCGAGATACGGCTGCACATCTGTATGCACAAGTTGCGCCGGCATGGGATATTCAAGATGGCATATTTGAGAATGCGCTGGATTGGTCGGCGCAATTGCACGAGGTTGGTTTATCGGTGAGCCACGATGGCTATCATAAACACGGCGCCTATTTAGTCGCGAATGCTGACATGGCCGGCTTCGCACGGCGCGATCAAATGTTGCTTTCAGCTTTAGTGGTGGGGCATCGACGAAAATTTCCGTTGGGTCCATTCGAAGAGCTGCCGTCAATGCTGGTCACGCCGGCAAAGCGAGTCGCGGTAATTTTGCGCATAGCCGTTTTATTGCATCGAGGGCGCGGCGGTGGGGTGCCTGCGGATATTGTGGCTGAAGTTGAAGGGCCGGTTTTTAAAATTCAATTTGCACGAAACTGGTTGCGAGACAACCCCTTGACCAAAGCAGATTTAAACCAAGAACGCTCTTGGTTGAAATCTATTGGAGTAAAGCTGAGTTATGTATAGGCTTTATTTGGCCCTGAAGCTTTCTAAATTTTTCGCATGGAGCTGCCGTTAACCTAGTCTTGGCATCAATTAGGTCTTGGCAACGATTAAGTCTTGCCAACATAGGATTCAAAGAAACCGTCCAAAATTATTTGTTGCGCATTGCTACGCATGTCATCTTGCGCGCCTGCTTTTTCGTATTGACCATCAGCCTGCAGCAGCCAGGCGTTTGAATTATCCTCAAGGTATGTCTCTAGGTCTTTGACAATGGTCTGTTTTATGCTTTCATCCTTTATGGGGGTGCATTGCTCGATGCGATTTCGTAAGTTGCGTGGCATTAGATCTGCGCTGGAAAGAAATAGTTCGCTTTGTGCATCGTGATTTTCAAAATAAAATACTCGACCATGTTCCAAAAAGCGCCCTACTATAGAGCGCACGCGAATATTTTCAGAAATGCCTGCAAGGCCGGGCCGTAGACAACAAATGCCGCGAACGATCAAGTCAATTTGTACGCCAGCCTGAGACGCTTCATATAAAGCCTGTACGATACTCACGCTTGAAAGGCCGTTTACCTTGACAATAACTCTAGCAGGTTTCCCAGCTCTGGCGTTTTCAGCTTCCCGTTGCACATTACGCACAAACATAGCGCCGATCCCAAATGGTGATTGATGCAAGCAATTGAGCTTCGGGTTAGGCCCTTGGCTGGTGAGTTGCATAAATATTTCGTGCACGTCTTGGGTGATCTCTGAATCATTGGTTAGCAGCCCGTAGTCAGTGTAGACACGCGAATTCCCCTGATGGTAATTGCCGGTGCCCAAGTGCACATAGCGTTTTAGTTTTTTGCTTTCACGCCGCACTACCATTAACATCTTTGCGTGAGTTTTCTTTCCAACCATGCCGTATACAACGTGTGCGCCGGCCGACTGCAGTCGTTCGGCTGTCGCTAGATTGTTTTTTTCATCAAATCGCGCCAATAACTCGACAATTACAGTGACTTCCTTGCCATTGCGAGCAGCGGCTGTGAGGTGTTCCACCATGATTGAGTCTGCGCCGGTGCGATAAAGTGTTTGTTTAATCGCCAATACTTCCGGATCGTAAGCGGCTTGCTTTAGAAATTCAGCAATCGGTGAAAATGATTGAAAAGGGTGATGCAAGATTACATCACCGTTGTTAATGACATCAAATAGATTGGTTTGGTGCCTAAGGTTGTCTGGAATAGCTGGGGTAAATCCGCGATATTTTATGAGTGGGCGGTTGACTGTCTCTGGCAAGCCGATCAAACGATTGAGATTTACCGGACCATTGACGCGATACACGTAATCATCATCTATTTGAAAGCGGCTCTTAAGAAAATTGATAATCCGCTTAGGACAATTCAAAGAGACTTCCAAACGAATCGCCTCGCCGTATAAACGCGAAGGAAGCTCGCCTTCAAGTGCATGAGCCAAATCCTCCACGGCTTCTAGATCAACATACAAGTCGCTATTACGGGTAATGCGAAATTGGTAACAGCCCAAGACAGTTACGTTAGAAAACAGATGCTTGATGTGCGCGGCTATGATGGTGGATAGGTATACGTATTGGTATTCGGTATCACACATCTCGCTCGGTAGGCGCACGAATCGATTTAATGCTCGGGGCGCGGGTACCACTGCAATATTGTGGGCGCCATCGCGCTCGGGATCATCTAGGTCTACTACTATGCTTAAGCCTTTATTGATCGTCAGTGGAAATGGGTGCGTAGGGTCGAGCCTAATCGGTGTCAGAATAGGCAACACCTCTCGTTTGAAATAGTTTTTTAACCATTTTCGCTGAGCATCATTCCATTGATCAGAGGTCAAAAATTCAATGCCATGCTCTTTCAGTGCCGGCATTATGTCGTCGTTTAATGTTTGATACTGCAAATCGACCATGCGATGAGTGCGACGGCTAATTTTTTCCAGTGTAGCGGCGGCCGACATTCCATCCACTCCGTCGCCTGCAACGTTGCTTTGCGCTAAGGCTTTAAGGCCGGAAACCCTGATTTCAAAAAACTCATCCATGTTTGAGCTGAAAATGCACAAAAACATTAACCTTTCTAGCAGGGGAGTGCTCGTGTCCAGAGCCATATTGAGAACTCGCTCATTAAAGCTAAGTAAGCTGATTTCTGGTTGGAGAAATAAATTTAACGAGTTGTTTTCGGTCATACTTGGTAAGGGCAGTTGGCAGTGGTTTATGTTTGTCTAGGCGTTCAAATTTAACACACACTCCTTGCTTGTTCAGCACTAGAATCGGTGGTCGCAGTTAGTGTACCTAAGATTTATTTCAGTGGTTGTCACATTTAGGCATAGCTTGCCTTTCATTTGCATCAAGAGAGAACTTTTTCTGTAAAAAGCTCCCTAAAAACAAACTCTAAGGTGAACTTCCTGATTCCTTTTCCAATCACTTATGAAGCGGTGACTGTGATATATTAGAAGCATTAACATCAACGAATTTTTATTTTAGTTTAGTAGTATGAAACAGACCGACGACCTTCGGATTGCTGAGACCAGAGAATTAGTCTCTCCAGCAATCATTCATGAGCAATTCCCAATTACTGAAACTGCAGCGGCAACCACCATGAAAGCTCGTCAAGAGATTCAGGCGATAATGGCTGGTGATGATGATCGCATGGTTGTGGTTGTTGGCCCTTGTTCTATCCATGACCCTAAATCGGCCCTCGAATACGCTCAGCGTTTGGCTGGTCTAAAACAAGAGCTAAGTGAAGACTTGGTTATTGTGATGAGGGTGTATTTTGAGAAGCCCCGTACCACCGTTGGTTGGAAGGGCCTGATTAACGACCCAGACCTAAATAACAGTTATTGCGTTAACAAAGGCTTGGGCATTGCACGTAATCTATTGTTATCAATTAATGATTTAGGTGTTCCTGCAGGCTGCGAATATTTGGATCTGATTACGCCTCAATATACCGGTGATATTGTTTCCTGGGGAGCGATTGGTGCGCGCACTACAGAAAGCCAGTGTCATCGTGAGTTGGCTTCAGGGCTATCCTGCCCAGTAGGATTTAAAAATGGTACTAATGGTAATTTGAAAATAGCTATTGATGCGATTGGCGCGGCGATTAACCCGCATCACTTTTTGTCGGTCACCAAAGAAGGCAGAACGGCGATCGTAAATAGTACTGGTAATGAATTCACGCATATTATTTTGCGCGGTGGTTCAGACGAACCGAATTACTCGGCAAAACATGTTGAGCAGGCTGCCAGC
Source organism: Cryomorphaceae bacterium (assembly GCA_047623225.1). GTDB lineage: Bacteria > Pseudomonadota > Gammaproteobacteria > Arenicellales > Arenicellaceae > Arenicella. The sequence continues at coordinate 77,854 of JBLHME010000004.1, forward strand.
ATGTTAGTAGCTGCTAATCTGCGCGCCAATGTCATGGTCGACTTCAGCCACGCGAATAGTTATAAAACGCCGTCACGACAACAAGAAGTGAGCAGTGATGTAAGTGATCAGATTGAACGTGGTGAGACACGGTTGTTTGGTGTGATGATAGAATCTCATTTAGTTGAAGGTAATCAAAAGGTTGTTGAAGGAGAGGCTTTGACTTACGGCCAAAGCATCACTGATGGTTGCATCGGATGGGATGAAACCGAAGAACTTTGCCGAAACCTTGCAAATGCGGTACGATCAAGACGCACAGTACACGCAGCCTAGTTGTTGAAAGGCTTATTCGTGATGCTTTATTTTAGGGCCTGGAAAGGTCTGTTGGAAATGCTCAAACGGTTGAAACTAGACATGATCGAGAGCCAATAGGAATTAATTTGAAACGATTTGCGTTATTGGGGGAGCCGCTGGGGCATAGTTTAAGTCCAGCGTTACACAAAGCAATTTACCGTCAATTAGAAATTGATGATGCTTCTTATCGCACAGTGGAACTTCCGCAGGAACGCCTTAAGAGTTTTTTCTCTGGTTTTCGAGTAGGCGGCTTCGACGGTGTGAACGTCACTATCCCGCACAAAGCAAACGTGATCTCGCTGCTCGACGAAGTCGATAACAAGGCCAAATTACTCAACGCAGTGAATTGCATCAACCGTATTGGCAACAAGCTTACTGGTTTTAACACAGATTTATTGGGTTTTGCTTATTCGTTACGTCAAAACGACGTTAGCATTGAAGGCAATGAGTTTGTGATTCTTGGTGCGGGCGGCAGCGCGCAAGCAGTGGGCGCCGTATTGGCTGAGGGAGAGGCTAAGTCGGTTTCTATAGTTAATCGCTCTCCTGAAAACGCCGAGACATTAAAACAAACTATTTTGAGCGTAAGCGATGCTGTGAAAGTTGATATCGTCTCAGAAGAGGAGCTTGTCGCAAGGGCAAAAGATATCGACTGTGTCATCAACACTACTTCAGTTGGCATGAGTCCGAATGGCAAATCATCGCCTCTATCGGCAGAGATATTTAACGACAATATGTTGGCGTTCGACTTGGTGTATAACCCAGTGAAGTCCAAATTTTTAGAAAACGCCGAACAGCAGGGTGCTTCGACCGTAAATGGTCTGCAGATGCTGGTAGCGCAAGCCGTCTATTCGGTGGAAATTTGGATGGGCGGTAATATTGTCGCGCATGTGGACATGAATGCGCTGGTCAGAGACCTAGAGAAAGCGATAAAATAGCCACCTAATTTATTAGCTAAATCAGCGCTAAATCGCGCCAACTTACATGAACGCCTATAATCCTCAAGTTATACCACTTGAACTCGCTGAACATTCTTACGACATCACTGTAAAGTTTGGGCTGCGCAATCAGTTAGCAGACATACTCAGCCCATGGAATCAGGGGCAACAATGGGTGATTCTGAGTCAGCAGGCCATATTCGATTTGTATGAGCCAGTGATTGGCCAACTCAAAAGCGCAGGCTATAAGGTTGATACTATTATTGTGCCGGGCGACGAGTCTGCTAAAAATATAGCCTATGCAGAGCAGGTGTGGACTCAAATGGTTGGGTTGGGCTGCGATAGATCTTCCGTCTTGTTAGCGCTAGGCGGTGGAGTTGTGGGTGATCTTGGCGGGTTTGTTGCCGCAACTTATATGCGTGGAATACCTTTCATTCAAATACCCACAACGCTGCTTGCCATGATCGATTCAGCTATTGGTGGCAAAACAGCAGTAAATCTGGCGGCGGGTAAGAACTTAGTCGGTGCTATCTATCAACCTAAAGCAGTGTTGGTGGACCCTGGTTTTCTGGCCACGTTGCCAAGGCGCAATGTAATTTCATCACTTGGCGAGGCGATTAAATATGGCTTTATTCGTGATGCTTCTATTTTTCAAAGTTTTGTCGATCGATTTGATGATCTAGTCAGTCTTGATGACAAAAGCCTGCTCAGTGAGATTATTGGCAAGAGCTGCCGAATCAAAGCTGAAATAGTGTCAAATGATCAATTTGAGCGTGGTGAGCGCAAATTGCTTAATTATGGCCATACGATTGGTCACGCCCTTGAAACCATCCAAGCTTATGATGGTTTGTACCATGGCGAAGCGGTTATCTACGGCATGAAATGCGCTAACTACATATCGCACAAAAAGGGCTTAATTGATGATGCTCAGTTTCGCTTGGCTCAGACTGTTCTGAATCGTTTTGAGCTACCCTCGCTGGGTAAGGTTACAGCCGAAAAAGTATTGGAAATCGTTGGGCATGACAAAAAGAATATTAATGGCACCCTGAGCTTTATCTTAATAGACGATATTGGCAACGGTGTGATCGATACCAGCGTGAGTTCGCAAGACATTGTTGAAAGCTTGAGCGCAGTGACTTAGAGTGACGTAGGAGCGATTTAGGACTGGCTATGAAAATACTAATTATTAACGGGCCCAATCTGAATTTACTGGGTGAACGTGAGCCCGAAGTTTATGGCAGCGAGAGTCTTGCGGACATTAATCAATGGATTGCAGCTCATGATGCTAGTCAGGGCCTTGAGCTATTGTTTTATCAGTCTAATCACGAAGGTGAGATTATTGACTATTTACATGCCCATCGAAAGTCAGCTGATGGGGTTGTACTCAATGCTGGAGGCTTCACTCATTATTCAGTGGCATTACGCGACGCGATCACTGGTTGCCAAATCCCGACTGTGGAAGTACATATCTCGGATATCCACGCAAGAGAAGAGTTTCGCAAGGTTTCTGTAATCCAGGATGTCTGTGTTACACAGATATCCGGTAATGGAAAAAATGGCTATGTAGAAGGCATAGAAGTAATAAAAAGCTTGCAAGACTGATTGTTAGGCATATTTTGAAAGTTGGCTATTATTGTCCAGTCTTTCCTCGTTCTTAGGCATTGCCCTCGCGATTGATTACCCTATAATCCCGCCATGAAATTTGACCTGATTAATACTGACAAGCAAGCGCGGCGCGCAAAGCTGTCTTTCGCTCGTGGCGAAATTCAAACGCCCATTTTTATGCCAGTTGGTACCGCTGGTACTGTCAAAGCGGTGACCCCCGATGAGTTGCATGAGGTTGGCGCTCAAATAGTGTTGGGCAATACTTTTCACTTAATGCTTCGCCCAGGTACCGATGTGATTCAGGCGCACGGAGATTTGCATGATTTTATGCAATGGCAAAAGCCGATCTTGACAGATTCTGGGGGCTTCCAAGTTTGGTCACTCAAAGAGCTGCGAAAGATTTCAGAGAAAGGCGTGACATTTCGCTCACCAGTGGACGGCAGTAAAATATTCCTCGGTCCTGAAGAAGCAATAGATATTCAGCGAAAGCTTGGCTCAGACATTGTCATGATCTTTGACGAGTGCACGCCGTTTCCTGCCACCGAGCAAGAAGTGCGCGAGTCCATGCAGCTTTCTTTACGCTGGGCACAACGTTCTAAAGTGGCGCATGGCGACAGTGAATCAGCTTTGTTCGGTATCATCCAGGGTGGTATGTATGAACATCTGCGCGATGAATCTCTCGCAGGGCTGAAGGATATTGGCTTTGATGGTTATGCCATCGGCGGCCTGTCAGTGGGGGAACCTGCGCAGGAAATGTATCGAGTTCTAAAGCACTTAACTAAAACCATGCCTGAGCATGCTCCGCGTTACTTGATGGGTGTGGGAACACCAGAGAATTTGGTGACTGCGGTGAATTACGGCGTGGATATGTTTGATTGTGTATTGCCAACTCGCAATGCCCGTAATGGCTGGTTATACACGCAAACCGGTGTGGTTAAGATCCGCAATGCAAAATATCTGATGGATACTCGGCCTATCGACGAAAGCTGCGAGTGTTCTACTTGTAAACAGTTTTCTCGGTCATATATTAAGCACTTACTTAAAACAAATGAAATATTAGGCGCGCGATTGGCGAGCGTCCACAATCTACATTTTTTCCTAAATTTGATGCGATTAATGCGAGAAGCTATCGAAGTGAATCAGTTCGCAGAATTTAAAGGAAATTTCTTTGAGATGCGGGGTCAAGATGACCCAACTGTGGCATAATTCGCCCTTAATTTTTTTGGCTTTAGAATTTAGTCTGTCATAAACGGGGCTTCTGCCCGATACAGTTAAATTGGCCCAATTGTGAAATATTAACCCTGACAAAGGTGAGCTTATGAATTTCTTTATATCCGACGCAGTGGCACAAACAGGTATAACTGGTGGTGCTGGTGGTTTTATGAGTTTTTTACCCATGATCGCATTATTTGTGATCTTCTACTTTTTGCTTATCCGCCCTCAGCAAAAACGCCAGAAAGAACATAAAAGTATGGTTTCTGGTCTAGCCAAGGGCGATGAGGTTGTGACTATGGGCGGCTTGCTTGGGAAAATCACCTCTGTAGGCGACAATTTTGTCACTGTAGAAATTGCCAAAGGCACTGAAGTCAAGGTTCAGCGCGCGTCTGTACAAGCAATGATGCCTAAAGGCACTGTGTAAATAACAACGTAGGTAGAAGTTAAACCTGCATTAATTTGCTCCCACGTTTCAGATTGAGTAGCTCAACATGAATAGAAATCCCACCTGGAAATATCTTCTGCTATTGGTCATTGTAGCGTTTGGAGTTATCTACGCTACCCCCAACCTCTATCAAGCTGAACCTGGTGTGCAGGTTATCGGCGTTCGTAAGGCCGAAGTTAACGCGGTAACGCTGGGGCAAGTCACAAGAGCTTTAGAGACCAATGGCATCGAAGTTAAGTCGATTAAGCTCGAGAATGATGTGATTCGTGCAAGACTCTTTTCAGAGCAAGATCAAAGTCGAGCTCAGAGCGTTCTTAGAACGGCTATGGGGAGTAATTACCCTGTCGCGCTGGCAGATATGACGACCACGCCTGAATGGTTACGTAATCTCGGCGGCGCGCCGATGTTTCTTGGCTTAGATCTCAGGGGCGGCGTACATTTTCTATTACAAGTGGACATGCAAGCGGCTGAAAAAAAGGCGCGTGACAATTATTATGATGATTTGCGTACCTTGTTTCGCGAGAAACGTCTCTATAACCAAGGGATGACGCGCAATGATAGTGGCGCTGTTGTGGTCAAGTTCAAAGAAGAGAGTGTTCGAGACCAAGCTTTCAACGAGGTGGGCCTAAACTCACCAGAACTGCAGATAATTGACTCTGAAGCAAATGGTGCCTATTTGTTAACCTTGCAGTTGACTGATGCCGCGGTAAATGAAATTCACGATTCAGCGCTAAAGAAAAATATGCTTGCATTGCGCAATCGAATTGATCAGTTGGGTGTATCTGAGCCAATAATTCAACAGCAAGGAACTGATAGGATAGTGATACAGCTTCCGGGTGTAAGAGATCCCAGTGAGGCCAAGAAAATACTCGGTAAAACCGCTACCTTGGAAGTCCGAATGGTGGACGAAGAGAACGCCTTAGAGTCCAATATTCGAGGTCGAGTTCCTGCTGGTTCAAAGCGATTCTACTACCGTGACAAAACCCCCATTTTGTTGAAGAAACGTATGCTGTTCTCGGGCGACAATATTGTTAACGCACAGGCTGGCTTTGATTCACAAAGCGGCGGCCAAATTGTTAGCATCACCTTAGATGCTAAAGCTGCGACTATTAACTCAGACATTACCGGTAAAAATATTGGTAAGCGCATGGCCGTTGTTTATGTGGAAGATTTAACCGAAACAAGGCTTGATGCCAATGGCTACGAGAAACTGGTTCGTAAACGTATCGAAGAAGTTATTACTGCGCCAGTTATTCGTGATCAACTGGGTAAGCGTTTTCAGATTACTGGGCTTAATGAACCAGGAGAAGCGCAGGAGTTGTCCTTATTACTTCGTGCCGGTTCGCTTGCAGCTCCTGTCTATATCGTAGAAGAGCGCACAGTTGGCCCAAGCTTAGGTAAGGAAAATATCGAGAAAGGCTTTAAATCAGTATTCTATGGGTTTATTGCAGTGTTGCTGTTTATGGTGGTTTATTATCGAGTGTTTGGAGCCGTTGCAAGTTTTGCATTGATTCTGAATTTAGTGGTTATTGTCGGGGTTTTATCCTTATTGCAAGCCACTTTAACCTTACCTGGTGTCGCAGGAATGGTGCTGACTGTTGGTATGGCGGTGGATGCTAACGTATTGATATTTGAGCGAATTCGTGAAGAAGTTAAAGCCGGGGTGGCGCCGCAAATGGCCATTCATCGCGGCTACGACAATGCCTTTTCGACTATTATTGACGCCAACTTAACCACTCTAATTGCTGCGTTGGTGTTGTTCAATTTCGGCACCGGGCCAATCCAAGGTTTTGCGATTACATTGAGTATCGGTATTGCCACCTCAATGGTCACGGCGATTTTTGTATCTCGTATCTTGATTAATTTTATTTACGGCAGACGCCGCTTAGAGACATTAGCTATTTAGCATCGTCAACACAGAGCAGAGAACAGGTTTACGAATATGCAATTACTCGCAAAAATAACTGAAATCGATTTTATCGGTGCGCGCAAAATAGCGGCTGTCTGCTCGGTAGTGCTGATTATGGCAGGCGCCTACTCGCTCAGCACCGCAGGCTTGAACTATGGCATTGATTTCTCAGGTGGAACAAAGGTTGAAATGGCCTATAGCAACGAGGTTTTAGTCAAAGATCTGCGCGCCACCCTTGATGATGGGGGCTACAGCGAAAGTGTGGTGCAGTACTTTGGCAGTAACAAAGATATATTGATCCGCATTCCTCTTTCAGAAGAAAATAGCAGTGCGGAAGTATCTACTCGCATTGTTGAACTTTTGAATGCTTCACCGGTGGGTGAGGGTGAAGTGCGAAGTGTCGAATTTGTAGGGCCCACATTTGGCAAGGAACTATTTGAAAAAGGAATATTGGCGCTAATTTATGCATTGATTGGCGTCATGATTTATGTCGCTTTTCGCTTTGAGTGGAAGTTTTCACTAGGCTCTGTAGTGGCATTAGTTCACGACGTAATTATTACCGTGGGATTATTCTCGATATTACAGCTGGAATTCACTTTACCTGTGTTGGCCGCGCTATTGGCGGTAATTGGTTATTCCCTCAACGACACGATTGTGGTATTTGATCGAATACGTGAAAACTTTCGTAAACTTCGTGAAACTAACACAAAAGAGACTATGAATATCTCAATCAATCAAACCCTGCCACGGA
>JBLHME010000005.1:0-84862 GCA_047623225.1 Cryomorphaceae bacterium
GAATTCGGTCAAATGGAGGTTTACCCATTTGGTGGCTTATCACCCAATCTGCTTTCTCCCAGCCAAGACGCTTCATTGTGTCGGCGAAAAGTCCTTGCTGCATTGACACCACGGCCTTACTTATTGGACCCATTAACATTTGCCCTGAAATACCGCCCTTTTTATTATGTCGGTAGGTGCACTTGTCACCGTGCGAACTATCCACAGTTGTATTAAACAGCTCAAATCCAGGGCAGTCATAACCATAAGATTCGCCCATTATCACAGCGCCACCAGCATCACCAACTGTAAGCGCTCCGAGCTTTTTTCGAGCCTCTAATGGATCAATTCCTTGTTTTAGCTCATCGACTACTTTACGCATCACGTGAGTCGATATTTCTCCAGTGACAATGAGTGCCTTTTTGGTTTCCCCAGCCTTTATGTACATAGAGGCAGTTTGCATAGCTTCCATAAATCCGTAACAAGCGTTTGCCAAATCAAAGCAATGCTTGGCTTTAAGGCCCAATTGGTGATTAATTGTGTGTGCAGTGGCCGGTTCAGGCTGATCTCGTTCGATTCCGCAGAAAATAACCAAATCAATATCGTCTGGATTAAGATTTTCACAGGCCTCCAAGGCCTGCTGTGCGGCTGGCAACGCAAGACTTGATGGAAGATCGTCTAGCGATGAAGCCCTACGCTCTACTATTCCTACTTTTTCCGACATCCAAGTGCGTGGCGTGTTGTAGAAGGTCTCTGATTTTATCTCGTCAAACAAGTCGTTGGACTTAATAATATTACTTGGTAAGAACGATCCTACAGAAAGAATGCGTATTTTTGGGGTGATTCTCATGTCCATGGTATTTCTCCGAAATTAATTGTGAGTCATTTGAATTTAGTCGATTTTAACTAAATAGACCTTTAATCTGCCATAAACCTTCATATTTTGTAACTTTTCCGAGAAAGTGACACTGGAAATTTTAGGTGAAAGAGGTTGTAATTTAGCCTATGGATTTGGAGATGGGGCACCTTAGTGAAATTTACAACTCCATAATATTTATGACTAGTGTCCAATTCGATTAGTTATTCGATTGGAAATGAAGACAGAAGAACCTCTATAAGCCTCTTTTAGGCTTATTAAATTCTTCAATCTGTTGCAATCTCTGCTGTTGCGGTCTTTTGATTTTGTCCTTGATTTAACGTTAAGGTTCAATCACTTAAAGATGAGCACAGATAGGGAAAAAGGAGAATTGCAGCGTGGTCTCGCATAACTGGGTCAAGTAATGTGAGTCCAAGAATCCCGGTTGGCTAGCTAGCCAACCGGGATCCTTATTTCATTTGTGGCTCGAGATATCAACGCAAAATGTAATTTGGCATCCACTTAATAAACAACTGACTATTTATTTGTCGAAAAAAGTTATTTTATTGTGAATAACAACAAAACTTCAGTTTTCTGGACATATTAATTTATAAGAGCCTTCTTAAGTTAGAGTAGATATCTGTCGCAAATAAGCGATCACCAAGCTCTATGCTAGTCATTTCTGCGGCTGTTGCATGCAACCATACCCCTCTGCGCGCTGACTCATCACCAGAGAAACCTTGCGCTAATAGGCTACCGACGATACCCGATAACACATCACCCATACCTGGCGTTGACATCGCTGGACTAACAGCATTACACAGGCTCAGAGACGACTTATCCGCGACAATGCTTTCCTGCCCCCCTTGAGCACTACAACGCCCCGTATGCCTCTTGTAGGGCTCTAGCTGCCGAGAATCGATCGCATTGTACCTCAGATGTTGAGACTCCAAGCATCCTGACGGCTTCTCCTGGATGAGGAGTGAGAATCCAATCTCTATGATTTCGGTATTTTGAAAAGCCGCTTGCCAACAAATTTAGTTCATCAGCATCAACTAACAGCGGTATTTGGGTATCGAGGCACGCACTGAGAACCTCATGCGACCAATCCGACTGCCCTATTTCAGGCCCAGCGACTAAAGCATTGCAGTTTTCGAGCATCGGCTTTATATCTAACGCCGTTTGAACACCGCGAACCATCAACTCTGGCCGGCGGGCCAAACTGGCTAAAACATGTTGCTCACGCGTGGCTAAACTCACCAAGCCTGCACCACAGAGAAGAGCTGATTCAGCGGCCATTATTGCAGCACCACCGTAGCCAAAGTCTCCGCCCACCACCAAAGCTTGCCCGAATGAGCCCTTGTGAGAATTTTTCTGCCTTGTGGGCAGTATTGGCGCTTCGAAGGCTATACGTGTGCAACTTGGCTGTTGAGTATTGAGAATGCTTGAATCAATCCCCAAATCAGAAAAGATTAGCTGCCCCACGTGTTCACATGCGTCACCAGTCAATAGGCCCTGCTTTAGGCAATAAAGGTTACGGTCAGATTTGCCTTAATCGCGACTCCAAGTACTGCTCCGGTATCGCCGCAAATGCCAGAAGGCAAATCGATCGAGAGAACCGGCTGCTTGGCATTGTTAATCTGCTCAATAGCATCGCTTTAGTTACCCCTTACACTGCCGGTCATTCCTATATCCAATAAAGCGTCTATGACCACGCCTTCTATCAAGCAAGAGTCTTGCAAATAAGGTTCAGGCTTGACGCCATACTTGATTCCAAATTGCAACGCCTTAGCGGCATCTCGGCTCAAGTCCTCTGGGGTAGCAAGTGCATACAGTCTTACTGTGAATCCTGCACTTGCGGCCAAGCCAGCGACTATGCAGCCGTCGCCGCCATTATTACCTCCACCACAAAAAACGTGACGCACTGGGTGTGAGGCCAACGAGCCTTCAAGCACTCAAATGTATATTCACCGGCAAGAGTCATCAACTCAAATCCACGCGAACTGCTTTAACCTATAGCCTTTTTGTCAAAGGCTTTTACTTGAGCGCATTCATAAAGTGTCAAAGGCAGTTCTGTGTAAATGTCATTAGTCATAGATTAAAGTTTAACCGAAAATCAGTCTGGGTAGATAAATCCAGCAACAATCATGCAATGATGATGGCCTAATCAGGCTAATCAAAACCATCTCTGCACAAAAAATTTCCTTTCTTCTTGATCACAGCTTGCATTATCATTGGGCAGAAATTAATTGTGCGCAAAAACCATTCAAAATAGAGATCTACACATGAAAGAATACAATCAGTTTTACATCGGTGGTCAGTGGGTTGATCCTATCGGTCAGGAAGTCAACGAGGTGGTTAATCCTGCGACTGATCAAGTCTGCGCGCGCGTTGCGTCTGCAGTAAGAGGCGATGTAGATCGTGCCTTTGAAGCAGCTGCAAAAGCCTTTCCAAGCTGGTCAATCTCATCTGCTAAAGTGCGCAGAGATTTATTACTTGCGGTGGCTGATGAAATGGAGGTGCGCAAAAAAGACCTTATCGATGCTCATGTTGAAACTTTGGGTGTGCCAAGTAGCTTGGTTGGCGAAATGCAAATAGATGGCCCCATCGAAGGCATTCGATATTTTGCTGGATTGACGGACTTAGCACTGCAAACTAAAGAAACTGATGGAATGATTGTGGTACAGGAAGCCGCTGGTGTTTGCGCCCTAATTAATCCATGGAACTACCCCTTGCTGCAAATGGTTGGCAAAGTTGGCGCTGCAATTGCTGCTGGCTGCACCATGGTAGAAAAACCATCAGAAGAAACGCCCACGGCGGATTTCATTATGGCTGAGATTTTTCACAAGGTTGGATTGCCTGCGGGCGTGTTTAACCTTATCTCTGGCATTGGCTCGATTGTCGGGCCGATGATGTCTTCCCACCCGCTAGCGGATCTAGTTTCTTTCACAGGCTCGACTCGTGCTGGAATATCGGTTGCTGAGAATGCAGCGCCTACTATCAAACGCGTTTGTCAGGAGCTGGGCGGTAAGTCTGCTCTAATAATCACAGAGGATGCAGACCTTGAGGCCGCTGTGGCTTACGGAGTAGACAATGTCTTTTTAAACACTGGCCAGACCTGTGACGCGCTTACTCGAATGTTAGTTCAGCGTAGTGTTTATGAAAAGGCGGTCAGCATCGCCAAGAGCGCCGCAAGCAAACACGTGACAGGAGACCCGCTGGACCCCAGCACCACAGTTGGGCCATTGGTATCAGCCCGTCAAAAGCGTGGCGTAGATGCTGGTATTCAAGCCGGAATAGATGAAGGCGCCACCTTAGTAATAGGCGGGCCAGGCTTGCCTGAAGGAATATCTTCGGGCGCGTATGTCAAACCGACAATCTTCGCTGACGTTACCAAATATATGAGCATTGCAAGTGAGGAAATCTTCGGCCCAGTCCTGTGCATGATTCCTTTCGACACGATTGATGAAGCGGTTGAGATCGCCAATAGCAGTGAATACGGCCTGGGCTCAGGCGTTTGGGCTGGCGATAAAGCCACAGCAACATCAATTGCCCGCCGATTGCGCGCTGGCCAGTGCTTTATCCAGGGAGCCTACTTTAGACTCGACGCACCTTTTGGTGGTTATAAGCAGTCAGGCAATGGCAGGGAGTGGGGAGAATCGGGACTCCACGAGTACTTAGAAACCAAAGCGATTATTGGCTGAACTGCTGGGCGATGATTAAGCGTTTCAATCGTTCATGTAATTCAACATGGCCCTAAATGTGAGCTGAATTACATCGCTTGTGACTGCAGCAGTGTCGGGCTGATGAACTCGGATTATTCTGTTACTCTTCGCGCACTGAGGAGTTCCAAAATATTGTGGTCGATCTGTACTGCCAAACCAATAATGCAAACACCATCAAAATCAGCACTAGTGCCGCCGCACCGGTGTTGTGCGTTAGCCAGACGTAGCTACCGCTTAACACCAACAAAACAATTGCGGCTACCGCGCTAGCGAAATCTTTTATAGTAGCTGGCTGGGATTCGGCAAAGAAACTTCCATTGTCGCCTGTATGCCGAGCGTTGCGCATTGTTAGATGCGACACCAGTACCATTGCAGCGAAAATTATCGCCATCAGAATACCCCAAAGCCCAACGTCATCGACCCCTAGCAAAGCAATCTGCCAAAATTCCAACAAACCGATTATGAAAGGGTAAACTGAGTCTGCAGTGGTTGGTGTCCAGCGAAATCGCATTGCGTTGCTCGCGTACACCACCCAGATAAGCACAACCCCAAACAACGTAGTTACGATCTGAAACCAACTAACATAGGCTTGCCAAGAGCCATCAAATAAATACGGTGTCTCTTGTATATGTTCCCACATGAGCTCCAATGCCAAAGCCTGCACAATGCTTAGCAGCGTGAGCAACACTGTAGGAAAATGTTCTTGTGCCCTCTGGCGAATAATATTCATGTTATTTCTCGTAGTAATACGATTGATGTAACTAGAGTCTAAACAAAATTTTCTTCAGGTGCATAGAATATATAGTATGGTCTTGGCTAACGGCAGACATCAATTGTTAGAAAAGCCCTCAACATAACCCAATGATCGAATCAAAATGATTGCCAAGCAATATAACGAACCGGCTCAATAATATGTTGTCAGAACACCTGCGTGTAATTATTGTTGTGTACACCAGTGCGCTACTGCCTCTTATTCTAGTGCCCGTTATGGCAAGAATGAGGGTGATTCCAAATTGGGTAGTGCCCGTTTATATCTGGAGCTTCGTGGTTTGTGCACTTGGCTGGGAGTTATGGTTCACCTATGGATGGTTTGAAGGAGACCCTGTGTACCTCAGACGCGCTGAGGCGCTCAATATTGCCATTCCCTTTCATCTAAACTGGGCGCTCAACTCGCTTGCTGACGCAGGTGCAATTTGCCTGCTTAGTCTATTGATTTTACATATAACGCTTGGCCCACATCACGACTATCTGCGCGCATGGAGTTGGCCTGCCTTCGGCATTTTGCTGATCTGGTTTATCGGGCAAAATATTTTTGTCGAAATGTTTCTGTATCACGACCAATTGGCTACAGGAAAGCCTCTTTCGTGGGCTCCTTTTGCACCAACGGGGCCTTGGTATAACCCGGTATTATTGGAATTTAATGGCCGCACTATAAGCTTGCAAGGCCAGTGGCCATGGCTAATCATGACGCCGCTCTTTTACGCTTGCCTAATTAAGTATTTTAATCACGACCGTGCTCGATCAAAGACCCAAACCCAGTAACAAGTCTAAGCGTTAACTTTCTAACAACTTTAGCCTTCTAACAGCTTTAGCCCTCTAACAGCTTTAGTTTTCTAACAACAGGGCCTCAGCGACACTGGGAAGAACGCAAAAATCCGCGATAAACTGACTTGGCATACGCGCGGGTCTACCGCTGGTCAAGTCAGTGCAAACATAGTTCGACACGCATCTCAATAATGTTTTTTGATCCTCGACTCTGATCATTTGAAAGCGCCGTTGAGCACGCAGCTTTCCATCATTATAGGTAACCCAATCACCCACCAATATCTGGTTACCTTGATAGCCAGCAATAAGATAATCGATTTCATGCCGAATAGCAGCCATGCCGCGATTCAGTGATCTGCATAGCTCGGCGTTAATCCCAACAGCATCACAGTGGTCAAACGCACATTTATCCAGCCAAGATACGTAGACTGCATTGTTAACGTGCCCGTAACCGTCAATATCGTCGCCGGCAACATCTATCTCTATTACATGAGGTTCAGGGAAGTCCCATGCAACGTCACTACTGGATTTATTCATTTTAAACCTTCAAATCTGCAATCATTCACATAAACAAGTGCTCGACGGTTTCACCCGCCACGATACTTGCTGACTAGTTGTTGCACCGCTGGCGCCGATGGCGCTATCGCGCTTAACTTGGATAGATACGGCAATATCTGTTGATCATTGCCGGATTTTTCAAGATACAAAACAAGCGTCAACAGAATTTCATACTGGTTGGGCCAAAGATCATCCGCCGACTTCAATGACGCTATAGCTTCGTCCATCTGGCCCTGATTCTCTAACGCCACGCTATACACGTAAGCGTAATACGGAGCGGCATCGTTTTGTTTTGTCGCCAGCTTCAAATATTTTATTGCGCTGGCGTAATCTTGTTGCCGTACAAAAAACAGACCCAGGCTATGCTGTGCAGCCCCACTATCAGGAGCAATGCTCACCGCTTTGAGCAATAATGGTCGCTCATCGGCGATTCTGCCCGATGAACGATAGAGCTCTGCCAAATTAAGCAATGCAGGCACATAGGCTGGTTCTATCTTCAATGCTTGTTGATAAGCCAGCTCTGCTTGAGCTAAATTGCCCAAACGCAACTCGAGATCAGCAATATTTAGCTGAGTTGAGACGGCGTCTTCTGAAAGCAATAGTGTAGTGCGATATTCATCTATCAGAGAAGCGAGCTGAGCTTGCTGCTGATAAGTCAGGCTGCCAAACACATCAGAAAGCGTTTGAGCGATCTGCACCCTAACCCCGAGGTTAGAGTCTGCGATATGAGGCAATAAAGTTTGCCAACGTGTCTCTGCTGGGTGACCCCTTAGTGCCGCGACGGCGCCACGCCTAACTAATGGATTTTGGTCTAGCAAACCCTGTCGCGCTATATCGGCGCTCACTCTAGAAGGGAATGGCGCAAGATGCTCCAATAGGCTCGCGCGAATCAACGGCGGCAAGCCAGTATCGAGAATGGCTTGAGCCGCTGAACGAGTGACCAATACATCGTTTTGGCTAGCGCGATGCAATAGGTGCGCCCAATGATCACCGCTGGGTGTAAAGCCCCACTCCACCGCTCGCTCTTGCGCCCAGGTGTTGTCTTTGTCTTGGTGACATTGAGTGCAGGCATTAGGCACTCCTAAGCTCAGAGACATATCAGGTCTTGGGATGGTGAAACTATGATCTCGGCGCGCATCAACCTGCATGACAGTCTTTTCTGGCATATGGCAATTTACGCATAAAGCCCCAGTTGAGGTTTCGCTATGCCGGTGATGCTCAGTCTGATCGTAAACTTGCGGCTTATGGCACTGCGTGCACAGTCCATTGTCGTCAGCCAACACTTTGCCTGTATGTGGATTGTGGCAATTACTGCATGTCACGCCCTTATGATGCATCTTGCTTTGCAAAAATGACCCAACCACGAAAGCTTCCTGTTTGGTTTGCCCATCGAAAAAATAGCGATCTTGATTGATAAGTTGCAGGCGATTTTGATTGTGGAAATCGTTGTTACTTTGCGAACCATCTAGTTTGCCCCGCAAAGCATGGCATGCACCGCACATATTTAAATCATCCTGATTTCTAGTACCCTTTGCCTTTGCAATATCACTATTTTGGTTGAATTGCCATTGCAGTTTGGCGCTTGGCGCAATCGCAAAACCTTTGTCTTCACTACTTGATAATTTATTACTGTTCGCGAGTTCAACATGCTCAGAGCCAGCGCCATGGCAAGCCTCGCAAGCAACCGTGGTATCTGAAAAGGTAGTATTAAAACTATTGTCTGCCGCCTTATAGTTGCGCTGCAAATTAGTTGAGTGGCAATCTGCACATCGGCTATTCCAATTCTGAAAATGGTTAGTCCAAAAAAACGGATGCTCAGGGGTGATCTCTTCTTGCGCTTGCAAATGAAACCAACGCTGCCCGCCCTGCTCTATTTCTCGACTGTCCCAAGCGATGTTCAATGCCTGGACATGACCATTTTGTGTTTCCACTAAATACTGCTGCAGCGGATAATAGCCAAAGGTATATTTGATTTCAAATGATTGCTGCTCACCGCTACGATTGGTGGTGTTGATCAAGTATTTTTGTTCGTCACGATAAAGTCTACTGGTGATATTATGAAAGCTCACTGAGGTGTTTGAAAAATCACCTAACACGCTATCTTGATTAGCGAGCTGCATTGCTTTGAAATGGTCCGACTCAGACCACTGCCGGTATTCTTCCAAGTGACATGATTGACAGCTTTGAGCTCCTACATAATTGCTTTCAGACTTAAGCGAGCCTTCGGCATTGGAAGTGTATTTGTAATCCTCGTTGTCAGCACTGTTTAGACCAAGCAAAACAACTATTCCGATTGTTACGATTAGCGCGGCGACAACGGCGAGACTTCCAATTAAACGTTTATTCATACTGATTCCAATTTTACCACTTGAGTAACATCCATTAATTCAGGTGGAATGCTAACTGTCCGTTATGTGAACTTTGTTTAGTTTTGTTAACTAAATTTTTGATTTTAATAGGCAATTCATCTACACCATCCATAAAATCCACAACGGCAACTGCAGAGTGAGCTGCTGCCATCAACTTCTCAAAAAGCACAGCCTCATGTGTTGAACCAATATTTTTTAGCCATAGACGTACAGAGCTTGCCTGTTCGTCCACGCTCAAAGTCTGCCGATAATACACAAACCATTGATGAAATACCGAACCTGCCTGCGTATAGCGTCTGCTTCGACAATCATCAGCATACTGCTTTTCTAAGCGTGAAAGTTGTTTGGTTAAACTTTCATGTGCTCGACTTCTTGGGGTTTTTCGAAAGTTCCAGAGGATGAAAATAAAAAGACAAATAATCAGCACGCCCACGATCACTGATCTCAATAATTGATCGCTCGAGACAACAGGCTCCTCTTGCATTGAACTTTTTTTGTCCTGTTGAACAACCGTTTCTGCGGGTAACAGGGTGCTGATGGTTTTTTCTGGCAACACTGCTTTTCGCAACGATTGTGCAGAAAGATCCCACCAGTAGTACTCAAGCGCTGGCAAGGTATAAGAGCCTGCTTGTTCGAGCACATAACTGACAGAATCTATGCGCTCGGACAAATAAACGCCACGATTCACTTTGTCGACAACCTTGGGCGCGCTCGGGTAGATGGCCAAGCCTTCACTGGCGCTGAACTGGGCTGCTGGAAGCATCATCGCGGCCACGTTTTCGCTTTTAACAGTGACCACTCTTGTCACCGCGCTGCCAACCTCCAAACCCTCTGTCGCGCCACTATAACTTTCCTGCAGATCAAACTTATTAGTCGCCAGCCATTGGCTATCATCAAGCTCGAATTGACTAATAAGTTGCGCCACTTGATTTGGAGTGTTGGTGACAAATTGCACTGCCTGTGTTGCCAAAACACCTCGAAGGCTCTCGCCTTCCTCATTTGCAATTGAGAGCTCTAAGTCGATCGAAGGCACACTAAAATCACCAGCGCGTTGCGGATACAGGCTTAACGACCATTGCTGAACTGACCATGTCTGACGACCAATTCGCCGCGTGGAATTGGTGGCAAATTTTTCCCGTCGCAAAATCACCACGTCTTGAATTTCCAGCGGGCCGATTCGAGTTCCACCTGTAAACCATCGAGGGGTGGAAACCTCAATCACCAATTTAACTTGCTGTGAAACGACAATCTCATCGCTACCTTCAAGCCACACTTTAACGCGCGCCCCAGTATTTGTAAGAGAGGGTAGTACTGATGCACTATCTGCTAACGCTGGTGAAAAAAACACCTGTAACAAAAGCAACAGAAAAGCTATCCCTGACCTGCACAGCGTAAGACGATATTTAGTTGACATCGCTATCCTTAGCATTTGGCAGGGTTAAGGCTTGGCGTTGAAACTGCAGTTGAAATTTGGCTGCCAAAAATCTCGATGGATCAGCTTGTACCTGACGCATCCACATCTCGTGAATCTGTTTATCCATGAGTAGTTGTTCAGCCGTGAACTGTTGCTTGTCAGACTCGGCTATATCATCTTGTTCTGCCCCGCCACCCCGTTGTGGTGCGTCACCTAATTCGCGTGAAGCTTTACCAGGCTCTGCCTGTTGACTCTCGCTCATTCGGTTGATGTCATCAATAAGCTCTTGTATGAACTCAAGATTGTTAAATGCTGCGCTATGATTTGGATCTTCGCGCAAAACCTCAGAATACACTCTGGCTGACATCACGTAATTTTGTCCTTGAGCTAGCGCATTAGCAAGATTAAACCGACCTTGCGGGCTGTCTATTTGTCGTAATAGTTCAGCTGCCGCGGCAAAATTTTCGGCATGATAGTAAGACATGCCCTGCCATTCAAGATCAACAAAGCTTATTGCGGCTTGAGCGTATTTGCCTCTTTCGAAATAGTATCTGCCCAATTGGTCTGGAGTTAGCCACAATCGCAGAAACCCGTCTGCAATTCGCTGTTGAGCAGTTGCTGTTAGCTGACTTGCTGAACTATTACTAAACTCAGATGACTGAGCATAAGTTGGCGAGGAAAACCCCGGGGCTTGCATCAAAAAGACCACAAGACAAAAATTTAGTGTCCAGCCACGCCTAAACCAAAGAAGGAAAACCAGGCCAAGCGGAAACAATAGATAGTAACCTGAGTCTAACCAAGGGCGATCGCTGTCTTCAACAGCTGAGAGATGATAGTCGATGAGTCGATTAATACGTTGCACATCTGTTTTATCAACGGTGTTTTCTTGATAGTAACCATTAGCCACTTCGGCAAGTGTTTTAAGGGCGTTTCGCTGTAGGGGCAAGTGTGCACCACCAAATTTTTGATCTAGTTGCCTGTCCGTATCTAACTCAGTCAAGCCCATTCCAAGCACTAGTAATTGATAGTCTACGTTGTCAAAATAATTGCCAAATTCGTTGCCAGTTTTAGGGCTGATTCCGTCACCGATCAGTAGCAATGTGCCGGGCACTGGTGCATCACTTAACATTTGGTTCACCAGCCCAATTACCTTTTCTGGAAACTTGCCTTTAGCAGGCATCATTTTAGTATCGACTGCGGCTAAGAATTGCCTAATAATATCCGGGTCGTTACTCAGCGGTATGATTTGATGTGCCGAGCCTGCGTAGGCGATCAGCCCAGTTTTAGCATTCCCTCGCAGTTCAAGTAAATCGCTGATCTTTTGTTTTGCCCTTTCCAGCCTAGACGGCTGAACATCTATTTGGTTCATCGTATTGGAGAGATCCAGAGCAATAACCAATACCGATTGATCTTGCACAAATGGCGAAGACTGCCTTTCCCAGCTGGGGCCGGCCATCAAAAAAACACACAATACCAGGGTAAATAGCCCTACATTGATGGGGTTGACCCAATGTTGCCCATCTTGCTTTACGGTCAATGCCAAAATCAGATGATCTGCAATCACACCTTCCCACCTGAGTCTGTCTTGAGACTTGCGCAGTGCCAGCATAGCTGCTGCTATTGTGGGCAGCAGAAGCACCAGCCACCATGGCCGAAGAAAATGAAATGAGCTAAATTGCAGTAGATCAATCATTGGCTAGGGTTTGCCCTGCTGGGAATTTGCCAAACAGCGAGCAGCATAAACACCAATAATAAAATGGTCACTACCGAAAAAGGAACATAGTGCAGATCGTGGCGCGGACGATAACTCTGATATTCGAATTCTTGCGGTTCTAATTTTGCAATTTGTTGGTAGATATCAAGCAGCTCTTGGCGATCTAATGCCTGATAAAACACGCCCTGTGTAAGCTCTGCAACTCGATTAAGCGTTACAATATCTAGAGCCTCTTCTCCGCCGGTCTCGGGATCGCCAATGGCGATGGGATAGATTGTGACACCGTAATTCGCTGCAACTTTTGCGGCTTCTATTGGAGGCACACTGCTACCAGTGTCGTTGCCATCGGTTAATACGATAAGCACACGATTTTCTGATTCGTTGTTGTGGAAATTTTTAATAGCGAGACCTATTGCATCGCCCAAGGCGGTACTCATACCCGCCATAGCTATCTCAGTTTCATTCAGCAAAGTCGTCCAGGTTGCATGATCTTGGGTGAAGGGAGCTTGCAGAAAAGGGGCATCTCCAAAAACAATCAAGCCCAGACGGTCGTGTGGCCGTTGCTCTACAAAGCCCTTCAGCACCGATTTCACCGCGCTCAACCGGTCAACTTTTTGCCCGCTTTGATCAACAAAGTCTTTTGCTTGCATAGAGGCGGACAAATCGACCGCGATCATTAAATCACGCGCTGATTTTCTGTGATCAATAGGTGCGCCCACATATTGTGGACGGGCCAGTGCCACAACAGTACACAGCCAGATTAAAATCAATATCAACCCACGAAACACTCGCCTCTTTGAGACCACCGCGCCTTTTGCAGGAGCTTCACCACTTATTTCGACTAGACTCTCAAAGAACGGCACCTGGATCGCGTTTTTGCGCCTCCGATACGCAGGCAATAACCAATGGATTAAGAACGGCAGCGGCACCAGGGATAAAGCATAAGGATGAACTAACTCAAACATATGTACCCTCCTTAATAATAGGCTGATGGGAACTGATCCATTGTCTACTCAGTTCAATCAGCGCTGCGCTTTGCTTACTCTCTGATTGCCAATCCGAGATAGGTTGATACGTTATTCTTAGCAGATGTTCCCCCAGCGAAGAATCAAACGCCGTTTTATTCCACTTGCTGTCGAGCATACGTAACCAGTGGCGGCCAGAAAGCCCTGCCACCTGCCCTCTTGGATACGCTTTCAATGCCGTTGCTTTAAGCAGTTCAGGCAACGCCACAAGCGCGCCTACGGTTTTCTTACTGTCTTGTTCAATGCGATCGAGCGACGCCAACGCTTGGCGACGATAAAGATTGTTGCGCCATCGTGCGTAGAAACGAATCAAAAACCGACAAAGCAATACAACACTAACAACAGCTAGTAACTTCCAAGCCAAGGTCTGTGGCCACCAAGAAATCTCAAGCGGAAGATAAACTTCTTCAATTCCGTGCAGCAAATAGTTTCCAAAACTGGAATCAAACTCTTTTTGCAGGCCGCTGGCTAACATTGCTATTGCCATCATCATTACTCCATCCCTAGCGGTTTGAAATTCTTCATACCAATGGCATTTAGCAACTGTTGGTAAACAGGGCTTACAGTGTCTATATTGAGCAAAGGAATATCGCTTTTTTTCAAAGCAGCTTCTAACTCAGCCGTTTTAGAGTTGCGAGCGGCTGAAAACTGATCTGCAATGCTGCCAGACTGAGTATCCACTTGTATTTGTAGTTGACCATTACTGACAACCATTTGATCAAGTTTTGGCAACTGAGACTCCAGTGGATCAGTAACACAAGCGACGATCACATCGTTGTGCGCCTTAATGCGCTGAATGTATTCTAGGGATTGCCTGCTCCATCCATTTAAATCACTGATTAAAAACAATAAATAATCATGTTTGCATAAGCGTACAGCATCTAATAACACACAATCTAATTGTGCTGGAGAAGGGTCACTAATTTGCGTATTCAACTGATGATTCATGCTGACTAGTTGATGCAATATTCGCATCACATTTGTACGACTGCGTTGCGGCTTGATCATTTCGATGGAGTGATCATTAAACACTAATGCACCTACCCTATCTTTTACCGACAAAACTCTCCACGCCGCCAATGCTGCAAGCTCGACTGCAGTCACTGACTTCATCTGACTTTGGCTGCCAAAAAACATGCAGGAGCGTTGATCCACGAGCAATAACACATCTCGTTCGCGCTCCTCACTGTGCACCCGCACATGTGGCTTACGGGTGCGGTTACTTACTTTCCAGTCCAAGGATCGAATGTCGTCACCTACCCGGTAGTCTCTAAGCTCCTCAAAGTCTAGCCCTCGGCCTCTGAGGCGTGATGAGTGACGGCCTGATAAGATGCTATGAACTGCGAATTTAGGTAAAAAGCTTAATCCTTGCGCAAAACCTTCAAGAGTGACTAACTGCTTAAGATTTGCATAGACTCTATGGTCCAGTCTGAGCTGGTTAGGAGCTGTGCTCTCTACCTTTTGTGATGATTGGAATATTTTCACAGTGCGAAATTCGGGCTTAGACTAGGCCACTGCGACTTGTCTAATGATTTCGTCTATAACCATACTGCCACTGACGCCGTCTGCCGCCGCTTGATAACTCAAGATTAAACGGTGGGCCAGCACTGACTTAGCCATCGCTCTAACATCGTCCGGATCGGCAAATTCCTTGCCCTGCAACCACGCGTACGCGCGAGTAGCTTTATCTAGGCCTATGCTGGCGCGTGGACTTGATCCAATAGAAATCCAGTCACTGAGAGGGCTGTCGGTATAGCGATCTGGATGGCGCGTGGCTAACACCAGAGCAATTATGTATTTTTCCACCGCTTCGCTCAGGAAGATGTCTTGGACTTGCTTTCGGGCTTCAAATACTTGTTGTTGATTTACATTGGTTTGATCGTTCTTTACTGTGTCATTAGATTCTAGTTTCTCTTCAGCGCGAACTAATCGCATTATTTCCAACTCAGATTCATCATCTGGATAAGCGACATTTACTTTTAGTAAAAACCGATCCATTTGTGCTTCAGGTAAAGGATAGGTCCCTTCCTGTTCAATTGGGTTCTGAGTAGCCAGCACCATAAATAATTCTGGCAGCGCATAGGTTTTTCCTGCAATGGTTACCTGTCGTTCCTCCATCGCTTCGAGCAAGGCAGATTGCACTTTAGCCGGAGCGCGGTTTATTTCGTCAGCTAACACCAAATTAGCAAAGATAGGCCCCTCTTGAAACACCAGTTTCTCGCCCTCTGACTCGGTATGATAAACCTCAGTACCGGTGATATCTGAGGGTAGTAAATCTGGAGTGAACTGAATGCGCCCCATTTGCGCGTCCAAAGCATTTGCCAACACCTTGACGCAGCGCGTCTTGGCCGTACCTGGAAAGCCTTCGATCAACAGATTGGCATTGCACAACAAACCAACAATGATGCTCTCAACCACCTCAGGCTGACCTAGAACTGCGTTGTTCATTGCCTGCTGGAGTTTCTTAATCTCGGCATGAGTTGTGGTCATTTGGGCGCTCTCTTATAATCGTGGAGTGAATGCAAGTCTAACAAAAATGCTTGAATTTAATTCTAAAAAAAGTCACAAGAATTCAATTGATCCAAACGCCTTCGATTTCGATTATTCGCAGCTAATGATTTCAACTTAAAAGACGTGTTATTATCAGCGGCATAAGAAAAAATCTGAATATCAAAGGAGATATAGATGATGTATGTGACGTTTAGTAAGAATATTTTTCGAGCATTGCTCATATTGCCCGTGCTTGCGGCATTCAACCCTGCATGGGCCCAAGAAAGTAAACCGAATATATTAGTCATTTGGGGAGACGATATTGGCATAACCAATATCAGTGCCTATAGCCAAGGTTTGATGGGCTACAAAACGCCAAACATCGATAGCTTAGCCAAAGACGGAATGATGTTCACTGACTATTATGGCGAACAAAGCTGCACCGCTGGCAGGTCGGCGTTTATCACTGGTCAACATCCGGTTCGTACGGGTCTTACTAAAGTAGGCACACCCGGAGCAGAAACAGGCTTAAGCGAGAAAGACCCAACGCTGGCGCAAATGTTGAAACCATTAGGTTACGCTACAGCGCATTTTGGTAAAAATCACCTAGGCGACCGAGACGAATTCCTACCCACTAAACATGGCTTTGATGAATTTTTTGGCAACCTTTATCATCTAAATGCTGAGGAGCTACCTGAAAGTCCAGACTACCCACAAGAAGCCTGGTTTCAAAAAGCGTCTAACCCTCGTGGTGTAATAAAGAGCTATGCTGATGGGCGTATTGAAGATTCAGGCCCCTTAACGCGCAAACGGATGGAAAATGTAGACGAAGAGTTTGAAGCGAGCGCAAAGAAATTCATCGATCGATCGGTTGCTGCCGGCAAGCCCTTCTTCGTCTGGTTGAACACTACTGGCATGCACTTTTGGACCCATCCTTCAGATAAGCATTTGGGTAAGTCTGGAGAGGGTTTCTACAATGACGTGATGGTCGCCCACGATGAACTGGTTGGCCGCATGCTTAAGCAGTTAAAAGATCTTGATATTGAAAAAAACACTATTGTTGTATACAGCACTGACAATGGGCCCCATTACAACACTTGGCCTGACTCTGCTATAACGCCCTTTCGAAGCGAGAAAAACACCAACTGGGAAGGTGGTTATCGTGTTCCAGCGATCGTTAAGTGGCCTGGGAAAATTCAACCAGGGCAAATATCAAATAACGTAATGTCTCACTTGGACTGGCTTCCTACATTGATGGCGGCGGTTGGGCAACCCAATGTAGTTAAGGAACTCAAGAAAGGCCGGGCTTTTGGTGCCAATAGTTATAAAGTTCATTTAGACGGCTATAATTTTCTTCCTTTTCTTACTGGTAGGAGCAAAGACAGTCCTCGAGAAGAATTCTTTTACTTCAGCGATGATGGAATATTAGTGGGGGCAAGGGTGAAAGATTGGAAAGTCGTATACGCCGAACAGCGTGCTACCAAATTTCAAGTCTGGAGAGAGCCTTTTGTGCGCCTAAGAATTCCCAAATTATTCCATCTTCGCCGCGACCCTTACGAGCGCGCTGACACTGACTCGAATACTTACAATACTTGGTGGGAGAATAATTCTGCTTGGATATTCTACGGTTCCGGCAAGGCTCTGCAATTTGCTCAGACCTTTCAAGAGTTTCCATCTCGACAGGCGCCTAACAGTTTTACTGTCGATGGTGTAGTTGAGCAACTTACTAGATATCGTCCTAAGAAATAAGCTTCAGTAGGCAAAAATAAAAAAGGCCAACTAGCTAGGTAGTTGGCCTTTTTAATATCTGCTGTTCAAGTAAGAAGCGCTATTTCTTCAACTTCAGCAGAACATTAAAGATTTTATCGGCCCTAGCCCCATACGGAGGTGCCATCATTTTCATTGCGGTTATATTCGCTTGGTAAAATACTGGGCGAAGTTTTGAGCAAGAAATAAAGCCTTCATAACCATGGTAGTGCCCCATGCCGCTTGAGCCAACACCACCAAATGGGATGTCGTGTTGCGCCACATGGAATAGCGCATCGTTAACGGTTACACCGCCCGACATAACGCGATCAATATAGTGCTCTGCTAACTTTTTATCATTGGTGAACGGGTAGAAAGCCAATGGGCGATCTCGTTCATTTATATATTCAATCACCTCTTGAGATTCCTTGTATGGCAGCACCATCAAAAGTGGACCAAAGGTCTCGCGTTGGCGAATGGTCATCTCCTCTGTAGTATCAAGTACCAAATGTAGAGCTAACTTACGCTGCTCTTTATTTAATTCTTGATCCTTGCCCAGGTTAATAACTCGCGCACCTTTGCTACGGGCGTCGTCTAGCGTATCGAGTAAACGGGCCAGCGATTTGTCATCTATAATAGAGGTGTAATCCTTGTGATTAATATCTGGGCAATGCTCGTGTGCATAAGCTGTGGCTTTTTGCACAAACTCTTCAACTTGGGTTTCGTGCACAAAGACATAATCTACGTTGGTGCAAATTTGCCCAGCATTAAACTGTTTTACGAACATAATGCGATCAACCGCTTTACTCAGTGGATAAGCAGGGTCAATGACCGCAGGCGCTTTGCCACCTAACTCCAAAATTACTGGCGTTAAATTAGGCGCTGCAGAAGCCATTACAGAACGACCAGTTTGACCAGACCCGGTAAAGATCATTAAATCAAACGGAAGTTGCGAAAACTCAATTCCAACACCACCGGTTTCTTCAAACCACTGAAGCTTGTCAGCTGGAAAATACTTTGGCGAGATTTCCATCAGCAACTTGGTCAAAGCTCTAGAATTCTCCGACATCTTCACCAATGCTCGATTGCCAGCAGCAAACACTGCGCACAACTGTGAAAAACTAAGATTTACTGGAAAGTTCCAAGGCACGATTAAGCCGACCACACCAAGCGGTTGTGGAATAACTCGATTTTTGGCACCGAAGTACATTGTTTTATCGACGTGGCGTTTTTGCACCTTCATCCATTTTTTAAGATTCTTAATGGTGTCATTAATGCCGTCAGTAACCGAGAGAATTTCAGCAAAAAGCGATTCGTGACGAGAGCGATTGCCATAATCAGCGCTAATAGCCGCAACAATTTCTTCTCGGTTATCATTGATCATTGCTTTTAAACTGAGCAAATCTTGTTTGCGCTGCTTAATGTCGGGCGTGGACTGCTTAAGATAGGCTGCGTGCTGTAAATCCAATGCTATTTGTAGCGGGTTTAAGCTTACGGTTTCGGCTAGGTCAACCGCGCCAGTATTGTGATGAGCATTCATGATTAGATTCTCGCGTTGGTGTGTGAAGTACTGCCAATAACGTAAAACAGTACAGGATGCGCTGCAAATTAATGTCAGGACGTATTTATACGTCAAACAGCAAAATTTTGCATCACTGGTCAACTATATAAACGTCATTTATGTGCAGATGATATTTACAGTGATTGATCTAAAAGCTGCTATTTACCGCGCTATTCTGAGCTTCGGAACTCACCGTTGAACAGAAGCACAGAACACCAATTGCTTAGGAAATCTGACTGTTTTTCACGCCGCAGATTTCAAATTGCCAGAGTAATAAAGTCGCATGTTAAGGTTGCAACATAGATTACACTGGATTTGCAAGATAACGCAGCCTACGGTATCAATATGAAGAATCGACCCCGCATCACACTACTATTAGTATTATGTTGCGCCGCTCTAATTTGGTTTTTACGCCCCCAAGATGTAGGCGCTCACTATGGCGCTTGGTCACTGTTGCCTGCGGCATTAACCATTTTAGTCTGCTTTGTGACTCGTAACGTATTGTTGGCGCTTTTTCTTGGCATATTTACTGGCGGCTTAGTCTCTGGACAACTGAATATTATTCAGGCATTTCTCATCCCCAGTTTAGGCAGCGAAAACTACGCGCAAATGCTGTTGGTATACTTGTGGGCGCTGGGCAGTTTACTCGGTCTATGGAATCGCAATGGCGGCGCACGACACTTTGCTATGACTTTAGCCAAGCGATTTGTGCACTCAAGGAAATCGGCCATGGTGTTCACTTGGTTTATGGGGCTTGTGTTCCACCAAGGAGGAACAATCAGCACGGTACTGACTGGAACCACAGTTAAACCAATTTCAGATCAACACGGGATCGCTCATGAGGAGCTTGCCTACCTTGTTGACTCCACTGCTTCACCGGTGGCAACCATACTGCCGTTTAATGTGTGGCCGGTTTATATTGCTGGATTGATCAGTATAGATTCGTTGAGTGGTTTGGTTGATTCAAAAGCCGATGCAATAAAATTGTACTTTATGGCTATACCGTTTAATTTCTACGCCTGGATAGCCGTATCAATGACACTGTTATTTGCGCTGGGTAAGCTACCACTGCTCAACACTCCAATGTCTAGAGTATCGATGAGGGTTCTTGCAACCGGTGAACTTGATGCGCCCAATGCTCAGCCAATGGTTTCTGCTGAGCTTACAGATTCAAATGTTCCAGCGCATTATCAAAGCTCGATGATCGACTTTTTGCTGCCGATTGCAACGCTGCTAGGATTCTGTGCTCTGCCTTTGGCGCTTGGCAATAGCCCAATGGTATTTGAGGGTTTTGGAATGGCAGTGGTGGTTGCACTGATATGCACGGTTTTACGAGGTTTGTCCATCTCAGACGCTTTCGACGCAATGATTTCTGGTATCAAAGGCGTCACCATCGGGGCATTGGTTCTAGGCTTGGCAGTTACCTTAGCCACTGTTTCTCAAGAATTGGGGACTGCTAACTTTGTTATCGATGCAAGCGCAGGATTTCTAAGTAACTGGCCTTATATTTTGCCGAGCCTACTTTTGTTTATCTGTATGTTGATCGCATTTTCGATTGGCTCATCTTGGGGTACCTATGCGGTGATGTTTCCAATTGCCCTGCCCTTAGCCTTAGTGATCTCGCAGGACCCAACCTTTATTCTTCTGTGCTTTGGCGCAATCACCGGAGGCGCAGTGTTTGGCGATCAGTGCTCGCCTATATCCGATACCACCATTTTGTCCTCACTGGCGTGCGGTTCTGATTTGATGGATCACGTTAACACACAACTACCTCTTGCTATGTTTGCCGCCTGTCTGGCCGCGTGCTTATATTTGATACTCAGCTTAATCCTTGTGTAATAGGCGCAGGTATCGCATATTTAAATTGAGTTTTCCTTAGACACCGACGCCGCTCTAGGGTTAAATAGAAAAGAAAAGGATTGAGGGGATAGCAATTTGAAGTTAGCTGATTACGCAGAGTTGGTGTTTGAGAAACTGGCAGTTGTTTTAGTAGAGCACCGTAAGCTAGTTCTTTTAGTCGGCCTATTGTTGATGGGAGTATCAATTTGGGGGGTCACCAAGGTATCGGTGGACTCCAGCATTGCCACTATTTTCACGCCCCATGACCCAACTTTTATTGCTTACACTGAATATCTAGAGGATTTTGACTCAGACGAGGTTTGCTACATATTATACAAACCGCAAACCACGGAAGGCGTGTTTGATTATCGCACTATGCGCACAGTGACTGACTTAACCGAAGTGCTTGCCAATGAAGTCCCCTTCGTTGACAAGGTAACCAGCTTAGCCAATGTGGAGTTCATCCAAGCGATTGGCGAAGACGACATTGAAATCAATGACCTATTGGCAGATTTCCCAGAGGATCAAGAAGCCCTAAACCGCTTAAGGCCTCGGGTATTAGCCAAGCAAAACTACAAGAATCTGGTAATCAGTGACGACGGTAAATATGCCGCGATCGTGTTAGAAATGTCCGCTAGCCGGCTGGATGATTTAGAACAGTTAAAGCTGGACCCTGAAGGCAGCACTTTTTCTTCCAACTTGTATCCTGGCGTTAGTTTTAACAAGGTAAAAGAAATACTTGGGCGCGCAGAATACCAAGGCACCAAGTTTTATATAACCGGCGATGTGAGCATTAACGCTGAGCGCAACCGGATGCTCACAGCCAACACAGCAGTCATCATTTTGTCGTCCTTGTTAGTGGTGCTGCTGCTGTCTGTGTATTTCTTCAACGCCACCTTTATGGGTATTTTTGGCCCGTTATTGATTGTGCTTTTAAGTATCTTGGTGACGGTTGGATTAATGGGATTCAATGGCTGGGCCGTGGGCATTTTCTTCGGCATGGTACCCACGCTGCTGGTTGCGATTGGGGTAGCTCAATCGGTGCACATACTCATAGATTACCAACGTGCGCTGCTTGAAACACATAACCGCAATGAAGCTATTATTTCGGCTATCCGTAAGGTAGGCGGCCCTTGCTTGCTCGCTGCATCAACAACCGCTATTAGCTTTTTGGTGATGTATGGTTCGCAAATGCAAACCTTAAGGGAGATGGCGCTTTACACTGCGGCAGGAATCATGGCGGCGTTCCTGCTGTCAATTTCGGTGCTGGCAGTGTGTATGTCGCGCAACGGCAGCGGTTACCATGTAAAGAACCTACATCGCGACTTTTCTATACATCACTCGGTGTTAAGTGCGATTGAAGCCGTGATTAGACATAATCGTGAAAAGCCAGGGCTAATACTTGTGGTGAGCTTTTTATTTATCGCTATTGGGCTTGGTGGATTATCTCAATTGCGGGTGCAAGTTGAGATGATTGAGGATTTCAAACCTGACATTCAGATACGTCAAGACACTGAGTTCGTTGAAGAAAAAATGAGTGGTAACGCTAGCTTAGTGTTTCTAGTCGACTCTCAATCACCTGATGGTATTAAAGATATCGAATTCATGCGATCTCTTGAAAAGGTCCAACAATACGCTAACACTCTACCGTTAGTGCGTGACAGCCGTTCAATTATCAACATTCTCAAAGAGGTAAATCAGAGCTTTCATCAAGACCAAGAAAGTTATTTTGTATTGCCAGAGAGTAGTGAATTACTTTCTCAATACTTACTGGTCTATGAATTCTCAGGTGGCGACCAACTGAGCGATTTTGTTACATTGGATTATTCAACCACCGCATTAAAGTTGCGACTGGCCATGGCGGCAAGCCATGAACTGGAAGATGTAGTGAATAAAATGGAAGCCTTCATTGAGCAAAATCCGATTCAAGCCAGCACAGTGCAAACCACTGGCATGGGCTTATTGTGGGTAAAAATCGGCGAATATATTATTAACACCCAAGTGATCTCTTATTTGCTGGTGTTTGGTGCCATTGGTATATTAGTTTCTATTGTATTCGGGTCTATCAAAATAGGTGCAGTATCAATGATTCCAAACCTCGCCCCGATCTTTGTCTGCATGGGCATGATGGGCTGGGCAGGAATCCCCCTCGATCACTATAAGATCATGCTTGGCACCATCGCTTTAGGCATCGCGGTGGATGACACCATACATTTGGTCACGCGTTTTCGTTCACGCTTTCTATCAACGGGCAATTACGATAAAGCGATGGCCCGCTGCCTAAGGGATGTTGGCCCAGCGTTGATAATCACCACACTTATACTGGTAGGCGCATTCACCACATACTGGTTATCAGAAATGATTACGCTGGCCAGTTTTGGAATTTTATTGGGCAGTTCGATCACCTTAGCGCTGCTTGCAGATCTGTATTTACTTCCTTGCCTTATAACCAAGCTACAACTGTTTGGCCCAGAGTTCGAAATAGACGGTGATGATGTGGAACAACTATTTGACCGTTTAAACGAAAGCCGAGAACAAAGAACCGCAGGGCTCGCTGACGCCTAGCATAAGGTCTGGACTATACGGTTAATCGACCTCTGGACCTGAAGTTTCGCGATAAAGATTGACATCGCGCATACCGCAAAAGTCATAATGTTGACGTAGTACTTCATTTGCTACTTGTGGCAAATTTTCTTCCAGCATTCGTTGCATGGAACTGCGGTACACGTTCTTACAATGCCGGGGTCTTGATCTGTATAAATCCAATGCCTTGGCCACGAAATTCTTAGGAACCTGGTTTATTTTATTGCCGAAAGCATTTACGCCCCCAGGCTCTGGAAAGATAGAAATATCTTGTGGGGCAGATTTTCCGCTATCGGATAATTTACCGATATCAAATTTTGTTTTAGAAGACACACTCTGCCCGACATGGCGAAAACCAACATATTCGGGCGTAGATTTTGGAATTGGATCGCCTAAATCAACAACTCTCCAGGTACGATCACTACAAAGATATTCATCACTGAATTTTTGCCCCCCTACTGCAGGCGAGCCAAAAGTCATTACACTCGCAACAGGTTTGCCCACTTTACCAAGTAATTGAGCCATTAACACGGCAAGCGTGCCGCCAAGAGAATGTCCGGTACAAACATATGACACATCTTTTACTGGCAGCGTTAGAATCCAATGTTCGATCGACGGGCGCAGCAACTCAAAGTGGCGCGCAAAGCCCATATGAACATCATTCGAAGTCTTGCCGCCAAATTTTTGTGATTTGCGTACCGCTAAAAGATTATCCACCCAATCGTGAGATAAATCGTTGGTCCCGCAAAATATAAAATATGCCAGATTGTCGATTACACAAGCAAAACCCTCAGCATTTCTATTTTTAAAATGCTGAATATATTCAGCTCCAAACTGATCTCGAAGAGCTATTTCACAATGGGTAAGGCCTTGGGCTTGGTCTAATTCGTTTTGATATGCGAGGTTTGATAAATGTGCCAGCATGGGTGCAACCGCTAGCGGAAATCCTTTTTCATTTAATGCGCGAGATACCCAATTAGTGTTATTTTCAGCATCAACTAGGGCTTTTCCTTGCTCGAGAAACTGAATATATTGTCCTTCATCGACGGTCCCAAACGGAGCCGTACTGTAACCTTTATTTTTTATTTTCAAATGCTTCCGCTAATTTCATCGTTGAATTAGAAAACATGTATAACATGGAATATCAGATTTACTCATTGTACAGTACAAAGATAACTGAATTTAAGCCAACTGAATTTCCACACAGGTCTCTGTAAAACAAAATGCCAGCATGTTCGTGTCGATATAAAGCGATAAACCCTCGCCAACTAGTTGTGCAACTGGGTAAGCAGCGACGCTGGATTATTAGTCCTTTTAATCTTAAACTGGACCCAGGTCAAAACCTGAGGTTATTGGTATATTTCAGCTGAAATCCTTTTAGCAGCCCAGTTGGCAATGTAGAACCGCCATAACCCTATTTTAAATCTAGACACTATTTAAACCTAAGCTACCTAAACCTAAACTACGAGCATGCAGGGCTCGCTAACTCTATGAGCGCTGACAAAGAACTGATAAGCAGCAGAAAAAAGGCCGCACTTGCGGTTATCGAAATGGCCAAAACGGATCCGGAAATTGGCTCTTTGATGCCAGACGAATCGGTGCGCGAGAAAATACTTAAACCAG
Source organism: Cryomorphaceae bacterium (assembly GCA_047623225.1). Classification (GTDB taxonomy): domain Bacteria; phylum Pseudomonadota; class Gammaproteobacteria; order Arenicellales; family Arenicellaceae; genus Arenicella. The sequence goes on from JBLHME010000005.1 coordinate 25,028, forward strand.
GGCAAACCTTGCTCGGTGCGTTCGAAACTATATTTGAAACCTATGCCGATCGCCCTGCCCTAGGTTCACGCGACTATACAATTGTTCATGACAAAGACAGCGGGCAAGACCTGCGCCATTACCATCAACAATTTACCACCATAAGTTATGCACAGCTGCAGGCCCGTATTAAGGCGTTGAGTAATGCTTGGGCTCATCACCCGCAACATGCTGTCGATGTGGATGAAATGATTTGCATCATGGGCTTTACCGGTGCTGATTTCGTAACCCTAGATTATGCATGTGCGTATGCACAAACTGTTTCTGTGCCGTTGCAAAGCGCGACCGCTGGAGCTGATCTAAGCGACATATTTCGAACTGTTGAACCGGCAGCCTTGGCGTCGTCAATTGGTGATTTGGCCATATGCACTCAACTGGCCATAGACAACGGCAACATTCGTAGCCTAGTGGTATTCGACTATGACCCTAGTGACAGCAGCGAGGCGGCCCTTGTAGAAACAGCAAGACTTGCACTAGATCAAAGCTCAGTTGCGACAAAATTAATCAGTATCGATGAGTTGATATGCTTTGGCCAATCGCTTGATTGGCAGGCGCGGCCAACCTCAACAGAAGGTGGTGAGCGCATGGCTGCGATTATTCACTCCTCTGGAAGCACCGGCACGCCGAAGGGCGCCATGGTGTCAGAAAATGCCATCAAGGCTACCTGGGCCGCTCTTCCACGTGCACTGCCGGTGGTGCTTGTGCACATAGCGCCACTGAATCATCTTTTAGGTCGGGGTTCGCTTTCGGCAACCTTGAGAGTGGGCGGAACCGCTTACTTTACGCTCAAAGCAGACATGTCCACACTGTTTGAAGATATTAGATTGGTGCGACCATGCTATATGGTGTTTTTTCCGCGCGTATTGGAATTGATTTATCAGCACTACCAAAGCGAAGTTGCACGCCGAACACATTCAGCAGAAGGTAGCCCCGAGTTGGTTGATAAACTTGTGCGCGATGAAATGGGTAATGGTTATTTAGGTGATCGGCTTAAGTCGGCTCTGGTAGCAGGTGCACCTACTTCTGCTTCTGTCTCAAGATTTATTCAAGATTGTTTTGATTTGTTACTCATCAATATGTACGGCAACACGGAGTCTGGAAGTGGCAATATCACAGTCAATGGCGTTATCCAACGACCGCCTGTTATAGACTACAAACTGCGCGATGTTCCCGAACTCGGATATTACACCACCGACAAGCCTTACCCTCGCGGTGAATTCTGCTTTAAAAGCGTGGTCGGCATTACTGGTTACTACAAGCAACCTGAGTTAAGTAAAGACCTTTTCGATGAAGATGGTTATTCACTCTCAGGCGATGTGGTGGAAGAGCGTGCGCATGATCATATTGTGATTATTGACCGGGTAAAGGATGTCCTAAAGCTGTCTCAGGGTGAGTATGTAGCTGTGGGCACCTTAGGTACGCGTTTTGAGGCTGGCAGTGCTGTTATCAAACAAATCTATATCTATGGCAATTCGCTGCGATCGTATTTGTTGGCCGTGATAGTGCCTGACCAAGATGCGATCACTGCTGTGTTGGGCACAGACTATTCGCAGGCGGAGTTAAAAAACCTTATTCGCGATGAATTTTCGTCGGTTGCGCATAAAGAAGACATCAAGAGTTTTGAGGTGCCACGAGACTTCATTATAGAAACTGAAGCTTTTAGCCAAGACAATGGTCTGCTGTCGAGCGTTAGAAAGCGTCTTCGACCGGCTCTGAAAAGAAAGTATGGAGACTTGCTGGAAAATATATACACCCAGCAAGAGCAATCTCAAGAAGCCGAAGTGGAACAATTAAAAAATCCTAGCTCGCCACTCGACACGCTTCAGAAGCTTACGAGACTTGCTGAAATCAGCCTCAAAATAGAAGGCATTGACTCACGCCAAGCACGAAGCTTTGCTCAACTTGGGGGAGACTCTTTGGCGGCTGTTGGATTTTCTCTGGCGATTGAAGACGTATTCAAAGTTAGTCTGCCTGCTGATGGCATCCTGGATCCAACTGCCTCGCTAAGTTCATGGGCGGCGTCAATTGACCAAGCATTGAATGCCACTAGTCAACGACCGAGCTTTGTTAGTGTGCATGGACCACACGCTAGAGAAATCGCTGAAATCAAGGCCGATGATCTGCAGTTAAGTAAATTCATCGAGCCTGCGGTTTTACAAGCCGCTTCTACCCTGGCGGCTTCCGAAGGATCAGTTAAAACTGTATTGGTCACAGGAGCCAATGGGTTTTTGGGTCGATTTGTATGCTTGAGTTGGTTAACAAAGCTAGCGCCTATTGATGGCAAAGTGATTTGTCTAATTCGGGCCAAAGATAATGCCAGCGCTAAGCAACGACTCTACCAAGCCTTTACAGGGCACGACCCTGAATTTCAAGCGAGCTTCACGGCTCTAGCCGATAAGCATTTAACGGTTATTGCCGGTGATGTGGCTGCAGAAAATTTGGGGCTAAGTGCCGAGAGCTATCAGGCTTTGGCATCAAATGTAGACCGAATATCGCATGTGGCCGCGTTAGTAAACCATCGGTTTGGCTACGAGCATCTATTTGGGCCTAACGTGGTGGGCACGTCGGAGCTTATTTCTCTGGCTCTAACGCAAAAGCTGAAATCAATCGACTTTGTTTCTACTGAAGCAGTGCAGATGTGCCTCGACACTCGCCAAGGTAACAACGAGCATGCTCCCCTACTTATGTCCATCCCACTATCAGATGCTTATGCATCGGGCTACGCGGCGAGTAAGTGGGCCAGTGAACATTTACTAAACCAAGCCAACTCTCTATACGAAGTACCAATAAATATCTTTCGCGGTGACATGATGCTTGCGCATCAAAAATACCTTGGTGAAATAAACAGCTCTGATATGTTTACGCGAATTCTGTACAGCGTAATCGAAACTGGCATAACCCCTTACTCATTCTACAAACTAAGCGCTGATGGGTCTCGCCAGCAAGCACATTACGATGGCACGCCGGTTAATGTAGTGGCAGAAGTTGTTACTGCCATGAACAAGCAGTTTGATGGATGCAATGTCTACAATATTACTAACTTCCACAGTCAGGATAATTGCTCACTCGATACCTTTGTAGACTGGATTGAAGAAAATGGCCATCCAATCACCAGAATAGACAATCATCAGGAATGGTTCGAAAGATTCAGTGACAAGTTAAACACCTTGCCAGATGTGCAGAAGAAACAATCAGCTTTGGAAATACTAAGTGCGTTTAAGGAGCCTTTGGCACCGATTCGGGCTGGTCTAGGTTCAGAACATTATCAGGCTCTAGCCGACAAACAAAGCATTGTCATTCCGCATATAGATAAGCAGTTTATAGAAAAATGCTTATCCGATCTGAGGGCGAAAAAACTATTATAGAAATGTCTAAACTGATTTTAGTTGGCTGATTTTCAAATAGGATTTGTCGGCCAAATACTGCGAAACCAAAGCCAATCCCGTTCTCAGTGATTCGGTATTATTGGCGAAACCAACTCGGATAGAGCCCTCCATAAGGAGCGCTGAGCCTGGGGTAAACATAACGCCTGTTTGTTCAATAATATCCACACAAAGGTCTCGAGATGAAATATCAAAGTCATACTGCAATAACGCAGTAGTTCCTGCTTTGGGTTTGACCCAACTCATCAATGGTTCGGAGTCCACCCAATCGCTGAGTATTGATAAATTGGTCCTTGTTATGTCGCGGCTTCTTTGCAACATAACGTCGCTACTCTCTAATGCCAAGCAAGCAAAGTGATCATTCAACAAACCGACAGAAATGGTATTGTAATCGCGATGAATCATCAGTTGTTCAATCAGGGATTGCGGCGCCGCAATCCAGCCTAAACGCAAACCAGCCATTGAATAGACCTTGGACATACTCGCAGTGCTGATGCCTTTTTCATACAGGTCGGCCATAGACTCGGTAGTACCACTGCCATGTTGATTGCTGCCTCGATAGACTTCATCGCACAGAATCCAAGCGTCTGCCGCACGCGCTATGCTGACCACCTCCTCTAAAAGCTCTCTTTGCATTAAGCTTCCTGTTGGATTGTTAGGGTTGGTTATAGCAATAAGTTTGGTTTCTTGCGTGACTGCGGCACGCAGTTCATCGAGATCGGGTAGAAAGCTATTTTCTGGCCTTAGAGTTACCTGCTTCACCTCTGCCCCAATACTTTCAGGAATCGAGTAATGTTGTTGATAGGTTGGAACCACAGCTACGACTCTGTCGCCTAGTGAAACCAAGGTTTGGTGCACCAACGCATTGGCACTAATAGTACCGTGAGTGACCAAAATATTGCCGCTGCTCTGAGTCGCATAAAGTGCTGCAATGGCCGAGCGCAAGCGACCTGATCCCTCAATTGCACCGTAGGTCAGTTTAAATGGCAAGATCTCTTCAATACTCGAATGTAAGTGCCCAGTTAGTTCCAATAACTCGGCTACAGTAATACTCTCCACACACGTTTCAGCAAGATTATGAGTGCAACGGTTTTCAAACTCGTTCATCCAAAGCTCAACGCCAAAAGGTTCAATTTTCATAATTTTATTACAGTTGTTATTGCAGTTGCTATTGCACTCAAGTGCAGTGTCTTTAAGGTATCTACCCATCCAAATATCAGACTACAGAATAGCTTTGTTGCTCCAATGCAGCCCAGCACAAGGTGAATTTTTGCTGAGCTGCAAATTTGGAAAATGCGCCGACTAAGCCTCAAAGCTAATAATTACCTTACCGCGTGCACGACGCTCCAACAAACAGTTGAAGGCATCTTCATATTGCTCAGATGGAAAGCAGTCAGTCACCAATGGCGTTAGCTTTCCTTGCGCGAAATAGGTCCACAGCTGTTGAATATTCTGTAAATGAACGTTTGGTTCTTCGCTTGTAAAACGTCCCCAAAAAACGCCCATTATCGAGCAGCCTTTTAATAAGGTTAGGTTCAACGGTATCTTTGGTATCGGACCGCTGGCGAATCCAATGACTAGAAAACGGCCATTCCAGGCCATGCAGCGAACCGCTTGCTCAGAGTAATCTCCTCCAACTGGGTCATAGACAACGTCAACACCCTTACCACCAGTAATTTCTTTAACTGCATCTTTTAATGATACTTCGTTGTAGTTCAACAAATGATCCGCACCAAGCTGCTTGCAAAGAGCCAATTTTTCATCAGTGCTGGCCGCAGCAATCACCGTTGCACCCATCAACTTAGCGAGTTCAATTGCGGTTGTGCCTACCCCACCGGCGGCGCCAAGAATCAAAATAGTTTCACCAGGTTGAATATTAGCGCGTTGCTTCAGAGCATGATAAGACGTGAAGTAGGTAATACTCACGCCGGCGGCTTGCTGAAAACTCAAGCCTTCAGGCATTGGGAAAACCATCGATTGATGCGATGCTATTTCTTCGCTAAAAGCACCGGTCTGCGCCATGGAGATCACTTGGTCACCAGCTTTGAGTCGTTTCACATCTGCGCCAACTGCTTTAACGATACCCGCACATTCACCGCCTGGAATAAATGGCAGTTCTGGTTGAACTTGATACTTGCCTTGAATGATTAAACAATCAGGGTAGTTTAGTCCAGCGGCTTTAACGTCAATCAACACATCCTCAGGCCCGAGCTCTGGGGTTGGCCAATCATCTACTAATTGCAACTTATCCGCTAAGCCCAACTCCTTACATACTATTGCCTTCATATTGCTCTCGATTTTGTGTTCGCTCTTTATTAATTGAGCGGTTAAAAATTAGGTAAGAGAGTATAGCCCGAGCAGATCATAATTCCATCAAATGCTGCGCGCTTTAAGCTGACTTTTTATGGATTTGTTCTATATTTAAGTACATCCTGCTCGGCTAGTAGATCATCAACTAGCGACTTTTCACCACTGCTTAACGGTGTGTGTCTAGGGTAAATTGGCTTGGCGTGTAAACGGTCATTGAGCCAAGCGCTATCCCATCCTAGAGTTTGCTTTATGAATTGTCTTGCTGCGTCTTCACCGCCCGTTTCAATGCAGCCAATTAAACAAGTATCCACATAAGTTTGCGGCAAGGGGTTTGCCAGGGTTGGTGCTTGCGGATTAGTACTCTCACACAGCCAGATTTGCGCATCGTTCAAGTCAGGCATGCTGACACTAAAGAAGCTAAGATCGCTTGGTGCTATCCGAATAAAACGATAATTTCGCTCCCGTTCTCTAAGCCCAATATCCAATTGAGTGGGGATTAATACCGCATCGAGGGCTGAATTTGAGTTTCGCACAGCTCCGGCATAAGTAGCGCCTTCGTCTGGATAGGCTGCGCACCAACTCCGCGACCAGCCAGTTACCGAAGTTGCCCTAGCTTGGCCATTAATATCAGAGTGAGTTTGTCGGCTATATTGGCTCAACAAACTACCGTATCCAAGCATGTATTCCATTTTTTGAAAGCCCCTTTTCGAATAAACTTTGTGTGTCTGATTGATAATAGACTCGAATCAATAAAAAGCAAAAGCAATACGCAAAACATAGATTCAGATCAATAGACCAATTTCACGTATACGAAAATTATCAGACTAAAGGCCCACTTTCATTAAATTAAAAATTACAGTAGTCTGTTTAGATTAATCGATTAAAATGAGAGTTTTATGAGTTTTATGAGTTTTGATCATTTGTCAAAGCGCACCGTAAGCAAGTTAACCTGGCCGGTGGTGGTCTTTCTAATTATTGTACTTGTGGTTTTTACAGGAATTCGAGTCTGGGATACTTTTGGTGGATACACAGGCGACGACCTATTTGAGACTCGCTATCTAGATCACCCTATTATCTCCGTAATACATATGTTTTGCGGAATCACCTTTCTACTATTTGCCCCATTTCAATTTTCTGCCAAAATCCGCGCTCGCAACATTCGCAGGCATCGCATGATGGGCCGTGTTCTTGTGGTGTGTGCTTTAGTGTCAGGGGTGTATGGAATCGTAAGCGTTGTTGCTTTACCTGTCTTTGGAGGACTTTCTAGCGCAAGCGCTGGTTGGCTATTTGGCAGCATATTCTTGTTTTGCATTATGCGCGCACTGTGGTGTGCTCGAAATAAGCTAATCGCTGCGCACCGTGAGTGGATGATCCGCACTTTAGCCATCGCCCTAGGTGTTGCATCACAGCGTGTATTCATATTTGTGTTTATGTTTGCGAGCGGTTTCAGCTTCGAGGAGATATTTGGCCCAGCGCTATGGCTTGGCTTCGGCATTAATTTGATGGTAGCCGAAATTTGGATAAACCTGAGTCGTACAAAAAGATAGAATTATCAGTACAATGATTATAATTTTAATTGAGGTAACACAAAATGGATGCAGAAACTCTATTCACTCTATGTGGTCGGCTGGTATTACCCGCTTGGCTATTGCTTATTGTAGCGCCCAAGTGGGCTTGGACATCTAAACTAATATCGCACGCTTGGATCCCTGCACTATTAGCGATTGCCTATATCTATTGTATGATTGCAGCTCAACCATCGCCAGCAGGCGGAGGATTTGGTTCGCTGCAAGAAGTGATGATTCTATTTACCTCTCCTTATCTTGCGCTCGCTGGTTGGATTCACTACCTGGCCTTTGATTTATTTATAGGCGCTTGGCAAGTTAGAGATGCGCAGCGTCGAGGCGTTAATCACTTTGCAGTAATTCCCTGCTTAATACTCACATTCCTAGCCGGCCCTGTTGGTCTGTTGCTTTACTTTATTGTCAGATTTGTGACTGCGCGAACGTTAACCACTGTTGAAGTATTAGAGATATCTAATTAACAAACGATACTGAATCTGTCAGTGCAATTCTGCCCGAGGATAATACTCGGGCGGTAACGCCACCGTGCCCACGAACTGCATTGTAGCTACCGGGCCCAAAAGTGCTTTCCATAAACGAACACGGGTGGCACAGACCTGTGTACTCCAACAAGGCCTCACCAATCTGAAACTGTTTACCTTTCAGCCCCAGTAGATTTATTCCTGATACCGAAATATTCCTACGCAGCAGCGCCGGGTCAAGCGTTTCTAGCCCTAGGATAGATGCTATTGCCGGAAGGTGTTCCCACTGGATTAGAGTTACTTGGCGCTTACCACTGCTGCCTGCGTAACGATCTCCGATTAAGCCTTGCTGTGTATCTGCCTGAACATCGTTAGGAGTTACAATAGTCTCTCGACGCGCTGGCCTTAAGCCGATCCATCGCACACGGCCAACTTGCGGCAGCCTATCAAACAGCTCTTGCAAAGATCCGGTCTGAGACATTAACAGCTCTCCTCCAGCAAACGCTTAGGATGCACGCCATTGACCATTCCCATAAACGGCGGCGCGATCGAATAACCTAACATTGAGATCAATTCAGGCGACATTTCGCGCACTCTGTCTTTGGCAACAGATAGGGTGAAATTTTCTTGTTGGCGCAAATACGGCTCGCAATACTGACAGGTAACCGCTAAACGTGCGCCGTGAGATTTATTGGCACCACCGCCATGAATTGTTGTGCCTAGAAAGAAGATAACAGAGCCTGCAGGCATTACCGCAGGGATACATTGCTCTGGTGAGCCAAACTCCTTCTCTCCCCAAGTGTGGCTGCCAGGGATAACCGCAGTGGCTCCATTACTTTCGGTGAAATCATCAATTGCCCATATGCTGGCGCATCCCACAGCAGCGCGCGGGCGAGCAATCTTATAAAAGCCATCGTCGATGTGCAGCATCTGTGCTTCTTCATCGGGCAGTATATTAATAATCTGCGCTTGGCTGAGCAAGAAATTCTGCTGATGCACACGGTCAACCAACCCAAGAATTCTTGGGTGATCAACCAGACGATCAATACAGGTGGTTTTTGACAATACACCGTAAACACGCTGTGTGAGCAAGCCCTCAAAATTGTTGCGGCCTTTCTTTCCAAGTAGCTTTGTTACTTCACTGCTAATCAAATCGATTTGTTCTGCCTGAAGTAGCTTTTCGATAATTACGTAGCCATCGCGCATCAATACTGCGTAATCGGCGTCAATCTCAGGCGAATTGCGATTCGCCGCTGGGGCTTCAATCTTATGGGTACCGGCTAAATCACCGATTAAATCGCTGGGTTTTTTGATCGAATTGCGCATTTTATTTTGCCATTTGTCCATCGTCTACTTTGATCACAGTGCCGGTAACGCATTCAGCTGCGGGCGAGCATAGATACAATAATGTACTGTCTAGCTGCTCAGCCAAAGCAATTCTCTTACGTGGGAAGTGCACGGTAATATCGCCCATTCGATCCAGCATTCCATCCGTCATCTCAGATTTAAACAAGCCTGGCGCTATGGCGTTTACATTGATATTAAACCTTGCCCATTCAGCCGAAAGTGCTTCGGTCATACGCGCCATTGCTCCTTTAGTGGTGGCGTAGAGCGCCGCTCCGTGGCCATCATATGAAAACGCCGCCATGCTGGAGATATTGATTATTCTGCCTGCAATTTTTTGCTTAATAAGACGTTTTGCAACTTCACGTGCAAGTATGAACGGCCCGCGGATGTTAGTGGCAATGACTCGATCTATTAATTCGATCTCGATTTTGGTGGCCAGTTGGGCGTCTGGCACACCCGCATTGTTTATAAGAATAGTGATTGTGCCAAATACATTACTTGCCTCTTCGGTCACTCGCTCAATGGCCGCTGCATCGGTCATATCCAAAGTGAACCAAGCACATTCGCCACCGCTTTGCTTAATCTCCTTACTTAGCATCTCGAGTTTTTCTTGTCGGCGCCCAGAAATGATTACTTTTGCCCCCGCAGCCGCTAAGACTTTAGCAAATCGCCAGCCTAAGCCAGAGGTCGCTCCAGTAACAAAAGCGACTTGGCCTTGAAGGTTTTGAGTGGCATTAGGAAGAGCGAATTCAGTCATTGTATTTTTGGCCTTAGATGGTTTTGTTGTTATTTTGCTTGGTGTAGGGAGTCAACCCAGTGTTCACATATTTGTATGCATTCAGTACAGGTAAAAGAATCGGTTTGCAAACACCACTCCAACCAAAGGCCGTCAATCATAGCACTTAGTCCACTGGCGGCCATTTTAGGCGACAGCTTTTGACTGCTAGGCGATAGTTTTTGATTGGTAGTTCCAAGAGCTTTAAACATGCTTTCTAAATAGGCATTAAAAGCTTTATTTGAATCTTTGTGAGCGGTCTGCATTTCCGGTGTCGCATCAATAAGCCCCCAAAACACTACCCATGCCCGCAACACGTTGCGCTGCATAACATCTTCGGCAAAAATCGCATTCAGAAATACTGTCGCCTGTTGTCTTGGCCTGTCTTTATACGCCGCACTAAGCTCAATCGCTGAATTTAGAAATCTAAGCGACAGATGAGTATAAGCATCTGCAACCAGATGGTTAATTGTAGGGTAATGGTAGTTAATCAATCCTGTAGACACTTTCGCGCGTTCGCTTATTTTTCGCACCGAACACCCTTCAATGCCCTCGGCCATTAGACTTTCTAGAGTCGCTTGCACCAGTCGAAGCTTGGTTTTAGACATTTTCGGCTGTTCTGAATTTAGGCTAGCTTTTGACATATACCTTAGACTAAGTTATAAATTGAACGATCGTTCAGTTTATAAATATTAGCATAAAAGAGAATCCTATGCCCTACGCAAAAAACTCATTCTATACACCCGACCTAGCGCCTCTATTAAACAAGGTAGATGCTACGGATAAGGGTTTATTAGTTGAATTCACGGATGGCCGAGAACAACTTTTCAGTTGGTTCTGGGTTAGAGATCACGGCATCGATGACGTGAGCTTGGACCAAGGCACCCTGCAACGAATGGTAGACACCTTTGCTATCCCGAGAGACATTGGATGCAAAAGTATTAAATTTGATGCCGAAAGCCAATTAATAGACTTGCTGTGGTCTGACGATGCCCGCTCCACTATCTCAGCTTACATGCTGGCGAGTGTGGTCAAGCAAACATCATCTAGACACGATCTTGCCCCGCACAAACCGCGAGTGTTTTGGGATAAAGACAACTCACTGCTTAAAATGCCTGAAGTTGAATTTCAAGCCATAATCGAATCTGATGAAGGGCTTTTACAGTGGCTGGAAAACATCCATGTGTATGGTTTTTCGCTAGTGCACAACGTACCGCCTAATGAAACAGCCACCACCGAAATGGCCATGCGCATTGGCCGAGTGCAAGAAACAATTTTTGGCAAAATGTGGCCACTATCCTCTGATCTTACCGACCACGGCGACACAGCCTATACCACCAGTTACTTAGAACCGCATACCGACGGTACTTATTACGATGACGCAGCCGGCCTGCAGATGTTTAACTGTCTTGAAATTGACTGCAAAGGCGGCGAGAGCATTCAAGTTGATGGCTTTGCTATTGCTCAGCGCATCAAACGCGAAGACCCAAAAGCGTATAAGACCCTAAGCGAAGTCGTCGTTCCAGCGCACTATATGGAAACAGCCGTGCACCTCCGTGCCGAGCGCCCTACTTTTAAGCATGACCGTGAGGGCGAGCTAGTACAGGTATCGTTTAATAATTATGATCGTGCTCCCTTTTTACTATCTGATCAAGACGATGAACGTTTTCATCATGCTTATGCATTGTTTCACCGACACGCTCTGGACCAAGACAATTGGCTGAAGATCCCTATGCAAGCAGGCACTACTCTTATCTTCGACAATTGGCGCAATATGCATGGCCGTATGGGGTATGTAGGTAAACGTGTTTTTTACGGCTGCTACCATAGTCGAGCAGAGTATGAGAGTAAGCTAAGAGTATTGCGGGCGTCCCAATCGTGAGCACTTTAGATAATCATAAAATTCTGTTTGATCAGGTTCAGATTGGCCCAGTTACCGCGCCTAATCGGTTCTATCAAGTTCCGCACGCCAGTGGCATGACCGAAAGCAATCCTCGTGTAAGAGCTGCTTTTCGAGAAACTAAAGCCGAGGGAGGTTGGGGCGTGGTCAGTACCGGAGCGGTGTCCACACACCCATCGAGTGACGATAGCCCGTTGCCCTTTGCCCGGTTATGGGACGATAACGACATAAAGTCACACGCGCTTAGCTGCGATGCGATTCACAAGCACGGCGCCTTGGCGGCCGTGGAGTTGTGGCATGGCGGCGCATCGGTAATGAACCGCACTTCGCGTATTGCCCCCTACTCACCCTCAGGAATTCCATGGGCGGCTACGCATGTAGGCTTTATGGGTCAGCAACGACCGCGCATCATGGACAGGAATGATATTAAAGATGTGATCCGCTGGCAGGTCCATGCAGCGAAACGAGCTCGATCTGCAGGGTTCGATATTATTTATATCTACGCGGGCATGGGCTATTTAGGCTATGAATTCCTGCTTGAAGAGTACAATCATCGCACAGACGAATACGGTGGTAACGTTGCAAACCGCACTCGCTTTGTGCGCGAACTGATTGAAGCCACAAAAGACGCGGTGGGCGCAGACTGTGGCGTTGCTCTGCGTATTAGCTTGGAAGAGCTGAGATCCAAGCCCAGCGATGATTTTGCTTCCGAGGCACACCATGTAGTTTCTCTACTGTCCGACGTGCCTGATCTTTGGGATGTCAAAATGGATTCCAGCCCCACCGATTGCGGCGCCTCAAGGTTTCGCCCAGAAGGCGCGCATGAACCTATCATTGATTTCGTCAAATCTGTCACTGATAAGCCTGTAGTTGGCGTTGGGAGATTCACTTCACCTGATGCCATGGTTTCACAGATAAAACGCGGTGTGCTTGATTTGATTGGCGCTGCTCGTCCATCGATCGCAGACCCTTTCCTGCCAAATAAGGTAAAACAGGGCCGCTCAGATGAAATTAGAGAATGCATAGGCTGCAATATTTGTATTGCAAGTTGGCACGACGGTGTGCCTATCCGCTGCACGCAGAACGCCACTATTGGCGAAGAATGGCGAAAAGGCTGGCACCCTGAAAAGTTTGCTATTGCCGAGAGCAAAGAACGAGTATTGATTGTTGGCGCAGGGCCTGCGGGCCTAGAGGCAGGTCTGATCGCTGCAAAGCGCGGCTATCACGTTACGATAGCTGATAAGCAATCCCAAATGGGCGGGCGACTAATCTATGAAACGCAATTGCCTGGCTTGAGCACGTGGGGTCGAGTAGCTGACTACCGACTGCATGCGCTTAAGCAACTTGCGAATGTAGACTTATACCTCGACAGCGAGCTTGATGCAGAACAAATACTTGCGCTCGAACACCAAAAAATTGCGCTTGCAACAGGCGCCCACTGGACAAAGTCACTCTATTCCAGTTTGGAAATACCCTTAGGGCAACTAGATCAACCCGGCGTCTACACACCCGATGATCTAGCCGCAGGCTGCCTGCCCGAAGGCCCAGTTTTGGTGTATGACTTCGACAACTACTATCTCGGCGGCGTAATAGCTGAATCACTCGCTATACAGGGTTTGGATGTCAGCTATGCGACACCCGCCGGTCATGCTTCGGCATGGACTATCATGACTAACGAGCAACCCTTCGTGCACAAAGCGTTAGAGAAGTGCAATATCGGTGTAACCACGCAAGCACTATTAACCAGTTTTGATGGTGCGCAAGCTGCGCTCGAAAACATCTTTACCAACGCGCCCTCTCAAGTCACCGCAAAATCAATTGTGATCGTTGGCTTGCGCTTACCCAATGAGGATCTTTATAAAAGCCTAATGAGCAGGCAAGCTGATTTTGCACTAGGTGGAATCTCATCAGTACAAAGAATTGGTGATTGTCACGCAGCTGGTGCCATAGTGCATGCAGTCTATTCAGGCCACGAATATGCGCGTCAACTTGATTCAGATAATAATGATCTTTACCTCAGAGATATCCAGATTGCGGAACATGCGCCTTCGATGCTGAAATAGACCTTGTCGTTTTACGCGGAGATGGTCGGTTCTACGGGTCTTGTTGCGGCGCATGAGCGCCAATGTGATCGATCACGTATTTGCGAATGTCGAGGTTCCAATCTTCCATAGGAGAGAGCACGCCATAGTCATGCACTCGCGCACCCATGCCCTGCTGTACGCGCTCGCAAATGCTCCAGTCTTGCCGATTTACCAAATGCCAGAAATCAATCGCGTCACTGGGGTCAAAACTTTGTTTAATCATCTCATACTCTTCAAACAGAAAGTGGCAATCAATAACAGTGGTGTTGGCGTTTTTGGCGTGCAGAATAAACGCAACCGCATGATCCCTTGCTAGGCTTAAAAACAGATTCGGATACAGCAGGTCGCCATGGTGATTCTCATCTTCGTATTGATTTAGACCAGGAAAGCCGCGACGATCTGAGGTACCGCTAAAGGTAAAAGTATTGGCACCGTCTTTGTGCGGAACACCTTTCTCCCAATCTAAATCTGCGCCACCCGCATCGCGAAATGCAGGCACTATTCGACACAATTCTGGATGTACAGGTCCGCAGTGATAGCACTCATTATAGTTTTCACAGAGCACCTTCCAATTGGCATTAACCTGATAGCGAATGGTTTTGGCTATGCGTAACTCGCTTAAAGAATAGCGCTCAAATCTTGCCACGCTATTAGCAATGTGATCTGCGAAAGAACTCGCGCTTTGGGGTGTTAGATTCAAAAACACAAAGCCGCCCCATGTCTCGCATGCAACTTTGTGCAAATGCACTTGATCACTATCAAAACCCATCTCCTGTGTCATGTGAGGGGCACGCAATAGTTTGCCATTTAGATCGTAGCTCCAAGCATGGTAAGGACAGATAATTCTTTGCCCGTTCACGACACCACCCTTTAGCGGCAAGCGGTCATGCTGATCCGAAACTTCGGAATTTTCGGCAGGACAGAGTCGCGCCCCGCGATGCCTGCACACATTGTAAAAAGCTTTTAGTTGGTTTTCTGTATTGCGCACAAGCAAAATACTTTCGCCATAGACGTCCAACACTTTATGGTCTCCAGCACCGGGGACCTGTTCTTCTCGGGCCACGCAGAGCCACTCTCGCATAAAGATGTGTTCGCGTTCCAATTGATAAATAGCATCGTCTAAATACCAACTACTCGGTAGTGTCTTTTGCAATTCAGCGGCAGAACCGCTTGTTTCGTCATATGACTCCGACATACCTAGCCCCCTACGATTTAATTCTATTAGCTGATCTGCGCATAATTATAAAAGCCGCCACAGTGCCTATCAAACACATTCCAGTGATTACCAAATAATAATAGCGATAACCTTCAGCGCCTGGGTAAGCATCCAATAAAACACCGCCCAATAGCGGCATGAATATGTCTGGCGTGAAACCAACAGCGGAAATTACACCCGCCGCAGTTCCAGTCACTGCCGAAGAAATGCCACCCTCATCGAGCAACGCAAAGTAGATGCCTCGAATTGCAAATATGGCAACGGAGACCAAAGCCACGTTTATTAACATGAGGATCAAGTAGGCGTCGCCACCAGGCAAAAAGCCAAAACCAAGAAAACATAAGGTCATCATTATTGAAAAACCAAACACGCTTTTTGCAACACCTATCTTGTCGGCCATAAAACCAGCGGCCAATGCGCTAATTGGCTTGATCCACATGCGCCCTACTCCTATCGATGCACCCGCCACCACACTCAAGGCGTAAGCGTCGGTTGCATAGGGAGTAAAATAAAACGAGCCCCAATAGGCCGAATAGGAACATAGAACAACTATTGAGATCAGCCAGACCTCGGGCATTTTTAACACCTGAATCACTTCGTTTAAACCCGCTTTGGGCTTTTCTTCAGTTGAATGACTATTGTCCTGCTCGTCACTCAAAATAAACCAAGCAGCCACTGCCAAAGCAATATTGGTAAAAGCAAATAAGTTGATTACTTGACCCAGAGCGTTGGCGTTGCTACCCATCCACGCAAATATCACCAAAAACAAGGTTGAGCTGCCTACCTCAGCCATACCACGACCACTCTCCAAGATGCCAAACGCTTTGCCTTGCTCGTTAGCTGGCGCCCAGTCACGAGTGGCTTTAATCATTGCGCCCCAGAAAACCAAAGACACGCAGGCGCCCCAAAAACCATGGATGATAATACTGATGGGGTAAGAAGGATAAGTGGCAAAATAAAGCCCAGCCAGGCCAGTGGCGAGCAGAGACGATGAGATCAATTTGCGTGGGGAATAGCGATCGGCCAACCAACCACCAGGAAAATAAGTAATTAAGGAAACAGCCCCAAAAACACTGATCAGAACGCCCATCTGAGTATTGCTGTAGCCAAACGCTTGCTGCATGGGAATGTAATAAACCTCACGCAGAAATGGCAACATAAAGATTATGCCACCTGAAAAACACAGCAGTATCATGACCAACCAACGTCGTAAAGAACTCATGCAGCACCCCACTATTATTATGAGCCTCTAATACTGCCTTGATCTGCAGCGGTATGCTACTGTCGAGTCTGATTTTTAGCTTTCAAATGAGGTTGATATGAGAACCCAATTAACACGATTCAAACCCGCCAAGAACTACATGCGCTTATGTCTATTTTTGCTAATGATTTTTCCAAGCGCTAGCTTTTCAGTTCAGGTGACCGCATTGCGTGGTGCACAAATCATCGATGGCTTAAAGCAAACGGCACTCAGCGAAAATGTCATTTTAATCGAAGGCGATATCATCATTGCGATTGGGGATGCTTCGATTATTCCAGCCGATGCCAAGATCATTGAATTACCAGGAGCCACCTTGTTGCCTGGCTTGATCGACAGCCATGCGCACCCGCTTATCAGTGGCGATGATTATCAAAACGACCACGTTCAAAAGTCATCGGCCTATAAGGCTCTAAAAGCCTATAAAGGCTTGGAACGGCTACTAGGCGCCGGTTGGACTACTATGCGCGTTGCTGGCGATGCCGATGTTTATTACGGCAATCAAGATATCAAACGATTGATCGATGAAGGTGTATTGAGCGGCCCAAGAATTTTTGGAGCAGCGCATTATCTGTCGGTTACGGGCGGTGGTGGAGATATAAATTATTTTTCACCGGAACAATCACCGATTGCCGATGGATTAGTAGTGGATGGCCCGGAAGAAATCCGCAAAGCCATTCGAACTGAAGCCAAGTATGGTGCCGATTGGGTCAAGGTATTGGTCACTGGCGCTTTCATGTCAGTGGGTGACGACCCCAAAGCTGTGCAGTTTTCCGAAAAAGAAATGCAAGCAGTGATGGATGAGGCCAATCGTCAGGGCATGCCGGTAATGGCGCACGCGCACGCCAATGAAGGAATCAAGATGGCGGTGCGAATGGGCGCTAGATCAATAGAACATGGAACTTACATGGACGATGATTCGATTCGAATGATGCGAAAATACGGCACCTATCTAGTTCCCACAATCTATGTTGGTGATTATTATAATGACCCAAGAAACCAATTACGCGAACAGGCAATGGCCGATGACTATAGTAAGAACTATAGGCACATTTTTCTTGAGTTGGTAGGCAAAGCCCACAAAGCCGGGGTTAAGGTAGTTGCTGGCGTTGATTTAGGCGGCTACGACTACGACCCCACGGTCTATGTACGAGAACTCGCCACGTTGATAGAAGCTGGTATGACTCCGATGGAGTCGATTCAAGCCGCCACCAGTGTGCCCGCAGAAATGTTACTGCAGTCAGCCAATATTGGTGCAATTCAGGTAGGCCGTAAAGCCGATATTATTGCGGTGAAAGGTGATCCGTTAACCGATATTTCGCGATTGGAAAAAGTATCTTTTGTAATGAGCAACGGTGAACTAGTAAAGAATGATCTAAATTAAGTGGCGCCAAATAAATGAAGGGCGACACTCTAGTAATTTGAATCGATTAATCCTTATAGATAACACCATTTTTCATCACAAATTGTACATTTTCTGTGACTCTAATATCCTGCAATGGGTCGCCCGAAACTGCAACGATGTCGGCCATAAACCCAGCGGCTATTTGACCAAGGTCTTGCGCCTTCATGAGCTTAGCTGCATTTACCGTGGCAGCTTGTAGAGCCTGAGCTTCGGTCATGCCGAATTTGACCATGCGTGAAAATTGTTTGGCATTGTCTCCATGCGGGTAGATGGCAGCATCGCTGCCAAACACCATGTTAACGCCGGCCTTGACTGCAGCGCTAAAGCTGTCGCGCTGCACCTGACCTATCGCCTGATCTTTCTTTAGATTTTCTTCTGGTACTCCGTTGGCCTTACCAAATTCAAAGGTGTATTCGGTGTTGTAAATATCCATTGAAAAATAGGTCCCATGCTTTTTGGCCAATTTGATCGTCTCGTCGTCTAGGATACTGGCGTGCTCGACGCTGTCCACTCCAGCAAGAATTGCTGTCTTAATCCCCAAGGTACCATGAGCGTGGGCGGCTACTACCAGATCGCGACGATGGCTTTCTTCAACAATGGCCTGCATTTCTTCTAAGGAATACTGGATTGCGCCGACTTTTGTGCCTCTAGAAAACACTCCTCCGGTGGCGCAAAACTTAATCGCATTGGCACCATACTTTATATTTTCGCGCACTTTTGCTTTTACCGCCCATGGGCCATCTGCAATCCCTTGGCCTTTTAGCTTTAGCTCAGGTGGTGAATAATTATCATCACAATGACCTCCAGTAATGCCCAGAGATGGCCCGGTTGCCCATATTCTTGGGCCATCGATATCCCCCGCCGCTACCGCATCACGCACCGCTATAACGGTGTAATCTGATGCCCCCACGTTGCGAACTGAGGTGAATCCAGCTTGCAGTGTTCTATCGGCGTTCATAACCGCGTTAACGGCGCGCCTTGGCACCGATTGCAAACGTGACTCCAGAAATGAAATGCCTTCTGCGGCTGACGATAGATGCACATGCATATCCATAAAACCGGGCAACAATGTCTTGCCGGCTAAATCGATTACTTTTGCCCCTTCTGGAACCACCATCTTGCCCTTGGTAGATACTTCTACAATCATATTATCTCGCACTAAAACAGCGGGATTTGATACCAATTTGCCGCTACGAGAGTCAAACAAACTGTCAGCAGTGAGTACAACCTCGCCTGCTTGCCCCGCTGATGAAACGCTGAGGGTTGCCAGAAAGGCCAATGTAGAAAACAATCGCATGGTGATCTCCGAAAATATTTATTTGAGAAAATTAATCAGGTAGTGACAATAAACTTTTGTTTTTAAACAATAACATATAGACAGCCGCATAGAGTCCTATTACAACCAATCCCACCCATTGCATCTTAAACGGGGTAAATTGGTAGGCCAATACCAAACCAAACATGACCACCCAGTTACCCAATATGTAGTTGCGTCGACCAATCGACTCAACGGTGAGCTTCAAATTTGTTGTGTACAAGCGAATTAGAGAATCTAAGGAGTTGATCACAAAGATAACCCCTACACTTATCATCGCTAGCTTCATGAATGAGGTCAGCTGAATCGACTCTGTATGGTAGTAATACAAGACAGAAAACCACGCAGCTATGGGCACCGAAGGCACAACCAACAAAGCCAGCAGCAGTTGCCAGGTTTTCAGCCCACCCAGAAACCGTGCCACGAACTGGCCTATCATGATGCTCCAAGCAAACCACCAAAATAGGTAGAATTCATGGGTATCGGAGATTGGTAGAACGAAATGATGAAGGTTGCTAAAATATTCGCCAATTTGTACCGTACTCTCGACCATGCCAACAAATCCCATGCCGGACAGCAACCACATCATCAAAATAAGTCCGAAGAATAGCCATGTGGAGCTGATGCTAAGCACTTTTACATATTTAATGTCGCTGCTTGAAAGGACAGCGCAGAGCACAACTATCGCCACCAAACCGAAGCGCAGGCTATCGCTAATGCCATCCACATAGCTTGGCAGATAACTGAGAAACAGATAACCAGTGAAGGCACAGGTAGCAATAATCACAAAATTGTTAACTATACGAATGATGGGTATTTCAAACAGCTTTATACGCGGTTCAATCACCGCAAAGTAAAACGTGGTTAAGAAGTAGAAAGCCCAAACAAGAAAGCCCCAAAATCCAAATTCGATTGCCAGCGGGTTTGCAAATGCATAAGCCGCGTCTGTTTCATAGGAGGCAAACTCAGTGAGCGGAAACATAATCAGGCCCACATCAAGGCCTGAGGTAAATAGAATCGCGCTAAAAGCAAACAATGAACTAGGCTGATCGCCGAAGCAGGCTAAATCCTTCCATTTAAAGGCAACAAATACAGAGGTTAGCAGCGTGATGATAATGGCTGTGGAGAGAATTAAATTGATAGAAGACCCCTTTATAAATGTTTAACTTCATTGTTCAGTTGCGACCTTAACCCAGAGAGGATTGCTATAGGCATAATTGCCTGCGGTATCTGAGACGACCAAGCTGTACCAGGTGTTGGCGCTCGGGCTCACTTTAAATTGAATTTTTTTAGCGGTTGAATCGAACTTTGAATTCTCAAACCGCAACTCATCAATTACTTTGCCCTTCTCGATTAGCTGTACAGTCTGCAAGCCGATCACGCTCTGCAATTCGTAAGCTAATGATAAGACTTGCATCGCAGCTACCTTTATTTCAGTACCAAATACATGTTCAGGGTAGATTAGGGGCCCTTGGCTTGCATAAGAATGCCCAGCTTTGAGCGCCGCCACAAAGGATTTAACGCTTGGATTTGCTTCGCCTCCAGCAATGTAAACAAAGCTGCGTGCAGCGCCTGAAGAGTGCTCTGGCAACGTGTTCCACACATCGTGCACGTCTGAGCCCGCAGAAAAGTAGGCCGGCTTGCCTGTATTCCACAGCTGCCAAGCTCGCTCGAGTGTCTTTGGTTGGTGCTCGGTAGTGATTTCTATCAGGTCAAAGCCTAGATCGTATCCGCCGGGCACAATGCTGTTTGCTGCAAGCCCTTGTTCTGTCTCTTGACTCAGACTATCGAAATAGCCATAGTTTCCAAAGGGATGATTCACATGAATTATCTGGGCACCGAGACGTCGAGCTTCTTGGTAAATTTCCTGAATTGATCCTAAGCCTATATCTGGGTCTGGTGTCAGATCATAGTCTAAGGGGTAAGCATTGAAGTGCCCCCACGATGCAGATAACTCGGTCCCAGCAATAAAATCTGAATTACGAGTACTGGAAAGCTCACGCATCGCTACATTATTGCGTGTCGAGTCGTGGTCGCTCAAAAATGGCAGACTAACTCCGGCCGCCAATTGTGATCTTAAAACATATTCGGGACTGGTGAATCCATCCAATACATCCGAATGATGATGCAAGTCTGCGTTGTACCAATTACGTTTACTTGGGCTATCGACACGCTGTATTGGCACTGCTAATTGAGTGGAGTCATTAGATACAACTTTCGCTTTGACCAGACGCGGCACGGAGAAAAACCCTCCTGCGGATGAAACCTCAAACTGGTATTCACCAGGGGCTATTTCCACAGCGACGCTACCTTTGGTGTCTAGCTCGGTGAAATAACGTGATTTACCAAAATAACCAAGGATTGGTTTAGTGCCTTCAATAAGGCTAATCATTGCGTCTATTGAACTTGAGCTTTGCTCATCGCTTACCGAAAATTCTATCGTGCCTGGCGCTTGCACTTGATCCAAGGTCAACTTGATGGGCATCTCGCTAGAAACTGAAACGCGCTCAACTCTTCCTGGTGCATGATTTTGCGCAGTAGCAAAAACCTCGTAATCACCAACGGGTAAGGAAAAATCAAAGTCTCCTTCTTGCGCCAAGCTCCACGAATGCAAGGCTCCGTCTTTATGCACTACGACCACTGAACCGGCAAGAGCTTGGCGATTTTGGTCCACTACTTCACCACTCAGTGAGCCCGTTTGTCTTTGATTGAGGCGGCTGTCTACCGCAACAAATTCTGCTAAATCGGCGTTGGCTTCGATCTGCAGCCAAGCAACAAACTCCCTAGTCCGATTAGGTTCAAGATTGTGCTTTAGGTAACGATCTCGCCCAGTGTAAGCCACATGGTCAGAAAAATTGCTGTGCAATCCCAATGCCCAATTTTTGTCATAACTTGCCGACCATTTGGCAAAGGCAGGCTTGTCTGAAATGGGACGAGAGTCTCCTTCTGTGATGCCTGGCATGCCAAAAAGATGGCCGCCTGTTGGCCAGACGATATAACCCGTGGTCAAGTCCGCAATAGTCTGCGGGCTTGGATTGCTCATTATGGTATGGATCTTCACTAGATTACTATCAGCACTGAAGGAAAAGTCTGTCTGCAGGCCTACTTCACCCCAATCTCGGCTAGTTCTAACGATTACTAAAGATTCTGTTTGCTCTATGACCTTAGTAGTTTGGTAGCTGCTCGGCCATGCAGACCAATAATTGGGCATGAAATCGACCAAGGAAACAAAATCTGCACCTAGGCCACTGCTGGTGTTTACAGCAATATCCAGTATTCCACCTTTTGCAACACCCCAAGGCGAGGCTGTATCCACTGCAAATGCAACAGAGTAATAAGCATTGCTAATGGTGATATCCCCACTGCCCTGAGCATCCCCGCTGGGTATCTTGGTAGGGCCAATATTAACTTCTAGGGTAGAAAATGCTGAGGCTAAATCGGCACTATCCTTGGATCCCAAAACGTCACTATCTTGCTTTTCTGAACAAGCAAATAATAAGGCTGACAAAAAGGTCAGCCTTATTATTGTGTGTAAATTACGCAACGCGGTGTTCAATTGCAAACGTTGCGCGCCTACCAATTAGAAGTCTTTGGTAAATCTTAAACCAACTGTTAGAGGACGATGACGCACGCCATAGTTTTGAGTTCCGCAGGTGCCAGTAGCACATTGCGAAGTCAAATACTGAGGTGCATCTTCATCGGTGGCGTTTTTAATAAACAAATCCCAGGCAATATCGTCGTTCCTGATACCTGCACTCAAATCAACCACTGTACTCGATGGGACATCTCCGCGAATGATATTGTCGGCCGCGTTCAAATCTGAACCTCTGTCGCCTTCATACACCATGGTGCCTTGCAGATGAGCTTCCCAGTCTTTCCAATCAAAGGTATATCTAGCAACTAAATTACCCTTAACTTCGGCCGTCACTGGCAAAGATGAACCGGCGGGTGCCCAAGCAGAGCCATCTGAGTTACACGATGGGCAGTAGTCGTCCTGAAGTTCAGTATCAATCAACGTGAAGGATCCAGAGATTCTTAGGTTATCTGATGCTGCGTAAACGAATTGAGATTCAATACCATTAATATCAGCTGAAGGACCGTTGGCAACCTGTGTGATCGCGTTGGCGCCTGTGAAAGACACCTGAAAATCATCCCAAGTTTGGAAGAATAAAGCACCGTTGAACTGCAAACGGTTATCCATCATCTGCGTTTTCCAACCAAATTCAACGTTGGTTAAAAAGTCAGAGACATATTCGTCAGCGGCTGGGCTACGGTTAATGCCACCAGGTCGATAACCTTCAGACCAAGTGAAATAGACCATTCTATCGTCGTCCAACTTATAAGTTAGGTTGACGCGACCAATGTTATCGCTTTCGTCAATTCCTTTAACTACATTTATACATGGTTTATCAGTCACATCGGCTTGTGAAGAACAACGTGCTTCACCATTGCCTGACCAAATACCGGCAAAACCAAGACCAAATCCAAAGAAACCATTTACGGTCACTTCTGGCTTGAAGAAACGCAAACCCACAGTGGCTTCTAATTGCTCAGTAATGTCGTAACTTAGTTGACCAAAAATAGCTTCGTCTGTGTCTTCCCTGTCTAAACTATTCAGATAGACAGTGTCAGGGAATCGTTGGCTGCCAGGCTCGCCAGCATTCAATTCCATTGAGTCAGCTAAGCCAGCAACCATCCAACGCTGTTCAAAATCATGCGTTTGCTTGGATGTGAAAAATCCGACCATGCCGCGTAGACGATTCTCTTGTGGGCTGCTTAGACGTAACTCATGGCTGTACTTTTCGTAACTATCGTTATTGGTAAAACGTGCACCAGGCCATAGTCGTGTTCCAGCGTCTTCAAAGAATTGGTTGGCAACAGCTCGAACACCGGTTGGATTAAAGTGCAAATCGGCATAATAACCAGTAGTGTAAATGGTGTCATACCAATACGAATAGTCTGAATAATCGAACGATCCGTCAACATCACGTTCAAGGTATGAACCTGAATAGACCAAATCGAAGTTACCGACTTTACCTTCAATGGTTAGACCAACCTGCGCCCATTTATCATCAGTAAACTCTTCTTGAAAGTGAGTAACCGCTTGATCACCAGGAGCAAAGTCACTTAAGTCGTCGCCCCAAGAACCTGTGCCTTCTTGACTTTGAGCCATTATTGTTGGCGTGATGGTCCAATCGTCATTTAAGTCGATTTTAAGAGCTGCACGGGCACCGATCGTATCAACCGTATTATAATTGTCTTCGGCAAACTGTGCGTTGTTAACAGTAATATCGTCAGCCGTTGATGCCGCTACGCCTGGGAACGTTCTTGAACCAAGCACATTATCAATCCAACCAGCGTCTTTTTTGGCCCAACCAACTACGCGAATAGCCATTGTGTCGCTAAGTGGCATGTTAACGAAACCTTCAGCTACATAACCTGTGTCATCGCCGTCAACGATATTGCCTTCTATGCTCATACTGGCATCGAACTGAGAAGGGTCGGGTTTATTGGTAATAATCCGCAGTGTTCCAGCCTGTGAACTCGCTCCGTAAAGCGTGCCTTGTGGTCCAGCTAGAGCTTCTACTCGTGCAATGTCATACATGTGCACGTCTAGATTACCCTGAATAGTGGTAATTGGCTGTTCGTCCAAATAGGTGCCAACACTGGGTTGTGAGGTAGTCGCCTGGCCGTCACCAGCTGTAGCAACACCACGCATATAAACCTTGGTAAAACTCGCTCCACCACCTAATGTCGGTGTGAATGCCACGCTTGGCAGAAGCTTCGCGTAATCTTGGAAGCTTTGAATGTTTTGTTCACGTATTTTTTGCGTGCCGAAAGATTCAATGCTAATGGGAACATCTTGAAGGTTCTGGCTACGCTTTTGAGCCGTGACCACAATCTCCTCAAGGACTGGCCCCTCTTGAGCCATAAGCCCCGGGCTTAATAGCAACAGCGCTGCTGCCACTGGCGTTAGAACCAAGCTGCGTTGGATCTTATCTTTTTGATACTTATGCATAAACTAACCCTCTTCGTTATCTATTATTCAAATTTCAACTATTTCTTTTAGTCTATATCCTTACATACATTTACTGCTTTTTGCTCATGACATTCCATTGCCGAGTTTTATGTTAACTTTGTTAGATTACCTCAACCATTGCACGCGCGTCTAGCTTTAGTGTTTACATCACGGTAAATATCGCAAAACCGACTACTTCTATCCAACTTTTCTATTCTATTTCAGGCACCATCGGGTAATCCTCTAAAACTGGCCCTAATACCACCTTAAGAGGATCTAGCCACGGTTCATAATTGCGCCATTGATCCATACCGCCACGATAAATCGGCTGTCGCACTTGTTCTGAGCTTGCCGTTCTCACCGCCCGCTTATTCTCAAAAAAGCGCAAACAGGCTTGTTCAAATGGAAGACCGCAGTATTCAAGCAAGCGCTTAACCTCAGCCTCAGTTTGATCAACAGTATCCTCGTAATGAACCCGGTGGATTATGCCCGGTAATGCCTGGTCATAATGAGCCATTAACATTACATAATCATGATAAAAACGGCCCATATCAGTTTGGCTATAGCTAAAACTCTGCCCGCGAGCATAATATTGCTTAAAGTTAGAAAAACAGCAGCCTAGCGGGTGGCGGCGCGCATCGATTATTTTCGCACTAGGTAAGATCAAATGAATCAGACCAATATGTAAAAAATTATTGGGCATTTTATCGATAAAATACGGCTTATCTGTTTTGCGATGAATCCGCGTTTGCTTTATGTACTGTTCGCCTAGTTCACGTAGCTGATCGTTATTTAGTTCTGCTAGAGCATCGTCGTAAGCGGCATCATCGTCTTCATGCGCATTTGCT
Source organism: Cryomorphaceae bacterium (assembly GCA_047623225.1). GTDB lineage: Bacteria > Pseudomonadota > Gammaproteobacteria > Arenicellales > Arenicellaceae > Arenicella. The sequence goes on from JBLHME010000005.1 coordinate 50,971, forward strand.
TGTTCGCGCAGGTCCTTAGCCATCGAAATAATTTCCGGTAATTCAGTGGTGCCTTCAACCGCTGAATGACTGGATAAAATTTGTTCGAGTAATGTTGAGCCTGACCGCGGCATTCCGACAATAAAAATAGGGTCTGGAATGTCGCTGCCAGAGCCTACTCGTTGTGTAAAGAACTCACGGGTAAAGGTTTTCTTAAGTCGGTGAGCACGTGCGGCATTCATATCAGCGTCATACTTAAGGCCTTCATTATGAAGTTGGTTGCCCTTTTCATAATGATGATACGATTCCGCGAACTCTTCGCGATCTTCTGCGGCCTTGCCAAGGGCGAAATGAAAGTGCAGGCGATTATCTCTCTGCAAATCAGTGTTAGACACTTGCCGACGCATGTCAACTAAGTCAATGGTATCAAAACGAAAAGTCTTTAAATTTGCAAGACTCCAGTAAGCCTCACCAAAAGCAGGATCACGCTTAATACTCTCGCGGTAAGCATGAATACAATCATCTTGCCGCCCTTCTGTTTTTAACACATGGCCATAACTGAGCCAAACCTTTGAGTTGGCTGGATACTCGCTAAGAAGCTCATGGTATATCTGGCTGGAACGCTGGTATTCCCCTACCCGGCTCAAAATCACCGCGCACAGATTGCGATAACTAGGGCTGCGTGGCTCGATCTCTAATAATTGTTCTATTTCAACTAAGGCGTCTTCCGAACTATTGCGCCGGTGCAGCAAAACAGCATAGTTATATCGCGCAGAGGAAAAACTTGGAGCAAGTTCAAGGCAACGCAACAATAAATTCTCTGCGATTTCATTTTCACCAACGCGCACAGCCACCTCGGCAAGCATTCGAATAGCCGGCACATCGGTTGGCGCGCCTTTTAAATGATTCTTTAAAAGCCGTTCAGCCAGCGGCACATCATTGTCGACCATTGCCGCGGCCGCCTGTTGCAAGCTAGGGTGTTGCACTGATGCTTGAATATGTCGGGCGTAAGCTGCGTCACCGCCGGGAGCATCGCCGGTCGCCATCAAATGATCTCCTAGATGGCGCCACGCCTCAGGGTGGTTAGGATTAAGCTCCACGGCCCGCTGCAACGCATCAATCGCGTGGTCTCCGCGCCCGACCAATGTTAAAACAACACCGTATTGATAGAAGGCAGCGGCCCATTTACCTTGGCTTTGAGTTAATTCACTTAGAATTTCACAAGCTTGGTCAATATTGCCTAAACCCTGGTGAGCTTTCGCAGTCATCAAGGTAGCCGGAGGATAATCGGGAACTACAAAGAGTATTTCTTGAGCTTGTTGTAGTGCTCTATCTGGCTGTGTTGCCAACAAATCTTCAGCATGCGCTAGCGCTGATTCTAAACTTGCTGTGGCATCTGCAGCGTTACTCACAGATTCACTTCCCAATCTTTGGTTCGCCGCGTGCATTTGTTTAGCCGCATGCTAAGGGGTTGGTGCAGAAACATACAAATCTCGTATTAGTATTTTTAGTTTGATGAATTCTACGACTCTAACGATTCGAAAACAAATTTGATGACAAGGATTATGCTCATCAAGACACTGTGTATCACTATAAGAGAGCAAAAATCCTCACTCGCATTGCAGAATTTTTCGGTGCCGCAACAAAGCAATTATCAGCTTAGATCGCGGCAATCTACAAATTCTTAAACGTCACATTACATATTTGCTATATTTAGTCGCTTTTAGGCGGATTAAATATGGATAGGAAAAACAGCCCAAACCAAATCACGCGAGAATCATTGGTCAATATTCTCGAAATACTGCACAGCTTAGCCACGCCAGAGGGGCTAGATGAACTCCTGCGTAAAATCATTGACGTTGGTCGTGCGGCAATCGTTGCGGAAGCGGGAATACTTTGGCTGGTCGATGACGACGAACAACTTTTGAATCAGGTTATCCCCCACAAAAACAACCCACCGACACTCAAGCTGGGCGAATCATGGGCCGGGCTGTGCGCTCAAAACGGCGATATCAGCAACATTCACGATTGTCGCGACGATGCGGTTTTTATTGCCCATCCTTTCGAACTAGAGAACGCAGAAACCAGATCTTTGTTGAATGTGCCGATTATTGGCCAAGCCGATAATGTAATTGGCGTTATGCAGTGGTTGGGAGCCAATGTAGGCCAATTTGATAATCACGATGAATGGATTGGACCGGCATTGGCTGCGCAGGCAGCTGTGGCTATCCAGCACAGCAAGATGACTGATGAGCTGCTTGCAACTGCTACGTTGGGCCAGGAAGTAGCTTTGGCTCGCGAAATCCAAATGAGCACTCTACCCAGCGAGATGCCCGATCTCAATGATTATGATTTACACGGGCACTTTCAGCCCACAGACCATACTGGCGGCGATCTTTACGATATTGTGATGATTAATGAAAAACTATTTCTGTTAATGGGTGATGCAACGGGTCATGGCTTTGGGCCCGCCTTGTCCGCTACACAAATGCAAGCTATGCTGAGGGTTGCATTTAGGTTAGGGGCGGATCTAGACTCTGCTTACATGCAAGTTAACAATCAGTTAGAAGAAGATTTACCTGACGATCGTTTTATCACAGCATTTATAGGCTTCTTAGACCCAAGAACCCATGTTGTTACCTACCATTCGGGTGGCCAAGGCCCTCTTTTACACTATAAGGCTGCTGAAGATCTATGCGAATGGTTTAAGCCAACGCACTTCCCTCTCGGAGTAATGCCGATTGATGAACCCTTACAGCCGCACACTATAGAACTACAGCCTGGGGATATCCTAGCGCTGATTTCGGATGGAGTATACGAATATAATAATAGTCATGCTGAGGAGTTTGGCGAACAAAGGGTAGCCGAGATAGTGCAAACCAATAGCACTCACCCAATGTCTGAACTAAACGATGCCATTCTCGAACGATTGCATGACTTTGCTGGAGACGTTACGCAAGCGGACGATATCACTATGGTTTTAGTTCGGCGGCAAGCCTAAACAATAAACTTAATCTAGGAGCAAGATGATGCAACAACTATTTAGTAGAAGTTTCGACGAATTAGAAAATATCGTGCAAATGACCCATCAAGTTTGCGCGCAAGTGGCGTTGCCCAAAGCCAAGCAATACGTGGTGGATCTGGCTACCGAAGAGCTATTCGTCAATATGGTCAACTATAATACCGAAACTACTGAACAGATAAAGATCAGCATTGCCCCCAAACAAGGAGGGGTTGAAGTGAGTCTGACTGATTATGACGTGGAAAGATTCGACCCAGTCACAGCACCCGTGGTCGACCTCAACGCAGGCATTAATGAGCGTACTCCGGGCGGATTAGGGGTGTACTTGGTGTTAAAAATGGTTGACTCGATCACATACGAATATAGAAATCGGCAAAGCAAAATAACTTTTAGCGTAGGCGGAAATACAAACGATGTTTGAAATTGAATTAGCAGATGACGGCGTAGTGCTTATTGGCGGTCGTCTGGACGCAGCAAAAGCCGAGCAAGCGCAGGCCTTTTTGGATCAAATAGAAGGTAATTGCAGCTTGGATCTAGCCAAGCTGGAATACGTATCGAGTGCTGGTTTGGGGGTTCTGCTAAAGACTCATAAACGCATGATGGGTAAAGGCAGCGGCCTTAAATTGATCAATGTAAACAAGCACATTGTTGATATTTTTGGTTATTCGGGCTTCGACAAATTATTTGAAATCGTACCAGCCGAGGACCGATAACTAGCATGTCGAAAAGACTACTCTTTGAGTTTTTATTAAATCACACCAACTATTTTTCAGTTCAAGTGTATTAATGGATAAGAGTGGCAATAATGCTTCGTTGAACAGGCCTAACATAATGGGCTTAAGCGATCGAGATTTGGTTGCGGCTTGTAATGGTGGTGACCGAATGGCCATGACAGCACTGATCCAGGAGTTCGAAAAACCTGTGTTCAATGCCGCCTTTAGAATCCTTGGTCATCGTGGCAACGCTGAAGATGTTGCACAAACGGTTTTTCTTAAAGTCTTCGAGAATTTAAATAAATTTAACCCCGAATACCGATTATTCAGTTGGGTATATCGGATTACTATCAACGAATCGCTAAATTATGCAAAGAAACAGCGGCCAGAGACTGCGTTTTCTGAAGAGCAATTTCAAAGCTCCTCAAATCTTGAGAAAGCGCATGATAACGCCATTCTTGGTCAACAACTCGAACAAGCTCTAGCCAGTCTTAGTGAGGACTATCGAACGGTGATCGTATTGAAACACATTATTGGTTGCTCTTACTCAGAAATAAGCGAGGTGTTGAACCTGCCTGAGAAAACCGTGCGTTCTCGACTCTATTCAGCACGGCAGAAGCTGCAAACTCAATTAGCCCAAACAGCGAAGGCAATATTTGCTTAAGCTAAAACTAATATTAAGATTCCAGAAGTGCCAATACAGGATTTAAAAAAACATACTACAACACCCATAAACAACTTAAATTCGATATAAATGACAACCCTTAATCAACACGCCTTAGACTTGATCAATGCCGATATTGATGATGAGTTGCATGCAAGCGAGGTCGAAGCACTCAATGACTTACTTACGCATTCCCCTCAGGCAAAAGAGCATCATGATCGCCTAAAGCAAATAACCCAGGCTCTTGATGATCTTCCTTGCCAAGAACTCCCAGCTAGTTTAAGCGCTGCGGTATTGAGTAAAGTTGCGACTAAAAATAGCGGCCAAAGTTCTGCTAAAGACCACCATCAAGCCAATTGGCTGGCAACACTATTGACTGGTCAATGGCAGGCAGGCGCTGCAGCTCTAGCCATAGCGGCGATTGTAGCGGTAGGCGTATCTCAATTTAGTACGCCAACCGATTCCCCATTGTCGAATCATGTGATGGTTGGCACTTTGCTCCCAGAGTCAAAATTAGGCCGCTGGCAGCAATTAGACAAAGCAAAAATTGCTGCGCCGCAACTCCAAGCCTCGTTAGATTTAGCAATCAACTCTGATGCCTTGCAACTGAATGTAATGCTTGAGGGCGGCACTGCGGAACGCATTAACATACAAATTAAGAGTAATGACTACACTATTCAAGGCCTTCAGGGAGAACCATTAACCGGTAAGGGCCAAGCTGGCATCCAGGTCGATGACCAACAAGCGAGCATGGCAAACAAAGAAAATCAGTTGTATCAATTAGTATTGGATCGTAAAAATGCGCTTGGCGCTGATCAATCTGAAGGTTTTCAGATACTGGTATACGCCGACAAACAGCTGATTCTAAACAAATATTTTAACACCATCAAAAAGAACTAAAAATATTCTAAAAATGCACCAACTTTTAGGTCGATAATCGGTACTTATTATAAACACAGCCAAACTGCAAAGATTTGACTGTATAACTTGTAAAAATAAAGCAGTAAAACTAGGCTGTAAGTCTAAAGTCGTAAATTGAGCTGTAATCGCGAGCGAGTTGTAATCGCTCAAGGGTATAACTAAGAACATTCGGGGATTTAATTATGAGTAAGCAAAAAACCATAGTCGCTGCAGTAGCGTTAGCTGTTGTTGTTGGCGGTGTCGCATATTTTGGTGGTGATTTTCCAGCCAACACAGATCAGGTAACTGGGACCATTGTGCCCGCCGAAAGATACCGTGGTGAACAAATACAAAGCGATGATGTACAACTGGCTGATCAAGGTGTTGCACAATTAATGCAGACTGATCTGTTCCAAAAACTTTCTACCGATGCAGCATTCGGTGAAGCCATGCGCAGCGACGCACTACGTTCAGCGATGGCTAGCGATGCGTTTCGCAATGCTATGGCCAGTGATGCTTTCCGCAACGCAATGGCTAATGACTCTTTTCGCAATGCGATGGGAAGCGATGCTTTCCGCAACGCAATGGCTAATGATTCTGCTCGATCTGCACTGGCAAGCGATGCATTTCGCTCAGCTATGGCCAATGATGCATTTAGACAAATGATGGCAAGTGATGCCGCACGCTCAGCAATGGCTGGCGATGCGTTTAGAGCCGCCATGGGCAACGATGCGTTTCGCAATGCCTTAGCAGGTGATTCATTTCGCTCAGCACTAGCAAATGACGCTGCATTGAAAGATGCACTTGCTGGAGACGCTTTCCGCTCTGCGATGGCTAATGATGCTTTTCGCAGCGCAATGTCCAACGATGCCCTACGCTCAGCGATGGCTGGCGATGCTTTTCGAAGTGCGATGGCCAACGATGCCCTTCGGTCAGCCATGGCCAATGACGCTTTTCGTAACGCCATGAGGAATGACGCTTTTCGTAATGCTATGCGCAATGATGCTTTTCGTAATGCCATGCGTAACGATGCGTTCCGCAGCGCCATGGCCAATGATGCTTTCCGTAATGCGATGAGAAATGATGCATTCCGTAATGCCATGCGCAACGACGCTTTCCGCAATGCTATGCGCAGTGATGCCTTCCGCAATGCTATGGCTAATGACTCCTTTAGAGCAGCCATGGCCAAGGATGCATTCCGTTCAGCTCTTCGAGGAGCTAACTAAAAGTCCCTGAAAGTCGTCACTTTGACCCTGACGATTTAGCCTCACCCTAGGAGGCATAGCCGCTGGCTTTTAACCAGCGGCTTTTTTTTTGGCGTTTCAAACTCGCTTGTTGTTTGCTAAGGTGTACAGATTAGGACCATGACATGAGGGTTTAGGGGATGCGCTGTTTTCAGGTAAATTTAGTTTTTGGGTGCTTATTTTTGGTAAGCATGGTTAGTGGCGTTCCAACGGCGAGTGCCAAAGCGTTTGAAATGGATGTCATTGAAACCGATGACCTGCGCCTATTGTATTTCGACCCATTTCAAACTTACCTGCTACCCCACGTAGTAAGGAATTTTCATAATTCCCTAGAATTTCAAAAGAAATTGTACGGCTGGGACCCTGAGGAAAAGACCACCGTGGTCCTGACTGACCTAAGTGACTACGGCAACGCCGGCGCTGCAGCATCACCGCGCAATGGTGTGTCGGTTTACATAGCGCCAGCAAGCAGAACCCTAGAGACAATCCCCAGCAGCGAACGTATATTCATGCTGATGAACCACGAGATGGTGCATATAGCGAATATGGATATGGCCACCAGACAAGATCGGGGCTGGCGAAAATTCTTCGGTGGTAAGCCACGCCAAACCAGCAAACACCCCGAGTCAATGTTGTATAACTATTTGAGCACACCTCGATTAGCTGTTCCACGCTGGTATCTTGAGGGAGCTGCGGTGTTTATGGAAACATGGATGTCAGGTGGCTTAGGCCGAGCGCAAGGCGCCTTTGATGAGATGGTTTTTCGGGCCATGGTGCGCGACGGCGCCGAGTTCTACAGCAGTTTAGGCATTGTTTCTGAAGGCATTGGTGTGGACTTTCAAACGGGTGTGAATGCCTATCTTTATGGCACGCGGTTCTTCTCATATTTGTCATTGCAAACTTCACCACAACACGTCATTGATTGGCTAAAGCGCGGCGAAGGCAGTGAGCGCTATTATGCTAAACATTTTCAGAAAGTATTTGGAGCGAAATTAGACAAGGTTTGGCAAGATTGGATTATTTGGGAAAAGGAGTTTCAAGCACAAAACTTAGCCAGAGTTAATGAGGCTGAATTGACACAACTCGAGCCCTTAAGCAAAAACACTCTAGGGTCAATCTCACGCTCATTTACCAGCCCCGATGGCAATACTATGATCGGTGCTTTTCGATACCCAGGGCGCGTGGCTCATGTTGGCAAAATGTCGCTTAGCAGCGGCGAAGTTGAACATGTAACCGACATCAAGGGGCCAATGAAGTATCGAGTGACTTCACCAGCTTATGATGCCCAAAAACAAGCCCTATTCTTTACCGCAGACAATAATGCTTATCGCGACCTAATGGTGGTAGACCTGCAAAGCGCTGACAAGAAGATGCTAATCAAAGACGCTCGAATCGGTGATTTAGCGTTTAACCGTGCAGATGATTCCCTATGGGGTCTGCGCCATCTCAATGGCTATGTATCATTGGTGAGAATCCCCGCGCCCTACACTAAATGGAACCAGCTCTACACTTGGCCTTATGGGCAAGTTCCCTACGAATTAGACGTGTCTAGCGACGGCAGCATGGTGTCTATGTCAGTAGGTGAAATAGACGCCTCACAGTTTCTCAAAGTCTTCAAGTCGAGTGATCTATTGAAGGGAACCATTGAGCCTATCGGCGAATTTAACTTTGTTAGCTCGGTACCTGAAGGGTTTGTTTTTTCGAAAGACGGCAAATATCTATACGGCAGTTCCTTTTACACAGGGGTATCCAATATCTTTCGATTTGAAATAGCCAACGGTGACATGCAAGCAGTTAGTAACGCAGAGACCGGATTAATCAGGCCGATACCTCAGGACGATGGCTCACTGATTGCCTTTGAATTTACCGGAAAAGGCTTTGTGCCATCGCGCCTCGACCCCAAACCATTGGAGGATTTAAGCGCCATCACATTTTTAGGCAATGAAATAGCAAACAAACACCCCATAGTGCGCAGCTGGAATGTGATTGACTCGCTGGCAGACGAAAAATTTGAAGAGCGAATTACCCACCGCGGAAAATACCGCCCTTATCGCGAACTCGAATACGCATCTGGGTACCCCATTATTGAAGGCTATCGAGACACCACGGCTGTCGGATGGGCGATGAAGCTTCAAGACCCTGCGCAACTTCACAACCTCGACATCAGTGCCACTTGGTCAGTTGATGGCGATTTTGGTGAAAACCTTGGCGATGAATACGAAGACGATGAACAATTACATATTTCAGCTGAGTATCGAGCTCTAAATTGGTTCGCAAAGTACAGTTACAACCGAGCTGATTTCTACGATCTATTTGGGCCTACGGAGAGCAGTCGCAAGGGCCATGCCTACACCATTGGGTACGAAAAGGCGCTAATATTTGATGAGCCTAGGGTTTTGGACCTCACCGCCGAAGTAGCCTATTACACGGGCTTGGACACACTGCCTGGCAATCAAAATGTATCTACCTTTAACTTCGACGAAATATTACACGCTGAGCTGGCACTTAATTTTACTGACACGCGTAAATCTCTAGGCGCTGTTGATCATGAAAAAGGCTGGCGATGGGATGCTGTTGCCAGCTCAGACAGGGTTAATAGTCAGAGCTTTCCAAAATTCAGAGTAGGCTTAGACGCAGGATTTGCACTGCCGCTCAAGCACTCTTCATTGTGGCTTTATTCCTCAGCTGGCTCAGCCAATGGTGACCGCGAAAACCCTTTGAGCAATTTCTACTTTGGTGGTTTCGGCAACAATTATGTTGATGATGGCGAGACCAAACGCTATCGCACATTTGACAGCATGCCGGGTTTTGAAATTGATCAAATTAGTGCTCGCCGCTTCGTCAAAAGTGTGGCCGAGTGGAATCTTCCACCCAAACGATTCAAATCAGTTGGTAGCCCGGGATTCTTCTTAAGCTGGGCCCGCCCTGCTCTTTTCGTGTCTGGGTTGCGAGTTGAGGGAGATGACGGTGTAGAACAAAGCTACTCCAGCGCAGGCCTGCAAATCGATTTAAACTTTACCGTGGGCCATAGACATAGCATGACGCTATCCGCTGGCTTCGCAGCCGCTTACCGAGATTCTGAGCGCCAAGATGACGAGTTCTTATTGTCGCTAAAGATTCTATAAGCTTGGTTCCCAGCAGCTTGATAGCTTGCATCTGGCATCATCGCGTTAGATCATAGGCCGCTATGTCGATTGAACTCCTCCTTACTGCCACCGTGGGCTTATTCCCAGTGCTGCTTTTTCTAATCAGCCTGCAGTATTTGGACAGCTATAAACTGGTAAACATTAAAGTCATTCTGACTGTGATCACGGTCGGTGGTGCGGTTGCAGCTTGTTGTTACTGGCTCAATGGAGCCGTCATAGAGTATTTAGACTGGGATGTTAAACGTTACTCGCGTTATGCCGCGCCGATTGTCGAAGAAGCGATGAAGGCATTGGTTGTAATTTATCTATTTAGAAGTCACCGAATTGGTTTTCTAGTTGATGCTGCCATTCTTGGGTTTGCGGTAGGCGCCGGTTTCGCGGTAATTGAGAATTTCTATTTTCTATATCTGGCGCCGGATGCTCATATAGCGATTTGGGTAGTACGAGGTTTCGGAACCGCGATAATGCACGGTGCCAGCATGGCAATTTTTGCTGTTTTGGCGCAATTACTTACCGAGCGCAACATAAAGATAAACCCAATATTGTATTTGCCGGGGTTTGTAGTTGCAGTGCTGATCCACTCAACGTTTAACCATTTCCCCGGCACTCCAATCCTAACTACAGCAGGCACTTTATTAGTACTTCCGACTATTCTATTTTTGGTTTTTCAACAGAGCGCACGCGCTATGCATGATTGGCTAGAAGTTGATTTTGACGAAGACGCCATGCTTTTAGAGCAGTTAAATTCAGGCAAATTCACTGAATCTAAACTCGGCGAATTTTTAGATGATCTCAAGCAAAGCTTCCCTGGCACGGTGGTGGTCGATATGCTCTGCTACTACCGTCTGTACACTGAACTTGCCTTGCGCGCCAAGGGCCGCCTAATGGCCCGTGAAGCTGGATTAGATACACCGATAGATGAGACAACCAAGGAAAAATTCACCGAAATGCGCTTTTTGGAAAAGAGTATCGGCAAAACGGGATGTTTGGCCATGAGCCCATTTCTTGCCATGACCCGCAAGGACTTATGGCAGTTGTTTATTTTGGATTCATAGACTCACGAGCAACTTAATTGAGACTATAAACGTAGCAAGCTACTCAGCCTTAAAACCAGCTATTAATCTCACCGCTGGAGGGCCAATCACCCTTCTCTGAACTCTCCTGCTGGATAGTCTTCACACCCCAAAGCCTGATATTCGTTTTCATCCCAAAAATCACTCACTTGGTAGCCGTGCAAAAACAGTGCAGCGAACAAGTGGCAGCGATCTTCTTGGGTTTTTATGACTTCGTCTTGAGGTATCTGAGCCTTGATATCTTGCACATTGGTTCTGACCTCGGCCATTCTTGTGCCACCGTCAGAAAGTGAATCCAACAACATTATATTTTTGCCTTGGGCCTGCCATGGCGACCATAAAGCCTGCTTGCCGCTCAATCCCCGAGCAGGGTCACCATTGTGAGCAAACGCCGCCCAATAATCCATCATGCTCAAAGAAAGACTTTCTCTTCCGGGCGCATTTTTCTTGCTTTCAATAATATCAGTTGGCACCCCACCTTCAAAATCTCCAAATACGTGGCTGATTTCAAAACCGTGGGTTGCGCCTAGCAATTGTTTAAGATCAGCTAGCCAATTAACGGGCTCATCGTCCCAATCAAATCGATAGGCAAATACGGGGTGAGCGCCACTGTTGAAAATCCTTTTAGCTGGTTCATCAACCGCTCCTGCTTTCCAATTCTCAGACACGTATTGAGAAATTCGCTCAAAACGGGGCGGGTCGATAACTCTCGGCAGCATGCCAAATTGCCACTTAACATGCTCAGGATCACGCAGCATAAACACCTTGTTTTCGTCGCGGTTGCTGCCCAGCATGACGGGCACATCATTAAAATTATTTCTGTCTTGCAATAAGCTCATGGTCGACTTTTTACTAATAACGTGACCGTCGCGCACAATCCGAGCAATCTTGGTATAGCCTGGTTGACCAAGGTTATCCGACGCCAATTGCATAAGCTTGCGCGCACTTTGGCTGCGCATCAATTCAAGCAACTCATTGGCTGCAGTCTGCTTGATTCGAGTTCGAATTTTTGCTTTGCTTTCCTCTGGATATAGTCCTGATAAAACCATAAAAATCATTGAGTTGGAACTATTTTCTAGACCCAAAACTGCCTTAGACGAGCGATCATCGGGGAAGTCCTCCGCTAAGGTTAGGAGTGTCGTGTCGGCACTTCCAGACTGTGAAATAGCACGGTGAAATAAGCCCTTAGCCAATGGTGATGCAAGCAGCGAAAACACATTCCTGCCGCCGGCTGATTCACCAAAGACCGTCACATTATTAGGGTCTCCACCGAACGCTGAGATATTGCTTTGCACCCAGTGCAATGCAGCGATTAGGTCGAGTGTTCCAAAGTTTCCTGAGGCATCTTCGAGGTTATTTGCACTGTTTCTAATAGCATCATGGCTTAACCACCCCATCAAGCCCACACGATAGTTGACCAAGACAACGATGACATCGTTGCTGCCCGCCAAGTGGTGCGCCTGATAAATATTCGCCGTACCAGAATCATTACCACCGCCATGAATCCAGAACATCACTGGTATCTTCTTATTGGCAAGCTCGTCTGGCGCCAGACGAGTCGACCAGACATTGAGAGACAAGCAGTCTTCACTGCCTACCAAGTCTCCGTCTTCACCATCTTGGCCAGACAAAATACCCCAAAATTGAGTACATGCAGCTCCATATTGCAATGCTTCCCGAACTCCGGTCCACGTCTTAGCAGCCTGTGGGGCGCGCCAACGAAGTTCGCCGGTTGGAGAGGCGGCATAGGGTATCCCCAGCCACGCTTGAGTATTGTAAGTGTCTGCAAATCCCAGTAACTGCCCCGCCTGGGTATCTCGCAGCGAAGAAGGGTCAGGCTCTGGTGCGGTTTGCGCATCAATCATGGCGATGCTTGGTTCGAATATCTGTGGCGACTTAGTTGCCTGAAAGTAGGTAAAGAGCATTGCCGCGAGCAGAACTACTAGAGAAATTAATCCGATAAATATTTTTTTCAACATTTGGTCATTGTTTAGATAAACACCACAACTGGCAGGCAGTCTATAATAGCTTAATTCAACCACAAACAACGAGTACACAAAATGGCAATTGGCATAACCGCAACACTTACAATCCGGCAAGGCAAAAACCAACAATTTGAAGATATATTTAAACGTCTTGCCGAAGCTGTTAACAACAATGAGGCCGACTGTAATTTTTATCAGTTACACAAACTGCGTTCCGACACTGTCACCTACGTGGTGCTTGAGCAATATGCAAATCAAGAGGCGCTCGATGTGCATGGCAAAACGGACTACTTTAAAAGCATTGGTGCAGAGCTAGGCTCATGCATGGCCAAGGCGCCTGAAATTGTCGCAATGGATTCGGTGTAATCGATCCACGCTGTACGAGCAAAAACTGCAGATGTTTCTGCGGTTTCTATTATCGCTCAAGTCTGGCGATTGCTGTTTACAACATAATTAGGTGATGCCAGATTAAGTTTGATTGTAAATCGCTTTAATCTGAATGTTCCTACAAAAACCACACTGAGATTATAACCTAAATCGAAGCCATCCAGTTGGCGCTGACGTGGTTGGTGGGTTATTGACTTAATTTTCGTCGAGACAAATTTGGAATTGTATTAACTATGCCATTCGTGAATATATTACGCAGATTACTACCAGAGCGGTTAACGAGGTACTCGAGTACAGTGTTCCCAATCGTATGTACGACAATTAATGTCGATAGATATCAGACCCGTTGTTGTCAGGGTCTGATTGAAATACCACGCCCTGTTAATTGAAATAAGGTCACCTCTTGAGGAGCAAACCATGTACCAAATATTGAATAAAAGTTGGTTGCCTATACTCGCAGCCTCATTACTAATCGCCTGCGAGCAGCAAGCAACACTGATTCCTCTGAGTGCCGACGCAGACGCCAACGGCAGTACGCCCGCTACCGCGCTCACGACCTCTCTAAACAACGATGTGTTGCAAGAGCTGCCATTCGCTGACAAACAAGATTTTGACGACGCGACGCGTGGTCTGATTGCTACTCCCGATCAACTTACAGTGCCAGGCCCCAGCGCCAGAGTAGCTTGGCAAATGTCAGATTATGATTTTATTAAAGGCGATGCACCAGCTTCAGTGAACCCCAGTCTGTGGCGCCAAGAGCAACTCAATAATATTCATGGCCTATTTAAAGTTACCCAAGGTGTTTATCAGGTCCGAGGTTTTGATCTAGCCAACCTAACCCTAATCGAAGGCAAACAAGGTTGGATTCTAGTAGACCCACTAACTAATGGCGAAACTGGCGCTGCAGCGGTTAACTTTGCGTTTCAGCACCTGCCCAAAAAACCGGTTAGCGCGGTGTTATTTACGCATAGCCATATAGATCATTTTGGCGGTGTGTTGGGCGCCTTAGAAGCGGCCAACACGGCTATTGATGATATACGGGTAATTGCGCCAGTGGGCTTTTTGGAAGAGTCTACCAGTGAGAATATTCTTACTGGTCTTACAATGGGCCGGCGATCTGACTATATGTACGGTGCATCACTGCCCAGAACAGAGAGAGGCCATGTGGGTTCAGGTCTGGGTAAAGCACCATCTTATGGAACAATGGCAATTTTATCGCCTACAGACATTATTAATCGTAGCGGTCAAACACTCTCTATCGACGGCATCAAATTTGTTTTCCAAAATGTTTCTGGCTCAGAAGCACCATCCGAATTCACCTTTTACCTGCCCGAGAGTAAAGCTTTTGGTGGTGCAGAAATGGTCTCTCGCACTATGCACAACCTCTACACTTTACGCGGAGCTAAAGTGCGCGATGCTCTAGCTTGGAGCAGCTTTATCGACGATGCGAAAAACCGTTTTGACAAAGCTGAGGTCTATTTTGGCAGCCACCATTGGCCGATTTGGGGTGGAGACCGAATTGCTGAATTTCTTGAAGTTCAACGTGATACTTATAAATACATTCACGACCAGACACTCCGACTAGCGTCTAGGGGTTACACCTCGGGAGAAATCGCTGAACAACTCGAGTTGCCTGAATCGCTACAGCAGACTTTTTCTAATCGCGGTTACTACGGTACCTTGCGGCACAACGTAAGGGCGGTTTATCAGCGTTATTTCGGTTGGTATGACGCCAATCCGGCCAACCTAAACCCTCTGCCGCCAGAACAGGCAGCACAACGGTATGTAGCCGCCATGGGCGGCGCAGAGACTGTTTTAGCGCAGGCACAAAAGGCGTTTGATAATGGGGACTACCGCTGGGCAGCGACGCTGCTTAATCATCTGGTATTTGCCCAACCAGGCAATATAGATGCCAAAGCTCTGCTGGCACGCAACTACGATCAGTTGGGGTACCAAGCGGAGTCTGGGCCATGGCGCGATGTTTATCTAACCGGTGCTTTAGAGCTCCGAAAAGGCAAGCAATCGTTCATTGACGAAATGACCCCGTTGAGTCGAGGCATAATTAAATATGCGGAGCGATCACATTTCTTCGATTTTATGGCGGCCCAATTGGATTCAGAAGCGGCCGAAGGAATGGAAATGACGGTAAACTTTTATTTTACCGACCTAGATGAAAACCATGTATTGAGCCTAAAAAATTCGGTGCTGCATCATAAACAAGCAGCAATAGACCCAGATGCTAACGTAACTCTAAAGATCACCCATGACCTATTTCTAGATTTGGGAATGGGCTTGGCTTCTATAAAAGACCTAATTTTTTCAGATCAACTTTCAGTTGAGGGAAGCAAAATTGATCTAGTACGTTTCTTTGCTCTACAAGATAAGAAGAGCGGCTTATTTAATATCGTGACGCCTTGATAACAGTTTTGAACGGCTCCTATTTGAACGGACCCTAATAGCTGCATGCCTTACCTGAATAGACCTCGGTGCCCATTGGGGTATGCAGCTATGGCGCGTGAGCTTGGAGCTGTAAGCCCTACAGAGACCGTTTATACTTAATCTATTGCTGACATGTTAAATAGCCATTGAATATAGACGCATCATTACGGTTTGCTCAAAACCAAGGGAATCTGTTACAAACTAGTGGTTTTTTGCCGGCGCCTTATGGCTTTAACTGTAAAGAATAACAAAGCGATCAATACGATGGCCGTAACAATATACTTTGGCTGACCATAACGTTTTTTAATACCATTGCGACCTACTTGTTTGGTCTGGTTGTAATCTTTGGGTACAGGTAAAACTCCATTCTCGACGGTGTAGCGTTGATACTCACTTAATAGATCTGAAAATACGGCTGGCTCGTCAGACTCAAGCGCTAGTGTTTCACCAGGGTCATTGGCAACGTTATATAAATGCCATTTGGCGTCATTGTTGCCACCACGATTAAAGGTGATTTTGTAATCGCCTTTAATGAGTGCCGCGTTGCCGCCAATTTCGTAGGCTATAATATCTTGATCGCTATAAACCGTCTCTACTTTGTCTTGTATAACAGGCAGAAGGTTCTTGCCGGTATTTGGCTCAATGGTCTTACCTTGGTAGCTAGTTCCGGGGTGGCTGGTACCTGCTAATGCCAAAATGGTGGGCGCTAGGTCTTTAACAAATGCTTTGCTGTGAGTGATTTTGCCAGTGTGACTGTCGGCTAAAGCGGGGCCGCTAATGATCATTGGCACCTTAATACCGCCTTGACCCGAGTGAAATTTATAGTGGCCTAGCGGCGATACAGCCGCGCTGGCAAAGCTTGAACCGATTGTGTTGTAGCTAAACTTCTCACCTAAGGTTTCGATTTCGTTGTTGTAGCCGTTCAAACGCATAAATAAAGGGAAGAGTTTAGACAAGACATTAGGGTCAGAAGGCTCTGCGCCGTTATCAGATGTAAATATAATAACCGTGTTGTCGTACTCCCCTGTGTCTTTCAAATATTGAACAAGACGACCGATATGAAAATCCATGGCATCAACCATGCCCGCATATACTGCCATGCGTTTTGCTTGATACTGTTGTTCATCAACAGATAATTCATCCCAGTCGCCTGTGGTTTTCATAGTTTTCATGGGTGCATCTTGAGCGATCAAGCCTAAATCTTTAACCGATTGTTGGCGTTGTTCTCTTAGTGCGGTCCAGCCTGAGCTATAGGTATCAATATATTTTTCGGTATATTCTTTGGGTGCTTGCACGGGTATATGGACAGCTTGAAAACCAACATAACTGAAAAACGGTTTACCGTTATCCGCTTTGTTTTTTAACTGTTCAATCGCGTTATCAATAATAAATTTTGACGAATAAAAATCCTCTGGTATTTCTATCTCCTTACCATTTTTATACCAAAGAGTTTTTTCATAATTAGGTAAGTACGCCTGGTTTGTCCAGTTGTCGCCGCCCGAGAAAGGCATCATTACGGTTTGCTCAAAACCTCGGTTAATGGGTCGCAAAGATTCATCCTCATAACCTAAATGCCATTTGCCGGTCATACTGGTGTTGTAGCCAGTATCTTTTAGTAAGGTGGCAATGGTAACTACATTTTGATTTAAACTACCGCGATAAAAAGGCGAGTGAGCTTGCTCTGGCGTTAATGCCTCAGCAATGTTTGCAACGCCGGCGCGATGGCTGTCAACACCGGTTAACAGCATGGCGCGAGTAGGAGCACAACTGGCCGAAGTGTAGTAGCTGCTAAACCGCAGACCTTGTTGTGCCAGCCGGTCTAAATTAGGAGTGCTAATCTCACTGCCATATGAGGCGATGTCCGAGTAGCCCAAGTCATCGGCAAGGATAACCACAATATTAGGTCTGCCATCGATGCTGTGGTCTTCAGCAGCATAGGCGAGAGAGCTTAGCATGAGGCTAGCAAAGGTTATCTCTAAGCTTAAAGCTGCTAATCCAAAATTGTTGATACTCATTTTGTAGTTCTCGTTGTTTAACGCTTAGCGATAAGCATCATCATAGTGTTGGTTTGTGGCTAAGCCTAAGTTTTGATTTTGCCCTGCAACGAAGTATTTTGCATCGTCAACGCTGACATGAGTGGCAAAACTTCGGAAATGCGGAGCTATTTTCTAACACAATCTCCCTTTGGCTTAAGATACAGGCTTTAGCCAGAATGAGAAACTATTGCAGTTTGGCCTAGCGCATTGAAGACAAGCGAATAAGCTTGAACACGGCAGGCCCAATAAGCGTCATGTAAATACCCAATAAGAAGGTAGTGATGTAACTGGTGATTTGAGGTGCAACAGTAACTGTTACGATTTTGATAATCGCCGTTAAGACAGATACTCCTGCGATTCCAAGAATTATCACCACTGGCACAACCCACAAATCTGACCGAGCGTTAAATTCAATAAAGATTCGCTCAATACTGTCGCCCAGTAACCATCCACCTAAAAACGCCGCTAGTGACAAGGCTTGTACGCTGTGCGCGGGTGCTGGCCAAATTCTAATTAAGACAATTTGCATTAGCACGATGGCAAGCAAATAAGGCCAGACGGATAGGCTACGAGCTCTGAGGAAGCGTGGCCTCAATAGCCAACGGTAGAGACATAGACTTATAGCTCCTATGCATAAACCCACGAGGATGTCTTCGAGGTCATGGATGCCTAAGTAAATTCGCGAAAATGAGATTCCAGCCACGATTATGCACGCCGTTATCCAAGCCCACATGCGACGAATTTCAAATGCAATGCCAAACCAAAGAACCAGGGCGATTTGCGCATGGCCTGATGGCATTCCGAACGAGTCCCCTACTCCTGGGTCAAGCCTAAACAGAGCATCTGGCCTGGGGTTTTCCCAATAATCCTTTAGCAAGGCGTTTAGAATTGTAGACAGGATTACCAATACGACAATTCGCGTAAATGCCTTTTTGCTCCACAGCCAATAACCTAAGGGCAATAGCAGCATAACGAACGTTGGATAGCCTAACCACGTTAGCGCTTTGAAAATGGCGGTCAGCTCTTCGGTTCGGTGCGGGATAACCCAACTGACATCATGTAGAAAATCGTTCATACAGGCCTCGTTACACTAATCTATCGGCGAATACCAAATTGGTGAGGAATACGCTCGCTCCTGTATGGTCGCCGGGCCTTCATACGGTGTCTCTACACTCAAAGCAATCGCGTCTAGCTGCGAATGCCGCACTGTTGGTATTTGCAATACTCGCGCATAGTAAAAGGCGTTTTGCTGAGGATCAAACTGAGGGTCTACCCACACTCCAGCAAGCTCAGCGGCGCCGATCGAGTTAACAGTTTTGCCCGTCTTAGTGTTTGCGCTATTACCAACACTGGGCAACTTGCCTAACTCATTTAGCGCTCGATCGCCCGACCATACCACATCAAATATTTTCTCTTGAGCTTTGCCCGATGAGTCGCTCCAGCCCTTAACCACTTGCACCCGATCCAAATTGTGATCAAGAGCGCCCTTTACTGCGTTAATTAAGAAACTAGGTGCGCCGCCGGTCGTTGAGTTTGTTAGCTCGCCGCCCATTGGAACGCCTTTTTGATATCCAATCTGCGCCAAATCCTCAGCCAAGGCATCTTCTTGTATAAAATCCCACGCTGCAAAAAAGCGCAGCGCAATTCGCGGCCCAGTAGTTGCGTAAGTCTCTTTTCGCTGCATCGCTGCAATGATCGATTTTCGATCATTGCGCGGACTCCACACTGCTGCCAAACCTGAGGCAGACATACTCCAGCCATTAAAACTCTGTATCCCGTCAGCGTAGCCATCTTCATAATATCGGCGTTTATTAGCGGGGACTGAGTCGACGGAAACTTTGCCCCAAAAGTTGGGTTCTTCGGCTGAAGCGACACCTGTGTGTGCATCGGTTGAACCTATCATGCCCAATTTGTAGGGGTTCACGCCGAGTTCATTTTCGAATTCTAAACCCGATTTCAACGCTGAACGGATAGTGTCTCCTTGTTGAGCCTTATACCCTTGTGCTTGTGGAAACGCTTGCAGATAGAAATTAAATCGTTCGAAATCCGCAAATTCATCATCAGGTGATAAATCTGGATGAGTCTCGCTATCGCCCTTTATTTGTGTTGCTTCTGCGATCGGTTCCCAACGTGCTCTCTTGGCTGCATACTCCTTACTAATAGCTTCTCCCTTTAGAGTGGTTTTTGAGAACATATAGCCTTTCGAAAGGTTTGAGTTATGCGGTATTGAAACAAAGTTGGCGTTGGTAGACTCAGCCAACACATCGAGTGCATCCCAAAGCATTTCTGGGTATGGCGCTTGACCCGCGCCAACCGGATCGAATCCTGCTGCCACACTCGGCGTTACGTCGCTGACAACTACTCGATGCAAATTTGCACCGCTAGCAGTTTGAGTCCATTCCCATCCGACCAATGTGGTGAAATTCCCCGGATCATTGTGCTGGTCGGCCGCTTGCATTGATTGCTCCCACTTCGAAGCAGTAATTCGAGCAGCCACTTCACTATTAATCAAACCAATCTTACTGAGACCGGTTTCGGTGCCGGTATCAATCGCAGTTTGAACCGGGTCTCTGGTATCTCCAGATTTAATCACGGGTGCTGGAAATCTCTTTGTAAAAGCCTTAGTAGCCTCTGCAGGGTCTTCGATGGAATACGCTAGAAACTTGACTATGAACCATGATTTTACACGCTCAAACAAACCTGCTTCAGGCTGATCATAATCACCAGACATTACTTGTGAAACAACGCCAAGCAGTTCGGCGTGATCGGCGACAGCCAAAAAATCCAATGGTTGCTGAATTTGCACCCTAGTGCGGTTGTATGGATGAACTACTGGCTCACCCTTGGCGTAACGATAAGCAATATCGGGATCAGCCGTGCGGTTTCCAGCCAAATACGCATCGCTTGAGTAGGAACTGTGCAGATGAGTGTCGCCCCAAAGTAGCTGATCCGGATAATCGGATCCGGAGGCGCTAGCAGATACAACAAGTAAAGACAGTAAAGCGTGGCGAATAGAAATTTTGAAGGTAGGCATAGACAAGGCTCTTAAAATATAAGTTTGATTGGTAACTGCTTTCCGAGAATGATATTAGAGCGCCAATATCAGAAGTTCAATATATTGACACAAACCTTTCCTTAACTGCAATCTGTGATGGGCCGCGTTAAAACAAGCGAAAGGCATTAGCGCCCAACCAAGCCGCGCGCGATAATTTCCTTCATGATTTCAGAACTGCCTGCATAAATGGTTTGCACCCTAGCATCACGGTAAAATCGTGAAATAGGATATTCATCGGTGTATCCGTAACCGCCAAACAATTGCAAACACTCGTTGACCGCCCGCAATTGCATTTCAGTACTGGCATACTTAAGAACCGCCGCATCTTCTACGCTCATTTCACCACGGATAAACATTGCCAAATGCTTTTCGAGCAAAGCGCGGCACAACTCAAGTTCAACTTTAATGTCAGCTAGTTTAAATCGAGTGTTTTGAAACTGGCTGATCGACTGGCCAAAGGCCTTTCTCTCAGTGACATAGGCTGTGGTTAAATCAAGCGCGCCTTGGGCATGCCCTATTGCCTGCATCGAACAACCCAACCGCTCCCTAGGAAGCTCCTGCATCATGTAGATAAAGCCCTTACCCTCTTCACCTAGCAGTGCGTTCGCTGGCACTCGAACGTCGGTCATGAAAAGTTCAGCCGTGTCGCTACTATGTTGGCCCATCTTTTCGATTTTTTTGCCTTTGGAAAATCCCGCTAAACTGGTGTCGACTAAAAACAAAGACACTCCCTTAGCGCGAGCCTCAGGATCGGTTTTGGCGGCAATAACCACCATGTCAGCGTGAATTCCGTTGGTGATAAAAACTTTGGAACCGTTAAGCACATAGTCACCGCCATCGCGCACTGCTCTGGTTCGCAATGCGGCTAAATCGCTGCCAGCGGAAGGTTCTGTCATTCCTAGAGCAGTCACCACCTCACCGCTGACCATCTTCGGAAGCCATTGCTGTTTTTGTTCTTGGCTGCCAAAATGATTTAGGTAAGGAGCTACGATGTTTGCGTGAATATTGTAACCAGTGGCAAGGCTATGAAATCCGTGACGACACATCTCCTCTTGCACCATCAAACTCACCTCAAAATCTACGCCTGCTGCACCGTATTGCTCTGGCAAATCGACCAATAACAAACCAGCTTCACCCATAGTCTGCCAAAACGATTTTGGCATCAGATGATCCGCTTCCCACTGTTCATAGCGAGGCTCAACCTCCTGTCGCAAAAAGCGCTTCACCATATCGCGAAACACTTCTAATTCTTCTGATTGTTCACTCATCGTATATGCCTTTTAAGGTCGAATGTTAGTTAGTCCCACCAAGGATAGAAATCTGGCATATCGGTAGAAACTTTTTGCGTAAATTCAGCCGATCGTTTCTCTAGAAAAGCATTGATACCCTCTTTACCATCAACCTTGCTGGCGTAAAAAATAGCCAAAGAGTCAATTTTATGAGCCTCGACAGGGTGATCAAGCGCACTATTGCGCCACATCATTTGCCGACTCAATGCGATGCTCACAGGGCTGTGCTGAGCGATCTTGCGTGCAATTGCATACGCATTCTCCAGCAACTCATCTGCCGGTACCACTGCTTTTACAAAGCGTGCTTCTTTTGCCTCTTGGGCGCTTATGATGTCGCCAGTGTAGGTCCATTCTAAGGCTTGTGATATGCCCACTAATCTTGGCAAAAACCAGCTTGAGCATGCCTCAGGCGTGATGCCAATTTTATTGAACACAAAGCCTATGCGAGAATGTTCCGACGCCAGCCGAATATCCATGGCGCAGGTCATAGTGGCACCGATGCCGACCGCCGCACCATTAATCGCTGCGATGACGGGTTTAGCACAATCAAAAATCGCCAGAGTAACTCGGCCGCCAGTGTCTCTTACGCCATTGATGTAGTCTTCATCTTCGAGCTTATTGTCCATATCCGCGAGGCTTGGCTGTAAAGACTCATTCAGCCCAAACACATTCGAAGTCTCAAACCCATTGTCGGCTTGGTTCAAGTCCATGCCTGCACAAAATGCTTTGCCTGCGCCTGTGACCACCACCGCCCGCACTTGATCATCCGCGCTAGCTCGATTGACAGCATCAATCAGCTCATTAGCCATTTCAACCGTAAAGGCATTCATTTGCTCAGGTCGGTTGAGAGTAATGGTTAGAATCGACTCGCTTACTTGATACTTAATAGTGTTATACATTTTCTATATTGGCCTATGTTTGGGTGATGGCTATCTTTGCTTAAAACTGATGCTGTCGTCAACCACTGATGCACCGCCCAAGGTTATCCTGTCTAGAATATAATTTTGGTATAAACGCCATGGCTTTCGACTCGCTTGTTTTGGCATCTCGTCTTGAGCACGTAACACATAGCCCGATTTGAAGTCGATAATCGGCTCAGGCTGCAAGCCTTCAGCTGGCACAACAGGTACACAAAGCTCACTATTTGTTCGCTTCATGTGGTTTAGCAGGCGGCTCACATATTTGCCTACCAAATCGGATTTCAAGGTCCAAGAAGCATTGGTGTAACCCACCGAATAAACAAAATTTGGTACGCCGCTGAGCATCATCCCTTTATACACAAAGCAATCAGCAGTCTTAAGCGGAACCTCATCCACTGAAATTTCCATGCCGCTGAACATCTCCAATTTCAGCCCTGTAGCGGTAATGATTATGTCGGCTTGGAGTTCGTCACCTGACTTTAGTTTAATACCTGTAGCGGTAAACGATTCAATGTAATCAGTAACCACAGAGGCACTGCCATCGCTAATGGACTCAAATAAATCCGCGTCGGTGACTGAACATACACGCTGGTCCCACGGTTTGTAGTCAGGTGTGAAATGCTTAGCCACGTCATAGCCCTTTGGCAAAGCTTGGCGCACGCCGTCAATGATGTATTTCTTGATTGCATCTGGCTTTTTCTTCGAAAGGCGGAAAAAATACATTCCGAGAAGAATATTCTTCCAACGATTGATCGAATAGGCTAGTTTTGCTGGCAACCACTTATTTAATTTTATGGCGAGGTCCTGCTGCAGCGGGCGAGAGACCACATAGCTCGGTGAGCGCTGTAACATGGTCACATGAGCCGCGGTCTTTGCCATAGCTGGCACCAATGTTACAGCCGTTGCTCCGCTACCTATCACAACCACTTTCTTGCCGCTGTAGTCTAAAGCTTCTGGCCATTGTTGAGGGTGAACAATAATTCCGGAAAACAACTCCGAATCTTTAAACTCTGGCGAATAACCCTGCTCATAGTTGTAATAACCGCCACAGGAGTAGAAGAACCGACTGGTAATAACCTGAACTTCATCAGTGTGTACATCCTGAATCCGCGAGGTCCAGCGGCAAGTAGCGCTGTCCCAGTTGGCGGCGATCACTTTTTGACCAAATCTAATATTCTTTTTGATGCCGTTTTCGGTTGCGGCCTCATCAATGTAGGCTTGTATTTTCGCACCTGGCGCTATCGCCTCAGGTTCTACCCAAGGTTTGAAGTTAAAACCAAAGGTGTACATATCAGAGTCAGAGCGAATCCCAGGGTACTTAAAAAGATCCCACGTGCCACCCATTCGAGAGCGCGCCTCCACAATTGCATAACTCCTGTCTGGGCTGAATCTTTGAAGATGGTAAGCCGCGCCCACACCAGAGATGCCGGCCCCAATGATTAATACATCTACCTGAAAATTGTTCATACGGTCTAACTCCTAGTGATTGCCGATGATCATCGGCTTATCAAATACATGACTCTAAAAACACAAGTGTGGATCGTACTTGACTTGAGTATCATTTTGGGGGTTAAATACATTCAACATGAGGGTTATATACGGTCATTCTATTCATGCAAGATTACTACGCAGCGACATTATTGGAGCTTCTATCAGAGCAAGGCATCGATGAGGCAACGCTACGAGCGCATTCTTCCTTTGCAAAGCAAAACCTAAGCATGGAGGCGCAATCTAAAGCGATGGTGAAAGCGGCGTTGCAATTATCTGGAGATATGCAACTAGGTTTAAGGCTTGGCCAAAGGCTAGATTTGCATTCACAAGGCATGTTCGGTTACGCAATTATGAGTTGTGCAACCGTGGCTGATTCGCTCAAGCTTTTAGTCCGCTACAACCGTGCTGTATTGCCTAACACCAATATAGAGTTAAATCTGCATAGTTCAGGTGCTGAACTCATCGTGCACGCACAACACTTACCCTACGCTTTAGAACGGTTTTATTGCGAAGTGTTTTTTTCCGCCACGCTTAATAACGGGGCTATTTTGCTAAACCAGCAGAACGGCAACGTAACGGCAGAATTAGCTTATGACCCTAGACCTGGACTTGAGCCTGATCAACTTGCAATTTACGCAGAAAGCCTTGGCAATAGAATTGAATATTCCAGTTTGCACAACGCACTTAGATTTGATCAGACCGTTTTACAGTCACCCATCTCAACCGCCAACCCAGTTACTAGCGCGGTTTTCCTGCGCGAGTGTGACCGATTGTTTTCGCCTGACATGCAACGCGGCAGCACCAGTGATAGGGTCCAGCAGGAGCTTATCGCGTCAGGTTCCGAATTTCCCAACTGCGCTCAACTGGCGCATAAATTGTACATGAGCGAAAGCACCTTAAGGCGCCGCTTGGCCACTGAAGGTGCGCGCTATCAGGGTGTTTTAGACCAAGTACGTTTTAAACTTGCAAGAGAGTATCTTGCAGGTACCAGCTTACCTGTTACCGATATCGCTGACTTGTTAGGCTTTAGTGATAGCACAAACTTTAGACGCTCCTTCAAACGCTGGTCAAACCTTACTCCTTCGCACTTTCGCGCGTCATTATTAGACGATAATGATATTATCAATCGATCGCTAGACCTCAATTAACCAAACCGGTACACAGAAGCATGAAAAAAATATTCAAGTATTTGGCCTTGGGAATTTTCATCCTAATTGCGGTGGTTTTACTACGGGCCTTGTTACTGAGCTCTGCACAAAGCATTGAGGAGCAGCCAGCTTCAGTAGAAGTTGATGAAGCGCGAGTGGTCGAGCACATGTCACAAGCGCTGAGATTTAAAACCATCTCATTTGGAAGCGAACAGCAAGACTTTCAACCGTTTGTGCAATTCGTTGCTTGGGTTAAACAGACTTACCCTGAAGTTTTCGCCGCTTTGTCGCTAGAAATGGTGGCTGATCATACTATGCTGCTCAAGTGGCAAGGCCAAAATCCTAACCTTAAACCAGTGCTGCTCACCGCACACTATGATGTTGTGCCTGTCGTGCCGGGCTCTGAAGATGACTGGGCCTACCCAGCCTTTGACGGTGTTGTGGCCGAGAACTATGTTTGGGGCCGTGGCGCCTTAGATAATAAAAGTGCTGTTATCGTCATGCTTGAGGCACTTACCCTGTTAATAGATCAAGGCGAAGTTCCGCAGCGATCCATCTATTTTAGCTTTGGCCACGACGAAGAAATTGGTGGCACTGAGGGAGCCAAAGGAGTAACCCAATTACTTAAATCTAGAGGCGTTTCTCTAGCCTGGTCGCTAGACGAGGGTTCGTTTATTCTGCGCGATCTAATGCCTGGCGTAGAAAAACCCATTGCCTCGATCAATGTAGCAGAGAAAGGCAGTATGTCATTGCTGCTTACCGCCAGTGGCCCAGGTGGTCATTCTTCCATGCCTGCCGCTGAGGTCTCGCTGGACATTCTTGCACAAGCATTAGTGGCGTTGCGCCAAGCACCATTGCCCGGCGGCGTCGAAGGCATAACTCTTGAAATGTTCGAAGGATTAGCCAGTGAAGGCTCTTTCGGTCTCAAGGTTTTAGCCGCAAATACCTGGCTCTTTGGTGGGCTGATTGAAAAAAAAATGTCGGCAAGCGCGACCACTAATGCACTAATTCGCACCACTACAGCACCAACAATTCTGCGTGCGGGAATAAAGAGTAACGTTATACCTCCCAAAGCTACGGCAACGGTGAATTTTAGATTACACCCTCGCGATACCCCTGAGAGTGTAACGGCGCATGTGACTCAGGCAATCAATGACCCGCGCGTTGCAATTGAGGTAATAGGTGGAGGTTTAACTTCTCTAGCCTCAACCGTGTCAGAACGAGAGGCACCTGGATATCGCTTAATTGCAAAGGTAGCGCGCCAGTCTTTCTCTGATTTAATCGTGGTCCCCGGGTTAACCATTGCAGGAACAGACTCGAAGCACTACAGCAAAATCGCCGATAACTCTTACCGGTTCCAATTTATGCAAGTTGGCCCCGAGGATATCAGCGGGTTTCACGGCACTAGCGAAAGAATCAGTGTTGAAAATCTAGTCAAAGCTACCAGCGCTTACACGCTGCTAATTCGCCAAGCGACTGCTGAATAATTTACCAACTTGAGCTTATGCTGCTCTCTTTTTGAGTATTAAACTACCAATCGAGTAACCCGCCCCAAACGAGCAGATTACGCCAATATCACCAGGCTTTAGGTCGCGGTGATGTTTGGTGAAGGCAATGATAGAGCCGGCTGAAGCGGTGTTCGCGTATTCATCGAGCACAATCGGTGCTTCTTGCAAGGTTGCGTCTCTGCCCAAAAGACGTTTACTAATAAGCAAATTCATATTTATATTGGCTTGGTGTAACCACCAACGAGTTAGGTCTTCGGGAGTGAAATTAAGCTGTGCTAAATGATCTGAAATATGTTTTGCCGCCATTGGGCATACTTCCTTGAAAACACTTCGGCCAGACTGATGAAATAATTTATCTGGGCCAAATGGATCGGCATCAGTGGCGTGTGAGACATAGCCAAAGTTCGACCGAATATTGTTTGAATATTGAGTGACCGCTTTGGTGCTCAAAATATCATAGCTGTGTTCAGACTTACATGTGCCTGCTCCTTCGACCACCAACGCGGTAGATACATCACCAAAAATAAAATGCCCATCTCGGTCTTTGTAATTCACCTGTGGCGAGGTCAATTCAGGATTAATCACCAACACCGCCCTAGCTGTGCCTGAGTTAACCATCTCATAGGCTCGTTGCAACGCAAAAGTGGCGGCAGAGCATGCTACCAACATGTCAAAGCCAAAACCTTCGATTCCCAGTTCGGCTTGCACCTCGATCGCGATCGCGGGGTATGAGCGCTCTGTGTAAGCACAGCTAACAATCACTGCATCAATATCAGAGGCATCTTTGTTTGCATCAGCCAGAGCTAATCGAGCCGCATTCACAGCGAACTCAGCTTGGTGAGACAGTTCGGATTCACTACGCTCGGGAATTCTTGGGCGCATTCGGTCTATGTCTAACACACCATCCTTTATATAGATGTAACGCTGTTTAATACCAGATGCTTTTTCAACAAAACTGGCAGACGACGTTGGCACTTCAGCCATATCGCCAGCAGCGATTGCCGCCGCATTATCCTCGTTGAATCTCAGCGCATAAGCATTGTAGGAATCTATTAACTCCTCATTAGTAATCACATGGGGCGGGTTCCAAACGGCTGAACCGCTAATCACAGCATTTGATGTCATAGTCATTAATTTTATTTATTTCGAATCAGCCAAACGTTAATGGTATTCACGCAGATGTTCAAGCACAAATCCTTGGATACGATCAAAAACCAACAATGGTCTATAAGCTAACATAAATTCATTTGTCTTTAGCTTATTCTAGATTTCACAATAATGCCGCATTAAGAATAGCGCCAGTTAATAGAATAGGCTTATTATGGAGATCGAACCTATTCCTTACGGTACTTGATGCCGTACACCTAAAACCATAACAAACTAGGGGCAGAGAGATGGAAACATGGAAAACCGTAATTGGCGCTCTGGCCTATGCATCTCTTGGCATTGCTCTGGTGTCCTCCTATTTGCAATTGAATAAGATATGGAGCCGCAAGCACAAGGAAGAAGTGGCCAATAGTATTTCAATCGTCGGCCACGTGATGACCATCATACCAGGCGTGATATTTGGCCTAAACTTTCTGGTTGTTGCGCAATGGCAAGGTTTCATCAATAGCATAATCTGGATCCTTTGGGGCTGCACCATGATATTGATTGGTTCTGGGCTGTGGGTTCAGAACCGCCGCCGAAAGAGCTTCTGGTCAAATATCAAACGGGCATTACGCCTCGAAAGAGAAGAGTTTGGCACTCTTGCTCTGGCTCTATTTCGACCAGCCAGCGCCGATTTAGTGTTACAAATATTAGTGCAGTTTGCTTGGGTAGACGACAATCTTGATCCACGCGAAAGAGAATATATTCAGAGCTTCGCGGATTCGTGGAATATAGAACTTGATTGGGCTGCGATTCAGATCCCAGATGAGTCTGACAGTCTTCATGCAAACCTCGCCAAAACACATGAATTAGTTAGTCTTTATCTCGAAACATCACCGCCGAACGATCAGGTCAATGAACTGGCCGATGTATTGAAAATATTAACCGAGATAGACGAACAGGTTTCTGAGCAAGAGGAAATCATCCTCGATGAATCGCTGGCTATGTTGAGCAATTATAGCAATGCTGAGGCTGCGCATACAAACTACTCTGTAGTGATTGCGCCGCGCAACAATGAACAGACATCAGCTCTCAAGGCATTGCTACCCAACTCTGACGAAGTCGCCGTAGCGGGTGGTAGTGGCTATGTTGTTGGCAATTTCTGTTCAATGCGCTACGCCAACAAAATGTGCGAACGCTATCGTCAAGAAGGTTTCTTTACAGTAAGCATGCAAACCGAGTCTGATTTAGCTTCATAGTAAAACGGCTTTAGTGACCTCTAAACTTTGTAGCTAAGACTGATAGCATTTATCAACACAAAACAACAAGAGCGATGTAATGAAAATATTTTTACAACTGCTACTGCCCACCATTCTAGCTTGTGTTTCAGGCGTGTCTTACGCTGAAGAAGAAAACACAGCAAAAGTTGAGCCGTCTGAAACTGAAATTTTCTTATTCGATATTGATCTCAGCCTAAAAGAAAATGTGCTCTCAAATGGAAGTAATGTCACTAATTGGCCCGCCTACGACAACCAACCAAGCTTTACCAAGGGCAGTAACTCCTTTGTGTTCTCGCGCGGCAACGATGGCAGCACTGACGTGTATGAGTATTTTCTAGACAGCGGCAAGACGCAACAACTTAGCTCTTCAGAAGCAACTGAATATTCCCCCACGCCCTCTCCAGACAATAAGACTATCTCGTTTGTCAGTGACCGTAGCGCAAGCATTTGGTCTGGTACGCGCGAAGACCTCAATAACCCCAAACCCGCTCAGTCGGGCAACGATAATGCCGAACCGATAGGCTATTACGCTTGGAACCACAAAACCGGCGATATTTTATATTGGTCGCAATACGGCTTCAGCGTAAGCCTAGTACACCAAAGCACTGAGGGTTATCACTTTATTTCTGGCCATGCGATTCCATCCACTCCATATGTCATTCCTGGAACAGATAATTTTAGCTTTGTTCATCGTCAAACAAATGGTCAGGATTGGATAAAAGAATTTGACCCGCAAAGCAAGTCTGTTCGCCCCCTTACGCCGATAGTCGGCACTAACGCTAACTATGCTTGGACTCCGGGTGGCTCAATATTGATGATTGAAAAGGATCAACTGTATCGCTGGACGCAAAAACCGAATGAAGACTGGGTAAAAATTGCAGACATATCAAAATTTGCCATAAAAGGCGCGTATCGCTTGGCGATCAGCCCCAATAGCAAGAAGTTGGCTGTGGTTGGGTATCCGTCGCAGTGAGGCCAATAAATTCAGTAAGCGGCATCCACTTGCCGTAGTATTGAACCACGTTCATAACTTTGCCATTCATTGCGAGCATCAACAAGATCAAGGTGGTTCAACATTCTTTCTGCAACGCTAAGCCTAGCTTACGGATTCTGCCTAGAATACGACCTGAACTCCTTGCCCAATAAAAATATTGTATTACGTTGATCTTTAAGCGACGGCCGAAACGCTATTTGTCCACCAATAGTATATATACGTGAATAATCGACAGAACACGGTTGTTTTATCCAAACAATTTTCTGTGTAATATCCAGAATGATATCCACATTCTGAGTT
Source organism: Cryomorphaceae bacterium (assembly GCA_047623225.1). GTDB lineage: Bacteria > Pseudomonadota > Gammaproteobacteria > Arenicellales > Arenicellaceae > Arenicella. Next base: position 81,633 of record JBLHME010000005.1, read on the forward strand.
TTATCCTCGATGAAAACCACGTCGGCATTGCGTGATGTCTCGCGATAGTAATATGTTTGTTGGGCCTGTTCGATCCAAGTGTCTGGCTCGGTTTACTCAAATCTACCAAGCACCGCACCGTCAAAATTTGTAAACTGCAAAAACTTGACGCTAGTAGCCTCAGCACTCGCCACTAACGGACGAACCGCAAGTAAGATACAAATACTTGGCAGCATACGAAGTGTGCTGATTTTCATATCATCCCTCATTAGAAAAATCTATACACACATAAAGTGTACCTTTATCATGTTGCTGATGAACCAAATGCACTGGCAGGCTCCTGACCTGCAGGTTTTGCTTAGTATAGTTCGGCAGTAGCGCTTTTCAGTGAGGGGAAGAAAATTAGTTTTAGGCTCTACTTAAGCGACGGCCCACATCGCATATGGCTTCACATCTCACTAACGTCCATTTGCTAATTGAGCCAATATAAAAGCTCTAGTATCTTTGAGTAACTCAGTCCGAGCCGACTCGTTGACGTACATCATATGACCGCCTGTATAATACTTATACTCAATTTGCTTGGCTTTAATATCGTGCCGATTGAGCGTGTACTCGGCATCGAAGAATGGTGTCACCAAGTCGTAGATACCCGATGCCACCAGCACCCGCATCTGAGGGTTTAGGCGCAACGCAGTTGACAGGTCGCGCGCGGTGTTTACAAAATGAGGCTCCCATGAACTGCCTTCAGGTAGCGGGCTCCACCGCCAAGAACTTGACAGCTTAGGATCGGCCGGAGACAAATACAGACGTGACCATTTGACATCCAGATCGTCATGCATGTAACTCATCAATGCGGATTTAAAGGCCGGCGAAATAGCGGCGCTTGCTGCATCGTCTGCTGGATCAGCGTCTAAATCATCTACTTCGTTTATGGTGTAGCGAGCATCTAGCAAACCGATGGTAAGGCCTTCATCACGCAATAATTCTTTGGCAAATCGAAAGCCCTGCACGCGAAGATTTGCGCGCTCTATATAATCTGGCGAAAGGCCAGTAAAATAGGCCAAACGATCACGCACATGATCGTGAGTTCGCTTATCTAAGGTATTGCCTTTAAACAGTGCAGGCAGCAGTTCGTCGGTCGCGAAATCACGTGCATCTATTAAAAATTGTTCTTGGTTTTCAGGTTTCGGGGCTATCTTTCCATGGTAAAGAGCAGCGGCCGCCATGGTTGGGACATAGGTGATATGGCTTATTATATTGTCTCGCACATAAGGTGTAGAGCCGGCGTAATCCAAGGCTTGAGACACGAAAACAATCCCATTAACGCCCATTTGAAAGTCGCCTTGTAGTATTTTGGCTACGCTGGCTGCGCGAGTAGTGCCAAAACTTTCACCGAGTAAAAACCGCGGCGAATTCCAGCGCCCATTATTTGTTACCCAATCACGAATAAACTCAGCCATGGAGTTAGCGTCTTCACTTAAGCCCCAAAACTCCTTACCTTCGTGTGTGCCTAAAGCACGTGAAAACCCAGTGCCTACGGGGTCTATGAAAACAAGGTCAGTGACATCAAGAATGGTCTCTGTTGCATCGGTCAAATTAAACGGCGGTGAACCTGGGTGAGTGGCATCGCTGGGAACCACAATACGCTTTGGCCCAAAGGTACCCATGTGTAACCAAGTAGATGAAGATCCGGGGCCACCATTCCATATGAAAGTGACCGGCCGTTTGGATTTATCAGCGACATCCTTCTTGATGTAGTCAAAGGTGAATATTGTAGCCTTTGGCTCGCCATCTGCAGAGTGCAAGTAAGTCTCACCAGCTCGAACCGTATACTTCAAAGACTTGCCGTTAAACTGCCCAGAATGTTGGCTAAGAAACTCACTTGCCTCAGCGATAGGCGCCGCTGGAGATTCCACCTTCTCTTCTGCAGATGCGAAAACCACTGCACTTGCAGCGAACAACGCAATTAGACAAAACCTTGATGAAATATGACCTGTTGAAAAGTTACAGCGCATTGTTACACACCCATCTATCTTTATTAGTAGAGCAAAGCATAAGCGCTGCCTGTGATTCACACAAGCAACGCTGTTTATGTCTATCTAATAGCCCCAGCAGGTACCAATAGGTGTGCCACATAATGCTGACACACAGAACTATTAAACTATCCTACTGCCAAAAATACGGCGCACGCTTTTTGTTACCCGAATGAACCTCATTCATGCTGCCAGCTTCATACAAACGGCCATTTAACATCACCATAGAAATGTCGTCAGTATTTCCAATATCATCCAAAGGGTTGGCATTCATAATAACTAAGTCTGCTAGCTTACCAACTTCTAAGGAGCCAAGATCATTATCGAAACCAAGATGTTTGGCTGGTGCGGTGGTTGCTGTCTCAAGTGCTTCAAGCGGTGAAAAACCACCTCTCACAAATGACCACATTTCCCAATGCGCAGCGAGGCCTTCTTGCTGACCGTGCGCACCAATGGAAACCAATACTCCACGCTCTTTGAGCATATGTGCGGTTTTGGCGCTGACCTGGTCTACAAAGTCCGCTTCAGGTGCTTTGGTGCGGCGCACTGAAGTGGCTTGCAACACTTTAGGGGGAACATGCTTTGAAAGTATTGGATGTTCCCATACGTTGGTCGCTTGACGCCAATATGGGTCAGCCGCTAAACCACCGTAGGTAACTACCAAGGTTGGCGTGTAAGCAACTTTAGTTTGCGAAAACATACTCAGCACATCTTCGTAGATCATGGCCGGCGGTAGATTGTGTTCGATCGAGGTATTTCCATCGGCCACCATCGCCATATCCATATGGTAGTTTGAACCACCTTCAGCAACCACTGCGATATTTGCTTCTAGCGCTGCGGCTACTACTTGCTGTCGCTGGTCGCGACGAGGTTGATTATAATTTTTGATAGAGTGAGCGCCCTGCTCTGCGAGTCTGAATACATGTTCTTGTGCGTCGTCATAGCTCTCGATGCTGGCGTAAAAACCTGGAGCTTTTGCACCGTAGACCACTTCACCCGTTGAATAAATTCGAGGAGAAAGCTGATTGCCCGCTCGTTGGTATTCACTTGCGGTAAAAATATGACTAGCTTGACTTGATGGGTCATGAATGGTGGTGACTCCCAAGGCCAAGTGAGCAATAGTTGACCAATTTTGTTGCGGGATTATATCGTCAGAGCCTTGCGGCCCATGGGCGTGAGCATCAATAAATCCAGGGGTTATGGTTTTACCCGATAGGT